>NZ_RCHM01000009.1:0-766857 GCF_003671475.1 Ketobacter sp. GenoA1 | reverse complement strand
GCGAGAACAGATCCATCACCACCGCCAAATACAACCAACGATCCTTGACCCAGATATAGGTGATATCGGTCGTCCATTTCTCGTTTGGCTGGCAGGCAGAGAAGTCGCGCCACAGCAGGTTGTCCGAAACATTATGCATCGTCAGGCTATGTCTAGGATACTTGAATCCCTTTCCATTCAAGGCCCTTATACCCTGCTCAAACATGATCTGAGCGACATAGTTGACGGAACAGGGATGACCAAGCTCCGTCAACTCTTTCGCCAATCTTGGCGCTCCGTAAACTGCTTCAAAGGACTCGTAGGTGTCTTTGATTAGCGCCTCCATCTCCAATCGTCGCTGTGCCTGATCGCTAACAGGGCGTTCCAGCCAGCGATAATAGCCGGACCTGGATACCCTCAGAACACGGCACATGAGCGCAACAGGATACTGATCGATGTACTCCCTGATTAAGGCGTACTTCACTTTTGGTCGTTCGCGAAGTACGCCGCTGCCTTTTTTAAAAATTCCAGCTCCTCTTTGAGCTTCTTGTTTTCCCGACGTAGCCTACGCGTCTCCTCGCTCTCCTGCTTGGAATAATCAACACCATCTACCGTATTGAACTGCTTATCAGAAAGACGGGTGAACTGACGACGCCAGTTATAGATCTGCTGGGCACTCACTCCTAACTCTTTGGCAACCTGAGCAATAGTAATGCCTTCTTTCGAGGCCCTGTTTACCGCTTCTCGGCGGAATTCTTCGGTATAAGCTTGGGTCTTCTTGCGTGCCATCTCGGACACCTCCATAGTGGTTAGTCTAACTATAAAGGATGTCTACTAATTGTGGGTAACACGGATCGTTAACGCCATGTTAACTTGCTCAGCGGAGTGGAGCCAGCATATGTTAAAGTGAACGAAGCGAACATATGCTGGTGGAACGTAGCTGGGTCCACGTTCAACACCTTGTAAGTTAACTTTCTAGAACTCAAAGTTAAGATCTAGTGATCGGGAACCATTTAGTTTTGTTGGTTTATACAATGCTACGAAAAATGGAATATCTATGGTTCTGTTATTCACGCTAGATGAGAGTGAATATGTAATTATTTTGGATTGCCCAGATTTAAGCAGAGCGAAACCGTAGTCATTATCCACTGTAATACCTGCATAATGAATGACGGAAAAGTAAGCAAAAGTAGCTTCAACATTAGTAATGTTTGTGATTTCTACCGACACCGAGTAGCCGCCATCCGGCCTGACCAATTTATCCATCAACTTTAGTTCGACATTTCGCTCTGGGAACACCGTAACATCACATTGGTTGAATTTTATCGTTCTTGTGGAAGCAGGACCGGTTGACATAAGGCTGCTTTCTCCCATCTTAAACTTTACAAATTCGCTCGCGCTATCGAGCTTGTAGATTGACCCAATAGGTGGAACACTTGCAATAACAGCACTATTTCTTATTGGTGTTTCATTTTTCATATTTAGAAATGGAAATCTCTTAAATTTGAAATCGAAGTAAAAGTCGTTAGTATTGACAGTGTTTGCACCGAAATCTTCTATAGATACAACATCAATTGTTCCTATTGATTCTTTATCCTCTGATAAGTCAACTGAGAAATCTCCGAGCAACCAGTGATGACCAATGAACTTGTTTTGGTACCACTTCATTTCGACGCTATTTTGTTCATTATTTAAATTAAAAACGTTTTGTGTATCTATTGGTATTGTAGCTGTTCCTGTACCAACAAATTGGACATTAAAATCACCTGGAATTCCCGGTAGTTTCATTTTGACATCCGCAACACGAGCAGCTGCACATGCGGCACTTGTAGAATTACGAAATGGTAAATCTTCGGACGTGATTGCTGTGATTTTCATTTCATTTCTCCTGTCAATTGGCTGGATATAAAGCTAGCGTCAGCTTCAGTGGGCAACCGCAGTGGAGCCATATTGGTGGTAAAAAGGAGCGTAGCAACGCACCATAAATATGGCAGAGCGTAGGTTGCTCCACTGTATGCCCTTGTATGGCGCATTATTCCTGAACATATTCAATCGCAATTTCTAGCTCGATATAATTCCCGCAAGAATCGCCAATCTTCCTGCCTTTTGGCGTACCCTCGTGTCCATTACAATATAAAGTCTCTGTTAATCTAGTTTCACGGCTTCGGATCGCAGAACCGATCAAAAACTGTAGATCATGACCACCCTGCTGGCATCGTGGATTTGAACAGTGTAACAGAGCAGGAATAGATGACTCACTACAGTTGATCAGTCCTCTTGATTTATAGGTAATAAAGGACATCTCAGGGAAATCACCATGTTCCTGACCCGTTAGCCTCAGAGACTTAACTTGTGGATATAGCTTTTTGAATGTGGTCGGTTCGCCACTTAATAATCTTTGGTTCATGCACGAATCCTTTGGCCGCCTAACAACTTAGTGAACCGACACCTTCATGATATCCAAGGAGCAAATCACGGAATCTTCGGTATATCTCGAAAGCAAATACCGGAATTTCCGGTATATCCAAATTATGATCTTGCTTTGTACAGACCCTGTCTACTGTATATATTTACAAGATTCTGGCTTTCTTGAAGGGTTACTAAGTGCAGTACAAATTTCCCTTTTTAAACGCAGCGCTCAACGTTGGTTGTAGCGAAGAAGAAATCAAAGAGGTGTACTGCAAATGGCAGTTTATGCAGGGTTCCCTGCAGCTTTAAAAAATTGCTCTTCCTTATTGCTAAGTACCTTATGAGCCTTCTTCTCAAAACATAGGCAATACTTTTTATTGGGATCATGGGTATTCATACATGCCTCATATAGTGAAGGCTTGGGCTTGGCACTTTCTGCCATAGCATTTTCCAAAACAATACCCGCCTCCTGCAAAGACGGCTGTGCTTTTGCCGTGCGCAAAAAGTTTCGCTTAATTGGTAAACAGCATTAGCCTTTAACCAACGGCGGCAGTATCGGCCCGCGAGCAGCGGGAGCACCCAGCAGCTGGGGAGCAAGCTTTTGCATCACTATCGCCACGGGGATAGAAATTGCCAAACTCAACAGGGTTATACCTATAGTGACCAATACCGGGTACGCCTGAACATAACTGTAAAACAGAACAATCAAGCGAACGTTAATAATGTGAAAAAAGACACTGGCAAAGAACAACAGCGGCAAACTGAGCTCCCCTATTCTGGCAATCCAGCCTGATTTTTTCACCAGATCCACAAACAGACCCAGGCTCGCAATCCCCAGCCCCGCACTCAGCAAAAACCAAAGTGGATCGCCTATCTGCGCAATGGCCAGGATAACCGCCTCTTTATCCCGCAGAAACGGCCCGCTATTAAACGGGGCCAGCCAATAGGCCAGGGGTAATAGAGCCACAGCCAGTACAACTTTCGCCAAGGTGGGCATTGCAGAGGGATGCACTTGATAGGTTTTTAGGGTATGCCCCAAATACAGAAAAAAGCACGCCATGGGGGCATTATTGATAAACCAAAAATTGTTCTGAATGTGTAATATCTCAGAAACCAAATCGATCTTTACAATCGAAGCAGCACCCACAATAAACAACGCCGGTAAAAACACCCACTTCATGCGCGCGTAGAGTGGGTAGGTTATCCAGAAAAGCACATGGGCTGAAAACAGGCAAAACAGGAACCAGGCAGGCCATGCCGTTTTGGGAAATCCCCCCAGCGGGCTGAGCAGCATCTGCATATAGTGCACCATCTGGGCGCCGCTATTGGTGAGAAGATCGTACACGAACTGCAATCCGGTCATCAAAAGCACAAAAAAGCTGGCAGGAACCACCAGAGTAAAAAATTTACCGCGGATAAACCGGCTAAAGGTACCCGATGGGGCTTTCGCCACATAGCCTGATAGAAAGAAAAACAAGGGTATATGAAAGGAATATATGTACTGGAACTGATGGTACAGGGCCCCGGATCGCTGATCGCCGAATGCAATCTCGATGACATGGCCATGAAATACCAAAATCATCCCAAACGCCTTAAGGCAATCAATCCAACTATCACGCTTCTGCATGCAATGACGATTCCATCGTGTCTTTTAAATAACTAAGGAGTAGATTATTATTTCTTCATCTTTAATACCAGACACAAATCAAACTGCCGCGGGGTCACACTTTGGCACAACCATTCGCTGCTTTTCGAGATATACGGTTAAACCCGCAGCTTCTGCTGCTGTTAGCGGTACCGCTGCTGCTTATACAGACGTTTATCCCTATTGAGAATTTCATTCACCGGGGTGACGATGCGTTCTACTACTTTAATGTCGCCATCAATTACCACCTGTTCGGTCACTGGACTTACGATGGCATCAACAGCACTAACGGTGTGCAACCATTATGGGCAATGATATTGACAGCGGTTGCCAAGCTCGGTTACTGGGTTGGAATACGCGAGCCCGACACCTTTGCGCGGCTGTTTGTGGCCCTGACGACGTGTTTGCATTTGGGCTCTCTGTCAATCCTGTTGCACTTGTTCCAGCGGAAAATAAGCCTGCTTGCGGGCATCATTACGGTGGGGGCCTTTGTGTTTCCCCTGGGCATTGTCTGGTCACGTTTATGGGGAATGGAATCCAGCCTGTATGCCTTTACGCTGGTTAGCACCATCGCTTATTACCACTTGTCCTTCCAAAATCGCCCCACTACCAAAAGCGCCATTACACTGGGAATATTGCTGGCCTTAACGGCACTTTCCCGGCTCAATGCGGGCCTTTTAATCGCAATACTGCTATCTCACTACCTGGTGTTGGGCCATCAACCAGGGTTTACGCACCGGCTTAAGCTGGTACTGGTGGCGGGAATCACCAGCAGTGCACTGATCATACCCTATGGTATCTGGAATTATTTAACCAGCGGACACATCGGCCCCATCAGCGGTGCCGTCAAAGCGGTGACGGTCCAGCAGCTGCTGGAACGTGCAGAGCGTGTGGTCAATCGATTTTCTCAAGAACGTATACTGGCATCATCTGCACGCATTGGAATGGTTTGTGACTGCACGGATGAGTGATGCTCTCTGGCCAATCGGAGCAAGAAACATCGTTGGCCTGGGTGGTTCACCCACCTTGGCGGTGCTCGCCATGGTGTTTGTCGCCTGCCTGCTGGGCCCGGCTCTGTTTGGCCATCCGAAAGAGTGGTCCAGGCATTTGGCACGGGATCTCAAAGCACTTTGGGGTTTCAATTACGTATTGATTTTTGGCCTCTGCGACGCCGTAGCCAGCATTATGATCTACCCCAATCAGATCGGTTACGCCATGGTGCGCTGGTGGTGGGTGGAGAATGAGATCATTATCGTCGCCATCACCAGCGTGTTCCTGGCATCAGCACTCAGCTATTGTGGCCAACAGCTTCTGAACGTTCAGCTTCGCAAAGCGGTATTGGTGTGTGTATGGCTGATAGCGCTCGCTGTAAGCCTGTTGCATTCTCTCAATTACTATTGGACAGTGCCTTCCAAAAATTACGATTGGCGCTTGTCCTGGAATGATGCAGCTTATAACGCGGCACTGTGGCTGAATCAGAACGTTCCTGAATCCGCCATCGTCGGCTCCTGGAATGCCGGGGTAATTGGTTACTACAGCAAACAACCTGTGATAAACCTGGATGGGCTCATAAACAATTTCGAGCTCTTACCCTACATCGCAGAAAACCGCATAGACCAGTACATTCTGAATAAAAAGATCGATTATATTGCGGATATTAAACCCACTCTCGACATGCACCTTGCTGACAAGTCGCTTTCGGTCACCGAAGTGTATCGCGCACACAACTCATTCATGGGTCAGCCTTACATAATATACAAGGTAAACGATGAATCGCCCCAAGGTGCAGAGTAGTCATCACTGAACGTCGGGGCCTTATTCCAGTGCAGCGCGAACGGTGTGGGTTATCTGTTCAATGATAGGGTCATCCACATTCGCCGAGACACTTAAAACCACGCCGGATTCATCCGCCTCAAATGGCTCGAATTGTTTTAGTTGCTTTTCCATGATATCTACGCCGGCTTCAGATGCATCGTTGTTCCGACTCTGCCGTGCTTGAATTCTTTGCTTCAAGGTCGCATGGGGTACATCCATGTGCACGATAAAATAGGGGAGTGCATGGTCAGCGGCCAACTGCTGAAAAACAAGTCGGCTATTACGGGTAATAAAGGTCGCATCCACGATAACAGCATAGCCCAACCTGATCGCCTGTTCTGCCAACACCTTCAGCCGGTCGAAGGTCTTATGGGTATATTCCGATGAATAGAGGGCATTGGGGTTATGAGGATCTATCCCTGTGCTGCTCTCAAGCGGTTTTAACCCAGCCAGTTGTTTTCTGACGACATCGGAGCGCAGTTGTATGGCTTGGAGTCGGCCGGCCAATTGCCGGGCCAACGTACTTTTTCCACTGCCGGAGACACCACAGGTGAGCACCAAACAGGGTTTGTTCCCATGGATTACAGACTGAGCATAGTCAAAATACTGCTGTATCTCTCGCTTTAAGCTGTCCTGCTCTTCTTGCTTGGTTTGTTCAAGCTTCAGCACCGCCACCTTGGCACGAACCATTGCCCGATAGACCCGGTAAAAATCCAGCACCGCCAACAGTTGATAATCACCACTGTATTCCAAATAGCTGTTCAGCACCGCATTGGCCTGTTGTTGATAGTTGTGAATTTCCAGATCCATCAACAAAAATGCCAGATCATTGGCAACATCAATCCAACGAAAGCGTTCATTGAATTCAATGCAGTCAAACATGACGGCCTCAGCGTTTATCAGCGCAATGTTCTGCAGGTGCAAATCCCCATGACACTCCTTCACCCTGCCCTGCTTTTTACGCGCCTCGAACACCGGCTCCAGGCGCTGCCACTGTTGACGACTCCACTGCTCGATTTGCTCCAGCCGCTGCTGGCTATCCACCAGGCTCTGCCGGGCTTTAATCTGCCGAAAGTTTTCTTCTACCGGATATAACACGCTGGCGGCACTGCCGTAGTCTTCCCCCGCTGCACATTGTTTGGCTTGCTCATGAAACCCGGCTAGCTCGTAGCCCAGATTCTGCAGGAATGGCCAATCAGAAAGCAGCGATTCCATGCGGTTCAACAGCAATGCATCCGGATCAAACTGGCGCATTTTCACCGCATAGTCCACAACCTTCCCCTGGCCAACAAAGTTAAGCCGGCCCTGGTCTGAACACAGGGGTTCAACTGAGACGTAAAGATCCGGCGCCGTGCGACGATTCAAACGCAGCTCTTCCTCGCAGTAATGTTTACGTTTTTCCAGAGTGGAAAAATCCAGAAACCCAAAGTCCACGGGCTTCTTGATTTTATACACCCAGTCACCGGTCAGGATGATGGTTGAAATATGCGTTTCAAGCCAAGTAATGTGTGCGGTTGGGTGTGGGAACTGATCAGGCTGATCGATATCCTTGGCTTCCATAGTGCTGCCCTTTTCGTTGCTACTCGTTGCTACCCTTTTCGGCTTGGAGTATGGTGATTGATACACATCAACACCGTGCACCAAAATCTATAGCATTATGCTAGAGAGTCTACACAGAGGTTACACAAGCTTATGGCCAATACAAGTGATTCCCGACAAGCATTGTTACCGCAAACATTACTGGCCAAGGACGTGATGAGCACTTCATTACTGGCAGCCCACGAATCCTGGACAGTGGCTGAACTCGCCCACTTTTTGGTGAGCAATGGCATCACAGGTGCCCCCGTGCTGGATGACGATGAACAGTTGTTAGGGGTGGTTTCCGTAACGGACGTCGCCCGCTTTACCAGTATGGAGCAGGATGAAAGGGATGAACGTGGACGACACGGCTATTACACAGACAGCCTGGATTTTGATTCCCGCCTGGGTTATCTGGATGACGAATACAATGATGCGCTGATGGAAGCAACCACCGTCACCGACATCATGACCCCCGCCGTGTTCGATGTGGATGCCCAGGCCCCGGTGAACCAGGTTGCCCGGGATATGGTTGCCAATGGCATTCATCGGGTATTCGTGCGGGATAAAGGAAGGATCGTCGGCGTGGTCAGCGCGCTGGATATTTTGAAGCTCGTAGCGGATTGAGCGGCTTCGACTTGCGGACGGGTTTGGTGTCAGGGTCTGCCCGAAACGGATCCTGATGCAGCAACACGTCGGCGCTGGGAAACTCGTCTTTGATTTCCTTTTCCACTTCATCACAAATATCGTGAGCCTGCCACAACGGCATATTGCCATCCAGTTCAAGATGCAGCTGAATTATCTTCACGCGCCCGGATTGTCGTGTACGCAGTTCATGAACACCAAGCACCTCAACATGGTCCATGGCGATGCGTTCGATTTTGTTCTGTTCCTCTTCGGGCAGCTCGCGATCCAACAAATGTTGAATGGATTCGGTCCAGATCATAATGGCGGTGTAGAAAATATAAATCGCAATAGCAATGGCCAGCAGTGGGTCGACCTGTTGCCAACCAAATTGGGTCAGCACCAGCGCCACCACAATCCCTATATTGGTCAACAGGTCAGAAACGTAATGCAGCGAATCCGCCTTGATGGCCACTGAATGGGTTTTGCTTATCACCCAGCGCTGGTATAACACCAGCATTAGCGTTGCAATGATGGAAAATCCCATGACACCCACTGCCACGTCTACCTGCTCCAGCGGCTGTGGATTGATGATCCGCTCCAACGCCTGAACAAACAGGTAGATGGCCGAACTCATGATCAGCAGGGATTGCCCCAATCCGGCCAGCGATTCCGCCTTGCCGTGGCCAAACCGGTGCTCTTCATCTGCAGGCTGCAGGGCATAACGCACGGCGATAAAGTTAACGCAGGAGGCCAGCGCATCAATCATTGAATCCGCCAGCGAGGCCAGCACACTGACCGAGCCGGATAACCACCAGGCGTAAGCTTTCACCACCAGTAAAAGAATGGCGGTAAAAACCGACGCACTGGCTGCCAACTGCAACATGCGCCTTTCAGAATGGCTTGTAGAATACACTCCGCTCATAACAATTTTGTATAACGCGTTTGCGTTTGGCTCCCATCAAAACCGTCAGTCCAAACCGGATACGGTATTGAAATAAAGTAAATTGCCTCCATTATAAGCCAAGAAGCTCTTTGCCTGAACAAATAGAAGGCGGTGAATATGAGAACCATCAGGGAACCAGCCGTAGCCGGCCTGTTTTATCCGGACCAACCGCAGATACTGGACGCAGCGGTTGAGAAATATTTGTCAGGCGTATCTGCAAACAAGAATGATTTAGGTCAAGATTTAAGGTCTCCCAAGGCCTTGATTGTTCCCCACGCCGGATACCTTTATTCCGGCGCCACGGCGGCCCGCGCTTACCATGAGTTGGCGTTATCTGCAGACCAAATCAATCGGGTGGTGTTATTGGGCCCGTCACACCGGGTGGGTTTTCATGGCATCGCGTTCTGCGGTTCCGATTTTTATCGAACCCCCCTGGGGGATATTCCAATCGATCATTCCGCTTTGGCGATAGTGTCCGAATTACCGCAAGTGGGGCTGCTGGATCAGGCCCATGAACACGAACACAGCCTGGAGGTGCAGCTGCCGTTTTTGCAAAAAATACTGCGCAGTTTCAAACTGGTCCCTTTGGTGGTCGGGGAAGCAGACACCGAGTCCGTAGCCGAAGTCATCGAGCGTTTGTGGGGTGGCGAGGAAACCCTGTTTGTGATCAGTTCCGACCTCAGTCACTTTCATGATTACGCCACCGCGCAGCAAATGGACGCCAAAACCTGCGATGCCATCGAATCCATGAACCCCGCTCACATCGACGATGACCAGGCCTGTGGCCGCAACCCGGTGAAGGGATTACTCAACGTGGCCCGCCGCCGACACATGCGCGTCAAGACACTGGATATGTGTAACTCCGGCGATACCACCGGAGATCATGACCGGGTGGTGGGGTATGGTGCCTGGGCATTCTGGGAAGCATCATGAGCCTGTCGGCAGAACACCAGCGCATACTGCTGGATATCGCCTGGCGCTCTATCCAATCCGGATTGCAGACCAACACCCCGCTTAACGTTGAGGCTGACAGCCTGCCGGCGCCGCTTACGGCACCGGGTGCCAGCTTTGTAACCCTGGAACAGGGGTCGGACCTGCGGGGCTGTATTGGCTCGCTGGAGGCTTACCGGTCTTTGGCCAGTGATGTGGCCCATAATGCGTTTTCTGCCGCCTTCAAGGATCCACGGTTCCCCCCGCTACAAGCCGCGGAGCTATCGAATCTGACCTTACAGATATCGGTGCTCTCAGCGCCGGTTGAGGTAACCTTCAGCGGTGAGCAGGATTTGCTGCAACAACTGGTCCCACAGCAGGATGGATTGATCCTGCAGGAAGGGCAACGTCGCGCCACGTTTCTGCCCCAGGTCTGGGAGCAGTTACCAACCCCGGAACAATTCATCACCCACTTGAAACTGAAAGCGGGATTACCTGCCGACTATTGGAGTGACCGCATCCGCGTCCAGCGCTATCGGGTGGAAAAATTCAGCTGACCACCTGACATCCAATTGCACGCTTTATATACTGGCCTATTTCCCAGTGAGCCAGAGTATGTCCAACGATTTACGTCAGGGCGCGATTTTGCTGCTGTCCGGCGAACTGATGCTGTCCATTATGGCGGCGTTGATCAAGTACCTGTCGCAGGATGTCTCCCATGAAATGCTGGTGTTCACCCGCAATCTGTTTGGCCTGCTTTTTCTGCTCCCGCTGATTTCCCATCACGGCCTGCGCAGCCTCAAGACCACTCGTTTTGGCGCGCACTTGATGCGATCGGTTGTGGGTGTCGCCGCCATGTACGGCTACTTTTATGTCATCACCCATTTGCCCCTGGCAGAGGCCGCCCTGGTGAAACTATCTTCGCCGTTCTTTTTACCTTTGATTGCGTTGCTCTGGCTTGGCGAGAGAATCAATCTGCGCACCATGTGGGCCATCATCATTGGCTTTGTGGGGGTTGTGTTTGTGCTGCGCCCGGGGGCTGAAACCTTTCAGCCGGTGGCACTGGTGGGTGTGGGCGCCGCTGTTCTGGCCAGCCTGGCCAAGGTCACCATCCGCCACATGGCGGACACCGAGCCCGGCCACCGCATTGTGTTCTACTTCGGTATTCTGGCCACCCTGGTGTCCGCCGTCCCCCTCCTGTGGGGCTGGACCAGCCCCGGCCTCTCCACCCTGCCCTGGCTTGCCGCCATCGGCCTGACCGGCACCCTGGGACAACTGCTGATGACCAAAGCCTACCAGGTTGCCAAACCCGGACAGGTGGGGCCGTTCACCTACACTGCGGTCCTCTATGCCGCCCTGTTCGGCTGGATGTTCTGGGATGAAGTGGTGATCATAACCACCCTCATCGGCAGCGCTTTGATCATCGGCGCCGGCATTCTGAATATGAAATCCAGCCAAAAATAGGCCTCTTGGGCGTTGCACTGGCCCCAGCAGCCAGGCCCGTGCCAATTTTTACACTCGGTTCAGACAGCCATCGGGATAATAGGAGGCCTGACGGGCGAAAACCGGTTACAGATTGACTGATCTGCCGACTTACCGACGTTACAATGCCAATGCTTTACAAATCTGTTATAAGCATCATCAAGCCACAAACATAAGAATCAACCTAATCATTGCAGTGCATAACAAGGAGACGCCAATGAGTCGCGATCCAATCGGATTAGCCATGGCCACCATGAGTCGCATCGCCAGTTCTTCCTTTGTGGAACGAATGGGGCTGCGCACCACCATCGAAAAACTAACCTACCAAGGCACCAAGTCCGGATTCAAGGCATTGGGCGTGGCCTCGCGCCAGTTTAAAAGTGCAACCCAGCTGCTGCGGCCGGAGCGGCTGGAAGCCCCGGCCCAGCCAAAAACCCAGTTCGACCTGACCATCAGCGACGAACAGCAAATGATGCGGGACAGCGTGCGGGCCTTCGCCACCGAAGTCCTGCGTCCCGCGGCGGCCAAAAGCAATGACGATGAAGCCATGAGCGCGGACATCCTGGCCCAGGCCAACGAGCTTGGGCTTTCTTACTTTGCCGTTCCTGAAAATCTGGGGGGAGCGGCCACCGAACGTTCTCCTGTGACCAGTATGTTGATCGCAGAAGACCTGGCCTATGGTGATATGGGGCTGGCGGTCGCAATACTGTCGAGCATCGGGGTCGCCAACGCGCTCACCCAGTGGGGTACCGCAACGCAGCAGTCCAAGTACCTGCCGGCGTTTCTGGAAGAAAACACCTTGCAGGCAGCCATTGCCATTAATGAAAAGCGCCCCTTGTTCAATGCCAATGAACTGACCACCGTCGCCCTGGAAAAATCCGATGGCTACCTGCTTAATGGTGAAAAAACCATGGTGCCGCTGATCGATCAGGCGGAATTGTTCCTGGTGGCCGCCAGCTTAAACGGCAAACCGCGCCTCTTTATTGTGGAAAGCGGAAGCCAGGGGGTCACCATCGCCAAGAAGCCCAATATGGGTGTAAAAGCGGCGGCCATGGGCGATCTCAGCCTGGAGCAGGTCAGCGTCAGCAAAGATGCCCTGCTGGGTGGCGACGAGTTCGATTACCAAGCCTTCATCAATATGGCGCGGTTGGGCTGGTGCGCGCTGGCAGTGGGTACGGCACAGGCCGTGCTGGATTACGTTATCCCTTACTGTAACGAACGGGTGGCCTTCGGCGAGCCCATCAGCCACCGTCAGGCCGTCGCCTTTATGATCGCCAACATTGGTATCGAAATGAATGCCATGCGGTTGATGACCCAAAGAGCCGTGGCCCTGGCCGAACGCGGCAAGCCCTTCGCCCGTGAAGCCTACCTGGCACGGGTTATCTGTGCAGACAAGGCCATGGAAATCGGCACCAATGGTGTCCAGCTACTGGGCGGACATGGATTCACCAAAGAACACCCCGTGGAACTGTGGTACCGCGACCTGCGCGCCATCGCAGTGATGGACGGCGGACTGCATCTTTAATCGAATCAATTACAGGGTGAACTGATTATGTATCTGGAACTACCAAAAAAACTCAAAGTCCTCGGTGACATGGCCACCAACCTGTCCGTGGAAATGCTGCGGCCGATTTCCCGCAAGTACGATCTGGCGGAACACGACTACCCCAAGGAACTGGATCTGGTGGCCTCCATGCTGGACGGCATGAACGATGGAGAAGGCGGTGCCGGCGTGGGCGCTGATCAATCCAAACAGAAAAGTGAGGACAACAACGGCGTGCGCAATGGGGCCAATATGGCAGCCTGTGTGGGCATCCAGGGTTTCTGTTGGGGTGATGTTGGGCTGCTGCTGACCCTGCCCCGACAGGGGCTGGGTAATGCCGCCATCGGTGCTGTTGCCAACGAAGAGCAGGCCAAACGCTTTCAGGGCAAATGGGCTGCCATGGCGATCACCGAACCGGGAACCGGTTCGGACTCTGCCAACATCAGTACCACCGCCAAGCTGGATGGTGATCACTATGTGTTGAACGGTGAAAAAATCTATGTCACCGCGGGCTCCCGCGCCGACATCATTGTGGTGTGGGCAACGATTGATAAGAGTGCCGGCCGCGCCGCCATCAAGTCCTTTGCCGTGGAACGCGGCACCCCCGGTATGGAGGTTACCCGGCTGGAGCACAAACTGGGCATCAAGGCTTCCGATACCGCCGCCATCTCCTTCTCCGACTGCCGTGTGCACAAAAGCAACCTGCTGGGGAACCCCGAGATCGATACCAAAAAGGGTTTCGGCGGTGTTATGCAAACCTTCGACAACACCCGGCCTTTAGTGGCAGCCATGGCGGTGGGTGTTGCCAAGGCCGCGCTGGATCGCACCAAGGAGCTGATGAAAGACTGTACTGAGCTGAATTACTCAGCCCCCATCAACTCCGTCAGTGCCGCCGAAGCGGAAATCTATCGCATGGAAGCCGACTGGGAAGCAGCCCGCTTGCTGACCCTGCAGGCGGCCTGGATGGCGGACAACGGTAAACCCAACTCCATGGAAGCTTCCATGGCGAAAGCCAAGGCCGGCCGGGCCTGTAATGCCATTACGCTGAAATGCGTGGAACTGTGCTCCGGTTTGGGTTACAGCGAAGACGAGCTGCTGGAGAAATGGTCGCGGGATTCCAAGATCCTGGATATATTCGAAGGCACCCAGCAAATTCAGCAGTTGATCGTAGCCCGCAGACTGTTGAACCTGTCATCGGCGGAACTGAAATAACCCAGCCTGCGCAGTCGTGCCGCCAGCCTTGGGGTTGGCGGCACTACCCCGCGCTCACCCGCAGCAGGGTTTCCATGGACCGGCTCTTCAGCAAATCCTTCAGCGTATATTCCTTCAGGGTGTTATAGAACGCCCGCTCTGCTTTTCCCAGCACCCCCTTGAGCGTACAGGATGCCGTAATAATGCACGGCTGTTCATCACAGTCGATCAGCGGCTTGCGCTTCTCGGTGATCTCCACCAGGTTTCCAATATTGATTTCCGCCGGTGTTTTGCGCAAAACAAAACCACCGTTCTTGCCGCGATAGGTCTCAATAATTTCGTGTTGCGCCAACATATGAACCACTTTGCGCAAATGCTCCCGCGAGATGCCATAGCAGTCGGATATTTCCTGCATGGACACTCGCCTTTCCTGGTTGGCACCAAGAAAAAGTAAAACCCGCAGGGCATAGTCGGTATAGAGGCTCAGTTGCATAAGGAGGGATCCGGAACATGACCGGCCCATGATATTTGAGTTGAAATTTGAATACAAACATATAAGATGCATTTGTGATACATCTTATATGTTTGTATCACTGGACTGCAATTAGAGAGATAAATTGAAGAACCAAATTGAAGAGATAAATTACAGAGAGAAACTGGAGAGAGAAACATGAGCTTATATGACGACCTGGGGGGCGCCAAAGCCTTGGATGCCGTGGTGGATTCGTTCTACAAAAAAGTGCTTGCCGATGAGCGGGTAAACGGTTTTTTTGATGTAACTGATATGGAACGGCAAGCCAAAAAACAAAAAGCGTTTCTGGCATTTGCCTTTGGCGGGCCCAACAACTACACCGGAAAAAAAATGAGCGATGGCCATGCCCATTTGGTGGAGCGCGGGCTGAACGATTCCCATGTGGATGCCATCATTGAAATCCTGGGAGCCACCCTCACGGAATTCGAAGTACCTGCGGAAAAAATCCAGGAAGCCGCCGCGGTTGCCGAAAGCGTACGGGATCAGGTACTGGGTCGAGCCCAATAATCTGGTGGCCCTTCACAACAGGCCACGGTGGCTTTGAGCTGGGCGTGCCCGGATCACTGTCAGCATTCCTACATCACATGAAAATACATTGTTGTGGGAATAACGTGGGCATAACATTGTGCTGCACCAGACTGGGACTTTCCCACTGCCATTGAGTTAATTGTGTGCCAACCAACACCATCTGCGTTGTGACAACCCCATTGCGCAGATGGCCTCGCATCGCCCTTCCTGATCGATAATAACAACCGAATATCAACTGGTTATCCGCATTTGGAATGGGTTAGCCTGACCACCACGGCGGTGATATCCCGCCCCGCAGCGGCAACCATCCCCCAGTGCAGGCCGGTTTGGAGCAATAATTGCTTGCCACCCTCTAACCGTTCGTTAGAGGAAATCCGATGCCTACCATCCTCTATGAAAGCCAACACATCACTTTGAACACCCATGAAAACCTGTTGGACGGTCTGGAAAGGGCCGGCGTGGAAGCGCCATCCAGTTGCAGCTCAGGTATATGCCACGGTTGCATGGCGCAAGCGTTATCCGGCACAGTACCACCTGATGCACAGCGGGGCCTGACGGATCACCAACGCCGATTGAACTACTTTCTCACCTGCCAGTGCTACCCGGAAGCGGATCTGCAATTTACATTGGCAGGCAATCTCAATGCCCGCACAGCCGCGACCCTGGTGGACAAGCGGGTTCTGAATCAGCGAGTGCTGCGGGTACGATTGCAAGCGGAGATAGACTGGCGCGCAGGCCAACATATCATCCTATGGCGCACCCCGACCCGTGGCAGAACCTACTCGCTCGCCAGCACCCCGGAAGAAGGTTTTCTGGAACTGCACGTTCGACGCCGCCCCAACGGGCTGGTCAGCCATTGGCTGGAACACCAGCTTGGTATTGGTGAGCAAATTCAGATCAGCCCCGCCACCGGAGATACTTATTACAGCCCGGCCATGCCGGGGCAACCGCTGTTGCTGGTGGGCACGGGCACCGGTCTGGCACCGCTTTCCGGCATCCTGAAACAAGCACTGAACGATGGCCACCACGGCGAGATATTTCTTTATGCCGCCGCTGGCGAACCCCACCAGTTGTACCTGTGTGATGAACTGAACGCACTGGCCGAACACCATCGCGATTTCCACTATTACCCGGTGGTACACCGCAATCAAAACAATCTGCCCAACCTGTTACAAGGAGACCTGGTGGATCTGATACCCCGGCGACACCCCAAACTGCGACGCTTTCTGGTCTACCTGTGCGGAGCACCAACGATGGTGGAGGCCCTGCAAAAATACTGCTTTTTCAATGGTGCATACATGGAGGACATTTTCATCAAAACGTTTTCGCCGGCCAGCAAAGAGTCTCCGGCGGCGTAAGGTCGCATCCAAAGCACCCCACAACATCCGCTCCACAGAATTCACAAATCATTAACCATTCCGCCACACACCTGTTGCATCCATCACCTATCCTATAGTTCAAAAGCATCACAAAAAGAACGTTGCAGTCAGCGACGACCACAGCGGCTACACACAACAGCGCGCCTTGTTTTAGTGACACAGGAGACTAATATGACCCACCAGCATGATGCACAACGCCGCCGCTTTATACGCAGCTCCACGGGCGTTGCGGCCCTGGTTATTGGTACCAGCCTGGTTAATATGTCACGCCCGGTGCAGGCCCAATCCCTGACACATCTGGGTGAGCTGCAAGCCCCCAACGACTTGGGCATTCGTTTGCCAAGCGGGTTTTCCGCCCGCATCGTTGCCCATGCCGGCGCACGCCTGATAAAAGATCGCTGGTGGCGGCGCACTCAATACCGCTGGCATACCTACGCCGATGGTGGTGCCACCTTCGCCACCGACGATGGTGGCTGGATCTATGTATCCAACAGTGAAACCATCGGTCTGCTGGGTGGCGGTGCCTCGGCAATACGCTTTGACGCCGAGGGTACGGTGGTGGACGCCTACCGTATTCTTGGCGGAACCAATGTCAACTGCGCCGGCGGCGCAACACCATGGCATACCTGGCTATCCTGCGAGGAGATCGATTTTGGCCGCGTGTATGAATGCGATCCATACGGTGAGCGTAACGCTCAACCACGCCCAGCCCTTGGCTACTTCAAGCATGAGGCGGTTGCCGTTGATCCCAACCTGGGCCTGCTGTACCTCACCGAAGACGAAGGGGACGGAAGGCTGTACCGTTACGTACCCGATGGCCTGAACGCCCAGGGTGACCTGAACCTGGAATCCGGCACCTTACAGGTCGCCGCGCTTGCACCAGGCAGTGACACCGAAGGTTATATTACCTGGCTTGACGTACCCAACCCCACCCCGGGCCTGCTGCAGACACCTACCCGCAAACAGGTTCCGGAAAGCACCGCATTCAACGGTGGCGAAGGGATCTGGTACAACGACGGTAGCGTCTACTTCACCACCAAGGGAGACAACCGGGTGTGGCAACTGGACACCAACCTGAATCACCTGCAACGGGTATACGATGCTGCCACCTCGGATAATCCCATACTCACAGGGGTGGATAACATTACCGTGGCATCCGGGGGCGAGTTGCTGGTAGCAGAAGACGGTGGTGATATGCAGATTGTGGTGATCGATGGCGATGGCAATCTTGCACCATTGTTGCAAATCGTTGGCCAGGACGGTTCCGAAATTACGGGCCCGGCCTTCAGCCCGGATGGCAGCCGTCTGTATTTCAGTTCACAGCGCGGTTGCGCGGTCTTCGGCGGTGGAAATGGATTTGGAATTACTTATGAAATTACCGGCCCGTTTACCGAATTTATGTCAATTTAAGCGGGTACGGGGGGCGCCTGTAGCGATACCGGCACCCCCATGGATTACACCTCGACTGTCTTGAAATATTGAATCGTGGGTGCAGCCTCCAGCAAGGCGCCAAGCTCGCCCAATACCCCATTTTCGTCGATGAACTTCAGATACCGCTGGTGGCACTCCACTGACAACCACTCTTCGTCCAGAAGCATCTCATTAGTGGCGTCGTTGAACAGCACGCTCACACGCAGGTTGCCTTTAAAGCCACGAACATTCGGTAGATTTTCTTCAAGAAAGGGTAAAAGCGTTTCAAATTGGTCTGATTTTACCTGGCAGTTCAGGGTTACTCGCACACTCATGTGGTTCTCCTACAGGGTTAACGTAGGCCAAGCTTATGTAAAGACTCTCGAACCCACTACCTGAGGACTGTCAAAAATGCCGTTTTCAGTTCACTTTGCCATTTTTAACTGCTTCGTTTTTAACTGCTTAGGGGTCTGCCCGTACTTTAGCCGGAATGCGCGAATAAAATGGGATATGTTTTCGTACCCCACCGCCGCAGCTGCTTCAGTCACCGAGCAGTCACCACCATCCAGCAACCGATGGGCGTGAGCCAGGCGCTTTTCCTGCAGCCATTTCTGCGGAGTCGTCTGGTAGCTTGCTTTAAAATCCCGCTGAAAACTGGATAGACTGCGGCCGGACAGTAGCGCCAGGTCACGAACGCTCAAATGCAGAATATCGTGGGCCTCCAACAGGCGCCGGAGATTTCGTTTTGGGGTTTGGGCCCCCTTGCTCAACAGCAATGCATGAAAACGCTGCGCATCGCCTTTCCAGGCGATCAAATGCAACAGTTCCTGTAGTTTGACGTTGAAGTATCCGGGCTCGGTAATATCCGTCTTTAGTGAAGCCATGAAAGACTGAAAATCCGCCTGCCGATCGTGGATAACGTAGAAATCACCACTGTTTGTATTCGCTGCGCCGCGGATTCCTGTTTTGCTTAAGTACTCAGTAATGACCTGCTGATCGAAAAACACCAGGCAGGCACGAAGTGACTGGGTTTGTTTGACGTAATCGGAATGAAGCGTTGCTCCCTGGGGAAGAAAAATCGCCGAACCGGCCTGCAGTTCTATCACCTCATTCTGAGCGTTGGTCAATACTTCGCAACCACTTTCGATATACACGAAACAGGGGTAATTCGTGTAGAACTCAACATCCACCAGATCATGCTCAAGGTGCTTCAGAAACATCACTGAGTTTGCACCCTGCATGACAACCGAGACATCTTTCATGGCATACAGCGCCTGGGGGATTACCAGTATATTTTCTCGGGTGTATTCAAATACTGTCTTCATCATGTGATCTGCAATCACTTAAACTAAACCGTCGGCTCAGGTAGCACAGGATCTTGCTTGATCCGCTTCGGGGGCAGCGCGCTGTAACAACAACGCTATCGCACCGGCAAAATACCCAGTTTCGCGCGTTCAATCAAGCCAAGGGCATGCCACGGGGGCCATCACACCAGCATAAAAAAAGGGCGAGCCCGGTCAGGCTCACCCTTTCTTTCAAACTGAAGCTGTATCAGATTGCGACAATGTTCTCGGCTTGTGGGCCTTTCTGACCCTGCGTCACAGAGAACTCAACCCGTTGGCCTTCAACCAGCGTTTTAAAACCTGAGCTGACGATTGCGCTGAAGTGGGCAAACACATCGGCGCCGGATTCACGCTCAATAAAACCGAAACCTTTTGCTTCGTTGAACCACTTCACTGTGCCATTTACGGTATTAGACATAATAGTATCCTGAAATTTAAATATAGTTGTGCCTTCAAGAGGCTTGAATAGCGGGAATAAGTGCTGGAATTTAGAAACTACAGGACGAGGTATTACGAATAAAACGACGAGATGAAGCGTATAAATAAAAGTCTTTCTTTCTAGCTGCAGCCACAGTATAGAAGGCTGTTCACAATGTAAAGCTTTTTCTCAGCAGACGATACACTTTGGAATGGCTTACCAGCCGGTGCTGATCTTCAGCCTGTGGAATGACCTCACTGTGCAACAGCTGTACCGAGTAATTGCCCTGGCACAGATCATCCAGCTCCCGGTCAACGGAGCGCGATTCCCGGCCGCCATCGGATTCAATATCCTCTATGGTGAACAACAGTATGGGCGCGCCCTGTTCCGTCAGATCCATCAGTTTACTGACGTACGCGTGGCGTGATTCAGGTGGTAGCGCGGTGAGCGCCGCCCGATCAAACACCGCATCGATACGGCCAATCTGTTTGCTGCTCAACGCGAAAAAATCACCACACCAGATGCTGATGGTTTTCGCCCGCCAGCGCACAAAGTTGCCGATGCGCTGTTTCTTGGCTTGCAAATCCCGCTCCTTGAAAAAGGCTTCAACGGCGATGGGGCTGAGTTCAATACCCACCACTTCATGGCCCTGCTCTGCCAACCACAGCATGTCCAGGCTTTTGCCACACAATGGTACCAGTACCCGATGAGAGCGCTTTAACCCCAGTTTTTGCCAGAATCGCGATAACAACGGGTTCACTGCCAACTGATGAAAACTGCTTTGCTGCTGATCCCGCCAGAGCCGTAGCCAACGTTGATTATCATACCGGGAATCAGGCGGAACAGGATGGGAAGGCATGGAATCGGATGGATCAGTCATGGAACAGGCTCGCGTCTGTGATGGGTAATAAAAACGGCATCTTCAAGGAATGTTGCCTACCCGACAGCCGGTGGGAATTGCGCCACCCACAAGCCAGGCCAGTGTCCGGAAAGCGACACAAACGCGGGAATTGCCAAGCGGAAAAAGCATTCGGTCAATGCTTTGCAAGTTTCGATCCTGATTCAGGTTGGCAGCTCCGGCCATGTACAAAAAGCCCATGCGGTGACAGAGTAGCCTTTCCAGACATCAACAAGACAACATAAGACAACATTTTTCACCAGGAAATTCATCACCATGAAGCGAATCCTTCTCATCACCGTCGGGGCGTTGCTTGCCATTACCCTCATCACCACGCTGCTGGCGGGCCATTACCGTCATGAGCTGTACCAGGCCGGAATCCAGTCGGAAGCCGCCGCCATCGGCCTGCAAAGCAACCATGTCCAGCTGGGCGATATCACCTGGACCTATTGGGAAAACGGGTTGCGCGGACAAAAGCCCACTCTGGTACTGGTGCATGGATTTGGCGCCTCCAGAGAGACCTGGCTGCCCATGAGCAAGCATCTTGCCCAGGATTTTCATTTGGTCATACCGGATCTGCCCGGCCACGGTGAATCCGGCTTCAACCCTGAGCTGAACTACAACCTGAAACATCAAACCGAACGCTTCAGTCAGTTTGCCAAGGCGCTGAACCTGGAGCAGTTTCACCTGGTCGGTAATTCCATGGGTGGCGGTATTACCGGCCTCTATGCAGGCACCCATCCGGACAAGCTGCTGTCGGCGATTCTGTTGAACCCGGCGGGCATCATTGAGCATCCCAGCGATTACCAGCAGCGGGTGGCCAACGGTGAAAACCCACTGCTGGTGAATACCGTGGAGGATCTGGATTTTCTGTTCGAATACGCCGTTGCCGAGAAGATCACCATCCATTGGCCGTTCAATCAGGTGATGGTGGACAGGGCCGTTACGAAACGCCCGATCATGAATAAAGTGTTCGCGGATTTAACCGCCGACCCCGAAGCCAACATCAAGGCGGCCGTCGAGCAGATCAGGGTGCCCACGCTGGTGGTGTGGGGCAAAGAAGACCGGATTATTGCCCCGGAAAACGCAGCCCTGTATCAACAGCTGAACCCCACCATTGAGATTAAACTGCTGGATCAGGTGGGGCATATTCCGATGGTGGAAATCCCCGCGGCCTGCGCCGACATGGTGCTGAATTTCACCATGACCGCAAGCCTGCCGGGGCGCCAGGGTGCATCCGAATCGTAAGCGGTGGGCGGCCCCTAGCGCAGAATCAATACCGGAACCGTGCTGCTGGCCAGCATGCGAGTGGTATTGCTGCCCAGGATAAACTCCCGGATTCTGGAATGGCCGTAGGCCCCCATCACTTTCAGTTCAATGTTAAACCGGTTCTGAAAATCCGTGAGGCACTCAATAACGTTGCCCTGCAGCAAATGGGACTGCACCTGATGGCCATGGGAGGCCAGCAGATCGCAGGCACGCTGCAGCCGTTGGCGATTCTGCTGGCACTCATTTCCCACCATCACCACATGGCCCGGTAAACCGGACAACAGCGGGCTGTTGGCAATGCGGTCCATGGCCCGGTCGGCGGTTTCGCTGCCATCATAGGCCAGCATATAGTTTCCCGGTTTGGAAAACTTGCCCGTGGCCATGAGGATCGGCGTCTGCACCGCGCGCACCACACTTTCCACATGGGAGCCAATGGTCTGCTTCTGCAGATCATGGCCCCCACCCAGGCGGCCAATCACAAACAGGCGGGTATCGGCTTCGAAATGCAGCAGCGCTTCCAGCAACTCATCATGGCGCTGCTCCACCTGAACAGAGACCGCCCCGGCCGCGATGGCCCTGTTTTTGGCGTCCTGCAACAGGTGCTTGCCGTGTTCGATGGCCAGCTTGTTGCGTTTTTCATCCAGCTCGGTCAATTCCGCCAGAAGATGCTCGCGACTACCCAGGCCAATGGCGCCGGAAAGATCCTCCTGGGCCGGCGTGTTGGATTTTTCCAGCACATGCAGCAAACTCAGGGGGGCATCCAGCACGTGACTGGCCCAGGCGGCGGTATCACACACGGCGGTGGAAATCGCAGAGCCATCAACACAGGCGGTAATGTGCACTTTTGTCATTGTTTTTCTCCGTGAAGTTAGTGGCCAGCCATGAGTTTTTCAACTTCTTCCGGCTTGTCATAAACACCGAACTTATCCACTACCGTGCGGGTAGCCTCGTTCATACCGACAATGTTGACCTCCGTGCCTTCCCGGCGAAAGCGAATCACCACCTTGTCCAGCGCCGCCACCGAGGTAATATCCCAGAAATGCGCCAGGTGCAGGTCGATGGTGACGCGATCGATCACCTCTTTGAAATCAAACGACTCGGCAAAGTGATCCGCCGAGGCAAAGAACACCTGCCCCACCACGTTGTAATGCCGGTGGCCATCCTCCCGCTTCTCGTTCTTGACCACCATAAAGCGGCCGATCTTGTTGGCAAAGAACAGGGCCGCCAGCAGCACCCCAACAAACACACCGATGGCCAGATTGTGGGTGGCCACCACCACCACCACGGTGGTGACCATGACAATATTGGTGGATAAGGGGTGCTTCTTCAGATTGATCAGGGAATCCCAGGAGAACGTACCGATGGAAACCATGATCATCACCGCCACCAGCGCCGCCATGGGAATCTGCCGCAGCCACTCATCCAGAAACACCACCAGAATCAGCAGAAAGAACCCGGCAACAAAGGTGGACAGCCGCCCGCGGCCGCCGGACTTCACATTGATAACCGATTGCCCGATCATGGCGCAGCCGGCCATGCCCCCCAGCAAACCGGCGCTGATGTTGGCCACACCCTGCCCCTTGCATTCGCGGTTCTTGTCGCTTTTGGTGTCGGTAAGGTCATCCACGATGGTGGCGGTCATCATGGATTCCAGCAAACCCACAATGGCCAGGCCAATGGCATAGGGCAGGATGATTCGCAGGGTTTCCAGATTGAGCGGTACATCGGGCCACAGGAAAATCGGCAACGTATCAGGCAGCTGCCCCATATCGCCCACGGTGCGAATGTCCAAATTCAACAGCATGGCCGCCAGGGTCATGGCAATGATGCACACCAGCGGAGAAGGAATGGCTTTGCCCACCACCGGCAGCAGTGGAAACAGATAGATTATACCCAGGCCGGTGGCGGTCATGGCGTAGACATGCCAGGTGACATCGGTCAACTCCGGCAGTTGGGCCATAAAGATGAGAATGGCAAGAGCATTGACAAACCCGGTCACCACCGAACGGGACACAAAGCGCATCAGGCTGCCCAGTTTCAAGAACCCGGCCAGAATCTGAAACACGCCGGTGAGAAGGGTGGCCGCCAGCAGATACTGCAGGCCATGTTCCTTCACCAGGGTCACCATCAACAGGGCCATGGCCCCGGTGGCGGCGCTGATCATGCCGGGCCGGCCGCCCACAAAGGCAATCACCACCGCAATACAGAAAGAGGCGTACAGCCCCACTTTCGGGTCAACCCCCGCGATAATGGAAAAAGCGATGGCTTCGGGCACCAGCGCCAGCGCCACCACGATACCGGCGAGCAGATCACCGCGAATATTGGAAAACCAATCCTGCTTAATTGTATCTAGCATTTACTACCTAATTCCTAATGCGTTTCCCCAGGAGGCGGCAATCTTAACACGTTGAGGAGTCGATCCATATTGCCTGCCTGCCCCACCCGGCCGCCCATTTATGCATTTCTAACAGACAATCCCCGTCATTGCTTGGTTAAACAAAGGTTGCGCGGGCCATTTCGCTGCTGTTAAACCACCCAAGAATGACGCAGGAACCATCGTCTGATTTTCGCCCCGGCACGGAATATGATAAAACGGGCGTAGAAACCGGCGTATTCTCTACGGGGTAAGCATGCAGTTAAGACAAACCAATATTGCAAAACTGGGCAGTGAAACGTTCGACGTATTGGTGGTGGGGGGCGGCATCAACGGTGCCGTGTCCGCTGCGGCACTGGCGGGTAAAGGGGTAAAAGTGGCGTTGATCGACCGCTCGGATTTCGCCGCCTGCACCAGTTCCAATTCCTCCAACCTGGCCTGGGGTGGCATCAAGTATCTTGAAACCATGGAACTGCTGCTGGTGAACAAGCTCTGCAAAAGCCGCAACCATTTAATGAAAAGCTACCCGTCCACAGTGCAGGAGATCCGGTTCTTCACCACCATTCAAAAGGGCTTTCGCCTGCCGGTTTCGTTTGTCTATCTGGGCACCCTGTTTTACTGGATGCTGGGGCGTTTCTTTACCCGCCCGCCCCGATTTCTGACGCGAGCCAACATCGAATCCCTGGAGCCGGTGGTCAACACCCGCAACGCCAAAGGCGGGTTCGAGTATTCCGACTGCTATCTCTACGACAATGACGCCCGCTTTGTTTTCAACTTTATCCGCACCAGCATGAACTACGGATGTGTGGCGGCAAATTACGTGGCCTCCACTGCAGCGAAACGGGAGGGCGATTTGTGGCACGTCACCGCGCAGGACACCATCAGTGGTAAATCCTTTCCCATTCGGGCCCGCGCCCTGGTGAACGCCTGCGGGCCCTATGTGGATCAACACAACAGCCTGTCGCAGCAATCCACCGAACACCACCACGTCTTTTCCAAAGGCATTCACCTGATTGTGGATCAGGTCACCCCCAACAAGCGGGTGCTCACCTTTTTTGCCAGCGATGGCCGCCTGTTCTTTGTAATCCCCATGGGCCGCAGAACCTGTATCGGCACCACCGATACCCAGGTGGACGAACCGCAAACCCAGGTCACCGAGCAGGATCGCCAATTTGTGCTCGACAACATTAACGCATTGCTGTCACTGCCCACCCCCATCACCCACAACGACATCATTGCCGAACGCTGCGGAGTGCGCCCACTGGCGGTAACCGGAAAAGGGGGCAAGGCAGACTGGGTCAAGCTCTCGCGCAAACATGCCATTGATGTGAATCATGGGCAGAAACACCTGTCCATTTTTGGCGGCAAACTGACAGACTGCCTGAACGTTGGTGAAGAGGTGGTGGAAATCATTCGGGCGCTGGGTATTTCGATCCCCTACCCCAAACACCGCTGGTATGGCGAACCCAACGACGACATTAAAAAAGAATACCTGCACCAGGCCAGACTCATTGACCTGGACAGCCTGACCAATGAGATTTCCTCTGAACCATTGTCCGTGCGCTTTTGGCGCCGCTATGGGGCCGAAGCCATCGGCCTGTTGGAACGCATCCGGGCCAACCCGGCCAACGCCAAATTGCTGATCGAAAACGCCGAATACACCCGCTGCGAGATCGAACAGGCCGCCCGCCGTGAAATGATTACCAAACTGGAGGATTTTCTGCGCCGCCGTTCCAAGATTTCACAGGTGGTGCGCAAGGAAGAACTGAAAAACTCACCGGGGCTGAAGGAAGCCTGCAAGATTTTGTTCGGCGATCAGGCTGATGCAAAATACCACGAGTACTTTTCCGAATAATCATAGGCAACCGATTTTCAGCTTGAATTCAGCCTGATTGGTTACAGTGGTTCCTGATCAACAACATCAGGAGCCAACTCTCATGCAAGACACCACTACCCCGGCCACCATCAAGGTGTGGGATCCTCTGATCAGGATCTTTCACTGGCTGCTGGCGGCTGCCTTTTTCACAGCGTATTTAAGCGCAGAAGAATCCCAAACCATTCATACCCTTGCGGGATACCTGATCAGCGGGCTCATTGTGGGCCGCTTACTGTGGGGATTTATTGGCACACCGCACGCCCGCTTCAAGGATTTCATCGTTGGCCCCCGCCAGGTCATGCGCTATGGCAAGAGCCTGCTGCAACGCCGCTCACCGCGCTACCTGGGGCACAACCCGGCCGGCGCTGTGATGATTGTGCTGCTGCTGTTATCGCTCACCATTGTCGCCTGCTCCGGCATGATCACCCTGGGCATTGAAGAACACGCCGGTCCGCTGGCGGGCTGGGTGCAATCCATGGGTTGGCATGACGATGACGTGGCGGAAGAAATCCACGAGTTCTTCGCAAACTTCACCCTGTTATTGGTCTTCGTCCACATCAGCGGTGTCATTATCGAAAGCCTGCTGCACCGGGACAATCTGATAAAAGCCATGATTACCGGCCGTAAACGGCCACAATCTTAAACCAGGAAAAAGGAAACAACACCATGTTCGAAATCAAGGGCATCGATGACCAGGGTCAACGTTATAAACTGTACCTCAATGCCGAGAACGGGGAAGTATTACCCTCACGGCGCGATGACTGATAACATTTCATCAACCAGCAAATCCGGGCAGGGTTTACCCCCTGCCCCAACACCCAAAAGCCAATGCCATGAACACATTCCATAGCATGATCTTACTGCTGATATTGGCCACCTCCCCCGCGCAGGCAGACCGGCACTCAGATCATGAAGAAGCGCGCCGCTTACGCATAAGCGGGGAAATACTGCCTTTCTCGGAGGTGCTGCAGAAGGCAGAACAGGCCGGTATCGACACCCTGTTGGAGGCAGAACTGGAGCAAGAGAACCAACACTGGGTGTACGAAGTGGAAGGGGTGTCCGACACTAACCAGCTGATCGAACTGACCATCGATGCCCAAACCGGCAGGATCATCAAGCGCGAACACCAAAAGCGTCGCCATCGGGAAGCAGACTGATGCGTTTGCTGCTGGTGGAAGATGACCTGACCCTGGCCCGCGAACTGCAAAAGCAATTCAAACGGGATGGGTTCGCTGCCGATCTTGCAGCTTGCGGCGAGGAGGCCCGGCACCTGGGCAGCGAGGAAGCCTACGACATTGTCATCCTGGACCTGGGCCTGCCTGACGTATCCGGGCTGTCTGTCTTGCAAAGCTGGCGCAACCAGGGTCAAACCGTACCGGTATTGATTCTGACGGCGCGGGATGCCTGGGAGGAAAAGGTGGATGGGCTGAAAGCCGGTGCCGACGATTACCTCACCAAACCGTTCCACTATGAAGAGCTGCTGGCCCGCGTGCAGGCACTAATCCGCCGCAGCAAAGGCCAGGCTAAACCACTACTGGAATCCAGGCATTTTTATCTGGATGAAGATACCCATACCGTGATGTTCAGTGATGGCCAGCAGGAACCCCTGACCGGTACCGAATTCAAATTACTGCGCTACCTGTTACTGCACCCGGGCAAAATACTCTCGAAAAGTGAACTCACCGAACACGTCTACGCCTATGATGCGGACAAAGACAGCAATGTGATTGAAGTGTACATACGCCGCCTGCGTGACAAAATTGGTAAAGCGTACATTGTCACCAAGCGCGGGCAAGGCTATGTCTTCACGGAGCCCCAATGACACCCTCCTTACATAAACGCGTAACCCTGGGAGGCATCGGATTTGCGCTGCTGCTGTTTATCGCGCTGATGGTGCTGGAGAGTTACTTTATTCAGCGGGTGGCGCAATTCTACGTGACCACCCGGCTGGAGCACGATGGAGAAACCCTGCTGGCGGCATTGCAGCCCCACCCGGATAACCAGAGCTACGAACTGAATGCCTCCCGCATTCACCCAATCTATCTGCGCCCCTTCAGCGGGCACTACTTTCAAATCACCCTGCCCGGCAACACCCTGCGTTCCCGCTCCCTGTGGGATGAACCCTTGAACCTGCCCCAAGATCAGGCGCTGCATCCCGGGGTACTCACCATTCCCGGTCCACAGGGGGAATCGCTGCTGGTTCTGATACAGCGCTATACGGTGGGTCAGGACACGGTAACCATTGCCACGGCCGAATCCCTGGCACAACTGGACCCGTTGATTCGGCAGGCACAGATCTGGTCAGCGGCGGCCGCCAGTGTGCTGCTGATTGTTTTGGTGATTCTGCAGTACCGGTGGATGAGCGCGGGGCTATCCCCCCTGCAGGAACTCCAGCGACAACTGAAAGAACTGCAACAGGGCAAGCGTCAGCAACTGGTGTTGAACAAGACGTTCGCCGAGCTGGAACCCCTGATTAACGAGATCAACCATTTGATCACCGCGCTGGATGATCGCATCGGGCGCCATCGCAACGCCATCGGCAACCTGGCCCATGCCTTAAAAACACCGGTATCCGCCCTGCAGCAACTGGCCCAGTCCGACGCCTGCGACCCCAGCTTCAAGCAAGCGTTGGAAACGCAACTGAACCGCATCCGCGATCGCATCGACAATGAACTGAAACGCGCCCGCATAGCGGGTGCGCAGGGCCTGCGTGGAAAGCTGAACGTACGAGACGAAATCATCGACCTGAGCACTACCCTGAAAAAAATCCATCACCACAAGGCCATCGATATCGTGCTGGACATTGCCCCGGGCATCATCATTAACGCTGATCGCCAGGATTTTCTGGAACTGGTGGGAAACCTGCTGGATAACGCCTGCAAGTGGGCCCGGCAGCGGGTTGAGATCAGCGCACAAATGACAGATAGCGGGTTTCGCCTCACACTGGAGGATGATGGCCCCGGCTGTGATGCCGCGGCACTGAACCGGATATCACAACGGGGTACCAGGCTGGATGAGAAGAATCCCGGCCACGGGCTGGGCCTGGCCATCGCGGAAGACATTGTGTCCCAATACGCCGGCGAGCTGCATTTTTCCAGCAGCCCCCTGGGTGGCCTGGCCGTGGCAGTGCGCCTGCCGCAGCAGGGGTAGACTAGGGTAAGGCGTTGATGGCGGCCTTTGCCTCGCCGCAGCGATCCGCCGATGCCGTGGCCCGATCCAGAATCCCCGTATACAAAAACGACATACCGCCGGTGAGGAACGCGGCGCCGCCGCTTAACAACACCCCTTTGCGGTTCAGCCCCACACTGGGTTTGGCCAGCGTTCCCCCCAGTTTGACAAAGGGTGTCACGAACATATCGGCACTCACCCCCACTCCGGTGCGGGGCTTGGTATTGAATTCAACATTGAGGGATTCGTGGTTGAGATCAATGCTGCCGCCTCCCACCACCATCAGTTGATCACTCTGCAATAAAAAGCCCTCAATCTGGCCATAACCGGAATCAAACTTAAGCGCAAACAGGCTGCACTGCCAGTTGGTGAATTCTTCCTGCTCTGCAAACGGATTCACCAGCGTAAACAATTGCGCCAGGATATCGCCGGAGAACCGTTGCACCAGTTCATTGCTGACCTTGCCCTCCCCCTGGGTCACCACAACATCCCCATTCAAACTGGACGCCAAGGCCCGTGGGGTTGCGCCGCTGCTTTTCAAACGGACATTCATATCGGTAACCGGGATTTGATCCTCCGGCACGTTGGCACCGGATAAGGCGATGATACGCAGCCCCCTGACCTTGGTATCAATGGACACTTGCGCCTGCTTGTCGGTGGCGATGATGCGCACTTCATTTTCAAAATGCCCACCCAGATAGCCATCAAACTGATTGCTCAGTTGCATTGTGCCACGGGCGGCACTGGCCTTGAGCCTGACCTGTTTGATGTCGGAATCGTGCAGCAGCAAGTGCTCTACATCCGCTTTGATCTGCAGGTTCAGGTTTTGCAACAGAGCAAGCGGAAGCGGCTGCTCCTGGAAAACGTAAGGTGAGGCAGGCGATCCGTCCGCCTTCGCTTCCTCCGCCACTGCGGCATCCGCTTGGGTGATCGGGGCCGCATCCTGGGTGGGCTTGGGCTCCGGCAGCGGAAAGAACGGTGTCAGGTTAATGCGCTTTGCCGTGGCCTGGGCATCCACTTGCAGGGCGGTACCCGCGTCAATGCGCGCCGACCCCTGCACATCGCTGTCGCCCACCTTAACTTGATAGGAACGGACATCAAGCAAGGTTTGATCAATGGCCACCTCACTGTGCAGTGAAAAAGGCAGTTCGGGCAAGCCCGGCCGCAGGCGATTGAGCCGATCACCATTAGCCTCCACCACCAGTTCAATCAACCCCGATGCATTATCCCGTGTACCGCTTGCGCTTAACTGCACCCCGGGCAGGGTTGCCTGCACCTGGCGCACAGCAATACCGTTGGTGGCCATCCCCACGCTGCCTTTCACCACCAGATTCTCATCCGGCAGGGTGTGATCCGGCAGCGCCAACAACGCCCCCAGGGTTGCCAACGATTCAAGGCGCACATCAAACTCCACACCATCGGCGGGGAACTCAATGACTGACGTCATACCAACATCGCCCACCGCCAGATCGGCATCGATACGATGTTGCGCCAGGGTGGCATCCAGCGCGACAGTATAATCCTGGTAACGGGCCTGACCTTCCAGCACCGTGGTGTTGCCATCCTGGCCGCGGGCGGAAAGCGCATCCAGATAAAAAACCTGATCCTGAGCGTCAGGTTGCCGGTAAGTGAGCTTGATACCGTTCACCTCGGCCCATTGGATCACCACCGGAATGCTGAAACCAGCCGCAGGTGTTGTGTCTGTGGTGGCTGTGCTGTCTGTACTGTTTGTAGTGTCCGACTCAGCCGGCTCTGCCAACTCTGCCAACTCGGCGCCGGCAAACGCCCAGTTCACCTGATCATCTGCACCCACCTGCGCCAGCAGGTTCAGGTTCTCAAGCTCCAGCCGTTCCACCACAATGGGGCCGGTCAGCAGGGAAAACAGATTCACTTTCACATAGGCCTTGTCCGCCGCCAGCATATCGGTATCAGCACCCCACTGGGCATTACCCAGCCTGACCTGCTCCAGATTCAAAATAAAATCCGGCAGCACGCGCAGCGTGAGATCCCCTTCTATGTAAAAGTCGCGCCCGGTCAATGTTTTAATCTGGCGTTCAATCTGTGGCTTGAGAAAACCGAAATCCACCCACCACAGCAACAACACCAGCAGCGCCATCACCGACAGCAGCACGATGGCCGCCGCCCTTACCATTCTGACCCACAACATTGCAACCCCCGCCCTTGTACTCTCATCCTAGACAACACCTAAATGTAACGTTTTTAAGGTGGATTTTCCTGCACAGTCATCCTTTAGGCATCAAACCCGTGTATGCTGAAGACAAATTGCCGTTGTCTGCCACAGGATTGCATTATGACCGACTTTCTGGCGAATTCATTACATCGACTTTTTCAACGCCCTGGCCTGGGGTTGCTGCGCTGCATACTGCTGGGGGTTACATTACTGGCCCTCAGCAGCGGCTGCCAGAACGAGCAGGATTCCGATGCCACCTACGAGGAGGCACCCCGCCCGCAACAGCTGGTGCAACACTTTCAGTTTCATCGCGATATCAAACCCATACTGGAACAAAAATGCGTGGCCTGCCATGCCTGCAATGATGCGCCGTGCCAACTGAAACTGGAAGCCGCCAGCGGCCTGGAGAGGGGCGCCAGCAAACACAAGGTGTACGATGGCGGCCGCGCGGAAGACATCGCCCCCACCCGCCTGCATGTGGATGGCCACAGTGTGCAGGATTGGCGCCAGCAGGGCTTTTACTCCGTACTGTCAACACCCGGCCAGACACAGGCCGCCGATGCAAAGGCATCATTGCTGATGCAGATGCTGACCCTGGGCTACCAGAATCCAGTGGCCGTGGCTGAGCCACTGGATGAGCGCTACCGGCTGGGCATTACCCGCCAATCGCAGTGCCCCACCCCCGATGAATTTGCCGAGTACGCGGATGACAACCCACAGGGCGGCATGCCTTATGGGGTCAGCGGCTTATCGGCCAACGAATTCAACACCGTTAAAACCTGGCTTGAACAGGGTGCCGTAATCGATCAGGCGCCCACCCCGTTCACCGCAGCACAGCAACAACAGATTCAAACCCAAATCGAAACCTGGGAATCGTTTCTCAATCAACCGGATTTGAAATCACAGCTGGTGGCCCGCTATCTGTACGAACACCTTTTTCTGGCGCACCTGTACTTTTCCGATATCGGCGTACAACCGACACCGTTTTTTCAACTGGTGCGCAGTTACCGCAACGCCCCCGAGCCCATCGAAGTGGTGGCCACGGTACGCCCCAACGATGATCCGGGCCGGCCGATCTACTACCGGCTGCGCCCCATTACCGACACCCTGGTGCACAAAACGCACATCATCTACGGGCTGAACGACCAACGCATGCAACGTTACCGGGCATTGTTCCTGCAGCAGGATTGGCAGGTGGATTCCCTGCCGGGCTATGATTACCAGCACGCCTCCAATCCCTTCCTGGCCTTTGCCGCCATTCCCGCCCGCGCCCGCTATCAGTTTATGCTGGACAGTGCCGAGTATTTTACCCGCACCTTTATTCGTGGCCCGGTGTGCCGGGGCCAGATTGCCACCGATGTGATTCGCGATCAGTTCTGGGTGATGTTTGAAGATCCGGCGCAGGAACAATACGTCAGCAACCAGGATCACCGCCGCAAGGCAACACCACTGCTGGGCCTGCCGGGGGAAAAATCCCATATTCTGGATCTGGGGTCCGAGTGGCTGAAATACCAGAACAAGCGCAACCGTTACCGGGATCTGCGCACCCGGCAGTATCACCGTGCCTTTAACCAGGGCCTGAGCCTGAACAACATCTGGGATGGCGACGGCCACAACAACAACGCGTTTTTAACCGTGTTCCGCCATCATAACAGCGCCTCGGTGGAACGGGGCTGGTGGGGCCGTAATCCCAAAACCCTGTGGCTGATGGATTACCCGCTGTTTGAACGCACCTATTACGAACTGGTGGTGAACTTCAACGTGTTCGGCAGCGTATCCCACCAGGCGCAAACCCGCCTGTATTTCGATTTGATTCGTAACGGTGGTGAAACCAATTTTCTGCAACTGTTGCCGCCACAACAACGCAAAGCAATCTATCACGACTGGTATGCCGGCAGCGGCAAAATCAAAACCGCCATCGCCTATCACACCCTGGATACCCGCACCCCCACGGCCATCCCCTTCCAACCCGATGCGCCGGTGCAGGATCAGTTGATCGCCCTGGTGCAGGATCGGTTCGGCCACCTGTTACCGGCCGACCCTATTAACCGTTGCCGCCAACACTGCGAACAGAATCCATTAACCCGGCTGGCATCCGCACCCGCCGCCCAGCTGCCGGGCATTGGCTTTCTGCCGGATGTCACCGTGTTGCGGGTGGATCAGGCGGATGGTGATTTCAAACTCTACAGCCTGATCCGCGATCGTGCCCACAGCAACGTGGCCTTTATGTTTGCCGAGGAGGATCGTTACCAGCCGGATGAGGATTCCGTTACCGTGTTGGATTTTCCCATCAGCAGCTACCCCAACTTTATGTTTCGGGTGCCACAGGCCGAGCTGGAGGAGTTTGTCAAAACCCTGATTATGATCAGCACTGAACAGGAACGGGGTAAACTGGTGGATCGCTGGGGCGTGCGCCGCACCGATGCCGACTTCTGGAACAACTTTCACTCCGGCACCCGCTTTTTAAACCAGCACCGCCCGCTGGAATCAGGAATTTTTGATTTGAACCGGTATGTGGGTTGGTAACGGCGTTACCGCCGGCGGGACAACACCGCCGGCGGCTTCGGCATCATGGCCTGCAATACTCTAGAAGGGCACCGTAAAGCGCTTGACCAGCTCGGCCACCTCGCCTTTCAGCTCATCATTGAATTCAATATCAAAGGCGTCGATATCTTCCTGCAACTGCTCCATGGTGGTGGCGCCAATGATGGTGGACGTCACCCCATCCACCTGATCGCACCAGGCGATGGCCAGTTGCGAGGCGGTCATACCGTGTTTTTCAGCCAGGGCAACGTAGGCGGCAATGGCAGCGGATGAGGCCTCGGTATCCCGGAACAGACCGTTGCGTTGCATCATGGTCCAACGGCTGCCCTCCGGCCTGGCACCGCCCAGGTATTTACCGCTGAGCATGCCGCCGGCCAGGGGTGACCAGGGCAAAAAGGCCACGTTTTCCATCACACAGTGCTCCACCAGATAGGGCCAGTCCTTACTGTGCAGCAGATTGAATTCATTCTGAATCGACATCATGCGGGGCAGATCATGTTGCTCGCTGAGCTTCAGGTAGGTGGCGATGCCCCAGGGGGTATCATCGGATAAACCACAGTAACGGATCTTACCGGCTTTCACACAGGCATCGAGCCCCTGCAGAATATCGAGCATACCGGCGGTTTCCGCTTCGGCGCTGGCCGCGGTAAAGGCGTAACGGTTGGGAAAGTGCTTGCCGAAGTGCGGACTGGTGCGATTGGGCCAGTGCAACTGGTAAAGATCGATGTAGTCGGTTTGCAGGCGCTGCAGGGAATTATCCACCGCCTCGATCACGGTTTCCCGCGACAGCGGTTTGCCGCCCCTCACCCAGGGCAGGCCGGGGGCAATCTTACTGGCCAGAATGATATCGCCCCGTTGCTCGGCATGGCGCGCCAGCCAGTTGCCGATGATGGTTTCCGTCTTGCCGTAGGATTCAGCGGTGGGGGGAATGGAATACATTTCCGCCGTATCAATAAAGTTCACCCCTTTGCTCAGCGCATAGGCGATTTGCTGGTCGGCATCCTGCTGGGTGTTTTGCGTGCCCCAGGTCATGGTGCCAAGGCACGCCCGGGAGACCTCAAGCCCGCTGCTGCCCAATGGTGAATAGCGCATGGTTGGTTCCTTGTGATGAGAATGTGGTTAGTAGTGTAACGGAACTGGGATGGGATGCACCCCCTGCGGGGCTGGATGGAAGTGGGGCCTTGCCCGGATTCCTTTAACCATGGCCCGTCTCTATAGATGGAGCCCGGCTGCCCTCTGCATTCTGCCGGAGCCTCTGCTGATTATTAACCAACAATAAGGAAATTATCATGAGTAGCGCGGATTACGCTGCCAAGCTGGCAGACATTCAAGCCATTGACCCCCAAAACATGCAAAAGCCCAATATGCCCATCAAGGTTTACCTGCAGGAAGCAGAGAACATCGTTGACTGGGTGCAGCAGGATCAGGCGCAATTGCAGTCCGCCGGGCTGGACTGGGCCCTGGTGCAGGATCTGCCGGCACGCATCGGCGCCCTGCGGGAGGCCGAATCCATCTGGTTCAAAGAACGCTTTGGCCGTGAAGAAGCCCAGCAACAATGGGATCAGGATGCCCCGGTGGCCTATGCCCTGCGGGATCAACTGCTGCGCGCCATGCGCTACGCCTATCGGCGGGACAGCAGCCTGCTGAAACGGGTTGCAGACATCGCAGCGGGCAGCGGCCATGCCGACATGATCCAGGATCTGAACGACATCGCCACCCTGGGCCGGGCCAATGCCGAACCTTTGGCCGCCATCGGTGTGATGGCTGAAGAACTGGATCAGGCCGCCGCCAGCGCCGACACGATGGCGGAACTGCTGGCCCAGGTCAACGGTGAGCGCGCCGACGGTAACCGTGCCCGGATTATCCGGGATCTGGCCTATACGCACCTGAAGGAAGCCGTGGATGAAATCCGCGACGCGGGGCAGTATGTGTTTTGGGATAATGAGGCGCGGTTGGAGGGGTATTACGGCAAGTATTTCCAGGCCGCTAATGCCAGGCGGGCGGCACGCAATGATGCGTCATCGACTGAGTCTTCTCAGGAGTCAACTTTATAAGTCTTGGCCGGGGAACTTTGTTCCCTGGCGTCTTTTTTGGTGTCCTGTTGATCAGTTGGAGGTTCCTGTTGGGGAATTTGGTGATCTGTTGATCAATGGGGGCTTCCTGTTTGGAAAAGTTGGTGTCCTGTTGATCAGTTGGGGGGGCCTGTTGGGAGATCTGGGGTTCTGTTGATCAGTTCGGGGTACCCGGTGAGGAAGTTGGTAATCCGGAAACCCACGCCCTCAAAACGCTTTGAACTTCATCAACAGGCAAAAATTCTTGTTCCAATCGTCCCCGATCCTGCTTTAACAAATAACAATAAAAAGAGGCTTCTGAATCCGTCAATCCCTTAGGGGGCTCAGAGCCTGCAGTCGAGGCCTCCGACACAGCGGATCCCTCTCTATGTCTTTCAAAAAGTGACCGATTCATGAGCAAAGGAACTAGACCAGGTGCAAACTGCCTCGCACGTGCAAGCATTAACAACCCCCAGGTATCCATATCCCCCCAATAACCTATGGACTTTCCTTCAAAAATCCTGGAACCAAGCCAATTCAGATCCAAACCCGCCCCCATTACCGCAATAGTATGGGGAAGCTCAGGTAAGTGATGGAAGCATTGTTCATTCTCTACTATCAGAATATTTTTTGCTGGTAACGGTGATTCAGACAAAGCCGACGTGGTTACGCGCAGGCGGCGAAAAGGCAATATGTTGCGTTCCAGGGGGACAACAAGAACCCAATGATCGTTTTCTTCGTAAGCATCCAAAAAGCTCAAAAGGCCCTGCTCGCTAGCTTCACCCTGATAGCGCTCATCCAAAAGCCTAGTGAGCAACAATCCATGGCGCTCAAAAAATTTGGTATCGACACCATGCCCAGCCATAAGACGCAATGGTCTTCCTTGTGCCACCCCCGGACACAACGCATCCGCCAACTCTGCCGTAACCACAATTTCGTCCAGGTCCTTGTTGCGCCATAAGCTTCGCTCGCGTACGAGTAACTCACGATATATTTCATTGACATGTTCAACAATAAATTCAAGGGAATGAAACTCATCTTCTACAGCACTGTCGCCGCATGCTCGCGCCCATTCTGATGGACTTCGTATGCACCATTTCATTGGAACATCAATAGGTATATCACCGGCCCTATATTTGACAGGCTGCCAAACCACCTCGCCGATACTGACATTTTTCCAGCATTGGATATGATTCTGAACTTCTGAGGCTTGATGTAAAAATTGGGCCGGGCTTGGCTTGCCAATTAATAAAGGCTCAAGTGGCCAAGCGTCTTTAGAAAGCAGGCGTTCAACACGCACATCAGAACGATGCCATTGTTTAGCTAATTTGGCCGCCAGATCAGATGGGGACTTCATCCGAGTTCCTTAAACGCTGCTGATTCAATTCGTCCAGCGCCTGCCAGCTAAGCGGAGTCAATGTAGAATTCATTGCCTTCCGATGAACAACTATCGCGGAGCGAGTGTGCTTTCTGAGCAAACGCATTTCTTTATTAGGGGTTATAAACAGCGCATGCAAGCCGAATTCCTTCAGGGCAGCAATAATGCGTCCCGCCACCGCGTGAGAGCTTCGAGAGAAGGCTTCATCAAGGACTATGGTTCCGAACAATGGCCGACTGCTTCCATCCGGACATAACGCGTAACTCAAAGATGCCGTCAACACATAAGACGCAATGATTTCCTTTTCTCCACCGCTACGGCTTTGCGAACCACTGAATTGATTAACCACCTTACCTGTAGCTCGATCTATTACAGAAACCTTGAATTCGATCCGGAAACGAGGATCTAACAACGCCTTGGACGCTGCAATGCGATTCCTTTCACATGCATCCCGAAGCAAAGCTACGATTTCCTGTAACACTTTATACTGGCTCTCTCCTTCATCTTCCACAAAACGTGCAGAGGCCAATTTAGCCCTTGTCTTACTGAAACTACGAAGACTCTCATGAATCACTTTGTTAGAGACCAATTGCATATACTGATTGGCTTGAAAGTCCACACGACGTAGGGTGCTGTTAAGATCTTCCAACTTTTCTTCGATGCGATCCACTTCGCTATCAATGGTGGTTAACAATTGCGTGACACCTTCGTCAGAAGAGCGATTCAGGTAATCTTGGAAACGCTGGCGTTTTTCTGGTAGTGCCTCTTCAATCAATATAGTCAGGCGCTCCAGATATTGCGGCACATCCTCCAGCTCGCGTCCGACCTCAGACAGTGCGCCGCGATCTTCCTTCTTCGCGTCCGACATATATCTGACAAGATCCTTTTCTATTTGAGTCCGCTTTCTTTGCAATACATCCAGTTCCGAGCTCAGCTTATCGAAGGTGCTTTTTTCAATATCGGAAATATCATTAATTTGATCTGGCTGGACTACCGGGAAATAACTGCGAGCCAAATCCCGCAGATTGTCATTCATCCCAACTTCGGCCTTATTGAAGGCCTTACTCTTTTGAAGCTTGGCCTGCTGCAAGTCCTTTTTCGCACCTTCGCTTTGCTGAAGACATAGATCACGCTCCCCCTTGCAGTCTTTCAGCGCTTGCTCAGCCTCTTCAAGCTTTATCTTAGCTGCTGCAACGTCGGAGTCTGGGGAGGTTAAGACAGATAATCTATCTTTCAGGGTATCCAATTCCTGTTGCGCATTGTCAATATTGATTTGATCAAACTCCAATCCTTGTAGTTGTTCCAGTAACGTTTTTCTCTGGGCAATCAAAGAAGCTTGGCTTCTGGCTTTCTCAAGGAGCGACTCTATTTCTTTTAAGGCAGCTTCTGCCTCAGTAACCTCTTGTTTTAGGAATGCCAATCGGTCCCTATTATCAAACCCGGTTGACCAGTCTTGATCCAGTCGCTTTTGATCCTGTTTGTCAAAAAAGCGTGCTTTACCCGACATCAAACCCTGCTGGGTCATTGCATGCGGGGTTCGCTGAAGTTCCTCGGTAGAAGAGACGCAATGCCGATCAATTCCCGCTAGAAAATCCTTGACTGTTTCTCGATAGGGGTGTGGCTTATATTCTAATTTTCGGGTAAACCCATCTTCCCAAAATACCGGTTGATTTTTCGGATCCTTAACCTCCATAACACGAACATGCAACGCATTATGGCGGTTATTGATCCAGCGCAAAGCATCTTTAGTCGATTCAGGGGGAACCAGGATTCGGAGACGATGATTACCTATCGCCCTCTCAATAGCACCACGCCATGCTGCCTGGTCTTCCCTGACTTGAACAAGCTCAGCGACAAAGGGTAAATCATCTTCTGCCAGATTCAGCTCGGCAGCCAGCGCGGCACGAAAAGCCTGAAACTCGGGTTTAATGTTAGAACCTGGGCGCAATTCAACTTCAGACAATTCCTCCTTGATAGAAGTTAACAGTTGATTCGCATGATGCTGATTACTTCCTTGCTCAAACACCGCGTTCTCAGCGGCCGCCCACTGCTCAGTCACTTGATCCATTAGAATCTGTGCAGCAGATTGATTGTCTATAAAGGATTGCCTATCAATCGCGTCGGAAAGCCCTAGTTTTTGTGCCAACAATTGATACTGGTATACATCCCCCTGACAACGATCCAGATTCTTCCGTTTCTCTTCGATCAACGCTTCCAACACCTGAATATCTGAGCCGCCCAATTGCAGATAACTTTCTTTCAGGTTGTCCCGAACACTTTCCTGAACACGTAAGCGTTCAGAGGCATCTTCCAGGTTGGCTTCAGCACGCTGACATTCCAGCACCAGTCTTTCATATTCCGTCTTCCACAACTGATAGGCTTGCTCACCAAACCACACTGGCAAAATTTGGCTGAGCAAGGACTTTTCCTCAAATTCAGCACTATTGACTGTATACTTTTCCCAAGCCAATTTTACCGGTTCCAATGAACGTTGTTGCCGCCGCGCGATTTCAAGTTCCTCGTGAATGGCTGTTAAGTCATCAAAGCTGTCCGCAACTTCCTTAGCTCGATCAAACTGCGATGTATCATCGAGCACCAACTCCCTGAAAATATCATCAATGCTGTTGAGCTGCTTCAAACCAGCGGCCCGGTTTAGCAAATTAAAGGCATTTTCCCGGACTTCAAAAAAATCACGAATCCGGGAGAGATAAGCCTTTTTACTGGGGTAGGTCCATATTCCGGTTTCCGTCTTATCGAGCTGGCGTAACGCACGCATTCCACCTTCGTGCTGCACGGTAATCCAATGTTCCAATGATTGCTCGCTTGATGTGGTGAAGAACCACAGCCTCTTCATATCAGTGGGGGAAGAACTGGAGTCATCAAACCATAAAACGGCTCCAAGCCTTGCGATATTCTCTCCGTTGAACAAGGTGGCAGTGATTCCTGTGACGGTTTTTCCTGGACGCGCAATATGTGACTGCCCATCACCGCCATCACCCGCGCCGGACACGCCACGCACATAGGACACCAGATCACGATCACTTTCGTGACCGCCGGTAGATGCCAAGTTGTATTTTGGGTTCGCGCAGATCAATGTCATCAATGCGTCAACCAGTGTGGTTTTACCACTACCAGTGGGACCAATAACAGCCGTGCCCATTGGATCGATCGCAGCATGATGAGCGCCATCGAAACCACCCCAATTGAACAACTTGATTTCCTTCAGGATATAAGTCGGCTCCATAGACCATATATCTTTCTGGCTCATGCATCACCCTCGTTTTTGTCCTGCGGATCATCACTCCCCTTCACTCGGGCATGCATCCACTGTAATAACACCTCAAGGTTTTCGGGATTTGCCAAATGGGCAATCATGGGGCGAATGGTAATACGGTCGTGGGTGTCAGGGGCCGAAACCAAGCCATGCCCTTTTAGCTGATCTAGCAGTTGCAACATCCTGTTGCGTTCTTTAGCTTCGCTACCTATGTCGCCAAGATACACCTGTAACTGTGGAATCAACTCGTCAACAGCCACTATGGCTTGGGAGGCGCCCGTACCAGCCTCTTGTTCATAGACAATAAAATACTGACGTAGTATGGCGACTAACAAAGACTGCTCAAGGGTTAATCGCTGTTTACGTACCAATGGATGAGACCACTCGTCAAACTCCGCAGAATCATCCTGCTTTCTTACAACAAGGAAAACAAGCCCACGAATGTCGTCCACCCGAGCTGCAAAATCGAAGGGTTCAAGTACGTTATTCAAATGCTCAAAATCAGTAATCGCCACTCGATACAAATTAGGCTTCTGACTTTCTTCAAGCAGGCCATAACGGAGCAACTCCTGTGCGGCCTCACGCATTCTTTTATCTGTTCGCGCCGCGCCTTCAATAGTTTGATCACCACCGAGTTGTGAGTCCGTATTCGACAGCTCAACCTGCTGTTTATCCCTTTCCTTCTGGTCAGACTGACTATCACCGCCTGATTGACCAGTAATCTGATCGAATATGCCTGCCATCTAGAATTCCCACTCAATATCGTCCAGGGCCTCAGCGCTCAGCGCCACCCAAGGCACCCGAAACAACCAATGCTGCTCATCCTCATCTACCAGCACGACCTCTTGCATATTGATATCCTGAATATCAATACCCGCTTCCCGAGCCATACCCAACCAGAGCGCCAGCGTTTCCAAGTCATGAACCGGTGGCAGTTTTTCCACCAGATCAGCGATGGTCATAGGTTTACCTACCGCAGCCAGTACTGCCAGTGTATCCGCAACCATCGCTTCGCGATCCAATCCTTCAAGAGCGTCCCAAAACTCGGGATCCAGATCGCTGAAATCCGTGCTTTTTGCTGACAGATCCAGTTCACCCTCGGCGTCATCTTCCAGAGATTTAAACCGCAGCCTCTCAGCGGCCGGAACATAGCCCAGAGTAATCCCAACGGGAGGCAAAGGCGTATCGGTGCGCCGAACCTTCTGGCTGGACCAATCCATCTCCAGCGCAACATTCATTATCTCTGTCAGCAAATTCCCAACTCGATGGTGCTCAGCCGCGAGCCCGGTTTTTAAAAAACCCTTCACATCCCTTTCGCTGCGGGCTCTAGCCTGCAACACCGAATGACTTTCTCTTACCAGACGCAAAGTGATCCAGCGCAGATCAGCCTGCTGAGCTCTATTCAGTGCTTTCTCAGCAGCAGAGTTGGATAATATGGCCCGCAATCGCATGCGCATATTATCCAACTCCACGCGTTGCCTGAGCTGTTGCTGAAAACTGTCAAAGACGCGCCCTTCCGGCGTATTCAATAAATCAGACTGCCCATCCAACAACCGATCGACAATATCACCTCGGTGATACTTTTCCGACATAATGGTCTGCCGCAGCACCCGATCTGCCTCACGCCAGGAATCCTCAACACGGCGGAAATCGGCCCGCAGCCCCGCAGCCAAACCGTATAATTCACGAATCCGCTCTATTGCCTGATCGTGGGACAGAACCGGTATATGCCCGGCTTCTACATCGGCCAGCTCGGCTTCCAATTGTTTTATCTTACGGCGAATAGCATCCTTACGACTGGCTGGATTCGGGTTTAAACCCACTTCAAGTTCTTCGATTTCCCGTTGAACCACCAACAGCCGCGACGACGTGGAGGTCATGATTCGCTCATCAAGCAACTCCACAAACTGAATGGCGGATGACAAGGCATCCGTCGCATAGATTCTCTGGCCCCGCTCAATCACCAGCCCTCGCTTTATCCACTGACGTAGTTCCTTCCCTGCCAATAGTCGCGTATTCCCCGGATCAATATCGTATTCATCCTGGGAAGCATAGGCAGCCAGCATTTCGGACAATGACTGGAGCGCGTCTTCCTCGGCAATCCCATCCTCAGTATTCTCAAATAACGAGGTTAAGCAGCCCAAGACCAAAGGTGCCCGTGGCGATGCCAGCAGCAACCACGCAGGATGCTGCTTCCTGGCAGAGACAAATTTCTGTGTTCGTTCTTGGGCGCTAGTGTCCACAACAGTCATCCGTAAAGCAGGCTTCAGACAGACTTTTTTATTGCATCAATAAGAATGAAACATATTCCAGGTTGACACTCAACCCAAAATATGTGATTTTTTCGCATCATCACCAATGAACATGGCCAAAACGTGAAGCTCAAGCAAATCGCCACCATCAACGCAGGCTATCCGTTTCGGGGCAAAATCCCGGAGCAACCCGGTTCACCTGTGGTAGCGGTGCAGATGAAGGACGCCTCCCCAATGGAAGGGGTTAACTGGCCGTCCTGCGTGCCCACCGCGCTCACCGGAAAACGCAGCCCGCAATACCTGCATCCTGGGGATATTCTGGTAGCCGCCCGCGGTAGTCGTAACTACGCTACCCAGATCGATCACGCGCTGCCCCCAGGCATGCAAGCCGTGGCTGCCCCCCACTTCTTCGTAGTGAGCCTACAGCAACCAGGCATTCTGCCGGACTACCTGACCTGGCTGCTGAATCAGGGCCCCTTACAGCGCTACTTTGACCAGAATGCAGAAGGTACGCTCACCAAAAGTATCCGCCGCAGCGTATTGGAAGACGCGCCGGTGGTGATCCCGGCCCTCCCCCGGCAACAGGCAATTATCCAGCTGGCCAACACCCTGCGGGCAGAACAGCGATTGATTCAGCAGCTGCTGCACAACGGTGAACGGATGATGAGCAGTATTGCCAATGATTTATTCGATCACAAGGATGTTATGCGATGAAAGAACAACACCACTCATTCGAAGCTCTAAAGCAGAAATCCGAATCCGGACAGGAATACTGGTCAGCCCGCGATCTGGCCCCCATTCTGGAGTACCGCGATTGGCGCAATTTTGGGAAGGTCATCCGCAAGGCCATGCAGGCCTGCGAAGCCAGTGATCACGCTGTCTCGGACCATTTCGTTGAAGCCACCAAAATGGTCCCACTGGGGTCAGGTTCACAGCGGGAGCTGGCCGCCAACCTGTTCCGCGCCACACAGGCCGAAGAGAAACTGCGCCGGGACAATATCCAGAACAAAGGTCACGCCAACCAGACCCACTTTGACGTAGGCCAGAAGGTGCGCCAGACCATCGAGGACCTGGGCGGCACCAAGCCCGAAGACTTGCCAACACCCGACAAAAGCATCAAACAGTTAGAAACCGCCACCAAAAAGCTGGGCAAAAAAGACAAACAGGAATCAAAAGAGTGAACGACCAGACCTCCAACCAAGACAAAATCAGCCAGGACAGCATCAACAAAGCCCTGTGGGCCGCCTGCGACACCTTTCGCGGCACCATTAGCGCCGACACCTACAAAGATTTCATCCTCACCATGCTGTTCCTCAAGTACATCTCCGATGTCTGGCAGGATCACTACGACGGCTACAAAGCCGAATACGGTGACGAGCCGGAACTGATCGACGAAATGATGAAAAACGAACGCTTTGTTCTGCCCAAACAGGCCAGCTTCTATGCCCTGTGGGAACGCCGCCACGAACCCGGCAATGGCGAACGCATCGACCAGGCCCTGCATGCCATCGAAGAAGCCAACGGCACCAAACTCAAGGACGCCGGAAAAAGCGTGTTCCAGGATATCTCCTTTAACACCGACAAACTGGGGGAAGAAAAGCAGAAAAACACCATCCTGCGACACCTGCTGGAAGACTTCGCCAAGCCCGAGCTCAACCTCAAACCCAGCCGCGTGGGCACCCTGGACGTAATCGGTAACGGCTACGAATACCTGATCAAATTATTTGCCGCCAGCGGCGGCCAGAAAGCCGGTGAATTCTATACCCCGCCCGAAGTCAGCGACCTGATCTCTGAACTGCTGGACCCGCAATCGGGCGACAGCATCTGCGACCCGGCCTGTGGTTCCGCCTCCCTGTTAATGAAATGCGGCGCCAAAGTCCGCAAGAACCACAACAGCAAGCAATACGCCCTCTATGGGCAGGAAGCCATCGGCTCCACCTGGTCACTGGCCAAAATGAACATGTTCCTGCACGGCGAAGACAACCACAAAATCGAATGGGGCGACACTATCCGCAACCCCAAACTGCTGGATCAAAACGGCAACCTGATGCTGTTCGACATCGTGACTGCCAACCCACCCTTCAGTCTGGACAAGTGGGGCCACGACGAAGCCGAACACGACAAATTCAGCCGATTCCGCCGCGGCATACCGCCCAAAACCAAAGGCGACTACGCCTTTATCCTGCACATGATCGAAACCCTCAAGCCAAAAACAGGCAGGATGGGCGTAGTCGTACCCCACGGCGTGCTGTTCCGGGGTTCCAGCGAGGGAAAAATCCGCCAGCAACTGATTGACGAAAACCTGCTGGCTGCCGTGATCGGCCTGCCGGAGAAGCTGTTTTACGGTACCGGCATCCCGGCGGCGATACTGATATTCAAGAAAGAAAAGGCCGACAATAACGTCATGTTTATTGACGCCTCCCGCGAATTTAAAGCCGGTAAAAACCAGAACCTGCTGACCGAAGACAATATCCGCAAGATCGTCGAGACCTATCAGAATGGAGAAAGCGTCGACAAATACGCCTACGTTGCCAGCCTGGATGAGATCAAGGAGAACGACTACAACCTGAATATCCCGCGCTATGTGGATACTTTTGAGGAAGAGGAAGAAATTGATCTGATGGCGGTGCGGGCTGAGCGGGAGAAGTTAAAAGCGCAGCTGGCTGAACTGGAAGGTGAAATGGCCGGGTATCTGGCGGAACTGGGCTACCTGGACATGCCAAAGTAAGGATCATTAATATGGAACAGCACCAAATTCAATCACTTACAGAAACCTTTGAAGGCCACGCCCAAGAAACCGACAACGGCGTGGAATACTGGCTGGCGCGGGATCTACAGCACCTGCTGGGCTACGGCAAATGGGGCAATTTCCAGAGCGTGATCAGCAAGGCGAAAACCGCCTGCGAAGTCAGTGGCCACGGGGTTCCAGACCATTTTGCCGACGTTGGCAAAATGGTCGAGCTTGGCTCCGGCAGTCAACGCAATATCGATGATGTCATGCTCACCCGCTACGCTTGCTACCTGATCGCCCAAAATGGCGACCCCCGCAAACCGGAAATCGCCTTTGCCCAAACCTACTTCGCGATGCAAACCCGCCGGGCTGAGCTGATTGAACAACGCTTGCTGGAAACGGAGCGATTGCAGGCGCGGCACAAGCTATCTGCAACCGAAAAAGAGCTTTCCCACGTTATCTATGAACAAACCGGTGGCAACAATAACTTTGCACTGATCCGAAGCAAAGGGGACACCGCCCTGTTCGGGCGCAGCACCAAAGCCATGAAAGCCCGTTGGCAAGTACCGGATAACCGCCCACTGGCCGACTTTGCCCCCACCATCATCCTGAAGGCCAAGGACTTCGCCACAGAGATCACCATCCATAATGCCCGTGAGAATAACATGCAGCATGAGCAGGCTATCTCAAACGAACACGTTACCAACAATGAAGCCGTGCGCCAGACACTGCTCAATCGAGGCATCCGACCAGAGCAACTGCCACCGGCAGAAGATGTCAAAAAGGTCGAACGCCGCTTGGCGACTGCCGATAAAAAGTCTTTGCGAAATCCGGATAGGTTGGATGGAGGGGAATAAATGGTGAAAGGCGTTTTTGAAAGTGTGAAGGTGACTTTCAGGGTGGCTGAACTGGATGAAATGGCCAAGTATTTAGAGGAGCTTGATTATGCTCAATGAGCAAACAGAACATCTTGGGGACCTCTTCAAATCAAGCAGACAAAAAGGTGAAGAAGGGTTACCACTGCTTTCGGTTACCTTAAATGACGGTCTGGTTGTTCGAGATCAATTGGATCGTAGAACCGAAACCAGTTTGTCGTCAAAAGATCATTTAATGGTCAAGAAAGGATATATCGCCTATAACATGATGCGAGTGTGGCAAGGTGCTCTTGGTCGTGCTACTACAGATGGCCTTGTAAGCCCTGCTTATGTTGTTCTCAGACCAACAAAGAAAATTGATTCACTCTATGCGGAATACTTATTTAAAACTTCCCGCCTCATCTACTTATTCTGGGCATATTCATATGGCCTGACAAAAGACAGGCTTCGCCTTTATTACAATGATTTCTCTCGTATCTCTGTAAGAATTCCTAAAATTGAAACCCAAAAGAAAATCGCCCAAATCCTCTCCACCTGGGACAAGGCCATCAACACCACCGAACAACTGCTCGCAAACAGCCAGCAGCAGAAAAAAGCCCTTATGCAACAATTGCTCACCGGCAAAAAGCGCCTGCTGGATGAGAATGGGGTTAGGTTTAGTGGAGAGTGGGAGCAAAAGCCGCTCGGGAAATTGGGGGAGGTTGTTGGTGGCCTCACATATTCCCCTGCAGACGTGACAGATGAAGAAGGGACGTTAGTTCTCAGGTCATCAAATATCCAGAATGGCTCATTGAGTTTCAATGATAATGTCTACGTTACTTGTACCGTTCCTGAGAAAAACATTACTAGGGAAAACGATATCCTGCTTTGTGTGAGGAATGGTAGTAAGGCATTAATTGGAAAGAGCGCACTGCTTCGTGGGAAAGGGATTAACTGCTTCCATGGAGCGTTTATGAGTATATTCAGAGCCAAAGAACCCTTGTTTATCTTTCAGTTATTCCAGTCAAATTTATTCTATAAAGAAGTGCAGAAAAACCTTGGGGCGACAATTAACTCAATTAACGGATCAGATTTAAGAAAGTTTAAATTTTTGATCCCTGGCTCTAAGGAAGAGCGTGACAAGATCGCTGCTGTGCTTTCCTCTTCCGATCAGGAAGTTTCCGCACTAATACACAAGCTTGATACATTGAAACAAGAGAAAAAGGCGCTAATGCAGCAACTTTTAACCGGTAAGCGACGAGTTATCGTTTAAAGGAAAAAAAATGAATCTTGACATTCTTCAAATAGAAAAAGCGTATCTCTGCTTAAAAAGCTATGCTTATCATGAAAACCTAAATCTATTTCTCAAGCAACGTGTAGCTGAATTTGAACTTAAAAACGCTGAACTTGACTATGCATTTGAAACGATATCTGATGTCATCAATTCAGATAATGCACACAGAAGTGATCAATTTCAGGCTTGGGTAAAAGATATTGACTATCATCTTCTGCCCAAGTTAGTGGAACGTAAGGAAGATCACAACCAAAACCAACACAATAGAGATAAAGGACTGTTTATAAGCAATGTCCGTGACTCAGAGAAATACCAAGTATCCAAGGTAAACTATTTATTCAGGGCCCCTGTGGAATTGCACATCATCGAAACATTATGGTGTATTTACGCTGGTGCTGCTCTCGAATCCTCCATGAGCAGAGATAGCTATGGGAATCGGATGCATTCTTCTGTATTAAGGTATACATCTGAAGACTGCGGCGGTTTCGGAAAGGAAATTTTCAAGCGCTACATTGATCAGTACAATCAATGGCGTGATCAAGCTATTCAAGTTGCAACTGACATATCCAAGCAAGGTGATGATGTTGCACTGTTATCCCTAGACTTGAAATCTTACTTCTATCATATAGATCTACAATTCGAAAAAATCTCAGAAGCAATCAAAGCATATTACGAAGACAACGCAGAAAAACTGTCTCTGTCCCTAAAACTAAATCAGCTTCTTGAACAAATCTACAGCCAATATCAACGAAGAATTGCACCAAGAATCAAACAAACACATTTTGAGTGCAAAGACAAAAAGGGGCTTCCAATAGGGTTGGCCTCATCAGCCATCATTGCCAATTGGTATTTATCTGAGTTCGACACTTGCATTGGTGATTATGCTAGACCAGCATACTATGGTCGATACGTGGACGACATTATCATGGTATTCAAACGGCCGAAATTTGATGTCGATGATCCAATAAGTTCGTTCGTAAATCATTATCTCTCAATGGTTCTACATCAGACAGATAACAATTCCGAATACGTGGTTATTGTCGATGGTAATACCTTGCCCCTTCAAAAAGACAAGCTGATATTACAGTTTTTTGACAAGGAACACAGTAGAGCAGGACTTGAAGTATTCAAACAGGAGCTTGACGAGCGCAGCAGTGCTTTTAAATTCCTACCCAGCGATCACATTGACAAAGAGCTTGACAGATTCGCCTATGATGTTCTATACGATGGATCAGCCAACAAATTACGCAGCATAGTAGGACTTGCAGAAAACGAATCCGAACTTACCAAGTATTTATCCAGTCATATCACTGCACATCGGCTATGCAAAATCGACAAAAAGGATACTGTTCTCCCTCAACTCAAGCAATTTTTCAAAGGGCAAAATGCTCTACAGTTTTTTCGCCTATGGGAAAAGCTCTATCAATATTCCTTAATTATTCGGAACTACACTTTCGTTTCACAATTATTCAGTTACATCAATGATGAGATCTCTAAAATTGATGGCATTATGCCCAACACAAGGAAGCGTTCTCCCAGGATCTCAGCCAAACTTCAGGATGATTTAGCACTGTTTAATCAATTGTCGCTAACCTTGACTACAGGATTGCTCGATATCAAAGAGGCTCCAAGCGATATTAGCTTTCTTATTTCTATCGAAAATGAGGTATTTCACAAGCCAAAGCCCAGCCTGAGCAAGTTAATTGAATATGGATTAAAGCTGCATGATTACTCATGGCAGTTTAGATATGCCAACCTTGTTCGACATCACCTTGTAGCCTGGCCTCTTGCAAACTTTTCAAACCATGATGGTGACCTGACTAGCGAATCAGACTTCGTAGCCAATTCAGGCATTGAAATTGACGATCACAAACAAAAATACTCGCCCCGCTTTATTCATTTGGATGAATGGCAAATATTCCATTTGAATAAATATCTAGATTCCGACCAGGGGCTCAACTCATGGATAGAAGATTCTATTGATGACTACGCCCAAGCATTTTTTGAAGAAGAATTTCCAATCTCTTTCACTCAGAATACGATTGATAGTGCCTCCATTATAAAATCACATCTAAGGATTGGAGGCAACGACGCAAAAACGGTGCTTACACTGGCTATAGCCAACCTTCAAATAGAGGAATCCGATATTGGCAAGGCTGTTAGAAAAGACTCAATCCCAAACTTGAGCTTCGAAAGACAAGAGAGCCTCTACAACATATTGAACTCTGCCTTGTACGAGAACACAGACTTGCTAGTGATGCCAGAAGTTGCAATTCCGGTTAGCTGGCTACCTTTTATGGTTGCATTTTCAAGAAGACATCAGATTGGCTTGGTATTTGGGCTGGAGCATTGGGTTTCTAATGATGTCGCATATAATTTAATTGTTGAAGCATTACCATTCAAAGTGGCGGGAAAGTATAAATCAAGCGTGGTTACAGCCCGAATTAAAAACCACTACGCCCCGAGCGAGCTGGAACTGCTTGAATCTATTCGCATAACACCTGGAAATAAAGGCCTCAAGCCAAAGTCATACTATCACAATGTATCGTGGCGGGGCGTTTCCTTTGCAACGTACAACTGCTTTGAGCTCTCAGACATCACTCACAGAGTTTTGTTCAAATCAGAGATAGATTTGCTCTTCGCCTGTGTCTGGAACAAGGACACAAACTACTACCAGCACATCCTTGAGTCTGCGGTACGGGATTTACATTGCTATACCGTACAAGCCAACACCTCACAGTATGGTGGTTCTTGTGTGCTAAGGCCAACAAAAACAGAGAGCAAAACCTTGCTGTACGTAAAAGGTGGAGAGAATTCCTGTGTGCTAACCACGAAGCTAGACATCAAAAAGCTCAGGGAATTTCAATACAAGTCAAAACCAGGATCAAAAGATGAATTTAAACACCTTCCACCAGGCTACGACAGCGATGCGGTCCTCAGCCGATAAGGGCTTGAATTTCCAATGGTAGAACTCTTTGAAATAAGGAAGTTGCTCTCAGCGGCGAACTCCCTACCCCTACCCGAACCTCCAGAACCCACCATATTCAATATTGGGGGGCGTGGTTACTATGAGAACCCAACCACAGACTTGCTTGCCTTCTACTGCAATCCAGAAGGGCCTCATCAATTGGGTGATCGAGTACTTCGGGCTCTATTTGAGTGCCTGGGCGAAGATTGCCGCCCCGCTTCGTTCAGTTTGCAGTCCCCTCCGTCACGGGAAGTGCGAACAGAATACGGCCGAGTGGATCTTCTTCTGGAGGGGATGGATTGGGTATTAGTGCTTGAGAACAAAATATTCCATGATCTAAATAACCCTTTTGATGATTATGTAAGGTATGTGACTGATAGCTTCCAAGGGAAAAGACATTTATACGTTGTGTTGTCCCCGCAAGGAACGGCACCATCAGGCTGGCAAGGAATAAGCTACCCAACCTTATTATCCAACCTGAAGGCGGTACTATCTGAAGCATTTTATGATCTTCCAATGAATAAGTGGATGATCTTATTGCGTGATTTTGTTTTGAATCTGGAGCAGATTATGGACAGTTCAAAGAGGGTGCCGGAAAGCACCATAAATTTCTTTTTGGAGCACCTTTCCGATATAGAGTCTGTCGTAGCGAGAAAAGAAGAAGCAATGCGGTCGTTTCAAATTGACTTGTATAAATGGTTGCAGGATCAGCTTCCAAACGAAACAGTTCAGTACAAGTATGACAGATGGGAAGGATACCCAGCCCTGCGTTTCTTTCTTGAAGGCATGTATGATATGTCTTCCGTTGCGCTCTATTTAGATGGACGAGAAGGTAATGGCTTCCGTCTGAATTGGTATGTCCAGGATATACATAATGATGAGCAGCGAGCTCAATCAGATAAATTTATGTATTCTGATGGCAATAATAAGCCAGTAGACGAAGACCGTAGAAGGATTCGTCGTTATTCCAAGCCCGTTTCTTCTGACGACGTAGACGGAATGAAGTCTATGTTAAAAGAAACTCTGGAAAAGCTTCGTGATTTTGAAGTGGCGATTCGGCCAAGCTGGTCTGCCGAGTGAATTTATCTGGTAGATATCGACTATCAATCAATAACGCCCAAGGGTGGTAAGAATGTATCAAGACCTTCCGAAATTCCAGGAAGAATACAGCGCTAAAGTCCCGGCATTAACGCTGTTAACCAATATGGGTTGGTCTTTCCTACCCCCTGAACAGACGTTATCTGCGCGCAGCGGCAAGACAGATGAAGTGGTACTCCGCCAAATCCTGCGTTCCGAATTAAAAAAGCGCACTTTCACCTTCGCTGGTAACAGCTACCCGCTATCTGATAAGGCGATTGATAACTTGATCGCTGAGGTATGTAGCCCAGCATTAAACGAAGGCTTGCTTACCGCAAATCAGCAACTCTATAACCACTTGCAGTATGGAATATCCGTTACCGAATTCGTGGACGGAAAAAAAGCTAACCCTACTATTGCCCTGATTGACTGGAATAACCCAACCAATAACAGTTTTGTGTTCACCGAGGAGTTCGTAGTAACGCGCTCTGGCGGTGTAGAGTCGCGCCGCCCTGACATCGTCTGTTTTGTAAATGGCATCCCTCTGGTGGTAATTGAGGCCAAGCGGCCCGATGGCTATTCCGGTGCGGGTTCCAAAAAGGGGCCCACCATTGATGAGGGGGTTTCGCAAAGCCTGCGCAATCAGCGCCACGACGAAATACCTCTACTGTTTGCCTATAGCCAGTTGCTGCTGTCCATTAACGGTAATGAAGGCCGTTATGGCACCTGTGGCACCCCTGCCAAGTTCTGGGCCGCTTGGCGGGAAGAGGACATTGCCGATGCGGAAATGTATACCATCAAAAATACACCGCTAACGGCTGAGCAGGTATCCGGACTGTTTAACCACCGCCCCGCTGGCGATCTGGAGTGGTATCAAAGCCTGATTGGTGCTGGCGAGCTGGCAGTCACGGGGCAGGACCAGCTTTTAATCAGCCTGCTACGCCCCGACCGGCTGCTGGAGATGACCCGCTTTTATACCCTGTTCGATAAAAAGGTGGGTAAGATCGTGGCCCGTTATCAGCAGGTGTTTGGCATTAAGCGGTTGATCGAGCGCATCAATACCACCAATGCCAGTGGTGGCCGTGAAGGTGGTGTGATCTGGCATACCACGGGTTCCGGTAAATCGTTCACCATGGTGTTCTTAAGCAAGGCCCTGGTCTTACACGATAGCCTAAAGCAGTGCCGTATTGTGGTGGTAACCGACCGGGTGGATCTGGAAACCCAGCTTAGTAAAACCTTTTCCTCAGGTGGTGCGCTGGATGACAAGAAGGACAAGAATGCTGCCATGGCCACCTCAGGCAAGCGGCTTGCGGAGCAGATAGGGAAAGGCACTGAGCGCATTATCTTCTCGCTGATCCAGAAATTTAATACTGCCACTAAGCTGCCGGAATGTGTGAACAAGAGTTCCGACATCATTGTGCTCATCGACGAAGGCCACCGTAGCCAGGGTGGTGAAAACCATATCCGCATGAAGCAGGCCCTGCCCAATGCGGCTTTTGTAGCCTTTACCGGCACACCGCTGCTGAAAGAGGATAAGACCACTAACAAATTCGGCCCCATTGTGCATGCCTACACCATGCAGCGCGCTGTGGAAGACAAGGCGGTCACGCCCCTGCTGTACGAGGAGCGAATACCGGATCTGGATGTAAACGAGCGTGCCATCGATAGCTGGTTTGAACGCATTACCGAAGGGCTTTCCGATGAGCAGAAAACCGACCTGAAGCGTAAGTTTGCCAAAAAGGGCCAGGTGTACGAAGCAGATGATCGGATTCGATTGATTGCCCTGGATGTGGCCAATCACTTCGTGAAGAACATCGATGAAGGGCTGAAAGGCCAGCTGGCCTGTGACAGTAAAGCCTCAGCCATCAAATATAAGAAGTACCTGGATGAAGCAGGCCTGTTTGAATCTGCGGTGGTAATCAGCCCCCCGGATACCCGGGAAGGCAATACCGAGGTAGATGAAGCGACAGCCCCGGAAATAACGAAATGGTGGAAGGATAATGTAGGCAGCCAGGATGATCAGGCTTATACCAAACATTTGATCGAGCGCTTCGACAAGGATGACGATCTGAAGATGCTGATTGTAGTGGATAAGCTTTTGACTGGGTTTGATGAACCGAAGAACACTGTGCTCTATATCGACAAGCCTTTGAAAGAGCATAACCTGATCCAGGCCATCGCGCGTGTGAACCGCTTGCATCCCAAGAAGAAATTCGGCTTGCTAATCGACTATCGTGGCATTCTGGCGGAGTTGGATACCACCATCCAAAAATATCAGGATCTGGCGGCTCGCACCCAGGGTGGCTACGACATCAATGATATTGCTGGCCTCTACAGCCAGATGAGCACAGAGTACAAGCGTCTGCCGCAGCTCTACAAGCAACTGTGGGCGATCTTTGACGGCGTGAAAAACAAGAACGACATTGAGCAGTTGCGGCAGGTGTTGGTGCCCAAGATCGAAGACCGCAATGGCGAACTGGTAGACACTCACCTGAAGATACGCGAGGACTTCTATGAAGCGCTGACCGCCTTTGCCAGTTGTCTGAAGGTTGCTCTGCAATCCGCCACCTTCTACGACGATAAGAGCTTCAACGAAGATGATCGCCGCCACTACAAGGAAACAGTGAAGCAGTTCTCCAGCTTGCGCAAATTGGCGCAGCAAGATGCTGGCGAGAGGGTCAACTACGACGAGTATGCTGAGCAGGTTAAGAAACTGCTGGATAAGCACGTTGTGGGTGTTGAGGTAAGGGAACCCGGCGGCGTGTACGAAGTGGGCAAGATGGGGCAGAAGCAAGAGCCGAAGGATTGGAGCGAAGAAAAGACCCGCAACGAAACTGATATCATTAAAACCCGTGTCACCCGGATGATTGAGCAGGAACTGCAGGATGATCCCTATGCGCAGGAAGCTTTCTCAAAACTGTTGCGCCAGGCGATTGAAGAGGCTGAAAAGCTGTTCGACCACCCGCTGAAGCAGTACATGCTGTTTCGCGAGTTTGAAGAGCAGGTACAGGAACGCCGCCTGAATGAAATCCCCGATGTCTTTGCTGGTAACCGTCACGCCCAAGCTTACTTTGGGGTATTCAAAAAACAATTGCCAGAAGCATTGGCTGTGATGGATCAGCAAGTGCAGGATAAGTGGGTAAAGCTGGCCTTTGAAATCGATGAGTCAGTTGCCAACTCGGTAGCTGAAAATTCTATCAACCCGCAGAATATCGAAGCAGATATCCGCAAAAAACTCTTACCACTTATGTTCAAGGAATGTAAATCCGTAGGCAGCGGTATGGATCAGGCTAAGAAGATTGTGGAAATGGTGGTGCAGATTACCCGGGTTGGATTAAACAGTGGTGTGACTGGAGTTTGAACGGGATGAATGTTCCGATTAAGGTCAAAGGCACACCTATGAGCTTTCTGTATGGTGACGAGAGAATCGCTTTTGAAAGAGTCCTACGCCCGCAGGCCACTAGCAAGATACTAATTAAAGTCCATCCGGATTGTCGTGTGATTGTCTCCGCTCCAGAAGACGCCAGTGAGGATGCGGTGCTTTCTGCGGTCAAGAAGCGGGGCCGCTGGATCTACGAACAACTTCGCGATTTTCGTAAACAGCTGGAGCACATTACCCCGCGCCAGTATGTCAGTGGGGAGAGTCACTACTACTTGGGTAAGCAGTATTTGCTGAAGGTGATAGCAGCACCGGATCAAGTGCAGGGCGTGAAGCTGTTACGCGGCAAGCTGGAAGTATCGGTACGGCGGAAAAGTGCTGATCGGGTGAAGGGGTTGCTGACAGAGTGGTACAAGCTACGCGCCAGGGAAATCTTCGCCAACCGCCTGAATGCCATGCTCGAAGAAGCCCTATGGGTTACCGGTCGCCCTCCCCTACGAATTCTGTCCATGCAGACCCAATGGGGTAGTTGTTCCCCTAATGGCAGGATTACCTTGAACCCGCATCTGGTTAAGGCACCAAGGGAGTGTATTGATTACGTAATTCTGCATGAACTCTGCCATATTGCTGAACATAATCATAGTGAACGCTTTTATCGATTGATGGGTCAGGTGATTCCGAAGTGGGAAATGGTGAAGGAAAGGCTGGATACGATGGCCTATAGAATTCTGTCTGGATAATGCACTTCATCTTATCGAGTACTCCCGAGCAGGCTCAATTCTGGGCTATGTATCAGACCATCGTGGCCCGTGTGTTAAAAGCAAAAAGCCTGAAATGTCATCGGTTTTAGGTTGTGTTGCAACAGGATGGCTGTGGCTTGAATAAGCGACTGCCTATCCTGCCAATGGATAAACGCGGCCAGAACTCGGCAATGCTCTTGCCGTAACCACTCCCGTTCAGCAGTAGATAGATCAGGATCTTTTCCTGACTTTCCGCCCTCAGTATGCCTTTGAGCACAAACATGATGGGTTCTCCCCCCTTTTCCATAAACCATATAATGGTAAATATAACCCAACAATTGGTTAATATATGCCACCTATTGGTTTATGTAGCGCGGGCTCCGCTATATCGGCGCCACCAACAACCCAACCCCCAACGCCGACGTCACCACTCCTATGGAAAACTGCAACCCGGTATGCACCCGCGTCAGTTTCTTCGCCGTCATCCCCAGGGGCACAGAAATCACCAGTGAAAACACAAACATCCCCAATACCGATCCCACCCCAAAAATGGCGATGTAGGCCAACCCCGTACTGATGGAATCCACCTGATCCACAAACAACAGGATCAAGGCGGCGGAGCCGGCCATGCCGTGGATGATGCCCATGAACAACGCCCGCAGGGGCCAGTCTTTCTTGTGGCTCTTGTCATGAGAATGGTTGTGATGGCCGTGTTTATACTCAAGGCCCAGTTGCGGTTGGATGAACGGTGCCAGGCGAAAGTTTTGTGGTTGATCCTGATGGCTGTGGGCGTGGAAGTGCTGGGTGCCGTCTTTGTGTTGGTGCAGGTGGAAGTGGACTTTGTCGCGCCAGGCCCGACGCAGCACGTCCAGGCCCAGTACGATCATCAGGGCGCCGACGGCCATTTCCAGGCCGTGGGCCATTTGTTCGGGGATCATGGTGTCGCTCCACAGCACCACCGCGCCCACCAGCAGCAGCATCACGCTGTGGCCAAAGCCCCACGCCACCCCCTGGCGCACCACTTGCCAGCGGTTGGGAAAGGTGCTGGCCAGTGAGGCCACGGTGGCAATGTGGTCTGCCTCCAGTGCGTGCCGTATCCCCAGTAAAAAGCCCACGAATAATAAGCTGGTCATCAACAGATCCTCGGTAATTGCTCGCCTACGAGCCGGTCTACTATTCGCTGGCTGCCAAATCCTGTGGTCATCAGCACGCTTGGTTTTGAAACGGGTTTAGATGTTTCTTTTACTTGCCCGATGATGGCGCTGTGGCGCCCCGCCGGGTGGCTGTGCATTACTTCAATCAGTTTTTCGGCGGCAGCCGCAGGCACCACGGCCACCAGTTTGCCTTCGTTGGCCAGGTAGAGCGGGTCCAATCCCAGGATCTCGCACATGCCCCGTACTTCGTCGCGAATAGGCAGTTTGGTTTCATCCACCTGCATGCAGCAATCGCTGGCCTGGGCGAATTCGTTCAGCACGGTGGCCAGGCCGCCCCGGGTGGCATCCCGCAGGCAGTGGATGTCCGGGCACACGGCTAACATGGCTTGCACCAGATCGCCCAACGGTTGGCAATCGGATTCGATGCTGTTCTGCAAAGCCAGGTCGCCACGGGCATCCACAATGGCGGCGCCGTGATCCCCCAGGTAGCCGTTGATGATGATGGCGTCCTCCGGTTGTGCACCGGCGGCGCTGATGTTCACCCCTGCGGCAATCACTCCCACTCCGGCGGTGTTGATGAAGAGCTTGTCGCAGCTGCCCTTCTGCACCACTTTGGTATCGCCGGTGACGATGCTCACCCCCGCTTCCACTGCGGCTTGTTGCATGGAGCGTACCACTTTTTTCAGGGTGTCCACGGGCAGGCCTTCTTCGATGATGAAGCCGCAGCTTAAGTAAAGCGGTTTGGCACCGCCCATAGCCAGATCGTTGACGGTGCCGGCCACCGCCAGTTTGCCGATATCGCCACCGGGGAAGAATAATGGGTCCACCACGTACGAGTCGGTGGTGAAGGCCAGGCGGTTGCCCTGTTGTTGCAGGGCCGCCAGATCAAAGCGGGCCTGGTCTTCCATGGCGGCCAGGTTGGTGTTGTCCATGTTTTCAGAAAAGCCAGCAACGAACACAGAGCGGATCAGTTCGTCCATGGCTTTGCCGCCGCTGCCGTGGGCCAGGGTGATCACCTCTTTCATGCCATGGCCCCTGCCTTTTGATCCTGCGCCCGTTTGATTTTCAGCTCCTGCACATCGCTGTATTGATAGTAGGCGGCGCAGGCCCCTTCGGAGGACACCATCAATGCGCCCATGGGGGTTTGCGGTGTGCACTGTTCACCGAACTGTTTGCATTGCCAGGGGCGGATCAGGCCTTTGAGTACTTCACCGCACTGGCAACCGGCGGGATCAGTGACGGTGATGCCTTCAACCGCGAACTTGCGCTCCGCATCAAAGCGGGCGTAGGCATCGCGAATGCGCACGCCGGAGTGATCCACCGAGCCCAGCCCCCGCAATTCAAAAAAGTCGCGGATCTCGAATACGGTTTCGATGGCTTTCTGGCCCTGGCTGTTGCCCTGCTTTTGCACCACCCGTTTGTATTGGTTTTCCACTTCGCAGCGGCCTTCTTTGATTTGCAGCAACACCATGGTGAGGGATTGCAGAATATCCAGCGGTTCAAAGCCGGTGATCACCAGTGGTTTGTGAAATTCTTTCGCCACAAACTGGAACGGTTCTTCCCCCAGCACCATGCTGACGTGGCCCGGCGCCAGGAAACCATCCAGGATCATATCGGGATCGTTGAGAATGGCGTCGATGGTGGGCACGGTGGTGATGTGGTTGCAGAACAGGGAAAAGTTGGTGATGCCCATGCGTTCCGCCTGTAATAGGGTGAGCGCGGTGCTGGGCATGGTGGTTTCAAAACCCAGGGCGAAGAAGATGACTTCGCGGGTGGGGTTTTCCTGCGCCAGTTTCAGGCAATCCAGTGGCGAATAGACCATACGGATATCGGCGCCATCGGCCTTGGCCTGCAACAGGCTTTTCTGCGATCCCGGCACGCGCATGGCATCACCAAAGGTGGTGAAGATCACTTCCGGGCGGCTGGCCAGTGCCACGGCATCGTCCACCCTGCCCCGTGGTAACACACACACCGGGCAGCCGGGGCCGTGCACCAGTTCGATGCCTTCCGGCAACAATTGCTCGATACCGTAGCGGAAAATAGTGTGGGTATGGCCGCCGCAGAATTCCATTAATTGCAGGGGCATGGTGTTGCCGGCGGCGTTTCTTTTGGCAAGGATATGTTCGGTAACCCGGTGGATCTGTTGCACCAGTTTGCGGGCGGTGTCCGGATCACGAAATTCGTCGACGTATTTCATTGTGTGCTCTCCCCTGAAGCTTCTATCGCCTGCAGTTCTTCCTGAAATTCTCCCAACTCTTGTAACAGAGCCAATGTGCGTTGGGCCTCTTCCTCATCCAGGTGGCTCATGGCAAAACCCACATGCACCAGCACCCACTCCCCCACGTAATCCTGGGCTGTGGTGTTGGGTTCCACGATGCACATGATGTTCACTTCCCGCTGCACGCCGGATACATCCACCATGGCCATATGATTGGCGGCGTCACTGATGGCGACAATCTGCCCCGGAATTCCTAAACACATGGGGAGCTCCTCTTCTCTTGCAAATTTAGTTGTGGAGAGTTCAGTTGAATTTGTTGGGCGGCAGCGATCAGGGCCTGGCCCAGGGCGATGCCGCCGTCGTTGGCGGGCATCTGGCAATGGGTGAGCACGTTGAGTTGATGCTGCTGGAGCAGGCCCGTAATTTCGGTTGTGAGATGCACGTTCTGGAATACGCCGCCGGTTAACACCACATCGTTCACGTTATGCTGCTGGGCCAGTTGCCACACACAATCCGCCCAGGCCCGGGCCAATCCTTTATGAAATCTTGCGGCCATCAGGCCTTTAGGTTCTGCATTGTGCAGATCCTGTAAAAGACTGCGCCACATGGGGGCCGGGTCGATCTGCCACAGGCCGTTCGCTTCCTGCTGAATTGCCAAGGTGTAAGGTTGAGCTTGCTGCCATTGCTGTTCGCTGATGGAGGCTTCCAGTGCCATGGCGGCCTGGCCTTCAAAGCTCATACCATTGGTGGAGAATCCCAATAACGCGGCGACGGCATCGAACAGGCGGCCGCAGGATGAGGAAAGCGGTGAGTTCAACGACCGCTCCATCATGGCCAGGATGGTATCCACCGGTTGTTGGGCGATGGTTTGGATTGCCGGTAACGCGCCAAATTGTTCGATGACAGGGTTCCAGCCCATTGCATTGTGCAATTGCGCCACGGTGTTGCGCCAGGGTTGGATGGCGGCCGCATTGCCTCCGGGTAAGGGCACCGGTTTTAATCGGGCCAGGCGTTTTACTTGGGTGTAGTTCCCCAACAGGAGTTCGCCGCCCCAAAGGGCGTCCTCTCCTTTCCCGCCATCCTCACCTTCAGCGCCATTCGGTGCAAAGCCCAATCCATCCAGGGTGATGGCCAGTACTTCTTTTTCAGCCTTTTCACCATTAAATAACAGCGGCCAGCCATGCTCACCCAAACAGGCCGCCATGTGGGCATGGTGATGCTGGATTTCCAACACCGGTAAATTCAATTGCTGCGACACCATGCGCCCCACCCGGCCGGAGTGGTATTGGGGATGGGCATCCACGGCGATGCATTGCGCCTCATGCTGATACACCTGCTGATACAGGGCCAGGTTGCGTTCAAAGTCCGCCAGCGTTAACACATCCTGCAGATCACCCATGTGTTGGGACAGTACCGCTTTGTTCTGCCCCAACAGGCAAAACGTATTTTTGATTTCGGCACCCAGCGCCAGAACAGCCGGTGCGGTTTCAAAACCCGGCGGCAGCGGCAACGGCATGGGGGCATAACCCCGCCCCCGCCGCATCACTTGCGGTTGATGATCGATTACCTGAACCACGGCATCATCCACCCGATTGAGGATATCCCGATTGTGGAACAAGAACAGATCCGCCACGCCGGAGAGTTTTTCCAGCGCGCTGTCGTTGCTGATGCATTGAGGTTCACCACTGGGGTTGCCGGAGGTCATCACCAACGGAGTATCAAATGTATCCAATAGCAGGTGGTGTAATGGGGAAGGCGGCAGCATCACACCCAGGCGTTGCTGATCCGGTGCAATGCCGGTGCTGGGTGTTGTGTGCACGCCAAGTAATACCACGGGGGCCGCTGCACTTTGCAGCAGGGTTTGTTCCTGATCGGAGATATGACAATAACGCCTGGCCACCTCAAGATCCCGCACCATCACGGCCAAGGGTTTGTGGGGGCGGCGCTTGCGCAGGCGCAGTGTTGCCACGGCCTGTTCATTGCCGGCATCCAAAGCCAGATGAAATCCCCCCACACCCTTTACCGCAACAATCTTACCGGCCCGCAACGCGGCCTGGGCCACCGCGATGGGATCACCATCCAATGCAGCCCCGGATTGATCGGTGATCCACAGGGTGGGGCCACACATCGGGCAGGCGTTGGGTTGGGCATGAAAGCGGCGATCGGCGGGATCATCGTATTCCCGTTGGCACTGCGGGCATTGCTGGAACAGTGCCATGCTGGTGTTGACCCGATCATAGGGAATGCTGCGCACAATGCTCAGGCGCGGGCCGCAGTGGGTGCAGTTGATAAAGGGATAACGGTAACGGCGATTGTTGGGATCAAACAGTTCCCGCAAGCAATCCGGGCAGGTGGCCAGATCCGCTGATACACCGGTTTTCAATTGTGGTTTTGATTTGCCTTGCTGATGTTCGTGAAGGCTTTCTTCGATTCTAAATCCCTCACCATGCAGCGGAGCATCGCTCTGCCAGCATTCGATCTTGCTGATATGGGATTGTGCCGGCGGCGAGGATTGCAAACGCTGAAGCAAATCTTCCACCGCGCGCTCGGCACCACGGCAACAAATCAACACGCCGTCATCATCGTTACAGACGTGGCCGGTCAATCCCAGTTCCTGCGCCCAATGCCATACCGCAGGCCGGAAACCCACCCCCTGGACCACACCACTGACCCGAATGGTTTTTTGCACGGGCTGTTGTAACGAGCCGGGTTGTAAAGAATCCTGTTGCATCGGGTTCATCGCCATCAGTGCACCGTGCAAACCATACAAGGATCATAGGAACGAATCACATGCTGAATGGGCAGGCATTCATGCAGCTGGGCGGCATGTCCGGCATTTTTCAATTCGATGTTTTGCAATGCACTTTCCAAGGGCCCACATATGCCCTGCTGATCCCGGGGTGAAAAGTTCCAGGTGGTGGGTGCAATGATCTGGTAGTTGGCAATGCGGCCATCTACTACGTTGATCCAATGGCCCAGGCTGCCCCGGGCCGCTTCCACCAAGCCCTGCCCTTTACCGGAGTCAGGTTGATGGGATTGCTGGGCACAAAATAATTCGTTCACCTGCAGCTGCTGACACCATTGCTCCATGGCGGGCACCACCAAGGCAAATTCCAGTAAGCGCGCCACCACCCGGCTCATCACACCAGCGCCATCGCTTTTTACCAAATCCAATAACAGGGGATGGCCGTTCACCACCTGTCGCGCCAGGGCGCCCACCTCTGCCACTTCACCATTCAATCGGGGCGCCTTGCACCAGGAATAACCGGGCACATCGGCATCGGGCTGGGTAGTGCCCTGATAGGGATGGGCGCGCTCCCCCACCAACCAGCTATAGGCGATGTCTTCTTCAATCAATGTTGTATCCAGGGTTTTTATTTTTAGCCCACCGCTTTTAAGAGATGGCTTCTGCCACTGGGCCACGCCTTGCCTGAACAAATGCCGGTTGTTATTAGCGGGAATGTCATAGGCGCCGTAACTGAGAAAGGTATTACGGGTAACCCCCAGCTGATCCAATTGCAGGGGCTGTACCAAAGACAAAAAGCGGCCGAAGTCCGATTGGGCATGGGACGCCGCCCAGGCCATCAGCTGCTCGCGGTTTTCCAGCGCCGCAACGTTTTCCAGCTTGTCGGCAAACAACACCTGCTCCAGAAACTGGCGAAAGCTGCGAATCATCATCAACAGGCGCACCTGCTCGCTGCTGCCCAGGGCTTTGCTGGTGCCGCCCGGTTGCAGGCTTAAGCTGTGGGGCCATTTACCGGCCAGGATACCGGTCATCTGCATAAAGGCGGACCGCGCCGGTAACACCTGATTCACCACATTACCCACCTGGGCACGAAAGCGTTGTTGGATGGCGTCAAACCAGGGCTGTTTTTGATAACCGGTGCGGGCGAAATCCGGCATAAAGAATAAATAAAAATGGCTGAGGTGATCCGCCAGGTTTTCACAGGCCAGCGTCAGGCTGGTGGCAAGCCTGCCGTTATCAGTGGGCACCACCCCCATATAGTCTGCCAAAGCCGATGCGGCGGCAACGGACTGTGCCACCGAACAGATGCCACAGATGCGGGGTGTGTAGACCAATGCATCCAGGGGTGGCTTGCCTTGCAGAATCACTTCAAAGCCACGGAACAACGGTGAATTCACCCAGGCCTGTTGCACGCGCCCATCGGCCTCCTGCACGCGAATTTCCAGATCCCCTTCCACCCGGTTTAACGGCCCCAATAATGTGTTTCCCGTTGGCAGGCTCATGATTTTTTATGCTCTTTGCCGGGTGGGTAGATCAGGCGCTCCGCCACGGCGTTCTTGCGCAGGCGTTGCGGTGTGGCGGCCTTGGCCAGGGAGGCCAGCGCCACAAACCAGGCCTTGGGCATGTCCGTGGGCAGGCCCACCGGAATGCCGGCAAGCTTGGGTGTTTCCATAAAGCTGTGGCGGCTGTCTTCAAAGCCCGGTGCGGTGCAATTCACGCAGGCGTAACCGCCTTTCAAACAGGAACCGCTGCCGTTCCAGGGGCGGATATTGCAATCCGCCCGGGCCTGGGTACCCAGGCAGCCCATGTGTTCCATCATGCAGCCCAGATCACCGGGCTTTTCGGAACTGGCTTTGTATTCGTAATATTCGTTGCGGGGGCAACCGTGATGCACCAGGTGATCGGTGTAAAAACGGGGCCGGTTGTATTCATCCAGTTGGTTTTGATGCAAAGCATCCGCCGCCAGTAACGTGAGGGTTTCGGTCACCCAATCGGGATGGGTCGGGCAACCGGCAATGTTTACCACCGGCAATGATGATTGGCTGCGCCATTGTTCCCCCAGCAGGCCACCGGGTTGTTCGGTATCGAATTGCAATCCTTTGGCTTCACCAATATTGATCCCCGCCGAGGTGATACCACCAAAGGCCGCGCAACTGCCCACCGCCACCACCTGTTTGGCTTGGGCGGCCAGCTTTTCCAACCAGTGAAACATGGGTTGATCGGTGCCACTCAACAAATGGAAACGGCCGGTACCGTTCGGCCCCATCATCACGGAGCCTTCCAGGCATAATATATCCAGTGCCTGCTCGCCATCACAGATGGATTTCATGAGCGCCAGGAATTCCGGCCCGTTGGATTCGCTCAGGCTGGGGTGCCATAACAGGTCAATTCCGGATTGGGATAAGCGATCCAGCAGGTGCGGATTCTCTGCATTCAGTAATGAAAGGCTGCAACCACCACAACCACCGGACTGCAACCACAACAGCGTTTTTGACGTCATGCCGTGCCTCCATTCTGGGTGATGGCTTGTGTTATCACTTTGGGTAAGGTGAGGGTGAATTCAGCGCCGCCCTGCGGTGGGCATTCCACCGTGAGATTACCACCGCATTGCTCCGTGGCCAGCAGATAGCTGATGTACAAGCCAAGCCCGGTGCCTTTACCGGATTGTTTGGTGGTAAAGAAAGGATCAAAGATCGTGGCCAGGTGTTCACGCTTGATGCCGGGGCCGTTGTCGCGAAGCGTAATGGCAACCGTTTTATCATCCATTTTAACGCTGACCCACAGCGAGGGAGCCTTCACCGGCTCCACCGCATCGATGGCATTCTGAATCAGGTTCACCAGAATCTGGTGCACCAGGCCTTCGTAACCTGCCACTTCCAGTGATTCCAGTATTTCCAGATGCTGCTGCACCGCAATCCGATTGCTGCGACACACCCATTGCATGGAGTTGCGAATCAATGCCGCCAGATCAAAGGGGGCAACCGATCGCTTCTGTGGGGTGGTAAACCGCAGCAGGTTCTGCACAATCTCGGTAACCCGATCTGCCCCCTCTTTGGTGCCTTCCACCAGGGGGTTTAAATCCCGCAGGATGGCGTCGATGCGGTTGCGCTCCCGCAATTGATTCACCGGCGGGTGATTGAGCTGTTCCAGTTCGGTAAAAAAGCCCTGCAAGCGGGCGTTGTAGCCTTCCAACGCAAACGCATTGCCCTGGATAAAACTGATGGGATTGTTCAGCTCGTGGGCCACCCCCGCCACCAGGCGGCCAAGGGATGCCATTTTCTCGGCCTGGATCAGCTGCCGCTGGGTTTGTTTTAGTTCTTCATGGGTGCGGTGCAATTCACGGTAGGCCGCTTCCAGGGCGGTGTTTTTATCTTCCAGTGCCACCTGATGTTCCACCAGGTCGGCGTAGATGTCATCCATGCGCTGAATCACTTCAATCCACGCGCTTTCCCCCACCTCTTCGGGTAATGCATCCGGCAGGGTGACCTGATGGGTAAGCGGTTTAGATCGTTCCATGGCGCTCTATCCTTGAGCCGTTTGGGGTTTCTGTGGAATCTGTTCCAGTTCGTAGCGCTCCAGCTTGTTGCGCAATCCCACGCGGGATAAACCCAGCTCTTCCGCCGCGCGGGTTTTGTTCCAGCGGTGACGAATCAGGGTTTCCTTGAGGATGCGCGCCTCCAACGATTCCACCCGTTGCTTCAGCGAGCCTTCGATGCCGGTAAGCAATTCCAGATCCGATTGGGCTTCCTCCGGCGCGGCCAACACAATGCGCGCGCTGATCAGGTCGGCCCCCAGGGTATCCTCATGGGCCAGCACCAGCATTCGCTTGATTTCGTTCTGCAGTTCGCGCACGTTGCCGGGCCAGTCATAGGCCTGCAAACAGTGAATGGCTTCTTCGGTAAAACCTTTGACCTGTTTGCCCAACTGGCGGGATGATTCCTCCAGAATGGCGTAGGCCAGTGCCTCGATATCCATGGCGCGATCCCGCAGTGGCGGCAGCTGTACCACAAAGGTGGCTAAGCGGTAGTACAGATCCTGCCGAAACCGGCCTTCTTTTACGTCTTTTTCCAGATCCCGATTGGTGGCGGCCACCACCCGCACATCGATCTTCCGGCGGGTGTTGGTGCCTAAGGGCCGGATCTCCCCTTCCTGCAACACCCGCAGCAGTTTCACTTGAAAAGCCGGTGACACTTCGCCGATTTCATCCAGAAAAATCGTGCCGCCATCGGCCCGTTCAAACAATCCCACCCGGTCATCCACCGCCCCGGTAAAGGCGCCGCGCTTGTGACCGAATAATTCACTTTCCAGCAATTCATCCGGCAGTGCACCGCAGTTTTCCGCCACAAAGGGGCCATCCTGACGCAGGCTGTTGTAATGCAGTGCCCGCGCACACAGCTCCTTGCCGGTGCCGGATTCACCGGTCAATAATACGTTCACGTTGAACGGGGCCACATGCTGGATGATCTCACAAACATGATTCATGGCGCTGTCCGGGGATCGAACAATCCCCAGATTCCAGTCAAAACGGGCACGCAATAACTGACGCTTTTCTTCCAGCTCGTCGGCCAGGGTTTCCGGCCGCAGCTTCAATTCCACTGACAGTTGCTCGTTCAAACGCTGCAGGCGGAACAGTCGGGCGGCATTGTGCAGTTTCATCAGCAGATCAGCGGGCTGCCAGGGCTTGGTAATAAAATGGTAGATGCCCGCATCGTTCACCGCATCGATGATGTCGGCGGAATCGGTGTACCCGGAAATAATCATGCGAATCACTTCCGGCCATTGCTCCCGTACCCGCATCAGAAACTCGACACCGGTCATCTCCGGCATGCGTTGGTCACAGAGAATGATCTGCACCCATTCCCGCTGCAGAATGGCCTCCGCCTCCTCGATGGTGGTGGCACAATGCACATCGAACTCATCCTGCAGAATACGCGCCAGGGTTTCCACCGAGCGCTGTTCATCATCCAGAATCAGAACCGTGGGCAAGGGCTTGGGCACCGCGGGCAAACCGGAACGGGCATCGATCAGCTCAGGCATGACGGGTATCCTCGGCGGTGTTGGCGCCTTCGGCAAAGGCCGGATGCCCGATGAGGCGGCTTTGCCGATTCAGTGTCAGCCACTGATACCATTGCTCCATGCCTTCGCCGGTTTTGGCGGACACTTTGATGATCTGAATAGCGGGATTGATACGGCGGGCAAACTCAATGCAACGCTCCACATCAAAATCCAGATGGGGCAGCAGATCGATTTTATTCAGCAGCATCACATCAGCAGCGGCAAACATATCGGGATATTTGATGGGTTTGTCCTCCCCTTCGGTAATAGACAGGATCGCCACTTTGTGGGCCTCCCCCAGATCAAACGCGGCGGGGCACACCAGATTGCCCACGTTCTCAATAAACAATACGCTGCCCGGTTGCGGTTGCAGGGTTTCCAATGCGTGGCCCACCATGTGTCCGTCCAGGTGGCAGCCTTTGCCGGTGTTTACCTGAATGGCGTTGACACCGGTGGCACGGATGCGCTCCGCATCCTGGGAGGTTTCCTGATCGCCTTCGATGACCGCTAAAGGGAACTTGTCTTTCAGATCGGTCAGGGTTCGGGTGAGTAATGTGGTTTTACCGGAGCCGGGGCTGGACACCAGATTCAGGGTGAAAATTCCCTGTTCGGCAAAGCGGGCGCGATTGGAGCGGGCATACTGATCATTCTTGCCGAGAATATCTTTTTCGATCTGCACCATGCGGGCCTGATCCAATCCCGGGGCATGGGCCCGGGCCGGGCCCAAACCGTAGTGATGGTGGTGGTTATGTTCGTGAGAATGATGACCTTGAGAATGACCTTGAGAATGTTCATGTGAATGTCCGTGGGAATGTTCGTGCCCACCCTCAATGGTAACGTCCCCTTCTCCGCAACCGCACACTGTACACATCACTCCACCTCCAATTCTTTGATTCGCATTTCATCCCCGCCGGTAACCTGTAACTGATAACCACCGCACTCCGGGCAGGGTTGGTAGCGTTCCCGAAGCGGCAGGGTTTTGGCGCACTGCATGCACCAGGCTTGGCCAACCGGCTGCACGATATCCAGCGCCGCCCCTTCCAGCACACTGTTACGGGAGACCGCATCAAAACAGAAGCGCATGGCTTCCACCTCCACACCCGCCAGCGTGCCGATTTCCAACTGCAGCCATTTCACTTTGCTGAAGCGCTGCCTGGCGGCTTCTTCTTCCACAATTTGTAATACGGATTCACACAGGGACATTTCATGCATGACTCTGTACCTCCCAGCCCACACAGGGGTTCATCATCATCACCAGTAACGCCAACCGCTGATGGGCCTGCTCTGCTTCTGTTTCCGGCAATTTTTCCACCATTGTATGCAGCACGCCCTGCGGGTGAAAGTTCCAATCAGTAGGCGCGATGATCCAGTAGCGGGCAATGCGTTCCCGCTCGGGGTTCAGTTCCACCCCGTGGATCAGGCCGCCACGGGCGGTTTCCAACTGGGTCAGGGCAAACCGGGGTGAAGCGGACTCAATATTGCCATTGCTGATGTTTACACCGCCATCCTCTTTGCCGGTAGCCGCTCTGGAGGCGCCAGCCAATAGCCATTTCAGCAGCCACTGCACTTCCAATACAATGGCCAGCAGCCGGGGTTGCAGGCACCAGCCCTGCTGCAAGGCCTGGAACACTGGCGCCCGATCGGCCTGACGCACAACGGCGCCGGTCTCCCTGGGCTGTTGTTGCCACTGGGGTTGATGGCTGAATGCAGGATCACCAATCAAGCGGCTGACCAGATCTTCTCCAGAAAAGGATTGCACGCCACACAGATGGTAATCGCTGCGCCAATCCTGCAATCGGGTTGCCGCCACCAACTCATCGGCCAGGCAGTTCCCCCCGGTAAATAACGACTCGTATAACTGCCCTGCCCAAGCGGCCAGATCCATCACCGCTGGTAAATCATCGGCAACCGCCTTGATGCCGAATATCCCGGACAGCACGCTCCTGCGGTCCATGCCGCTCATGGCACAGCGCAGAATCTGGCTGGCTTCCGCCATGCAATCCGTGCGGGGGGGCAAGCCCAGGCGCGGCGGCAATTGAACCAACAGTGTCCACAGATGTTCGTGCAGCAGTTCCAGGCGCAGCATCTGGTCACGATGCTGTTCCAGCTCTGCAGGCACAGTGACGCCCATCAACTGCTCGGCTACCCGGGATGCGGCAACGGTTTGCGCCCGTCGACACACGGAAAACAACAGCGACACCACTTGATGAGCTTCGACGATGGTGCGGTTTTGCAACAAGCGGGTCAGCCCCTGGGGGCGGGTGGATTCGATGGACAACAATGCATTCGCTGCGGAATCGCGCCCAAACCGGATATGCAAAGCGCCCGCCTGACTCATTTGGCTGCTTTCCCCTGAATGTGCGGTTTATCTGTTTGCTGACCCAGAATGCGCCGAAACAATGTGCGCCGGGGTGGCTCTGCACTGCAGTCTGCTGGTATAGACGATTCGGCCGTGGATGCTTCGGCAGTCAACAGTTGCTTCAGCGATGCCATTGCGATTTCTTCCGCCAGGTGCTGACTCTCAAGCTCCTGCACCGGGGACAACAACGAGCAGCTCAAGTAACGGCCGATACCACCCTCGTGCCCGGCGATAAAGGAAAAAGACCCGCAGGGAAAATTTACCGATTGCGCTTCGCCAAACCGCGGCACGCTGACACCGTCTTCCCTCGGCAATAACATGAAATTCATAAACCAGGGTGTCACCATCACCCCCAACCAGTATTGCTGCCAAGGTTGAAAGCCCAGCGCACGAACCTGTAACCGGGGATTCAAAAACGGCAAGCCATCCATGCGTTGCTGCACCTGGGCAAACGTGGCTTCCAGGGTGCTGACAACCTGCTGCTCTGAAGTGAATGTGGCGGTGAAGGTCATGGCGCTTACCTCACCACCATAAACTGATTTTTTGCCCCATCACACTGGGGGCAACGCCAATGCTCCGGTAGCTGGGAAAACGGTGTGCCCGGTTCAATCTGCCAGACATCATCCCCCTGCTCCGGCTGGTAGCGATACCAACAGATCTTGCATTCCAGAATGGAATCATCCTGCAGGCGGCTGGCATCCCCGCCATAAGACCCTTCAAATGAGGAGCCTTCAAAAGAAGCGTTGCCACTCACCGGTAGATCTCCAGAATTTCCTGCAGACGATGGGCGCTGTCTGCAATGTCTTCCGGCGCGGCCATCACCACTTCCGGCATGTTAGTGACTTCGATGGTGTTCAGGATCAGCGCATCTTCAGAATTGAAATATTTAATCCACCACACGTTGTTACAGGCGGTACTGCCCACCCGGCAATTGCCATAACCACGGGATAAAAACGTCACCGGGCCTACCCCCAAACGTTCACCCAGGCAAAACAGATCCGCATCACTCAACGGCAGTAAGGTTAGATTCATCACATGGGCGGGTTGCCCTTGCGCCGCATCCTGCGCCCGCTCCGTAATTTTGTTCGCCAATTCTGACAACAGCGCAGGCACGTTCATCACACCGGTGGGCAAATTGCTGGTGTCGGTATCCAGGCTGGCGGCAGCATCGGCAAATGCCAGCTCCGTTACGCAAGCAGGTACAGCGCCCACCTCCAGGCCATCCCAGATCAGATTGTCATCCACATCCCGTTGCTGCACCCGCCACAAACCGGCCATCACGGATTCCTGAATATGAATGGGGGAAGATTCCAGGGAAGCACCGCCGATGGTGGCACTCACCTCGCCCACCCCCATCATCTGATTCACCAGCCGCAAGCTGTCCTGATTCAGTCCGGACAGCGGAAACAAGGCATTGCCTTTAGAGGGATAGTGCTGCAAGCCGAGCAACACCCGCTGCAGCAGCTTCAATGCCGGCTCAATGTGGCCGGCATCTTCCGGTTCCGGCACCTGCGGCTGGTGATAGGTTGTCATGGCCGTGGGCATGCTCAGGTATTGAAACGACTCTTCGAATTCCTGTGGTTGCGAACCCGGGCCGAAATAGGACACCACCGGAATACGATCTGAATCACTCATGTTTGGCTCCTCATATTTAGTTCCTCACGACAAACTGACGTTGGGAATTCGTTGGGCGGGCTGAAAGTCGGTTTCCAGCAAGGGCTTGATCAGGGCCCGGTACTCGGCCCAATCCCGCACTTTGCTGATCACCTCAAGCTGGGTACCGCGCCGCAAGAACACCAGTGCCGGCCATTGGTTGAAGGGGTAGCGTTCCTTCAGGGCCTGTTCACTTTCACGATCCACCACCGCCACCTGAAACCGGCCATGAAAGGCCCGTTGTATCTCCGGCAGGATAATGGCCACATCATTGCTCTCCGGATAGCGGGCGGGATCGTTGGTAAAAAACAGCATCAGGAATTCGTGTTTGGCCACCAGTGCATCGATGGTATCCAGATTCGCGACCGGGCACCCCACTTGTGAGACCAGGCGTTCAATCATTACCGACATTACTCTTCTCCATCATTCAAGGTTGCCACAGGCTTGCCCACCGCCGCTCGCAGGTGATCCGGCAACGGGGGTTCTCGGCCTACCAGATCGGCAAACAGGTGATCGATATCCCCGTGCCCGTTCATGGTTTGATTCAAGGCTTGCAACGCCAACTGCATACGTTGGGCGGTTTCGTGATCCAGGATTTCCCTGGCCGCCCCCAGAAACACCAGCAACCAGGAACCCGGTTCGCAGGGGCCCACCAGGGACAAATCCACTTCTTCAGGCTCAGCAGCGCCTTCCTGCCGACACAAAGCCAACAGCCCATCGGCAGACACCACCTGCATGGGAATCCCAATGCACATCAGTCCTGCCTCCGCTTGTCCAGATCCACACTGTAAGACAACGGTTCTGCGGTGACGGCTTTGGGATCAAACACCACCTGGCCGGATTGCAGTACTCGGGGGTCTCCCAACCGGCAGGCGTCTTCTTCGCTGGGGCGCCTGGATTCATAGTCATTCAGGGCAATACTGTGATGGGCAAGGGTTTCGGCGGTGGCCTGCCCTGATCGCCGGCAGACCTGAATACCCTGCTCCTGCAGGTAGGCAACGGCGATCTCCAATGCCGGTTGAATCTGGGCTTTTACAGAGGGCCGCAAACTGCCGCCGTAATCCTCCAGCTCTTCCGGCTGCACCCCGATCAAAAGCAGTTTCTGCGGGCATCTACCCAGCATTTCCGCCATGGCCAGCACTTCCTGAAAGCCGGTCTGATGCAGGCTCATTTTCTTGGCCCCCATAAAACTGGGGACAGCCTGATCGCGAATCACCTTGAGCGTGCCGGGGTCTAGGCCGTAATCAATGGCATCGAACACCACCAGGATATCGGCCTCCTGCACATGGGGAACCAGATAGATGCCCTGGGTGCCCCCGTCCATCAAGCGCACGGAATCCGGCACTTCATAGCACTCGTTGAACGCTTCAATGGCACGCACCCCAAAGCCCTCGTCGGCCCACAGCACATTACCAATACCCAACAGCAGAACCTGGTCACTCATGATGACGGTCTCTTGATCGATTGCGAACGAAAATGGATGTGACCCTCATTCTGTCAACAGCTTGACCATTGCGCAAGATCTATTGAAAACTTTCTTTTCGATAATAAGACCAAAGTGCAATATATTTTTCCGGTTTGGCGTTTAACTACCCCCTAGAGCCCCCACAACCCGGGCGTTGTCGCCATGGCACATAACTTGCCCAAAGGCTGAACAAGAGGAGTGACCGAATAACAAGACCGATAGGGGAATGCTCAAGGGGAATGCTCATGACTGAAACCTTTTACGAAGTAATGCGGCGCCAGGGCATCACGCGCAGAAGTTTTATGAAGTACTGCAGCCTGACCGCCACCGCACTGGGCCTGGGGCCCGCCTTTGTACCGAAAATCGCCCACGCCATGGAAACCAAGCCGCGGATTCCCATCCTGTGGCTGCATGGCCTGGAGTGCACCTGCTGTTCGGAATCCTTCATCCGCTCGGCCCACCCGCTGGCCAAGGATGTGATTCTCAGCATGGTCTCACTGGATTATGACGATACGATCATGGCCGCTGCCGGCCACCAGGCGGAAGCCATCATCGAAGAAACCATCGACAAATATAACGGCAACTACATTCTGGCGGTGGAAGGTAATCCACCCCTGAACCAGGATGGCATGTCCTGCATCATCGGCGGCAAGCCGTTCCTGGACCAGTTGACCCATGCGGCCGAGCACTGCAAGGCCATCATCTCTTGGGGGTCGTGCGCATCCTACGGATGCGTGCAGGCAGCGGCCCCCAACCCTACCCAGGCCACCCCGGTGCACAAGGTGATCCACAACAAACCGATCATCAAGGTTCCCGGGTGCCCACCCATTGCGGAAGTCATGACTGCCGTGGTGACCTACATCCTGACCTTTGAGCGAATGCCGGAGCTGGATCAACAGGGTCGGCCGAAAATGTTCTACAGCCAGCGCATCCACGATAAATGCTATCGCCGCCCGCACTTTGACGCCGGCCAGTTTGTGGAAAGCTGGGATGACGAGGCCGCCCGCAAAGGCTATTGCCTCTACAAAATGGGCTGTAAAGGCCCCACCACCTACAACGCCTGTTCCACCATTCGCTGGAACGAAGGCACCTCCTTCCCGATCCAGGCTGGCCATGGCTGCATCGGTTGTTCGGAAGACGGCTTCTGGGACAAAGGCTCCTGGTACGCCCGCCTTACCGACATCCCGCAGTTCGGTGTTGAGGCCAACGCCGACAAGGTGGGGGCTACCGCCGCCGCCGTCGTTGGTACCGCCACCGCCGCCCATATTGCCGCTAGCGCTGTGAAGCGCGCCATGCAGAAAGACGCGCAGCCAGGATCACAAAAAGGAGATCAGGAATAATGAGCATCATCAAAACCCCGAATGGTTATGATTTGGATAGCAGCGGCCGCCGTGTGGTGGTGGATCCAGTGACCCGAATTGAAGGTCATATGCGTTGCGAGGTCAACGTGGATGATAACAACGTCATCCGCAATGCGGTGTCTTCGGGCACCATGTGGCGCGGCCTGGAAGTGATCCTGAAGGGCCGTGATCCCCGCGACGCCTGGGCGTTTGTGGAACGCATCTGCGGTGTCTGTACCGGCTGTCACGCGTTAACGTCTGTGCGTGCCGTGGAAGATGCCCTGGGCATTAAAATCCCCCCCAATGCCCACCTGATCAGGGAAATCATGGCCAAGACCCTGCAGGTGCACGATCACGTGGTGCATTTCTATCACCTGCATACGCTGGACTGGGTGAATCCGGTGAATGCACTGAAAGCCGATCCCAAGGCAACGTCCCAGCTGCAGCAAATGGTATCCCCTGCCCACCCCATGTCCAGCCCGGGTTATTTCCGCGATATCCAAACCCGCATCCGCAAGTTTGTGGAGTCCGGTCAACTGGGCCCGTTCAAGAACGGTTACTGGGATAACCCGGCTTATAAACTGCCGCCGGAAGCGGATCTGATGGCGGTGGCCCATTACCTGGAAGCGCTGGACCTGCAGAAAGATTTTGTGAAAGTGCATACGGTGTTCGGCGGCAAGAATCCCCACCCCAATTATCTGGTGGGCGGTGTGCCCTGCGCCATTAACATGGACGGCGATCTGTCCGCCGGTGCGCCGTTGAATATGGAGCGCCTGAACTTTGTCAAAGCCCGTATCGATGAGATGGTGGCCTTCTGCAATAACGTGCTGATTCCCGATGTGTTGGCCATTGCCAGCTTCTACAAAGACTGGCTCTACGGCGGCGGCCTGGGCGCCTACAGTGTGATGGATTACGGCGCCTACCCTAAGGTGAACTACGACAAATCCACGGATCAATTGCCCGGCGGTGTGATCTTGAACGGGAACTGGAATGAAGTGTTTCCGGTGGACCCCCGTGACCCAGAGCAGGTACAGGAATTTGTCGCCCACTCCTGGTACAGCTACCCGGATGAAAAAATGGGCCTGCATCCCTGGGACGGTGTTACCGAGCCCAACTTCAAGTTAGGCCCCAACTTCAAAGGCACCAAAACCAACATTCAGGCAATGGACGAAGCCGCCAAATATTCCTGGATCAAGGCACCCCGCTGGCGTGGTCATGCGGTGGAAGTGGGGCCACTTTCCCGCTACACCCTGGCCTATGTGCAGGGCGTCGACTATGTGAAAAATCAGGTGGACACCAGCGTAGCCGCGTTCAACCAATTAGCGGGTACTGAACTGGGTGCCAAGTCCGTGCTGCAATCCACCATCGGCCGCACCCTGGCCCGCGCCCTGGAAGCACAATACTGCGCCGACATGATGGTGGACGACTGGACCGAACTGATGGGCAACATCAAGAACGGTGACACCACCACCGCCAACATGGAAAAGTGGGACCCAAAAACCTGGCCCAAGGAAGCCAAAGGCGTGGGCACCGTGGCCGCACCCCGTGGCGCACTGGGGCACTGGATCAAGATCAAGGACGGCCGCATCGAGAACTACCAATGTGTGGTACCCACCACCTGGAACGGTTCGCCCCGCGATCCTGCCGGCAACATCGGTGCCTTTGAAGCCAGCCTGATGAACACGCCCATGGAGCGCCCGGATGAGCCGGTGGAAATCCTGCGCAGTCTGCACAGTTTTGATCCCTGCCTGGCCTGCTCCACTCATGTGATGAGTGAAGACGGTCAGGAACTGGTTCGGGTCAAGGTTCGATAAACAGACTACGCGAGGAGAGCTGCCATGACGATCCAAGACACCGCCTACCGGTCCGAACCCGCCGTCTATGTGTACGAGGCCCCCATCCGCATCTGGCATTGGGTTAATGCGCTGGCCATTACGGTACTGTGTGTGACGGGCTACTTTATCGGTAGCCCGCTGCCCACCGTGGCCGGCGAAGCCAGCGACCACTTCCTGATGGGCTACATCCGCTTCGCGCATTTCGCGGCAGGTTACATTCTGGCCATTGGTTTTCTGTTTCGTATCTACTGGGCTTTTGTCGGTAACGAGCACGCCCGGCAATTGTTTCTGCCCCCATTGCTGAACCGGCATTGGTGGTCGGGCGTCCTGCATGAGGCGAAATGGTATGCGTTTCTCACCAAAGAGCCGCTGAAGTACGTGGGCCACAATCCACTGGCACTATTGTTTATGCATTTCATGTTGGTGTGGGGAACCGTTTTTATGATCTTCACCGGATTTGCCCTTTATGGAGAAGGCACCGGCATGGGCAGCTGGCAGTACCAGTGGTTCAGCAGTTGGATCATCCCCCTGTTTGGCCAAAGCCAGGATGTCCACACCTGGCACCACCTGATCATGTGGGTGATCATCTGCTTTATCATCATGCACGTGTATGTGGCAATTCGCGAGGACATCATGTCCCGCCAATCCATGGTGAGCACCATGATCAGTGGCTGGCGCACCTTCAAGGACAACCGGAAAACAGACGACGACATCTGATTGTTTTATCAGCCTTATTCCGTTACCTTCACCGGCCTTTCTGTAATACACTCCGCTAACAGAGGTGACCACTGGGCACCTCTGTAAATCGTGCACCTCTGTAAATTTTATAATCACAATAAATAAAGCGAGAACAATCGATGGAACGATTATCCAAAACGCCACGCTATGTGTATTCAACTTTATTCGCAATGGGAATATCCGCCTGTGGTGGATCATCCCTGTTGTGGGAGGCCACCTACGATTCCGCGGACGCCAACATCGCGGTGGATGCCGCACTGGATGCGCAAGGTAATCTTTATGTAGTGGGCAGTCACCGCGCCCAGCCACAGGATGCCAATTTCGATTACAGTGGCCTGATTGTTAAGTACAACAGCAGCGGCGACCTGGTGTGGCAAAACAGCCTGCCCGGAGTGACCCACGTTCACGACATCCTGCCCGTGGATGACAATCACATCCTTATTGAAACCACCAACGACTGGCTGACCGGAATACAACTCTCCGGCAGTTTCCACCTGGCATCGGCGGCCGATGGCAGCCCGCTGCAACAGCTCAGCAATGAAGATACAACTCTCTGGACAGAAGCAGCCCTGGATCAGGGTCGAATCATTCTGTTGAATCGATACCGATTGGATAACGATATTGCCAGTGAGCTACAGCAATTTGATGTGAACGGCAATCTCACCAACAATCTGCCGCTGACCGGCACTCCCTTGCAGATCGCCGCCATGCCGAACGGGGGCTTGTACTATCTGGGCGACAACGAATGGCAATCAGGCATGCGATTACATGCCCTGGATGAAAACCTGAACCTGATGTGGAGTTCTGTTGAACTCAGCAGCCTGAACGGGCTCTGCGGACGATTTGCCGGATTCAATCCGGTATCCATCACAACGGACAACAATCAGGATATCCTGATCAAGTGTTCCAGCGGCCTGGTGAAGTTGTCTGCGCAAGGTGCTTTGTTGTTTACTTCCGATTACTCCGATTTAATGCGCGCAGAACCCGATGCCAATCCTGAGTTACTGGAATTTGAATTGGAACCCAGCTTGATCACAGTCGATAACAACAACGACATTTTCATCAGCACCACCCGGGCCAATTACCTTGCGGGCCAAATCGGAAACCTGCAGACCGGCAACTTCAGCCTGTTGAAAAGCGATACGCTGGTGATGAAAATCAGCGGCGCAACCGGTGAGCGAATCTGGAGCGATGATGTTAACGGTTACCTGCTTGGCAGCGCCAATGGGGTCACCAGCGACTTCTACTATCCTCTGGCCATGTCCATCATCGAGGGTGAGCTGCAGGTCACCTTGCGGGGATTTCGGGGCAACTACACCGGTGTCGTCAGCGCTGACGACAGCGCCCTCACCTATTGTTCCGAGTTTACCGATCTCTACTATCCGTTGAACACCTGCGCACTGGATTCCGTTGCCAACGCCTACGCCAGGACCCTCTTTTTTGACTTGGGTGACGGCATGCGCCGCAACGGGCCCAGCTACAATGAAGATTATCCCAGCACCGCCCTGGTGGGCACCGACAACACCCTGTATATGATCGGTGACAGCACCTGGGAAGGCGCCAAACAGTACATTGAACTGAACGCGCTGGGACAAGCCATTCTGAGCGATGCCGGCTGGGCGGAGCAGCGGGACAGCGACAGCTCAATCTACATCAAGAAACACCAACTGTAAGCGGCAGCATCGGGGCAGGTTACGCCTGCCCCCGAAGCGGGCCCAGGTTCAGCGGCAAACCCAGTGATAAGCGAAGCATCACGCACAAACCACCCAATGCCTCGCTGTCGGCAAGCTCTATCCTTGCACCCAGAATATCCACTATGAGCTTGACGATGGCCAACCCCAACCCGGCGCCGGGCACATCCGTACCGGTCAAGCGGTAGAAGCGGTTGAATATCCGCTGCCGTTCAGACTCCGGCACGCCCGGCCCACTGTCTTCCACCATCACCACAATCTGCTCATCGGCCTGCCGGGCAGTCACCTTCACCTGACCCCCAACGGGAGAATACTTGATGGCATTTTCAATCAGGTTTTTCACTACAACAGACAACAACTGAGGCACGGACTGAACGGTAATGTGTTGCCTATCGCAATGCAGTTCCAACTGTACCTGCCTGGCGTCAGCCAGTGGATACAACGCAGCGATTTCTTCCCGCAACAAGGGCACCAGATCCACTGCCAGCGGCTCGTAAGGCAGTTCTGTCTGTTCCAGTTTGCTGAGTGTCAGCAACTGTTCCATCAGACGGCTGGCGCGATCAATGCCCTGGTTCAATTCCTGTAAATAATGTTCACACTCGGCACTGCTGCCGGCGTTCAAGGCATTTTGGACATTTACTTTCAACACCGACACCGGTGTACGCATTTCGTGGGAGGCCATCGCGGTAAAGCGCCGCTCCATCTCGATGGAGTGCCGCACCTGATCAAATAGATGATTCAGGGCCTGCACCACCGGCTGGATTTCTTCGGGCACGCTTTGCATCTGGATCGGGGTAAGATTATCTTTGCCCCGGCTGCGGATATTGCCGGCCAATTCACGCAACGGCTCCAGGCCATGCTTCAGAATCCAGAGCAACAAACACAGCAATACCGGCAGGCTCACCAACAGGGGAACCATATAACTGGCCAGGATTTCTTCCGCCAGCTCATCCCGTATATCCGCCCGTTCTCCGGCCGTGAAGCGATACGGCCCTTCTTTTAGGGTAAACAAGTACCAGAGGTAACCATCAACTCGCACAGTGGTATAGCCCTGCGCGGGCGCCTGGTTCAAACGCAGCATGGACTCATCCGATTCAAACAGCACCACTTCCTCTTTGCGCACCTGGAACAACACTTTACGCTCATAACGATGGCCATAGAGTGTACGCTCCAAATCGGAATCAACTTCAGGTGGCGCAACGGGCGGCGTGGCAACTGTGTCCGGCTGTTGCTCCAATGCGGCATGATTTTGGCCCACCCGCTTAAACGAGGATTTCAACAGCCTGGCGGTTTGTGCCAGTTCGGCATCAAACAACTCATCCACTTCATGGCGTGCCTCGAAATAGCTTGCCGTCATGGCCAGCAGAAACGCGGCGGTAAGCACCACGGATACAGCCACCATCAGGAAGCGCCGTATGGATCCCATCAGGCTTTCTCTACCAGATAACCGACACCTCGAATGGTGCGAATCAAATCATTGCTGAATTTTTTACGCAGATGATGGACGTGCACCTCGATCGCGTTACTGGCCACATCCTGCCCCATGTCGTACACCGCCTGTTCCAACTGATCCCGGGTCAGCACGCGACCGGTATTGGTCAACAGCTCCTGCAGCAGCATATACTCGCGCCGGGGCAGCGTGACGTCTGCGCCGTGATAAGTTACCCGCATGGCATCCGGGTAGAGCACGATATCGCGATAGAGGATGGTGCGATCAGCCCGTCCGCTGCGGCGCCGCAGCAAGGCCCGAATGCGGGCCATCAGTTCATTCGAATCAAAGGGTTTGGCAAGGTAATCATCGGCACCATGATCCAGCCCTCCCACCCGATCGGCGATGCTGTCACGGGCAGTCAGAATAATCACCGGTGTGGTGCAGCCGGCTTTGCGCATCAACTTCAGCACATCGGTGCCGTCCATGTCCGGTAAGCCCAGATCCAGCACCACCAGATCGTATTCCTCCTCATCCAGACACTGCAGGGCACTTTGACCGGCCGACATCCAGTCCACCGAGTAGCCCTGTTTTTTCAGCCCCGCCAGAACGCCCCGCCCCAGCATGGCATCATCTTCCACCAGCAATAAACGCATTAACCTGCCTTAATGTAATTTTTTCGCCACGATTTCCAACTTGGCCAGGATTTCCCGGCGGCGACCCTCATCGGCCAGCGGGCGATCAGCACGGGGGGCAGCCTGCATGGCCTTGTCAAAGTATACTTTAGCTTTGCGGTAGTCACCTTCCTCCAGCCAGTAATCGCCGTAAAAATAATTGCTGTCGATCCCTGCAGGGTCAATTTTTACCGCCTGTTCCAGCATTTCACGGGCTTTTTTATCGTCGCCGAAGGCAATGGGCCAACCGGGCACCTGATAATATAAACTGCCCAGTGACGTGTAGGCGGAACCCGCCAGCGCCTGCGGATCAATCCGCAGGGAACGCTCAAACAGCCCACGGGCTTCTTTCACCAGGCCCAACGCGCCCAGCCCGCCACGGGCACCGGCCCAGGTGGACACCACAATGCCTTTCCAGATCAATGGCTCCGCCCGATCGGGGTGGGCCTGAATCAGGCGCTCTGCCGCCACCGCCAGTTGTTCGAAGGCCTTCTCCCGTTGCGGTTCCGGTATTTCATAGTTGATGTGTGCCCAGCGTTGCTGGATCGACAGCAATTGCTGATCAAAATCAGTGGTTGCGGCCAGGGTGTGCAGCGAAATCAGCATCAATAACACACTTAAAAAGCAGTACCTTCCCATGACTCATGTCTCCTTTTTCAGATAGCGTTGAATGGTAGGGAGTTGTTTGATCAGGGCCTGATCCACCAGTTTGGAAAACACGCCGTTCACCACCACAAACAGCTTCTCAGGCCAGCCCAGGAACAGTTTCAATCGGTTGTGTTGCATCGCCTTCACAATCTGCTGCGCCACCCATTCCGGCTCGTCCATGGCCACCCCCAACGCCTGATTCATCGCGTTGACGGCGGGCCCGTTCATGCTGGTGCGGGTTGCCCGTGGCGCCACATAAAATACCCTGACCGGGGTATGGGCCAGTTCACGCCGCAGGGCTTCGGTGTAGCCACGCACACCAAATTTACTGGCACAATAGGCGGAAAATCCCGGATAACCGATGCTGCCAAAGGTTGATCCAATATTGACGATCGCAGCCTCCGGCCGCCGCCGCAACTGGGGCAGCAAGGCGGTGGTCAACAGCAGGGTTCCTTTCAGATTGATATCCAGGATTGACGCCAGTTGCGCGCTACTCACCTGATCGCAGGCAGCAAAACCATTGACCCCGGCTGCATTGATCAACACATCGATATCCTGATGTTTGGCCAGCACAGTGCGCGACTGTTCCAGCAATCCTTCTGCTCCCAGATCAAGTTCCACCGCCACCACTCTGGCACCACCATCAGCCAGCTCAGCCGCCTGCTGCTGCAGCGCAGAGAGATCCCGCCCGGCCAACAGCAACTGTGCACCCTGCTCCGCCAGCAATCGGGCAATCAGCCTGCCGATGCCGCCTGTTGCTCCGGTCAGTAACACTTTTTTATCACGCAACTGCATGGGATGAACGCTCCCTGTTGGCGGGGGTTTCCTGTGCCAGGGGAATACTGCGCAACATGTCGCCGTACAAACGGTAGACGATGTTGGCGCTGTGAATAATTGCCTGTTGATCCCCAGGCTGGGTTACCTTGTCCATCAGTGAGCGAAAGAACTCAAAGTGATCCTGATCCAGCTCACCATGGGAATACAGATAGCTGAATGCCTGATCCGGCAGTTCCAGTTTCTGTTGCACAATCTTTCCCATCTGGGTGGCCAGCTTGATACTGGTTCCTTCCAACACCATCACCATGCCGAAAAAGGCCATCGGGTTTTGTCTTTCGATTTGGTCGTACAGAAAGGACACCATCAGTTCGATGGAGAAATCAGGCACACCGTTTCTAACGGCTTCCTTGTCTCCTCCGCAGGCTGCAATGTCGTTCAGAATCCATTCCTGATGCCCGTATTCGTCTTCAATGTATTCCGCCAATGCTTTACGGACCCATTCCTTTTCCTGCGGCAAACGCCCTCCGCACGCCATCATCAACGGCACGGTATGTTTAACATGATGGAACGCCTGCTCAAGAAAATAGCGGTACCCGGTCAGTTGAAACCGGCCCTCGGGAACCGCTTCAATCACCGGCGCGGACAGTAAATACCCGCGGGCACGCTCTGTCTGTTGATTGAGTTGTTCAAAGAAAGACATAACAGGTTCTCCATTGTGTATGCGGTTACGATAGTGTTGCTGAATCCTGGATCGACAATTGCGGCCGTTGGCGGTTGCCAAGCCATTGGCGGGAGAAAAGGGTTCGTCGGCGGCCAGGGCCCGCCCCACCCGCGCATAATTCGGCAGACGCTGATTCACTTCTGCAATCGCCGCTGCCACGTCCGTCCACTGAAAGCCGGTACGCACCGTGATGACGGCCACGTTTTCCGGCATCGCCTCGCCAAACAGCGCTGCCTGAGCAATGGCAGGATGCGAACTCAGCTCCGCTTCCACCCACTCCGGGTTGACGTTGCGGCCATAGGCGGTGATGAACAGATTTTTCTTGCGGCCTTTGATGTAAACGAAGCCTTCTTCGTCCTGCCGGCCAAGATCACCGGTGGCAATCTCCGTGGTGGAGGGCGCTTCACCCAGATAGCCCAGCATGACAGCGCCGCGCACCCGGATTTCGCCTGAATCGTCGAACAGCAATTCCACGTGATTCAGGGGTTTGCCCACTGATCCCGCGCGCCGGGCCGCCGGCCGGTTCAGGCACACCACCGAACCGCATTCAGACAGGCCATAGCCCTCATAAACCGGCAGGTTCAATGCGGCAGCACGACATAATAAGCCCTGCGCCACCTTGCCTCCCCCCACCGCCACGAATTTCAGATGGGAGGGTACCGGCACACCTTTTTCACAGGCCAGCACCAGCGCCATCAACAACTGGGGAACCAGGATGCAGGCCTGGGGTTGAACCCGCTGCAACTGTTGTAAAAAGGCAAACACATTAAAGTGCGTGGCACCGTTAAAACCCAGCTGTGCCAGAGGCACAATATGCACGGTTACCTGCTGTAGTATCGGTGCATAAACTCCTGCCACGTTCTCCAGCAAGGTGGCAAAAGGCAACACGCTTAAGTGGCTCTTGATTGCCACGTCGGCCATGGCATCGGCTATGCCCAGGGCGGTTTTTTCCAGCGTTTGCAACCCCAGACGAACGCCTTTCGGGGTACCGGTGCTGCCCGAAGTGAAGGTGACTTTTTCATAGGATTGAATCGTGGCGGCCTTCGCTGGAAGCACGCCCAGGCGGATGCCCGGAGCAGAGCTGAGCGGAAGCACGGCATCGAGCGGGATCATCTCGGCAAAATGATCCACATCGGTTGTCTGCCCCAACACCAGGCTAATGTGGGCCTGAGCAATAACGTGATCCAACTGCTGTCGGGAAAAGAAGCCGGGAATGGGCACCACTCTCACCGCCAAGCCCAGCAGCGCAAGATCGCAGACCACCCAGGTCAGGCTGTTGTCCCCCACCAGGGCAATGGCCCGGCCTGCATGGTTCAATAGTGCCTGGCGCAGTTGAATCACCTGCTGATGCAACTGCCCCCAGTTCATGTCTGTTGACTCATTACTCAGCGCAACGCCGTCGGCGTGGTGTTGGGCCAGCCAACCCAATCGCTCAAGCAATAAGGACATGGTTCACCTCCACCCGCTGGTAAGCGCAACGCTGCAGCAAGCCCGACTGCCTGACCCGGCCCAACCCCTGCGCGATGTCACCCACCATGACAACGGGGCAATGGGCATAGTAAGAGCCCCAATCCGCCCCGGCATCGGCCAAGCAGGCCGGATCAGCCGGCGCAAGGGAAAGCGGACTTATACCCAGGCGGTGAAACACATTCACCACTTCCGTGGTACCGGTGCACGCCAGCCAACGGGCACCCCAATCCTGCAACACCGCACTCAGCACCGCGAAAAAACAACGACTGATGCCGCGGCTGCCACCGGCCAGATTACCCACCTCGATCACATCACGCCGCCGGCAACGGGATTGGCTCTCTCGACCGATGGCAGCTTCAATGGGTTGATTCAGATATTGCTCAAGGAACAGCTTTTCAGAATGGGCGCTGCGCACCCCAATGGCGGCCTGGATATCACCAGCCACCGTTTCCAGGGTGATCAGGGTCGGCAGAAACGAGTGGATACAGGCACCATGTGCCTGCCGGAAGCGCCGTGCGATAAAGGACTCAACTCTGGCCCGGCCTTCATGCCAGGGCAGGTATCCCACAACGCGCAGTGCCACGCCGCCCAAAGCGAGTTCGGCAAAGACTTGATCAGGGAGAACAGCAGTCACAACAGTACCCTCACAAAACTGGTACGGTCAGACTAAGGGCACAGGCTTAAAACAATCTTAAGAAAGCTTAAGGCAGGCTTAAGGCAGGGAATTCAAGGCTCAAATGGCGCTAAAACCGGCACGCCATCACACTCTTTCAGGATGGCGTGGGGTTTTCGGTTTCGGTTGGTTGCCTGCGTTCGTTATTTTATTTCGTTGTTTTATTTTGTTGTCTACAGTTGCGCCGCCAGCTCCGAGCCCTGACGGATGGCCCGTTTGGCATCCAGCTCAGCGGCGACATCAGCGCCACCAATAATATGAACAGTCTTCCCCTGGGCTTGCAGTGCATGGGCCAGTTCGCGCTGAGGTTCCTGCCCTGCACACACGATGATATTGTCCACCGGCAGGATACGGGGTTGGCCCTTGACCCTGATGTGCAGACCCTCATCATCGATACGCTCGTAAGCCACACCGGCAATCATTTCCACATTCTTCTTTTTAAGCTGGGCGCGATGTACCCAGCCGCTGGTTTTACCCAGGTTCTTGCCCAATGCAGATTCCTTGCGTTGCAGCAGATACACCTGACGGGGGCTGGGTGCCACCTTGGGCTCCACCAGCGCCGAGCGATGGGCCAGGTGGGTATCCACACCCCACTCTTCATACCATTGCTGTTGGTCATTAGAGGCATCACTGTGGGTGAGGTACTCACTGACATCAAAGCCGATGCCGCCGGCACCGATCACGGCGACGGATTTCCCCACCGGTTTCTTATGGGCAATCACGTCCAGGTACGACAGCACTTTGTCATGTTCCACCCCGGGAATACCCGGGGTGCGGGGCACGATACCGGTGGCTACGATCACTTCGTCGAATCCCTGCAGATCATCGGCTTTCACATAGGTATTCAGTTGCACCTTGACGTTGAACTTTTCCAACAGGGTGGAGAAATAGCGCAACGTTTCCGCGAAATCCTCCTTACCGGGAATCTGCCTGGCAATATTGAACTGGCCGCCCACCTTGTCATCGGCATCAAACAGCGTCACATCATGACCGCGTTCGGCAGCAACGGTGGCCGCAGCCAACCCTGCCGGCCCTGCCCCCACCACCGCCAGTTTCTTTTTATGGAGGGTTGGCAGATAACGCAATTCCGTTTCATGGCAGGCGCGGGGGTTCACCAGACAACTGGCCCGCTTGTTTTTAAACGTGTGATCCAGGCAAGCCTGATTACAGGCGATGCAGGTATTGATTTCGTCGGCCTTACCGGCTTCCGCTTTTGCCACAAAATAGGCATCCGCCAACATGGGCCGGGCCAGGGACACCATATCCGCCTGACCACTGGCAATGATATCTTCGGCCAGCTCCGGTGTATTGATCCGGTTACTGGCACACACCGGCACATTGACGGCCTGCTTTAGTTTGGCGGTGGCAAAGGCGAATGCACCCCTGGGCACCGAGGTGACGATGGTGGGAATACGGGCTTCATGCCAGCCGATCCCCGTGTTCAGGATGTTGACACCTTCGGCTTCCAGGCACTTGGCCAGGGCTTCCACTTCCTCCCAGTTCTGGCCACCGTCCACCAGGTCCATCAATGAAATCCGGTAAATGATGATGAAGTTGGGGCCCACCGCATTACGCACTGCGCGCACCACTTCCAAGGGAAAGCGCATACGATTCTCGGCGCTGCCACCCCACTTGTCGGTACGCCGGTTGGTGCGCTGCGCCAGAAACTGATTAATCAGGTAACCTTCAGAGCCCATAATTTCAATGCCGTCATAACCGGCAAACTGGGCCAGTTCGGCTGCCCGGGCATAATCATCGATGGTGCCCTGCACCTGCCTGGCGCTCATCTTCGCGGGTTTGAACGGAGTAATGGGCGACTTGATGCCGGAAGGCGAAACACTGTAGGGGGTATAGCCATAACGCCCCGCATGGAGCAACTGCAATGCAATCTTGCCACCCTCGTTATGAACCTTGGCGGTAACATGCTTGTGCAGCACAGCCGTGACTTTGCTGTTCATACTGGAGCCGTAAGGCAACAGATCGCCGCGCCGATTGGGTGAGTAACCTCCGGTGACGATCATGCCCACCCCACCACGGGCCCGCTCGGCAAAATAGTTGGCCAGTTTGTCGATATGGTAGAAGCGATCTTCCAACCCGGTGTGCATGGACCCCATCAACACGCGATTGCGCAAGGTGGTGAAGCCCAGATCCAAAGGCTTCAGCATATTTGGATAATGTTGGTTCATGTTATCTCCCTAAACAGGCCGTTCGTGGTTGCTGCTGCAATCCTAGCCCAGCTTGTTCCATTAGGCATTCGGGAATAGTAACCCGACTGCACAGTCTGATTGCCGTGACTTCGTAGATCGCCCCGCCCACAAAAAAGGCGGCCACTGGCCGCCTTCTCTGATTCCGCAACAACGTGCTTACTTCTCCAGAATCGCCGTCACACCCTGGCCGCCGGCGGCGCAGATGGAAATCAGGCCGCGACCGGAACCCTTCTCATTAAGCAACTTGGCCAGCGTGTGAATAATACGGCCCCCGGTTGCCGCGAACGGGTGGCCCGCCGCTAAAGAAGAACCCTTGATGTTGAGTTTGCTGCGATCGATGCTGCCCAGGGCTTTATCACGGCCCAGGCGCTCTTTACAGAACTTCTCGTCTTCCCAGGCTTTCAGGGTGTACAGAACCTGCGCCGCAAAGGCTTCGTGAATTTCGTAGAAATCGAAATCCTGCAAGGTGATACCGGCCCGGTCCAGCATGCGGGGCACGGCATAGGCAGGCGCAATCAACAGGCCTTCTTTCTTGCCCACAAAATCGATGGCAGCGGTTTCACAGAAGGTGATATACGCCAGAATCGGCAAACCGCGCTCTTTGGCCCACTCTTCGGTGGCCAGCAGCGCCGTCGACGCGCCATCAGTGAGCGGAGTGGAGTTAGCGGCTGTCATGGTGCCGTTCTCACGATCAAAGCAGGGCTTCAGGGAGGCCAGTTTTTCCAACGTGGTATCACCACGCAGGTTGTTATCCCGATCCAGGCCCATAAAGGGTGTCATCATGTCGTCGAAGAAGCCTTCTTCGTAGGCTTTCGCCATGTTCTTGTGGCTGGCAAAGGCCAACTCATCCTGTTCGTTGCGGGGGATATCCCACTCTTTGGCGGTAATCTGGCAGTGATCACCCATGGCCAGGCCCGTGCGCGGCTCTGAGTTTGCAGGGATCAGGGGCATCAGATGCTTGGGACGAATCTTGGCGATCAGTTTCAGGCGATCCTGATTGGTTTTCGCGCGGTTCAGATCCAGCAGAATCTTGCGCAAACCTTCGCTGACGCCGATGGGGGCATCCGAGGTGGTATCCACACCACAGGCAATCCCCACATCGATCTGCCCCAGGGCAATCTTGTTGGCCACCAGAATAGCGGCTTCCAAACCGGTGCCGCAGGCCTGCTGGATATCGTAGCAAGGGGTTTCCGGCGCCAGTTGGGTGCTCAATACGGATTCACGTACCAGGTTGAAGTCACGGGAATGCTTCATTACCGCGCCACCCACGACTTCGCCCATCAGTTCGCCCGCCAGGTTGTAACGATCCACCAGACCGTTCAGGGCGGCGGTCAACATATCCTGGTTACTGGCATAGGAATAGGCCGTATTGGAACGGGCGAAAGGAATTCGGTTACCACCAACAATGGCTACTTTACGAACATTATCTACTTTCATGAATGACGTCCTGTTGAATGCGCTCCCCAGACAGGGAGCATAACGTATTGAGTTGCTTACAATTTAAGAAATTGCATTGGGCTGCAAACGGCTCCGGGCCGGCGTCAACGTACGCAAACTTCGTGGGAGGCTAGTCTACCGGGACTATACTGTCTCGCATTGGCACAACTGACCAGCGGGCTCTTTACCCGGGTCAATTTAAATTTCAATGCAACTCCTTTAATATACGGGCCGACTACCGAACCGTACGGTGCACGCGTCGTTGTATGATTGCGCACCGCAACGGCCCGAAACTATATCACACAACGCACAAACACACAGGATCTGACCAATGGCCGATGTTTACGAATCCATGCTCAGCAGCAACGTTGGACGTTCTCTTCTTTCTTCTCTGAACCTGCCCGTTCCAACCCAACTGGAACGCCACTCCCAGGCTCAAACTTCTTTTGTCACCGGGAACGTTCTGGTTGGTGCTGCCCCAGGCGGTCGAATGGTTGAATCTATCGCCAGCACGCTCAAAGGCAGCAACGCCACAGTACAAACACCCAACAACGGCAGTGCTCAGGATGAAATCAAAGCCGCCGGTGAGAAAGCGGAGCTGACGCTCACTGCCGTGGACTCCTCCGCGGAAGCCGCCAAATTCAAAGCACTGGTGTTCGATGCCACCGGCATTGAAAACAGCCAGCAAACCCGCGAACTGTACAACTTTTTTCATCCGGTGATACGTAAGCTCAACGAGTGCGCCCGGGTGGTGGTAATCGGCCTGCCGCCGGAATCCTGCAAATCCAACCCCAGTCAACAGATTGCCCAGCGCTCACTGGAAGGCTTTGTTCGTTCAGTCGCCAAGGAAATCGGTAAGAAAGGCGCCACCTGCAACCTGGTGTACGTAGCCAAGCAGGCAGAAAAAGCCGCTGAATCCGCGCTGCGCTTCTTCCTGTCGCCCAAATCAGCGTTTGTGGACGCCCAGGTTCTGCGGGTGAGCAAAGCCAAAGCCGCGGAAGCGGAATTCAATTGGAACCAACCACTGAAAGATAAAGTGGTACTGGTGACCGGTGCGTCACGCGGTATCGGTGAGGCCATCGCCGGTGTTATGGCACGGGATGGCGCCAAGGTGGTGTGCCTGGATGTGCCGCAGGCCCAAGAGGATCTGCAGAAAGTGGCGGACCGTCTGAACGGCGGCCTGATCGCCATAGACATCACCGACCCCAAAGCCCCGGACACCATCGCCGCCACACTGAAAGCCGAATACGGTGGTGTGGATGTAGTGGTACACAACGCCGGTGTGACCCGGGATAAAACCCTGGGCGGCATGCCGGATAAGTTCTGGGATATGGTTATCGACATCAATCTGTCCGCCGAAGAGCGCATCAATGATGCCCTGCTGAACCAGGAAGTGCTGAAGGAAGGCGGTCGCATCGTTTGCGTATCCTCCATGAGCGGTATCGCCGGTAACTTCGGCCAGTCCAACTACGCGGTATCCAAAGCCGGTGTTATCGGCATGGTGGACGCCTACGCGCCGATCCTGGCCAAGAAAGACATCACCATCAACGCCGTAGCCCCTGGTTTCATTGAAACCCAGATGACCGCGGCGATTCCTTTCGCAACCCGCGAAGCCGGCCGCCGATTGAACTCCCTGAAACAGGGTGGACAACCGGTGGATGTGGCTGAAGCCATCGCCTTCTATGCCAGCCCGGCCTCCGCCGGTGTCAACGGCAACACCATCCGGGTGTGTGGCCAGAACCTGCTGGGTGCCTGATCCGGCAACCACAAAAAAAGCCGGCGCTTGAAGCCGGCTTTTTTTGTGGTGCTGAATTATTTCTGTTTGGCTTTACGATATTCCACCGGAGTCTGCCCCACCCAGCGTTTGAACGCCCGGTAGAACGTACTGGGTTCGGAAAACCCGGTCAGATACACAATCTCATCAATGGATTCGTCGGTTCTGGCCAACAGCTTTTTGGCCAGGTTGCAGCGATAATCCGCCAGCAGCTGATTAAAATTGGTGTCCACCTCCGCCAGCTTGGTACGCAGGCTGCGGGGTTTGATCTGCAAACGCTCGGCAACGGTTTCCAGATTGGCGTTGCCGGATTCCAGCAGTTCCCCGATCAGGCGGTTTACCTTGGCAATGAAATCCTGCTTTTCCAGTTTCGCCACATGCTCATTGGCCAACTGCTCATGCAGTTTCAGCAGCTCGGGTTCTGCATGGCTGGACGCCACATTCAGGCTGTCGGCGGTAAAATAAATGCGGTTACCGGCCTGCTCAAATTTTACCGGGCAGGGAAACACCCGCTTATACTCCTGGGGATTGTCCCCCATGGCGTGTTCAAAATGGATTTCCAGAGGCTGAAAGGCCCCTTCAGTGACGTAATCGAAAAACTTCAACACAGCGATCACCACACATTCAGTAAGGTGCCGGAACCCACCGGTAAAGCTGATATTCCCCACATACAGGCCGATTTCGTCCTCTTCCAGAGTTGCGTTAACCGCATCACTGAGCAGCCGCTGGTAGCTCAGCGCGCGCTTTAAGCCCTCGCCAAAGGTTTCGCTGCTGAGGAACAGGTATTCCAGCACCTGACCTTTGAATACCGGGATTTTTTCCCCCAGATGCAGGCCGATATCCGGATCATTGCTGACTTCTTCAATCACCGTCCAGAACAGATTTTGGGCAGAATGGGGGGTGCGCAGGTCTTTTTCGTCAAGCTGTTCATGCTTTAAGCCTATACGCTGCAAAACCACTGCGGCATCAATGCCTAAATCCTGCATAGCCTGGTAGGCGAGCCGAACCAGCACTCCAGAATCGGTGAAATCGCCCATGGATTACCTTCTGTTAGGGAAAAAATCAGGAAATTAACTGCATGAAAATCCGAATAAAACCGGATTAATGCCGTCAATGATAGACACCACCGCCCGCAAAGACAATAGCGTCTCTGCGGCCAATTGACTGCAATGACCATTAACAGTGCCCGCCTGGGCAATTACGCAGTACAATCAGGCCGCTACAATCGTAGAAATCTAAACTCAGGAATCTCAACACAGGATCGATTGATGATGGCAACCATAGAACTCGAGAAACCACCCTCTACCATGAGCCTCTACTACCGGGCGGTGACCTCCAAAAAGCCTGGCAAAATGCAAGGTGATACCCTGCCCACCATCAAAGCCCACCTGCGCGATGTGACCGCCGACCTGGGCAAGCTGGCAGAGTATCGCAACGTGTGTGGATTCCCGGTTTCCGGTAGCCTGCCGGTGACCTACCCACATATCCTGGCGTTCCCGTTGCACATGGAAATTCTGGTGAACCCACTGTTCCCGTTCCCACTGCTGGGATTGGTTCATGTGCGCAACGAGATCACCCAGTACCGCGCCATCGGCAACCAGGAAGCCATGGACATCGAATGTGAGCTGGTGGGGCCTGACGAAGTGGGCAAGGGGCTGGAATTCAGCATCATTACCCGCGTCAGCGTGGAAGGCAAACTGGTATGGGAGAGCGTCAGCACCAACCTGTTCCGCACCAAAACCAGCGTGGAAGACAAAAAAGACAAGAAAGAGGACACGTTCTCCGCCGACAACATGGATTACTGGTCGGTACCCGACAACATCGGCCGCCGCTACGCCAAGGTATCCGGCGATTCCAACCTGATTCACCTCTATGCCGTCACCGCCAAACTGTTCGGCTTCAAGCGTCACATTGCCCACGGCATGTGGAGCAAGGCCCGTGCCCTGGGTGCCCTGGAAGAGCAGCTGCCGAAAGGCCCCTTCAAAGTGTCGGTGGCGTTCAAGCTGCCGGTGTTCCTGCCGGCCAAAGTCCAGTTCCAGTACGCCAATACCGGTGACACCGTGGAGTTTCGGATCAAAGACCAGAATGGCGAAAAGCCTCATCTGTCCGGTCAGATCCAGAGCCTCTAGTGATTAGCGGGCGTGGCTCAGGAAGCGCCTGAGCCACGCTGCCCTGCCTTCCACAGCCCTTTCCTCTTGCCAACCGCAGCGGTACCATGGCCCTTTGACACTGTGCTTAAAACGGATTCCATGGAGCAAAACCGCCAACCTGTGACAGTATTCGGCGCGGCAATGACCAACGCAGAACTCCCCGCCGGTTACCATGTGGAGAATCTCACCACCCTGATGCAGGCGGTGGTGACGCAATACCGGGATCTGCTCACTGAGCACGAGCAAGGGTTGTGGCAACGGTTTCAAGGTTTGAGCGCAGCGGGCAAAAGCCTGTTTTACCGACTGCTGACCCGGCGCGGGCCGCTGCTCCGACAGGATAAATTGCAATACGCCGATATCCCGGATCTGAATGCCACCCTGACCGAGCTGGCCCGCTGCGACATGGCCAGCATCAATCACCCCGTGGATGCGGAATTGCTGCTGGCGTTGCTCACCCGACAGGAGCTGGTACAGCGCTTCAAGCCCACCGGGCACAACAAACTGAACAAACCGCAATTGCTCGCCCTCATTCTGGAGCAGACGGATCACACCCGGATTCTCACCACCATCCAACACGCCTTCCCCTATGTGCAAGCCCATTACCAGGATGCGTTTGCAATGTATCAGGTGTGTTTTTTCGGTAACAGCCACCAGAACCTGGCGGAGTTTGTGATTCGGGATCTGGGCCATGTGCAGTACGAGCAATACCGGCTGTGCCGGGACACCCGTTACTTTCAAACCCGCCAGCAAATCGAGCACCAGATTGTTTATTCAAATGCCCGCCAGCAGCTGGAAGACAAAATGTTTTTGCAGGATGCCGCAGCGCTGATTACGTTGGCGGAATCCCTGCCCAGGCCGGATCATCACCCCCATCTGCAGCGCCGCTACCAGAAAACCTTACTGACCATCGCCCGGCAGTTGGAACGTTTGCAGCGACCAACGGAAGCGTTGCGTTACTACAGGCTGTGCGACCGGCACCCAAGTCGGGAGCGGCAAGTGCGAATCCTGAAACAGCAGGGGGATCTGGAGGCAGCATTGCACCTGTGTCACGCCATTGAATCCAACGGCCAACACCCGGAGGAACTTGAATTTGTGCAGCGCGTTCTGCCACAGCTGAATAAGGCATTGGGGCACACAGCCGCGCAACAGACGAAACCGCCGGCGCACCGCAAGCCACCACAACGGGAATTTGAACTGACCTTTCCACAATCAGAACTTGCCGTGGAAATACAAGCTGCCGCTGCCCTGAGCGATGAGCAACACAGCTGCCACTATGTTGAAAACACGCTGTTCAATGGTCTGTTTGGCCTGTTGTTCTGGGATGTTATTTTTACCGCCATTCCCGGCGCCTTTGTCAACGCCTTCCAACGGGGCCCGCTGGATCTGAACAGTGAAGATTTTTATCCACGCCGACGTGAACCTATCGAGAGCCGTCTGCAGACCTTACGCTCTGCCTCGTGGCGGGAAATCGTGTTGCAACATTACGCCGCCAAATTCGGCCGCGCCAACGCGTTTGTTTACTGGGAAGGCCTGGGCCAGGAGCTGCTGCAATTGGCACTGCAGCGCATTCCTCCGCAACACCTGGAATCCCTGTTCCGGAGAATGCTGCGACACCCGGGCCTGTACCGCAATGGTTTCCCCGATTTAATCCGGTTTTCCCACCACAGCTACGAACTGATCGAAGTGAAAGCACCGGGAGACAAATTGCAGGCCAATCAAATTCGCTGGTTCAAACATTTCCAGCGCACAGGTATCCCGGCCAGTGTGTGCTGGGTCCGCTGGGCAGAAAGGCCGACATGAATCCGGGCCCGGACACACCACGGACGTTTCGCATCGCCATTACGGAGCTGGCCCACTTTTGCTGCCGCGAAGGCAGCGTCCTGTCCGGAAACGAGCGCACGCCAACGGCGCAACAGGGCCAGGAAGGCCATAAAAAACTGCAGGGGCAGAGGCCACCGCACTATCAGCAGGAAGTGAGCATCTCAAAAGCATTGCAGGGAAAGCACTGTGAATGGACACTCGCAGGGCGCATCGATGGCCTGTTAATGGATTCCGGTCAATCCGCACAGCCGCCACACATTCCCATCGTGGAAGAGATCAAAACCACCTACTGTACCGAAGCCGAGCTGCCCCCGGAACAACACCAGCTGCATCTGGCACAGGCCAGGCTCTATGCCGCTCTGGTGTGTGAGCAACAACAGCTGGAGCAGGTGGAGATTCACCTCACCTACCTGAACCTGAGTGATGAATCCGTGTTCCAGCACAGGGCGCTGTTCAGCGCTGACAGTCTCCAGGCATTCCTTTCCCGTTGCTGCCAGCAATACACGGAGTGGCTTGATCAACACTGCCTCTATCTGCAGCAGAGGGACCAAAACCTGAACCAGCTGCCGTTCCCGTTTGCCGCATACCGTGCCGGGCAACGCACACTTTCGGTTACGGTTTATCGTGACATCAGAGAACAAAAACAAGGGCTGTACCATGCACCCACCGGCCTGGGCAAAACCATGGCAACTCTGTTTCCCGCACTCAGGCAACTGGGGCAGGGTGTGGTGCGGCAGATCTGGTATCTGACGGCGAAAAACAGCGGGCATAACAGCGTCAGACAGGCACTTCAACAGCTCTCATCCGGACTGAATCCAAGGGTGATTTACCTGCAAGCCAAAGACAAGACCTGCACCACCTGCCCCCTTCACAGCCAGCAGAATTGCACAGCACAAAGCGGCTACTATGATCGGCTGCCTGCTGCCCGTTGGGAGTTTCAAACCCGGCCATGCGCCGACACAGAGGATCTGAACACCCTGGCGCAGCGCCACAAGCTCTGCCCTCATCAACTGGCCCGCGACCTGTTGCCCTGGGTGGACCTGGTGGTGGCAGACTACAACTACGTGTTTGACCCCTACACCCGGCTAAGTGATGCCCTGAACAAAAGCAGGCAGCTGTGCCTGCTGGTGGATGAGGCGCACAATCTGCCGGACCGGGCACGCACCATGTTCAGCGCAGCGCTGCAGGTCAAGAAGCTCGGCTCGCTGGCCAGTCAGATCACCGACAAACCGCTTAAGACCCGGCTGAAAAGCCTCGCCAGACAGTGCCGCGAACTGTGCCAACAGGAGCAGGCAAGTGCACTGGATTCCGGGCTGCGACACACTCTGCTTGTGCTCTCGGAACAGCTCAACGAATGGTTTTTGCAACAGAACTGGCTGCTGTTTCCGCAGGAGCTGTTCGAGTCGGTGATGGAACTGTGGCGCTTTGCCCAACGGGCACAAACCATCCACCCGGAAGATGCCATTCTGCTGGATCCACACGCGGAAAAAATTCAGATCTATTGCACCGACCCGGCACCAGAGCTGGAAAAAATTGCCGCGGGCTTTCATTCCAGCCACTACTTTTCCGGCAGCCTGTTACCCCTCCACTACTTTCAGCGCTGCATTACCACCAACCCCCAATGTACCCAACTGATTCTGGATAGCCCGTTCCCCCCGGCCCACCAGTGCACAGTGATCATCCCGCTGAACACCCGCTATCCGTCTCGCCCACAATCATTACCGCTCATCGGTGCTGTACTGCATACTCTGTGGCAATGCCGGCCCGGCCGCTACCTGCTGGCGGCACCCTCGTTCGAATACCTGGGCGACGCCATGGACGCGCTGCGGCAGCACCCGCAGATTCCCCTTCTGATGCAACCCAACAGCCCATCACCGGAGGAGCGCGCGCAATTTCTTGCGATGCTGCAACAAGACCGGTTCCTGGCGGGTGTGATCACCGGCGGCCTGTTCGCGGAAGGCATCGACCTGAAGCACAACACCCTGGATGGGGTCATCATCATCGGCACCTGTCTGCCGCCCCCCTCCCCGGAACGGGAACAGATCAAGCACCGGTTCGACGCTGCCAACCGGCAGGGATTCGATTTTGCCTATCGTTATCCGGCCATCAACCGGGTCATTCAAACCGCCGGCAGGCTGATCCGGGACGAGCAGGATCGGGGCATCGTTCTGTTACTGGATGATCGGTTTAACGAGCTCCGTTACCGGACACTGATGCCCGCCCACTGGCAGCCGCGGCTGGTGAAAAACCCGTGCCAGCTGGAGGCGGTACTGGATGCTTTCTACCGCAACTAACGTATAATCCCCGCATGCATAATCCCAACTTTTTGATAATTGATTCCGGTGTGGGTGGCCTGTCCATTTGGCATGAAATCCAACAGCTGATCCCCGACAGCCATGTTTGCTATGTTGCCGACAACGGCGCATACCCCTATGGTGCCCTGGATGAAAGCGTTCTGGTCCAGCGCCTGCTGGAACTGCTGCCGGGGCTGGAACAGCACTACCGGCCGGATATTATTGTCATCGCCTGCAACACGGCCAGCACCGTGGTGCTGGATCCGTTGCGGGCGCAAACCACCACACCCATTATCGGTGTGGTTCCGGCCATCAAACCCGCTGCCAGTCTCAGTGCGTCCAAACACATTGCCCTGCTGGCAACCCCGGGCACGGTGAAGCGCCCCTATATCGACCGCCTCATGTTGGATTTTGCCAATGGCTGCCGGTTAACGCGGCTGGGGTCCCCCGAACTGGTACACGAAGCAGAGCAAAAACTGCGGCATTTGCCGGTGAACGAAGACATCATCCGTGAGGTCCTGGCGCAACTGAAACTGGATGAACAGGACATCGACGTGCTGATTCTGGGCTGCACCCATTTTCCTATTTTGCACGATGAGATTCGTCGGCTGGTACCGGCCCCTATCCGGATCCTGGACAGCGGCGCTGCCATTGCCCGTCGGGCGCACCAGCTTTTGCAGCAAATGCCCGGCCCACAAGCCCACACTACCCCCCTTACCCGGAACGTTTTTTTATTCACCGCAGAGACGCCCCATGCCCACCGACTGGAAGCGGGAATCGAACGTTTTGGATTTGATAAAATCCGCTTTCTGGGGGAAACCACTACACAAAATGACCAAAAACCGGGTGCATCCTAAATGGGTTTGATATAAGTTTATAGCCATAATGATAACAATGGATCGAGCAGTCTTGCATGACGAATAAGCTGGCTCTGGTAGTCGATGATTCACGAATGGCCCGCCACGTACTCAGCAAAATGCTGACTGAGCAGGGAATCGACGTGGATTCCGTTGAGTCCGGGGAAGAAGCCCTCGGTTATCTCTGCGACAAGAAACCCAGTATGATTTTTATGGACCACACCATGCCCGGCATGGATGGTTTTCAGTGCCTGCGCGCCATCAAGAACGATCCACACACTGCCATGATCCCCATCATCATGTACACCTCCAAAGAAGGCGAGGTATACGAAAGTCAGGCCCGCGCCCTGGGTGCCGTGGATGTGCTGCCCAAAACCCTGAAACCATTAACACTGGCAAAAGTGCTGGAGCGGCAAAACTTATTGCCCCATCAGGCTCTTGCCAACGCGTCCACCGAGAAAGTGGGCCAGGCCGCCAACGATGTGGTCATCGTTGACAATGACCCTGCCGCGGAATCAGCCCGCCCCGCTCCCCCCCAAGCGGAAGATCACCCGGAACTGGAAGCCCTGGAAAACCGTATAGAGCTATTAACCAGTCAACTGCAGGGTATGTCGCAGCAAAACGAAGTCAGCCGAGGCCGCACCTCCCGCTTCCAGTATCTGGGCCTGGCATTGTGCGTGGCACTGATTGGCTGGCTACTGCTGAACAACAATCGATTGACGCAGGAAATGGCCGTATTGCAGGCGGACAAACGCCAGCTGGAAGAAACGGTAAGCCTGCAGTCGCAACTGAACGAAACCATGCGTAGCGAGCTGAGTGCGCAGATCGACTCGCAGTTGGAAATCAGCGATTCCCATAACCGCCGATTCTTTGAAAGTATCGAGTGGGCGTTAAACGAAGACGGTCAATTTGGCTGGGACGAAAAACCCTTTAATGACCAGCTTGCCACCACCCTGTCCCAACTGTCGCAAAATCTGCACAGCGTGGGCTTTGTGGGGGAAATCAGTATACGGAGCCACCTGGGGCGCTTTTGTCTGGTGACCGCCAGTAACGGTGAATCCGCACTGCCGGATTCCGACGCCACCTTAAGCAGCTGCGAAATCATTCAGTTCACCCCCTCATTGGCAGAATCCATGGGCACTGACCAGAGCCCGGGGTTCGAACGTTTCCTGGCGGCTTTCCAGTCTGAATATGGTGAGGATATCGAACTGAGCCTGTCCACCGCCGGCGATCGTCGCCCCCTGGCGCGTTACCCGGCAGAAGACCCCGACACCAACGCCGAGCGCTGGAACAAGGCAGCGGCTCGTAATCAGCGTATCGAAATATCCATCAATCCTTACTGATTCCCTCCTGCCGGGAGCATCCCGTGCTCACTCATTCCCGCCACCTGGCCCAATCTGACCACAAACTGACACCGCACCACCTGTCTGCGCGACAGGCAATCGCGGCATAGTGGCGTATGATTAGATAAATCAGCACGGCAATACAGGCAGGAGATCCTGAATGGGAAGTTATCAAGCCAACATGGGGCTCACCATGGAAGTAACGCCAAGGCAGATGGATTTCGACTTTCCCGATACCATTCCCCGCTATTGGTTCGACGATAATCCTTACATCACCCATTTCCTCAACGCGTTATCCTCGGTTTTTCCTGAGGGAGAACGTTTCTTCATTGAAACGGTACGCTACTATCAGGATCAGATAGAGGATCCGGAGCTGCAGAAGGCCATACGCGGCTTTATCGGACAGGAGGCCCATCACGGTAAACAGCATGAGGCCTACAACCAGCTGATCGAAAAACAGGGCTACCCTTTAAACGCGTTCGGCCGATTTGTTAAGAAGCGCCTGGCCGCCACCCGCGAATTCCTGCACCCCAGTCAACGGCTTGGTATCACCATCGCCTTGGAGCACTTCACCGCCATTTTGGCCCATCAGGCTTTGAGTGATCCCACATTCACCGCCAAGGCTCCCCAACCCTTCAAAAACCTCATCCTGTGGCATGCCATAGAAGAGACCGAGCACAAGGCCGTGGCCTATGACGTGTTTCAGGCGGTCTGTGGTGACAACCGGATTCGTCGGGGCACCATGTTCCGGGTTACGCTGTTTTTCTGGATTCATATTTTTGCACTGCAGGCTGTATTGCTGTGGAAAGACGGCGTGCCGATTCGCCCCGTTAAATTTATGCAGGCGGTTAACTATCTGGTGGGCAAGCCCGGCCTGCTGAGAAAAGTAGCCCGCGACTACCTGGATTACTACAAAGCGGATTTTCACCCCTGGCAACAGGATAACCGGGCGCTGATTGCCGACTGGAAATCGCGCTTTACTGATCTGGCAGCCCAGGTAAAAAGTTAGGTCCACCGTTTAACCCAGGCGTTCATTTACTTTACACTGCGGTAAATTCCCAACAGCAGTGAACCTAAACGAACGCCATGACCCAGCGTATCTCCGATCGGGAAACCGCTCTCGACACGGCTCGCAGCCTGCTTCAATCCTGCCAAAAGGTGGTGTGTTTTTCCGGAGCCGGCCTCAGTGCCGAATCCGGTATTGCCACCTTTCGCGATACCGAAACCGATGCCCTGTGGAGTCAATACGACCCCACCGAACTGGCGTCTCCTGAAGGCTTTGCCGCTCACCCTGAGCGGGTTATCGACTGGTATAACTGGCGCCGCAGACGGATCGCCCAGGCCCATCCCAATGCCGCCCATAGGGCGCTGGCGCAACGGCCTGATATTGTGCAAATCACTCAGAACGTGGATGATTTACTGGAGCGGGCAGGCTGCAAGCAGGCGTCCGTCATTCACCTGCACGGTAATATCACCCATGACCGTTGTCATCAGCGTTGCGGTTTTCAGCACAAGATCGATCTGGCCAACCCCCCTGGCCCGGGACGTTGCCCCATGTGCGATGCGCCGCTTCGCCCTGCTGTGGTATGGTTTGGAGAAACCTTGCCGCAATGGGCGTGGCAGCAGGCAGAAAAAGCCTGCCGCGAGGCGGAGTGTTTGTTAGTGATCGGCACCAGCGCCAGCGTCTACCCCGCCGCCGGGCTGATTCAGGTGACCAAAGCCATGGGTGGCAAGGTAATAGTCATCAACACCCATACCAGTGGTGCCAGCGCACTGGCGGATATGGAACTGATAGGGCCCTGCGGAGAATGGCTGCCCCGGCTATTGAGTTGAGGGTGTAAAGCGACTAAATTGTCACAATTCCTGATTAAACTCAGTAACTGTCTGGAAAAGCTGGGTATTCTGACTCAGAATGGAGATAACGGGCAACACCAGGTGGCTGCAGTAGCCAAAAGCAATCAGCATCCACCACGAGAGCATTCCAAAAGTATGCGTACTTGAAAACAGGTTGTGAACTATGCTGATAAACACCCGCATTCTGCGGCTAAACAAAGCTGGTGTCCCCCTGCAATGGCTTGATCGGGAGCAAGCCGCCACACTGCTGGTTAAAGGTCTGGTTTTGTGGTCACTGGGCGATACCACTCTCACCATCCGTGGCGGCCATAACCGCCAGGGATTGCGTTCGGTGCTGAATATTCCCACCATCATCGCCACCAATGGTGATGTTCACTATAACGATCATCACGTGCCCGCGGTCTGCAACCGGCTTCTGTTCCGGCGCGATCGCAACACCTGCATGTATTGCGGCGATCAATTCAGCCAGGATAAACTAACCCGCGACCATATCATTCCCCGCTCCAGGGGTGGTGGTGAAAGTTGGACCAACCTGGTAGCGGCCTGCCGCCGCTGCAATCAGCGTAAAAGCGATAAAACCCCGGAAGAAGCCAGCATGCCGTTAATGGCGGTGCCGTTCAAACCCAACAAAATGGAATATCTGGCATTGGCCAATCGCAATATTCTGGTGGATCAGATGGATTTTCTGCGCTCGGGATTTTCCAAGCACATGCGACACCATTAACTGCGGGCGTCAGGCTGGTGAGCCGTTGCGGTGCATAAAAGTCAGGGTGTCGTCAATGGAATAGGAAATGGACTGCTTCTGTACCGCTTCTTCCAGATAGTGGAATGACTCCTCGATGTAATCCACGTCATACTTATCAGTCAGATGCGAAATCGCATAACCGAAATGCAAATCGTATTGCTCTCCCAGGGCTACATTCCATTGCTCTACCCGCTCAATAACGCCTTCCGCCTCAAACTTATTGTGTAAAGGAAACAGCAGAACGGTCACCTCCCCCGACAGGCCTTCGGTGTGGGTTTTAAAGGGAAACACGGTGATACGGCTTTTAAACAGCGTCCGCAGGCAGTCCCCCAGGGCGATGTAGTCAGGCCGCCGCGTGGTTTTATCGATGACCATCACCGACACCACCAAAACCCGGCCCAACTCAGAATGGATGCGACGATCCAGATCACGAATGTCCTTTAGGTGCTTGTCCAGCTGGGGGATTTCCAAAAAACCACTTTTGTTGTTCACAATATTGATGCGCTTTTGCAGCCGCTGCTTCATCAGATCAAGGGTAATGTTGATGCGACTGCGCTCCGCTTTTTCATGGCGGTAGATTGCCGACATCGCCAGGGAAAACACAATGATCTCAAACACTGAGCCAATTTCTTTGCTGTGATAAATCAGAATATTGGAAGGCAGATAACCGAGAATGTTCAAGGCAAAAATACCGATGGACAACAGCAAAGCGGACCAACCAACCACAAAGTACCAACCCAGGAAGTAGCCATCCATAACGGACTTCACCCCCAGCGCCATCATGACCGTGGCAAAAGCCAGTGCCAGATAGGTAGCGTAGTTGGCATAATCGTTCAAGGTCACTATGGATACCGAACCAAGCAGAATTCCACCTGCGATCACACCCTGCCCCAACCAGTACAATCCGGAATTGTAGCGCCTGGCATTCAACAGGGTCATGGCAAAAGCCGTCCCAAAACTACTGTAAAAGCAGAAGAACAGGGTAATGGATGCATTGTTGAATCGTGGCGCATCCGGCCACAGGTAGGCAAACCCATGCCCATTGAGCGCGCTCACAAACAGCGCTGTTGAGAGCACATAGATGGAATAGTAAAAATACATTTTTTCACGAATGATCAGCCCGTTCATCAGGCTATACAACGCCATCACCAGCATCGTGCCGTAGTAGGCACCCCACATGATCAGGTTCCACTCTTCTTTTTGGTAAAACACCGACTCGGAATACAGACGAACCGGCATTTGCAGGGAATTGGAAGTGCGGGCATGAATGATCACACGTCGCCCATGCAAGGCGGGATCAACCAGAAAGCTGTAATCATCATCCCAGATCGGGCGGGAATCGAACGGAAAATCGGTACCCGTGATGATTTCCTGACTGACCTGGCCTTCCTCGTTGACAACATAAAATGCCAGATAGTCGATGGTCGGATAATGAATTTCCACGATGACATTGTCGCCCTCGGAGATCTGCACTAACGGAATTTCAAAGTAAAACCAGTGGCCGTGCGGAGAGGATCCATAGTTTACCCGGGAAGGTTCAGCCTGCCCCCAGTCATAGGCAATCGCATCCTCCACACTGGTAAGCTGGCTGGAATCCTGAGCGTGGCGGATATCAATGGAAAACGAGCTATCTGTGCTTCCATGATGGTTGGCCACCACCACAGGAAACACGATAGAAAACAATAGCAGCGCCATTAACCATCGCATGGCGCGGCTCCTGATCCTTTCAGAGCTGAGGACAATATTTTCCTCTTCAACAGAGTAAAGTAACGGTACTTTTCATTAGATACTGCTTAAGTTATATACCCGAATCCTGGTTTCCACAACAATTACAATAAATTAACCAACCTTTATTACAACCAAATTATGTTAGGGAAGGCTAGGGTAAGCAGTTTCTTGATGCAGTTCTCAGAATGTGGATACAAAAAAAGCCGCTTCCGTCTCTTCGGAAGCGGCTTTTTGCTGCGCGCGCAAAAATCAGAAGCTGTAGTTCAAGCCCACCATAAATTTGCGATCGGAGTTCTTGGTGCCTTCCGGTACTTCATCGGTATGCTTGATTTCATACGCCACGAAGCCGTGCAGGCTGCCATTAATCTTCACTTTGAGGCGGGTATAGGATTTGGTCACGGTCTTCTCTTCACCGATTTCGGTGCTGAAATCCTCGTCAAAGGTGGCGGTATCACTGATACGCCACAGGTAAAGGGCTCCCAGGCGTAATACCGCTTCCTCCACAACATCACCGGTTTCACTTACCTTGGATTCACGATAACCAACACCGGCGTCGGCAGAAAGCTCGTGTGCCTCAGTGTTCAATATATCGCGACCATAACCAAAGGTAACCGATGCTTCATAATCGAAACCGCTGAAGCGGTCGTCGGTGTATTCCAGCAAACCGAAGAAATAGGATTTCTCACCAAATTTGTATTCCGCCTTGGCGGACGCAAAGTACTTCTCCGCGGTGCGCACTTCTTCTTTGTTGCCGTTCTCATCTTCCTGCTCTGCGGTTTCGTTACTGGCTTCCAGTTTGTAGATATTGCGCCAGTCTTCCCCATCCCGTGTGGCACCACTGCGGAACGCCAGATTTGTGCTTTCGGTGTTACCAGAGCTGTCGATGTAGCTGAGGTTGGCTTCACCAGTCCACAATTTGCCGTCTTCCGCATCTTCGGCAGCAAACGCGGCCAAAGGTGCCAGGGCCAACGCCAAAAGAGTCATTTTATGCTTCATGTTCAGTATCCCCTAAAATACGAATGCCGGCGCAAAGCGCCGGCAAGATCAGCCAACGTCGATTATTTCATTACTTCTTTCTGCATCACCGCCACAACCCGTCGGTTGGCCTTGCGCCCTTGCGCAGTGTCATTGGAGGCAACGGGGTTTTCCTCACCATAGCCCACGGCCGTAATGCGGTCTGCAGCAATGCCATGCACACTCACTAAGTGCTTTTTCACCGCATCCGCCCGCTTCTGGGACAGCATTTTATTGTATGCGGCAGCACCCTGGCTGTCAGTATGCCCTTCGATTTCCACATTCAGGTCAGTGTGTTTGTTGAGGAACTCCGCCACTTGTTGCAGTTCGGGTTCATATTGATCCTGAATCACATCAGAGTTGGTCGGGAAGTTGATTTTCAGTTCGATGCTCTCAACCGTTACTTTCTGAACTTCACCCACACAACCTTTTGCATCCACTGTGGCACCGGCTTCAGTGTCAGGGCATTGATCCTTGTCATCGGTAACGCCATCACCATCGGAGTCCAGGGGGCAGCCTTTGGCATCTACGGCCACGCCGGCAGCAGTGCCAGGACACTGATCGTTCGCATCCACCACGCCATCGCCGTCACTATCAACCGGGGCAGTCTGAACTGCGGCAGGCGCCTCTTGTTTGGGGGCCGGTTCGCTCTCGCCCCCAAAGGCGTAGCTGATACCCAGCGTTGTCATCATGTCGGTGTCGTTGTCATCAACCCCGTAAATGCCCCGCAGATCCCAACGGGCAGACCAGGCTTCGCTGAAATTGAAACGCAATCCACCGCCCAGGTTCAACTGGGTTTCGCCGCCATCCAGGTTGGCATAGGGGCTGTCAAATTCAGCGTGGCCGATCCCTGCTCCCACATAGGGTTGTACAGTGCCACCCTTGGTGAAGTAGTAAAGACCGTCTACTTTCAACTGAGTCAGGTCAGTCTGCTGATCGCCGTCATTCCGAAACGCCGCAACTTCCGCCGCCCAGTTGGGGCCAAACCGGTACTCAAGGCCCAGTCCGAAACCATCTGCTTCGTCTGGAGCACGGTCATTGTCAAATTTGATATAGGAAATGGCAGGATTGATTACAATTTGCCCTTCCTTGTTTTCGGCAATGGCGGAGCCAGCAAGCAATGAGAGTGATATTGGCAGGATAATTCGCTTCATGTTCTTTCCCCTTTTCCTGTTGATGAGGCGCATACTATCGGGGTTTTTTTCAATTCTCCAGCCCACACAATCAAAAAAGGCCGCGATTTGCATCGCAGCCCTTCAGGTTCAACGTTAAATTGTTATTCCTTAGTCAATCTGCTGAATCCCAGCCAATTTTTTGGCATGCCACTTCTTCTTTTCAACATCCATGCCCCGCAATATCTGAATGCGCTGGGCCTGGGGGGATCCTGCTCCGTGCAGGGATTCCGTCAGGTAGCCCACGGCGTTACGACCCAAGGTCATGTTTTCGATCAGGCGCAGTATCCTGACCCGGTCAGCGGTGGGTATGTCTTCCCGCCCCTTGAAGTATTTCTCCAGCAGGGTACCGGTCTCTTCCGCTTCGAAATCCTGCTCTGAAGGCAAGGTCACCATCAGCCCTCCGGCCAGATCCTGTGCCAGACGGGCAATCTCATAGGGAAACCGGGTAACGTTATGCTTGCAGACGTTGGCCAGCATGGCATCATTGATCCAGGCTCCGGATGGCAGTTGGCTGGATTCATGGGCAGAGGCGATGCTGGAAGAATAGATCGTCTCGTTCAGATGAGTCATTTCCACCAGTTTGTCACGAATGTGAGAAACTTTTTCCAAACCATTGTATTCAGCAATGGTTGCCGCCGCTCCCACCATCACATCCCCAAGTCCGGTTTTGCAGACATAACTGGCGCGATGATAGGCCGTGAAGCGCTCCACCATGGGTGCGGCAAACTCGAATTCACCATCCATGAACACGTGCTCATAGGGAATGAATACGTTATCAAATACCGCCAGCACTTCCTGCCCCGCATACTGCGCGTTGCCTTTATCCACGTCACCGCTTTCCATCGCCCGGGTATCGCAGGATTGACGACCGTATATATAAGTCAGACCTTCTGCCTGTAAAGGCACTACCCCGATGATGGCAAAGTCCTTATCCTGTTCACTGAGACGCATGGTGGGCAGCACCATCATCCAGTGGGAATTCAATCCGCCGGTCATGTGAGCCTTGGCACCGCTGACAAACACACCTTGCTCATTGCGAGCAGTGACCCGCATAAACAAATCCTGATCCGCCTGTTCGTGCGGCGCTTTGCTGCGATCCCCTTTGGGATCGGTCATACCCGCGGCGATGATCTGATTGTGTTGTTGCAGGCGTTCCAGGAACGTCAGAAAACGGGTGTGGTATTCAGTGCCGTGAGCCTGATCGATATCGTAGGTAATGGAGTGCATGACGCTGATGGAATCCAGGCCTGCACAGCGCTGAAAACAGGTACCGGTAATCTGCCCCAGTTTGCGCTGCATGCGGTTTTTCAACACCAGATCCTGAGCACTGTGAGGTATGTGCAGAAACCGGTTCACCGGCTCACCACTGAGATGACTGGTGGCCGTGGCCAGTTCGGGTTCGTCCGCAGCCAGGTCATAGGTAGCCTTCAGGGCATTGATGGAAGGCCGGATCATGGGGTGATCCACCGGCTCCGCAACGGTTTCACCGAATAGAAACACTTTCAGGTGGCGGTTACGAAGACTCTCCACATAGTCAGCACCCGTGGCGATGGGTTTGAACTGACTCCAAATCTCTTCAACAGTGTACTGAGACCGCAGGTTTTTCTGCACCATATCATTCACAACTACATCCCTCTCAAAACAGGTCTTTATTACCAGGGTATCTTTAGTGGGTGCAGTAACGGGCCTATCCAGCCCAATTTATGACTGCACAGTCAGCGATATTAACATTACGGTGGGGGGATGTCGCCCCATTTGCAAACAGGGCAAGGGTAGTAACGCACACACCACCAGTGGATACCGGCGATGCGTGGAAATCCGGGAAGGAAATCTGAGAAGGGAATCCGTTTTCAGATCAGTTGGGTTCACCCACCGTCTGGGATTCCAGTGTCGATCGGTGTTTTTGCGCCAGACGAATGAACTTAGGCGTGAGCCCCGCATCTTCATAAATGGGGTCGCCGTATTCATCCCTGGCTACTTCTTTACCGGCTTCGTAGGGAAACGATTGACTCAATTCCCCTAACGCAAAACACAGTAAATCTGTCAGTATCTGTTCTTCCGAGCAATCAGGATACATTTCCTTGAGCGCCAGCACCTGAGCCGCTTCCTTAAGTGGTAGGTTGATTGAAAACTGTTGACGAGTACGCTCACCTTTGCTGGCTTTTTCCCAATGAGCAACCAATTCTTGAATACGCATCTTTGTCTCCCGAACCTGCACTACGACACTTTCAGTTTAGCCCGAAAATAAATGAGTTTTCAGGTAATTTTGCCAATAATTGTAAAACGATTTTAAAATGCCACCCGTTTGTGCAGAAGCCATCGCCGTTACAGGCCGCTGCCCAGAATTAATGCATTTCAAAGCCAGTCCAACCCAATTCTCTAACCATGGAAACCGGTATGACGATCAACATAGAAAAAAAAGACGCGGTCACCACCATCATTCTGAATCGCGCGGAGGCCCGCAATGCGGTAAACAGGCCCATGGCCGAGGCATTGGCCAACGCCTTTCGCGAATTTGACCAAGACGACTCCGCCAAGGTCGCTGTCCTTTATGGTGAGGACACCTTCTGCGCCGGAGCCGATCTTAAAGCAGTGGCGTCGGGTGAGGCGGCCAATCGACTGGCAACCGAAGGCGACGGCCCCATGGGACCAAGCCGTATGTTGCTGTCCAAACCCGTGATCGCGGCCATTGAAGGGCACGCGGTCGCGGGCGGGTTGGAACTGGCCTTGTGGTGTGACCTGCGGGTGGCCGCGGAAGATTCCATTCTGGGGGTGTTTTGCCGCCGGTTTGGCGTGCCGCTGATTGACGGCGGCAGCGTTCGGTTGCCTCGCCTCATCGGTATGAGCCACGCTCTGGACCTGATACTCACCGGACGCCCGGTGGACGCAAACGAAGCTCTGCATATGGGGCTGGTCAATCGGGTCTGCGCACCCGGCAGCGCCCGCACAACGGCAGAACAACTGGCCCGGGAAATTGCTCAGTTTCCACAATTCTGCCTGCAGCAGGATCGACTAAGCGCGTATCAACAGTGGAATCTACCACTGACCGACGCGCTCGATAACGAGTTCCGCCTGGGCATGGAAGTGATTCAAAGCGGAGAGACCGTTGCCGGAGCCACGCGCTTTTCGCAAGGCCATGGGCGCCATGGTGGATTTAAGGATACAACCGATAATGATCGCTAACAGGACAAGGATTCATTTGATATTCGCGTTCAAGCAGATAACATAGTCTAATCAACGACTTGCTCGGGAAAATAACGATGGCACTAACCACCGCCCTGGTAACCGGCGCATCCAGCGGAATCGGATACGAAATCAGTAAGCTCCTGGCCGAACAGGGGCACGACCTGGTGCTCGTAGCGCGCCGCGGGGATCGCCTGCGGCAATTGCAGACGTATCTGCAACAGGAATTCAACACCTCGGTGAAGGTGATGTCCATCGACCTCACGAGCCTGCAGGAAATTGATCGCCTGTATGCCACGCTGCAACAGGAAAATATCCCGGTGGATATTTTGGTCAATAATGCCGGCGTTGGAAACTGGGGGGCCTTTACGGCCGGTGATCCCGAGGCGCAATTAAATGAAATCCGGTTGAATGTGGTGGCACTCACCTACCTCAGCAAACTTTTTACCACCGATATGGTGCAAAGGGGATTGGGGAAAGTGCTGAACATCGCGTCTGTTTCGGGCTTCATGCCGGGCCCGTATATGGCGGTGTACCACGCCAGCAAAGCCTATGTACTTGCTTTCAGCGAAGCCCTGAACGTTGAGTTGAAAGGAACCGGAGTCAGCGTCACCGTCAGTTGTCCCGGGCCCACTGCATCGGAATTCCATCAGCAGGCCGGCACCACCGGGTCCTTGTTTTTGAAACTGCTGCCGATGATGAATTCAACCCAGGTGGCACGTATTTCCCTTGGCGCCATGAACAAGCGCAAGATGGTTATTGTACCGGGCACGTTCAATTGGCTGATGACCCAGTCATCTCGTATCACTCCCCGCGCCATTTTATTGTTTATTCTGAAACGGTTGATGAAACCCGTGCACTAACCCGCACGGTGCCGGGGTCAGGAACGCAGTTCGATTCTATTACGGCCATTATGCTTGGCCAGGTACAGCGCCTGATCAGCCGCTTCCACCATTTGTTCCACGGATTCGCCCTCTGCCAGGGGGGCGACGCCCACAGAAATCGTCACCGAAGGCAAGTCCTGGCCCTGTTCGGCTGTAATTTCACAACCAGCCACCGCTTTGCGCAGGCGCTCGGCGACGGCTTTTGCCTGTTTGGCAGGCGTGCAAGGCAAGATCACAATGAACTCTTCGCCACCATATCGAGCCAGCATGTCACTGGGGCGCAGGCTCTTGCGCATGGTTCGGGCCACCATTTGCAAAACCAGATCCCCGGACTTGTGGCCATAAGTATCATTGAAATTCTTGAAGTGATCCACATCAAGCATCAACACCGCCAATGGCAAGCTTTCCACCAGCTTATGCCCTTTCAGAACACTCATCATTTCCTGCAACCAGCGACGATTATGCACTCCGGTAAGCGCATCCACATTGGCGGCCTGTTCCTGTTCTTTTTCACGGGATTTGGATACAGCCACGATATCATTGCCCGAGCGCAGGCGATTGGATAAAAAGTAAAGCAGGTTCCGGCACAGGCTGTGGGACGAATCAATTAGTTGCCAAAGGGTATCACTCTCGATCACCACAACTTCGCATTGCTCGATGGCTTTGACATAGGCGGAGGGATTGCGGCCATCAAATACCGACATCTCACCAATGCATTCACCGCAACCCAATTCAATCAAGGGGCTTGCATCCAGGCTCTCCAGGGACACTGCCACCCGGCCTGATAGCAGCAGGTACATGCAATCATTACGAAACTCTGGCCGCAACAGAACATCACCCGCCTTGAGCAGGTCTTTGCGGCAACGATTAAGCAGGGGGCGAATCCGCTTTAGATCCACCTCATTGAAAATTCGAAACTGCCGAAACTGGGCATCTGAAACCACTTCACCCGTTTGTATCTTTGACGTTAGAGCCATAATGACCACTTTTAACCAGGAACATTAAAATAGTTGTCCCCAATTGATGTTACTGCAACTTTATTTGCAGCACTTTACGCAAATTTACGGATAAGTCTGCACTGCATTTGATAACCAGATCAATTTACAAGCAATCGGTCCAGTTCCTGGGTTAACTGTTTTAGCCTAACCGGCTTTCCCACCACCCCTTTCATACCCGCATCCAGAATACGCTGCCGATCCTCCTCCAGCACACTGGCGGTCATGGCGATGATGGGGGTATTCCGGTTCGGCCCATCGCCAGCGATGATCGAGCGTGTTGCCTCCAATCCGTTCAATATGGGCATTTCGATATCCATCACAATCAGGTCGTAGTGCTGTGTACTGGCCGCAGCCACCGCCGCTTCGCCATCAAATACGATATCCACATCCAAACCGATCTTGCTGAACATCTTCTGCGCCACACGCTGATTCACCACGTTGTCTTCTGCCACCAGCACCCGTTTCTGGTAGTTTTTACTAAGCAGGTCTACCTCCGATTCGTCCTCCACCGGGCCGGTCTCCCGCAGGGGCAGAGTGATGATGAAGGATGCTCCCTTATCGGCTTCGCTCTCCACTTCAAGATAGCCATCCATCAGATCAACGAGATTTTTGCAAATGGTTAACCCCAGCCCGGTGCCACCATAATTGCGGCTTATGGAAACATCCGCCTGTTCGAATGATTCAAAGATTTTATCGATGCGATCTTTAGGAATGCCGATGCCCGTATCATGCACTTCAATGATGATGTTGTAGCGATCATTTTCGATATGATCAAAGCCCACCTCGATATCCACACGGCCTTCCCGGGTGAACTTAATGGCATTGGTGATTATATTCATCAGAATCTGACGCACACGCATTGCATCCCCCAGAAGGTATTTGGGGGTGCCGGGTTCCAGCGTGGCTTTAATGGTAACGGTTTTATCCCTGGCAAAGGCTCGATTCAGCTCACAAACATCGTGAATCATCTGATGAAAATTGAACGCCACTTTATCCAGATGCAGATAACCAGCCTCTATTTTTGAGAGATCCAGAATATCGTTGATGATACCCAGCAGCGAATTGGAAGAACGCGCGATAAGATTGACCAGCTCGTCCTGTTCTTTGTCGAGGGGGGTATCCTGCAATAATTGCACGCTGGCAATCACGCCATTCATTGGGGTGCGAATTTCATGACTCATGTTCGCCAGGAAAACCGATTTCGCCCGCGATGCAATTTCAGCGGATTCCTTGGCGTGCAGCAGATGCCGATTAAGGCTTTCCAGCTTTTTAGTGAGGCGGGCCTGTTCCTCGAGTTTGATCGCCAGATCCTGATCCAGTTGATCACTGACCTTTTGATCCTGCCAACCGGATTCAATAATACTGTTGAATATGACTTCGGCGCGGTCTCGGTACAGCACCCCGAGGTAGTTTTCCAGTGTGTCCAGGTAGCGGCTTAGGTCCCCGATACTGGTCACTTTAACGGTTCCGTCATCATCACGCCCCAACCCGCTTTCCAGCAGCATGAAATCAATCACCTCGGAAGTGCAGGTTTCTTCCAACTTCTTAATATGGGCTTTAACCAGCCTGGACCAAATTGACATAGGGACGACATGCTCTTGAACTGCTTTTTTTAAGCCTAACAACGGATTGGGAATCCGGCAAACCCGCGCCGAAAAAGAAATAATCCTTATTTAAAAGCCTTATTTCAGTACCAAATAATCTAACGCGCCGTTGGTAAAGTAAAAAAGAAGTGGCATCCCTTATTGCGACCCGGGGTTAATCCAATGCTGCCCTTATGCTGCTGCACAATGGTCTTGCAAATGGCCAGCCCCAGCCCGGTGCTGCTTTCACCTGCGGTGGGCACAGAACTGATATCACTGTAGGCATTAAACAAGCGCCCTGATTCGTTTTCCGGAATGCCCACACCCTCGTCTTCCACCGACAGTGTGACCTGGTCCTGGCCCCGGCTCAACGACAACGTTACCTCAGTATCATTCCCGGAGTACTTGATGGCGTTGCTGATCAGATTGTCGATCACCTGCCCCAATCTTCCCTCATCCCCATGCACCCAGCAATCCTCTGTCGGCTGGATCACAAGCCGGATATTCTTTTGCTGCGCGGCAGTCTGATAGAAGCGCACCCGCTTACCCATCAGTTGCGCCAGATTGAATTCACTGGTGCGCAGTCTCAATTGGCCACTCTCAATAGCCGATACATCCAGCAACTCATTCAGCAGGCGCATCAAATCATCCCCGGCATGCTGTATTATGTCGAACAGTTCATCCCGCTTCGCTGCGCTGATTTTGTCTGATCGCAACATCCGACCGGCCATCGACATATTGCCCACCGGCCCACGAATATCGTGCGCAGCCATGCCCATCAACTTGTTTTTCTGGGCATTGAGTTCTTTCAGGCGAAAGAACTGCTCAATCAGCTCCAACGACCGGTTCACTCTGCAATGCAGCTCCTCCGGTGGAAACGGATACACCAGTACGTCGCTGGCACCACTTTTCACGAAATGGATGCCAACACTGCGATCATTGACATTGGAAATTCCGATGATGGCCAGCTCCTCAGCGCTGCTGGACTCACGCATCCGTGAAATCAATGAAAAGCTGGGAATATCTTCAATGCCGAAATCCACTATCACGGCGCGGAGACTTTTCTCCCGCGCCAGTAACGCCAAGGCTTCCTCACCATTTTGTGCCTCCAGCACCTGCAGGTTCTGCATGCTCAGCCAGCGACCTATCTGGTGGCGCTTTGCAGCATCGGAAGAGACCACCAGCGCCTGGATATCCCTGTTCTTCAGCAGACGGCCAACCATATTCACCACATAGGAAATATTGTAGGCCCCCTGTTTCAGTACATAATCGGCCACCCCTTTGCTGAGAATGGAATCCCGCAGTTTGTCATTGAGCTGAGCGGTGAACACAACCCCGGGAACAGACTCGGCCAATACCAGATCCACTGCTTCACCATTGGGCGCATCCGGCAGGTTCAGATCGATAATGGCCAGCACCAGGGTGCCACGATGTTGTTGCAGCGCCTCTTTGGTTTGTTCCAGGCTAAAGGCCGTCACCACCTCCAGATTCCATTCCGTCGCGATGGTGCGCGACAGAATCGCTGAAAAAGATTTGCTGTCTTCCACCAGCAAGATTTTTTCCATCCATGTACCCTGATACTTAATCCTGTACTTTGCTAAAGTGTAGACCCTGTTTTAACGCTTGCTGTATTGAGAGGCTTTCCGTTTGACAATAGATGATGTTGCCATTGAACCGGCCGCTACCATTATTCTTCTGAAAGATTCCCGGCAGGGGCCCAAGGTGCTGATGCAACAGCGAAATCCCGAGGCAGTCTTTGTGGGAGGTGCATGGGTATTTCCGGGTGGTAAGCTGGACCCCCACGATCGGGATCCAGCCTGGCTCAACTACTGCGACCTGGAGCCGGCCTCGGCCAATGCTGTTCTGGGGCTACCGGAAAACGGTCATGCCTACTGGATAGCGGCAATCCGGGAGCTGGTGGAAGAAGCCGGTATTTTGCTGGCTCACCACGCCGATAACAGGCAAGCCAGGGCTGCCCAATCCTTTCTACAGCAGCATCCTTCCGATTTCATACAGTTTTGTGTCCAAAATAAGGTGCAACTCAGTACCGGGGGCCTGCAGTATCTGAGCCACTGGATCACCCCAAAAGGCAACCCCAAACGATACGATACCCGCTTTTTCCTGTGCCGCTGGCCACCAGGACAGGAGCCCCGCCAGGACGATCATGAAGCCATCGCCACCGGCTGGGTTACACCGGCAGATGCCCTGGCTCGCTACGACACCGGCCAGTGGCAGCTGGTGCTGCCCACCATCGCCACCCTGCGCCAGTTGGCCCGCTATGACACCGTTGATGAACTGCTGCAAAATGAGGGGCAGGCAGCGCAGGCCAAAAAACGGTAAAATGGGTGCAATGTGTCAGACAAGGCGGTTCTATGAGTAAGCTGGTACACGGCGAAACCATTGTACTTTCCCCATTGATTCGGCGTATTACGGCGCCCAACCCCGGCATTATGACCGGGCCCGGAACCAACACCTACCTGGTGGGAAAGGGAGAGTGGGCGGTTATTGATCCCGGCCCGGCACTGCCGCAACATGTGGCCGCCATCGTTCAGGCCGCCGCCGATGCCCATGCCACCATCCGCTGGATCCTTTGTACCCATACTCATATGGATCACTCGCCGGCGGCCAAAGCCCTGCGTGAAGCCACCGACGCCCTGGTTATCGGTATGCCCGCCGCGACACCACAATCCCAGGACCCCGATTTTGCCCCGGATCAATGCTGGCAGGAAGGCGACTACATCAACAGTGACGACTTTGTCCTGACTGCCGTGCATACCCCCGGTCACGCCAGCAACCATCTGTGTTTTTACCTTGAGCAGGAGCGCATCCTGTTCACCGGTGATCACATCATGGAAGGCTCCACCGTGGTGATTGCGCCGCCGGATGGCGACATGAAGGATTATCTGGAATCGCTGGAGAAATTAAAGGCACTTGACCTGCACCTGCTGGCGCCCGCCCATGGCAACCTGATGGAGCACCCCCAGGGCATCATTGAGGGCTTGATCCAGCATCGACTGATGCGTGAATGCAAGGTGCTCGAAGGCATGCAGAAAACCGGCCCGGCAGACCTGGATACGCTGACACCGGTGGTGTACGACGACGTTCCGGACTACCTGCACCCGATCGCCCGCTACTCCCTGCTCGCCCACCTGGGGAAACTGCTGAAGGATGGTCGTGTATGTGAGGACAATGGCGCCTGGCGCCGGACCTAGCGCTTCTTGCCGCGCCCGGGCTTGGGCCCTTTGCTAGCACTGCTCTTTTTGCTTTTGGGCTGGTTTTTCCAGCCCATGGCGGTCTGGAACTGTTTCCGCAAATCCTTCGCCGCCTGCGCCTTGCGCTCATGCACAAATCGCTCTTTGGCACTGCCGAACTGCACTACGTTTTCGTCGTCAGACACGCGGGTGTGCCTCCTGTGATCAATGCTCACAGTCAAATGTAACCCCACTGCTCATGCTGATCAAGGCTGGCGGCTACTTACGCCACAGCCGCTGTGGTGATCGGAAAGGCAAATGTAATCAGAGTCAATATGAGGTAATATCGGGCGCCATTATGATACTGCCAGTGTTGGCAATGATGACCATTCAGGGGGTTGGTGGCGGATGATCCCGTCACCACAGACAGTAGGTGTTCAATGTCAGAAAAACCGAAAAGTACGCTCAAGCGGGTAAAAACAGGCGCTTTTGAGCGACGCTTCAGTATGGCTAGAGCGGGCCTGGTGGCGGGAACCATGCTGGCGGCACAATCGGCCGGCAACATGTTCACCCGCAAGGAAGAACGGGCAGGGAAACAGAAAGAGATCCTTTCCCGCCAGGCGCATTACCTGGCGGACGAAATCGGCAAACTCAAGGGCAGCATCGTTAAAATCGGGCAAATGATGGCGCTGTACGGAGAACACTTCCTGCCTTTGGAAGTGACCGAAGCCCTGCATACACTGGAAGACGACACCGCCGCTCTGGAATGGACCACCATCTACGAAGAGCTGGAAGATGAACTGGGCGCGGAAAAGCTGGCGCTGCTGGAAATTGAAGAGGAACCCCTTGGCGCGGCCTCGATTGGCCAGGTGCACAAAGCCGTCATCAAAGCCACAGGCGAAGAGATTTGTCTTAAAATACAGTACCCTGGCGTTGCCGAAGCCGTTGACAGTGACCTTGGCGCAGTGGAAAGCCTGTTGCGCATGCTGAAGATTGTCCCCATTACGGAAGAATTCCGCTCCTGGTTCCAGGAAATCCGCGAAATGATGTACCGTGAGGTGGACTACGCCCACGAACGGGAGAAAACCAAGCTGTTCCGCCAGCGGCTGGAAGACGATCCCCGCTTCATCGTACCCAGGGTGTACGATGAATTCTGCAGCAAACGGGTTATCGCCACCTCCTACGAGCCCGGTGCAGACATCGATGCCCCCGCCACCAAGGCCCTGTCTCAGGCACGTCGCAACACGATCTGCCGCTCCGCGCTGGATCTGTGCTGGAAAGAAGTGTTCCTGTGGGGAGAAATGCAGACCGACCCCAACTTCGGCAATTATTTTGTACGTTTGGGGGATGGCGCCAACGAACCCGACCGGATCGTACTGCTGGATTTCGGCGCGGTGCGGGAGTTTTCCGATAAAACACTGGAGCCGGGGCGAAAAATCGTCAAAGCAGCGTTTTTACACGATGAGACCTTACTCCTGGAAGGCCTGGAAACCCTTAGCCTGTTTAACAGCAACACCCCAGCCGAAGCCAAACGGGGGCTTGTGCAGTTGTGCTTCATGGCCATCGAGCCCTTTGCCGACCCGGAGCGGTTTCCACCGCCGTCCTACCTGTTGAACGACGCGCTGGAATACAAATGGGGCGAAAGCAACCTGCCGGCCCGGCTCAGCATGAAAGCAGGTCTCTCTGCTGCCGGAGCCAACCGGCACTTCACCATTCCCCCACGGGAACTGATGTTTCTGGTGCGTAAGATCATGGGGGCCTATACCTTCATGTCCGTACTGCAGGCCGAAATCAAGGGCTATGACGTATTGGCGCCTTACATTACCGACTGCTGATCCATGCAGGCCCCAAACCCGGTGCCGGCGCTGGCCGTCAAAAGAGCCCTAAGTTATTTCGCCCGGATGTGGACTCAGATCACAAAGTAGGTTCATCTCAGGGCGATTTTTCCGATCCGTTCCTATACTTAATCCATAACGGTGTTGCTTGCGGCAACATTTCATCCACCGCGATGCTTTTCGCGCCCGGCTCGATGACCAACGGCAATGGATACGGAACAACTCAAGCAATTCGAATTACTTCGTCATCTGAGCGATGATCAGCTGATCATGCTCATCAACATCAGCGAAACACTGAAACTCGGGGCCGGAGAACCCATGGTGGAAGCGGGTTCATCGGACCCTTTCGAGTATTTCCTGCTGGCCGGTGAACTGGACTTACGGGATCCGCACTCCGGCAGTGTCAAAACCATCGTTGCCGGCAGCCCCGAAGCCCAGGGGCCAATCGCCTCCAAGCGCCCCCGGGCCGTTCATATACAGGCCCACTCCAATGCAGCCGTATTGCAGGTAGAGCTGGCAGCGCTAAAAGAGCTACTGAAGCAAGCCCCTGGGAACAGTTACGCTGTACGCCAGGCCCTGCGCGAAGACCAACCGGAAGACAAGCAGTTGCTGCTGGATGTGTATGCCGATTTGCGCAACAACAAACTGGTGCTGCCCAGCCTGCCGGAAGTTGCCGTGCGTATCCGCAGGATGATTGACGACGGCACCAACAGTGCCAGAAAAATCTCCCAGGCAGTGAATACAGACCCCTCCATCGCCGCCAAGTTAATCAAAGCAGCCAATAGCCCGCTGTTCCGCGGCACCAAGGAATTCGAAACCAGCGCCCAGGCCATTGTCCGCCTGGGCATGCAAACGACAAAACAGCTGGTGACCACTTTCACCGTCAAAGAACTGTTTAAAGCCGGCACGCCGCTGTTGAAGCAACGCATGGACTCCCTCTGGCAACACAGCATGGAGATCGCCGCCATCTGCTATGTTCTGGCGAAAAACGTGCGGGGCCTGGACCCTGAACAGGGTCTGCTGGCGGGTCTGCTGCACGATATCGGGGTGGTCCCCATTCTGATGTACGCGGATCAGTATCCGGGGCTGACCGAAAATCCCCAGCAGCTGGAGAAAACCATTAAAGACCTGAAACCCGAGTTGGGCAGTGTGATTCTGAAGCGCTGGGGGTTTAATGAGGAGATGGTGGCCACTGCAACCAATTCAGAGAATTGGCGCTATCACCACGACGGAGAAGCGGATTTCGCCGATCTGGTGATCGTGGCCCATTTGCACCATATGATGCTGGATGAATCCAGGCACCAGAAGCTGGCCAAGGTACCGGCATTCCGGCGCCTGTTCCCGGGGGAAAACGACCCCGCCATCCTGAACAAGATTATGGAGCAGGCCAAACACCAGTTGGAAGATACCCGCCAGTTACTGGTTGCCTGAGCCGGGGCCTGCAAACAGGCCCCGCCGCCTTCTTACTGCAGTGGAATGGCGAACTCACCTTCTGTGACTTCACGCTTGTCGGCCCCCACATTGCCATAGGGGTATCCGGTAAACGAGAAGGTGCCGATCAACATGCCTTTACCATCCTGCAGGATTTTCAGCGTGCCGGGTTCTGCGCTTGAAGTACGGTACACCGTGCTCTCGCCCTGCTTTTGAATGAAGGCCTTGAAGTATTTCAGCTCGTAGGTGCTTTCACCCACGTATTCGTCCACGGTAAAACTCAGTTCGAACTCATCACCACTGGCCGTGATCTGCATGGCCCCGAATTCATTAATGTCTTTCTCTACCTTCAGGTTGGTGAGGTTATCACTGTACCCGCCCCATCCGTGCTTGAAGAAAAACTGACTGCCGTCGGGGCGAACGCCGCGCTTGGTACGGGGATCCTTGGGCTGGGCAGGCGGAGCCGGTTCCACTTCCGGCGCCGCGGTGGCGGCCGCATCAGCGGCAACTGCCGCGCCGGCTACCGCCTCGAAGGGAATCACCTTCGGCTTGGATTCCAGTGGCTTCGGAACCGGTTTCGGAGCCGGCTTAGGCGCGGGTTTGGGAGCAGGTTTGGGGACGGCGGCCACCACTGCGACTTGCTCTCCGGCCTTGTATTCACAGGGAGACTGTTTGCCATTCACTGTGCAGGTGCCTTTACCGTTGGGCAGGTAGCCCCCTCTGACAGGGCCAGAATACATATCGCCCCCGGCCATCACCACCGTGGCCCTGGCCGGTGGCTTGTCTGCTTTCCAGACGCCACGGGCGACGTTACCGTTCTTCATGGTGACCGTGAACTCGCCTTCACGCTGGTCATCCTTCCAGGTACCGGCATACTTCACGCCGGTATCCGCCCGTGTCAGCACGCCCTCACCCTGCTTCTGATCAGCGATGAACCCACCGGTGTAGGTGTCGCCATTGGCCCAGGTGTAGGTGCCCTGGCCGCTCATTTTGCCCTGCAACCACTCACCGGTGTAAGAGTCGCCGTTGGGCCAGGTTTTGGTGCCCTGGCCATGCTCACGGTTATTGCTCCAGCCACCTTCATACTTTTCACCATTGGACCAGGTTTGTGTGCCCTGTCCATTCTTACGGCCATCGACCCAGTCGCCCTCATACACATTCCCGTTGGTGTACTTGTAGGTACCTTTCCCATGGAAGCGATTGAAGGCATTACGCTCGCCCTCGTAGAGACCCGCTGCCATAACAGTCGAGCTCAACAGTAGGCCGGTAAACCCTGCGATCAGAAGCGTTCGAAAATTCATCGTGTTAATACCCAATCAGGCTGAAATGCATTGAATTAAAAAGAGTAAGTACTCAAAAAGTATATAAAAAAAGACTCAATAGTATATAGCAGAGGAAGCCGGTTTTTTGAAATTAACGGAGATAATTCAGGCGTTTTTATTGTTGTTTTCATGTAAATCCACAAGCACCGAAAGCGCTTCACTGATCCACTGAATGCTGCTTTCTTCGTATAGCTGACCCCGCCTCAGCGTCAGATACATCAGCTGTTGTTCGGCACTGAGCTGGCCTGCGGAGAAATAGGTTTCCTCCACCAACCGGTAATCCTCGAGCACCGCCCGATGCTCTTCAAGGCGTTGATTTGCTTCATCTATCAGGACACCCAGATATTTCGTGTCCGCCGCGAACAGTTTTACCAGAAACGGCTCATTGACCTTGGGTAATGGCAGCGGCTTGCGCATCCAGCTGTCCAGGATCTGCTCACCCAGCGGCGTGATTGCATAGACCTTCTTATCCGGCCTGCCATGCTGAGGCACCACTTCAAAGCTTACCCAGCCGTCTTCATGCAGTTTGGCCAGCGCCCGATACACCCGCTGGTGGCTGGTGTCCCAGAAATAGCCCAGGGGGCCGTCAAACCACTTGGTAATCCCATAGCCGGTCGCACTTTGCTTTTTCAACACCATCAATAATACGTGCTTCAGCGACATCGGAACCCTCTAACATCGAAACTCAAAATATCAACGCAGACGCATTATGCCTCATGTTGCATATTCGCACTACCCATGATAGCTTCATATGACTCATGATGCATACATGCGGAGAACGCCATGGATAACCAAAACTTTGATGCTATCGTCATCGGTTCCGGCCTGGGAGGCCTCACCGCCGGAGCGCTCTATGCCCAGCAGGGGAAAAGGGTTCTGGTGGTGGAGCGGCACGACAAGTTTGGCGGCGCCGCAACCGTGTATCAGCGCAAGCACCTTGAGATCGAAGTGGGATTACACGAACTCTGCGGTTTCGGTCACCTGGACCTGTTGCCCCAGGTATGGAACCAGCTCAAACTGGATGACCGCATTGAGCGCCTGCCGGTACCCAGTTTTTTCAGCGTTAAAAAGGCCGGCGGGCATCCTCAGCAGATCATGCCGGAAGGCTGGAATGAGGCGAAAGCGGCCGCCCTGCGCCTGTTCCCCCAGCACAAGCACGGCATTCTGCGCTACTTTCAAATTCTGCATGGGGTGCGCAACGATGTTTTCCGCTTTGTCACCAGCAACAAGACCAAATGGTGGTGGTTACGCAACGGCCCTATCCTGCCGCTGAAATTTCGCGCCATGTTTAAGTACAACAAAGTCACTGTCTCACAATTGTTTGAGGATCTGTTTGGTGACGAAGAGGACATCAAGTTTTACCTGGCTGCCAACATCGGCTACTACAGTGACCGCCCCCAGGAACTGTCCGCCCTGTTCTATGCCATTGCCCAGGGTTCGTATCATGAAGGCGGTGGGTACTACATCAAAGGAGGCTCACAGAAGCTGAGTGACGCGCTGGTGGACATCATCAAAGAACACGGTGGTGACGCGCTGATCCGACGCACGGTGACCAATATCCTGCTGGATGACAACGGCCGGGTGTCTGGTGTCCGCCACGAGAAAAACCTGACCATCGGCAAGCGCCGGGCCCCTAAAGATAAACTGCCACGCCAGGCCTATGCACCGGTGATCTTTGGTAATGCCGCTCCGGTGGTGCTTCAATCCATGCTGCCGCTGGAACACCAGCAAGCCTTTATGGCACCGTTCAACGGCAAACCGCTTTCTCCTGCCCTGTGGGTTCTGTTTGTGGGCATGGACCGCGATCCCAAAGCCTTCGGTGTGACCGAATATGCCACCTTTGTCATTCCTGAGCATTGCCGGACATTCGATGACTACGCCAATTTCAAAACCGCGTTCAGCGCTGAGCCGGGCCACACCATGCCCGGTTATGTGTTCACCGATTATTCCAAACTGGACACGGGTATGAACACCAAAAGCCGTTACTTTGCGGTGATGTGCGGAATCGATGATATGAACAATTGGCAACACCTGTCGGAAGCGGATTACTACGCCAAAAAAGCGGCCTGGGAAACCGCCCTGCTGAATGATCTTGATCGACAGTTTCCGGGGCTGGGCCGACATGTGGTATTTCATGAGATGGGCACCGCGCGCACCATGAACGAATACCTTAACACCCCCATGGGAGCCACCTACGGATTTGCCCAAAATGCTCCGTTTATACAATCCAAACCACCCACAACACGAACCGCCATCGCGGGTTTGTTCCTGGCATCGGCGTTTGGCAGTCACGGTGGGGGGTTTGTGGGCGCCATGCTGTCGGGCGCCAATGCCGCCAAGCAGGCAAAGAAATGGGCGGGTCAGCACCTCCCCAGCACAGGGGCAACCGCTAGCAAACAGGTGCTGGCGGAGGCCGCCACAAACTGACAGTCACACCAGGGCAGCGAGTCGCTCGCCACTGGAACTTTTATGGCAGCCGGCAATCCAAGCAGCATAATACATCCACCGGATCGGTACCGTGCTTAAAGGATTGCCAGCTGCGTTTACCCTTTTTCTGTTGGCTGTGCCGGTTGCTCTGTCAGCGGCCTCTGCGCAACAGGATGCGCCCCATATTCACGTTGCACTGATGACAGAAGTCACTCAGGTCAAACCCGACACGCCGTTCTGGGCCCTGATCTATTTTTCACCGGACCCCCACTGGCACACCTACTGGAAAAATCCCGGTGATTCCGGGCTGGCCCCCAAATTGAACTGGCAACTGCCACCGGGATGGCAGGCCGGGGAACCCCTCTTCCAAACCCCCACGGCCATCCCTTATGGTTCGGACATCAATTACGGCTATGAGGGAGACAGCGGTTTACTGGTTAAGCTCACTCCACCCAAATCGCTCCCCGAGACAGCGCTCACCCTGGGTCTGGATGCGCGCTGGCTGGTGTGCGCCGATGCGTGCATCCAGGGTAAAGGCCAATTCACACTGGATCTGCCGCCCACACCCACTCACATTCAACCTGCCGTAAAAGAACGTTTTCAGCAAACCCGTCAGAACGTACCAACTCCGGTGCAACAGTCCGGTCACTATCAGGTAACCGACCACCGGGTTGAAATCACCTTACCCGCTTTGGATATCACAGATCCAAACCTGCAGGTGTTTGTTGCGCCCAACCATATTGCGGCAACCCAACCGCTGCCCTCAATTATAAAACGCGCTGACAGGCTGCATATTTCCGCCCACCGCCACCCTTACTTCCATCAGGCCCCGGCGGTGATTGAAGTGGTCGTGCGTGGTACCAGGCAATCCTGGACATGGAATGCTTTGCGGCAATCAGGCCAGACCACACCACGGTAAGCTCACTCACAGGAGGCAATCCCATGAAGACACTGACTCAAGGAACGACACTCTGTCTATTATTTTTATTGGCAACGCTGAGCACGGCCGCCCCCAGGATCGGAGCCCCTGCGCCCGATTTCAGTCTGCAGGACACAGAGGGAAACACCGTCACATTGTCCGCATTAAATGGTAAATACGTGGTGTTGGAGTGGACCAATCACCTGTGCCCGTTTGTGGGCAAGCATTACGACAGCGGCAACATGCAAAGCCTGCAGAAAACTTACACAGACAAAGGCTACACCTGGCTTTCCATCATCTCGTCCGCGCCGGGCAAACAAGGCCATGTTACCGCCAACCAGGCCAATGAACTCACACGCAGCAGGAACGCCCACCCCACGGCGGTGTTGCTGGATGAACGTGGTACCGCGGGCAAAACCTATGACGCCAAAACCACGCCTCATATGTTCATCATCAATCCGCAGGGTACACTGGTCTACATGGGAGGGATCGACAGCATCGCCAGCGCCGACAAAGGCGATCTGGCGCAGGCCGTTAACTATGTTAAAGCAGCGTTTGATGATCTGGAAGCAGGCCAACCGGTACAGTCCCCCATCAATCCCCCCTACGGGTGCAGTGTTAAGTACTAGGCCCACCATTAGAAATATTTATCAGCCGCTTAAACATTATAAATTGTACTCCTGGTTGCGTTCACCGCTATTCTGGCCGTGGGAGTATTCACCAAGATCGTTGAACGCTCATCAGCTGTTATCGTTGCAACCAACCTTCGTAGTGCCCGCTCATTACTTCCAGGGACTGTCCCCAATAAAAAAACCATCGTCAGAGGATATGACAATCATGAGAAAGCACTCTACATCGTGGAAAGCCTTCACGGTCGCCACGCTATGCGCCCTAGGCGCAACTTCAGCCTTCGCCGCCAGCGCTGAAATGCCGGACAACCAATACTGGTGGCCCAATCGCCTCAGCCTGGAGCCCTTACGTGATTCCAGCCCATCTGCCGACCCCATGGGCGGCAACTTCAACTACAGTGATGCCCTAAAAAATCTGGACGTTGAAGCACTGAAAAAAGACCTCTCCGAACTGATGACCAGCTCCCAGGACTGGTGGCCTGCGGACTACGGTCACTACGGCCCGTTCTTCATCCGCATGTCCTGGCACGCCGCCGGTACCTACCGCACCATTGACGGCAGGGGGGGCGCCGATGGAGGCATGCAACGCTTCGCACCATTAAACGCCTGGCCGGATAATGCCAACCTGGACAAAGCCCGGCGCCTGTTGCTGCCCATCAAGCAAAAGTACGGCAACGCCCTGTCCTGGGCGGACCTTTTGGTGTTGGCCGGTACCGTTGCCATGGAGGACATGGGGTTCAAAATTTCCGGCTTTGCCTTTGGACGCGCGGATGAATGGGAACCGGAAGCGGTAAACTGGGGCCCCGAGGGCCAATGGCTGACGGATGAAAGACGGGATAAAGACGGTAACCTAAAAGGGCCTTTCGGTGCCACTGAAATGGGTCTGATCTATGTGAACCCGGAAGGCCCCCACGGCAATCCTGACCCGCTTGCCGCAGCCCGGGACATTCGCCAGGCTTTCGGCCGCATGGGCATGAATGATGAAGAAACCGCAGCCCTCATTGCCGGTGGGCACACCTTTGGTAAAACCCACGGCGCGCACAAGCCGGCGGATTGCGTGGGAGCCGATCCGGAAGCCGCAGCACTGGAACAACAGGGCCTGGGATGGCACAACAAGTGCGGCAAGGGCAACGCCGGCGATACCGTCACCAGCGGACTGGAGGGTGCCTGGACCATCAGCCCGGCAGAATGGACCCATAATTTTCTGCAAAACCTCTATGGCTTTGAATGGGAACTGACCACCAGCCCCGCCGGGGCGAAGCAATGGATACCCAAAGACGGCAAAGGCGCCGACATGGTGCCCGATGCCCACGATCCGCAAAAGCGCCATGCCCCGATCATGTTGACCACCGACCTGGCTCTGAAACGGGATCCGGCCTATCGCAAAATCACGCAGAAATGGCTCAAGAATCCGGCAGAGTTTGAGCAGGCTTATGCCCGCGCCTGGTTTAAGCTCACCCACCGCGATATGGGGCCTGTCTCGCGCTACCAGGGCCCCTGGCTGCCAAAAGAACAATACATCTGGCAGGATCCGGTACCGGCAGCCGATTATCAGCACATCAGCACCAAGGATGTGGCCCAATTGAAGAAGGCCATTCTCGATTCCGGACTGAGCACAGCGCAACTGGTGCGCACCGCCTGGGCGTCTGCCGCCACCTTCCGCGCAACCGACATGCGTGGTGGTGCCAACGGAGCCCGCATCCGTCTGGCACCGCAGAAAGACTGGGCTGTCAACAATCCCAAAGAGCTTGCCAAAGTGCTCGGCACACTGGAAAAAATCCAGAAAAAGTTCAACAAAAAAGCCGGCAAAACCCAGGTCTCAATGGCTGACCTGATTGTGTTGGGTGGCGCAGCGGCCATCGAAAAAGCCGCCGCCGATGCCGGTTACAACGTCAAGGTACCCTTCGTCGCCGGGCGCACGGACGCCAGCCAGAACATGACGGATGTGCAATCTTTTGCCTTGCTCGAACCCAAAGCCGATGGTTTCCGCAATTACCTGGCAGCGGGTTATCCGCGGCCACCGGCAGAAGCGCTGGTTGAACGCGCCGCGTTGCTTGATTTAACCGTACCCGAAATGACGGCATTGATTGGAGGAATGCGGGTGCTGGGCGCCAACGCCGACGGCAGCAAGCACGGCGTATTCACCGAGACTCCGGGCCAATTGAACAACGCGTTCTTCGTCAATCTGGTGGATATGTCAACGCAGTGGAAAAAATCAAAAACGCAAGGATTGTATGAAGGTCACGATCGCACCAGCGGCAAGGTAAAGTGGACCGCCACCCCGGTTGATTTGGTCTTCGGCTCCAACTCCGAACTGCGCGCCATTGCCGAGTTTTATGCTTCCGATGACGCCAAACAGAAGTTTGTTGACGATTTTGTTCTGGCCTGGACCAAGGTCATGACTGCCGATCGCTTTGACGTAAAATAACGCCGGCACAACATGCCCGACAAAAAAGGCGAGGTCCTGGGACCTCGCCTTTTTTGTCGCGATTAATGGCAGCGATCAGTACAGTTTGGCAATGGCAGCCCGATCAAAATCCGCCAGCTCATCCAGTCGATTCTGTTGCACTTTCACCGTCCATTCCGGATCCTGTAATAGCGCGCGGCCCACGGCGATCATATCGAATTCCTCATTTTCCATGCGTGCCAGCAATTCCTCCAGCCCGCGCTGGCCGATGCTGTCCATGGGGTTGGCCGACAAGGTGCCTTCCAGGAAATCCACATTCAGCCCCACACTGCCCACTGAGATGGCAGGTTTACCCGTGAGTTTCTTGGTCCAGCCCGCCAGATTCAGATCAGAACCTTCGAATTCCGGCTCCCAGAAGCGCCGCTGACTGGCGTGAAAAATATCCACACCCGCGTCCGACAGTGGCTGCAGAAAGGCTTCCAGCTGCTCTGGCGTGTGCGCCAATCGGGCGGAATAATCCTGCTGTTTCCACTGGGAAAAGCGGAAGATCACGGGGAAATCCGCGCTCACCCGCTGCCGCACTGCCTCAATAATATCAACGGCAAATTGGGAGCGCTTTGCAAAACTCCCTCCCCAGCGGTCGGTTCGCTCGTTGGTCACTTCCCAGAAAAACTGATCAATCAGGTAGCCATGGGCCCCATGCAGTTCAATGGCATCAAATCCCAAACGCTCGGCATCTTCCGCTGCCTGGGCAAATGCCTCGATGCAATCCAGCACCTCTTGTTCGCTCAAGGTATGCGCCTTGCGTTTGCCCGCTGAGCTGATGCCCGAAGGCCCCATACCGGGCACCTCAGGGTCCGGGCCCACGCCGGGGCGCCGCACGGCCCCCACGTGCCACAGCTGCGGGGCAATCTTGCCACCTGCGGCGTGCACGGCGTCCACCACCTGCTTCCAACCCGCCAAAGCTGCCTCGCCATGGAAGGCGGGCACCCCTTCATAACCATTGGCAGCCACTTGATTTACCGTCGTGCCTTCGGTAATGATCAGGCCCACATTGTTTTCTGCACGACGTCGGTAGTAAGCTACCACTTGATCATTGGGAACATAGCCCGGCGACATATTGCGTGTCATGGGCGCCATGACGATTCGATTGCGCAGTGTCAGGGATTTGCACTGGAAGGGTCTGAACAGGGTGGCAACGGACCGGCTGGGTGCCTGCTGGCTCATGGTTGTCTCTCTACTGCAATAGAATGGAGCCAGTATTCTAGAAGGGAAACCCCATCAAGTTGAAAGGGGATAAACGTCAATTACAGGGCAGTTATTGCCGAAATCGCCCTATTATGGCGATTAAAGATACCCAACACAAACCACCATCAAAAAACACTAATTACGGGAAACTCTATGTCGGTCAGTGTGAATACACCCTGTGGTGAAATCATTGGACTCCAGCGGGAAGGTTATCAGGAATTCAGGGGTATCCCCTACGCCGAGCAACCTATAGGCGTGGCCAGGTTCAAGGCTCCGGAACCCCTCCTGCCATTCGATGAGCCCTTCAAGGCAGACCGTTTCGGAGACTCTGCACCACAGGACAGAATCCCCCTCTTCGGCATCACTCAAACCAGCGAGGACTGCCTCTACCTCAATATCTGGACTCCGGCCTGCGATTCGAAAAAACGCCCGGTGATGGTGTGGATTCACGGCGGCGGTTTTCTCACAGGTTCCGGATCGCAACTCATCTACAACGGGCGTAATCTGGCAGTCAGTGGCGATGTGGTGGTGGTGTCCATCAACTACCGGCTTGGGGTGCTGGGGTTTCTCTACCTAAACGACCTCATCGCTGAAGAGCACAACATCAGCGCCAATAACGGTCTGCTGGATCAGCTGGAAGCCCTGCGCTGGATCAAAAACAACATCGCCAGCTTTGGCGGCGATCCGGAGGACATCACCCTGTTTGGAGAATCCGCCGGCGCCATGTCCATTGCCACCCTGCTGGCCTGCCCTGCCGCCAAAGGGTTGTTCAAACGCGCCATCCTGCAAAGCGGCGCGGCGGATCAGGTACTGACCCGCTCCGAAGCCACCGACATTGCCCGCAGGTTTCTTGAAGTCACCGACATTGATCCCTCCGCCCCGGAAAAGTTATGGCAATTAAGCCCGGATCAGATCATCAAGGCGCAACGCCAGCTCACCAAACTGTCCTTCAATCGTGGGCGCTACAGCCAGGAGGTGCGGCAGACCGGCATGGTGCTGCTGCCGGTGGTGGAAGGCAACATTATTCCACAAACGCCGCTGGCGGCCATTCAGAGTGGCGAGGCCAAGGATATTCCATTGATGGTGGGGTGTACCCGTGATGAATGGAACCTGTTCCTGAGCCTGCCCGGAGCTGAAGACCTGTTTTCCCCGACCAACGTCAATGAGGTGGAAAAATCCGACCTTATCGACCTGCTGGAAAAGAGCGTTCCCGGTATTGGGGAACGCGCCGCCAACCTTTATGAAAAAATGATCCAGACCAGCCGGCAAAACGCCACCCTGGCCGATGTCTACAGCGCCTTTGAAGGGGATCGCATGTTTCGTATTCCCACGCTGCGCATCGCCGAGGCCCACAGTGAGCACACCCAGAACATCTATATGTTTCAGTTCAACTGGGATAAAGGCAGCCTCGGTGCCTGCCATGCCAGCGACATTCCACTGGTATTCGGCTGCACGGAAAACCCGGCCGGGCAATATCTGTGTGGTACCGATCCCGGCGCCGGCAAACTGAGTATTCTGGTGCAGAATTGCTGGATTGCCTTTGCCCGCTCCTCTGACCCCAGTACTGACGGTGTTGGCAAATGGCACCCATTCGAGGAAGAAAACCGTCATGTCATGTGTTTCGATGACACTACTGCCCTGCATTCAGACCCGTTTGACTGTGCAGTGGAGTTATGGGAGGGCGTGCTGTAGTGGAATGGGCTGCAGGTAGTTCTCTCTGAAATTGCCACCCAACTTTGTTAGAATACCGCGCAGCCATTTTCCGGAGACCGTCAGTACCATGAGCGAACAGTTTTTTCACGTCGGCCAGCGCTGGTCCAACACCGCAGAAACCGACTTGGGGATCGGCATTGTCACCCAGGTGAACGAACGCACCGTCACCTTGTTCTTCCCCAGCACTGAAGAACTGCGCAACTACGCCCAGGCCAACGCGCCGCTCACCCGGCTGGAATTTCAGCCCCGGGACATGATCGAAACCGAGGATGGCACCAACTACCGGGTCCTGACCCGTCATGAAGAAGAAGGCCTCTACTTCTACGAGGCAGAAAGCGACAACGGGGAAGTAAAAATCCTCTGTGAAAGCCAGGTGCAGGGCAGCAGCAGTATGCCGGAGCCCCTCAAACGCCTTCTGCAGGGCCATTTCGAACATTACAAAACCTTCGGCATGCGGTTAAAAACCTGGGAACTGCAATCCCATTACGACCAGAACCCGGCCAAGGGTTTTATCGGCCCCAGGGTCGACCCCATCCCCCACCAGTTTCACATCGCCCAAACCGTATCCCGGCACGCCGAAGCCAGGGTCATGCTGGCGGACGAAGTGGGCCTGGGCAAAACCATTGAAGCGGGGCTGATCGCCCATCAACTGCTGATCAGCGGCAAGATCAGCCGCATCATAATCCTGGTGCCGGATTCTCTGGTGCACCAGTGGCTGGTGGAAATGCGCCGTCGTTTCAACATGCCGGTGCGGGTGCTGGACAACGATCAGTGTGAAGCCCTCTGTGAGCAGCAAGACACCGACAACCCCTTCATGCACGAACAGCTGGTGCTCTGCTCCATCCAGTTCCTGCTGCACAACCAGCGCTGGGCCAACGCGGCCCTCGACTCGCCCTGGGATTTGCTGATTGTGGATGAAGCCCATCATCTGGCCTGGCAACCAGAGGCACCCAGCCCTGCCTACAGTCTGGTGGAGGAATTCAGCCTCAAGGCGAAAAGCCTGTTGCTGCTGACGGCCACACCGGAAAAAGAAGGGCCGGAAAGTCACTTCGCCCAACTGCACCTGCTGGATCCGCTGCGTTACCAGAATTTACCTGCTTTCATCGAACAGCAAGCCAGATTCAACGACATCGCACTGATGGCGGAACGGCTGATCGACCACCAATCGCTGTCCGGCGACCAACTGAACCAGCTCAAACAACTGCTGCACGACGAATCCAGTCTGCAGCTCATTGAGCAACTGGAAAACAACCAGGAAGACAGCCACGCAGCCACCACCCTGGCCACCCGCTTACTGGATCAACACGGCACCGGACGCGCCCTGTTTCGCAACACCCGCGCCAGCATCAGCGGCTTCCCGCAACGCCAGCTCACCCGGGTGCGGCTGCAGGCCCCTGAGCTGTATACCCAACTGGGCCTGGCGAGTTTTCTGGACCAACTCTACCCGGAAATGCATGCCCCTGAAGTGGAATGGCTCGCCCAGGACCCACGAGTGGAATGGTTGCTGGAAACACTCAAGCAGAACCGCGGCCAGAAGTTCCTGGTGATCTGTCATCACAAGGACAGCGCCTGCGCCCTGCAAGCCCATCTGCACTTCAAAGGCGGCATTCAATGCAGCGCGTTCCATGAGGATCTGAGCCTGATCGAGCGCGATCGCAGCGCCGCCTGGTTCGCAGCAGAAGAAGACGGCGCCCAGGCCCTGATCTGTTCTGAAATCGGCAGCGAAGGCCGCAACTTCCAGTTCTGCCATAACCTGGTGATGTTTGATCTGCCCGGCAGCATTGACCTGCTGGAACAGCGCATCGGCCGCCTGGACCGGATCGGTCAGCAGGAGGACATCCAGATCTTCACCCCTTACCTGGCAGACACCCAGCAACAACATCTGCTGAACTGGTATGACGAAGGCTTCAACGCCTTTACCAAAACCGAAGCCTCCCACAGCGTGGTGTTCGAAAACCTGCAGGATGATTTTCACCAGGCCATCATCCATATGGATAATTCCGCTCTGGAACAGCTCATCAACACCACCCAAACAAAGATTGCAGAGCTGCACGAACGCTTCGTGCACGGACGCAACCGCCTGCTGGAACTGCACTCCCGCGGAGACGACAGCGTGGCGCCGTTGATTGAAGCTGTGCTGGAAAGTGATGACGACCCGAGCCTTGAATTTTACATGGAGCAGGTATTCAACGCCTACGGTGTCGAGGAAGAAGAGCTGTCGGAAAACATCGTGCTGATCCGACCCGGCACCTCACTGGAGCACAACAGCTTCCCTAATTTGCCGGAGGACGGCGTCAGCGCCACGTTCGAGCGCGACATCGCGCTGAGCCGCGAAGACATCGAGTTTCTCAGCCTGGATCACCCCATGGTGCGCAACGCCATGGACATGATCATCACCAGTGGCAAAGGCAGCTCAGTGATGAGCCTGCTCAAAAACAAGCAGATCAAGGAAGGCACCATATTACTGGAAGCCTTGTTCATCGTGGAGTGCCCCGCGCCTGCGGAACTGCAGCTGGGCCAGCTATTACCGGCCACACCGGTACGCCTGCTGCTGGACCAACAGGGCCGCGACATCAGCAAGGCGGTGACCACCGATGCCCTGGACAAACAGCTAAAACGGGTGAAAGGTGATTTAATCACACCGATGCTGAAAGAGATTCAGGATCCGGTATTGGCAATGCTCAATAAAGGCAATAGCCTGATGGAACAGCGCAAGCAGGCTCTGGTGGAAAACGCCCAACAGCGATTTCGCGATTACTGGGAAAACGAGAAGCAGCGCCTGCAGGCCTTAAGCCACCTGGACCAACAGGACAAGGCCATTCACAACGTGGAAAAGCGCCTGCAAAAAGGCCTGGCGTTACTGGCCAAAAACAGCCAGTACCGATTGGATGGCCTGCGCATCATGGTCACCATCTCCTGATCCATGACAGCCAAGGTGCAACCCGGAAATCCGCTGGACATCCTGTATGAGGACGACCAGCTGCTGGTGGTCAACAAGCCCGCTGACCTGCTCTCAGTGGCCGGCCGCGGCCCCCATAAGCAGGATTCCGTTCACACCCGTGCCCAGGCGCTGTACCCGCAGGCCCTGGTGGTACACCGCCTGGATTGCGCCACCTCCGGCGTGATGTTGCTGGCCAAAACCAAAGCGGCACAAAGTGAACTGAGCCGCCAGTTTCAAATGCGGGAAACCGCCAAGGAATACCAGGCCATCGCCTGGGGAGACTGCCCTGCAACATGCGGCGATATCCAGTTTCCACTCATCACTGACTGGCCCAACCGCCCCCGGCAGAAAATCTGTTACCAGCACGGCAAACCCTCTCTCACCCACTACCAGCTGTTGGAGCAAGACGGCCCCTGGAACCGGCTGCGACTGATTCCGGTCACCGGCCGTTCCCATCAACTCCGGGTACACTGCATGGCCCTGGGCCTGCCCATTCTGGGAGACCGGTTCTACGCCCCGGAACACGTTGTCGCCATGAGCCAGCGCCTGCTCCTGCACGCCCATCATCTCCGTTTTCAACACCCCACCGGCCGGCACAGCATCACCTGCAGCGCACCACTGCCGTTTTAGGCCATCCTCTAAAGCCACCCTCGCCCGGTGGGCCACCGTCGCCGGTTGCAGGCACCTGAAGGCCCCTGTAGCATCAGTATAACGATCACCGCGAAAGGGATTCCAAATGAGCCAGAAAGACCTGTTTATCTTTGGCGATGTACCCCTGCAAAGCGTCGAACTGATTGAACTGGAGGATGGTGAGATCCTCTGGGTACGCCATTTCTATGATGAGGATATGGCGCAACAGCTCTACTCCCGCCTGCAGGAAGAGATTCCCTGGCGCCAGGACAGCATTCGCATTGCCGGCAAGATGGTGCCTATCCCCCGCCTGCAGGCCTGGTTTGGTGACCCGGGCATGGTCTATACCTACTCCGGCCTCACCCTGGATCCGCAACCCTGGAACGATACGCTGCAACACATCAAGCAACAGATCGAGGATTACAGTGATACCCACTTCAACAGCCTGCTGGCCAACCTGTACCGGGATCAGCAGGACAGCGTGGGCTGGCATGCGGACAACGAACCGGAGCTGGGGCAAAACCCCGTCATTGCCTCCCTTTCCCTGGGTAGCGAACGGACATTTCAACTCAAGCACCGGCAGCACCCGGAACGAAAACTGGATTTGGACCTGCAATCTGGCGATCTTTTAATCATGAAAGGGGCACTGCAACATCATTGGCAACATCAGATTCCCAAACGCCGGCAACCCTGCAAACCCCGTATCAATCTCACATTCAGGAGAATTATTGAGGCCGGCCAGCCAAATTGTGATGCATAGCGCCAGCGCACCCATTACAATCTGCAACTCTGTTTCCGGGGTACGTGTTCCTAAGGCCGAAAACACCTAAACTATGAAGTATTCAAACCGCGCTCTTTTCCACACAGTAATGAGGTATTTGCTTTTGACTTCCCTGATTGCAGCCAACTCGGCAATCGCCACGGAAAACGGAGGTGATATTTCAGAAAAGATCATTCTGGGCTGGATCGAAAACATCTATTTGCAACCTTACGGCCTCAAGGCCAAAGCCAAGCTGGATACCGGGGCCAAAACCAGTTCTATTCATGCCAAGAACATCGAGTACTTTGATCGCGATGGTGAGCGCTGGGTTCGCTTCCAGTTTTCCAGCAACACCAAACTGAAAGAAAAAAAATACAAGGAGGGCAAAAGTAAGAAAGTCGTCACGATTGAAGCCCCCCTTACCCGCAGCGCCCTGATCAAACGCCACAAGCACACCAGCATGGAACGCCCCGTGGTCACGCTGCCTTTCACGCTGGCAGGGAAAGAATATCAGGCTGAATTCACGCTCACCGACCGCAGCAAATTTTTGTATCCGGTATTAATGGGTCGCCGCTTTCTGAAGCACGTTGCTATTGTGGATCCGGGTAACACGTTCCTGCGCACCCGTACGCTGCGGCCCACAGAAGATCAGCCAGAGCAGGAAGCCCAGGAAAGCACCGAACAAAACAAAAACAACAAGGCCGATGATGCCCAATGAAAAACACTAAAATCAACGTCACTGCGTTGATCTTAATCGCTATAGCTCTTAGCGCTGTCTACTACAAACATGAAAAACTGGGTCTGCCACTGAAGCCGGCTGAACAATCTGAAGTCTGGACGGTGGAAGCCAAGCTCAGGTTCAAAGCCAACGGTGGCCCGGCCAAAGCCAAGTTCTACATCCCCCGGGAGCCGCCAGGCTTTATCAAACTAAACGAAGACTTCATCTCCAGTAACTACGGCCTCGCCACCGAACAGGATGAGTTGAACCGGGAAGCACTGTGGGCGGTACGCCGCGCCAAGGGTAAACAGGTGCTGTATTACCGAATGGAACTGACGCGGGATGACAACGGCAGCAACCGGCGCACCAAACCCCGGCCCCCTTACCCCCCGGTACCCAACTACGAAGAACCCCTGGGCTCTGCCATCATGGCGGTACTCAACGAAGTGCGTTCCCACTCTGCAGACATCACCTCCTTTACCCGGGAACTGCTGCTGCGGCTCAACACCCCCCAACCTGACCAGAACATATCCCTGATCAACAAAGCCGGCCACGGCTCTGTTGAGTGGGTTCGCCAATTGATCCAGATTCTGGCCGGGGCCCGCATACCTGCCCGTATAGTGTACGTGCTGCCACTGCAGGATCTGGTCAAGCACGGCACCCTGGTACCGTGGCTCGAGGTGCACAACGATTTTGAATGGGTCGCCTTTGACCCTGTCAGCGGACGCCAGGGCTTCCGTGATGACACTCTGGTGTGGCGCACAGGTGACGATCCCCTGGCCACCATTGACGGCGGCCAACCGGCGGAAGTGGATTTTTCCATCTCACGCCACGCGCTGTCCCAGGTCTCAATAGCGGAACAGTGGGCCCGCCAGACCGAATCCCGCCTGATGGATTTTTCCCTGTTTGCACTACCGGTACAAACCCAGAACGTGTACCGCATCATCCTGATGGTCCCCCTGGGGGCACTGGTGATCGTGGTCTTACGCAACCTGGTTGGCCTGGCTACCTTTGGCACCTTCATGCCGGTTCTGATCGCTCTGGCATTCCGGGAAACCTCACTGTTGTGGGGCATCATCATGTTCACCATGCTGGTGATCGTAGGCCTGGCCCTGCGACTGTATCTGGAAAAGTTGAAGCTGCTGCTGGTACCCCGCCTCGCCGCCGTGCTGACCATCGTGATCATGATGATTGCCCTGTTCAGCATCATCAGCGTGCAACTGGATCTGGAACGCGGTTTATCCGTCGCCCTGTTCCCGGTGGTCATACTGGCCATGACCATCGAGCGCATGTCCATCGTGATGGAAGAAAACGGTTCCCAGGAAGCCTTCAAGCTGGGCTCCGGCAGCCTGATTGCGGCCGTGGCCGGCTATCTGGTGATGACCCATGAATGGCTCGGCCATATCATTTTTGTGTTTCCGGAAACACTGCTGATCGTGCTGGCGATCACCCTCATTCTGGGGCGCTACACCGGCTATCGCCTGCTGGAGCTATGGCGCTTCAGGGGGCTGATCCGGGAGGCGGACAAACCATGAAACTGCCGTGGACCCGCCTGCGGGAACTGGGCATCGTGGGTATGAACCAGCGTAATGCCGAGTTCATCATGCCCTACAATGAACGCCGCTATTACCCCCTGGTGGACAACAAAATCATCACCAAACAAAGGGCCATTGAAAAACACATTCCGGTCCCCGAACTTTACGGCCACATCGAACTGGAGCATCAGGCAGCGCACCTACCCTCGCTGTTGGCGCCCTATTCAGAGTTTGTTATCAAGCCGGCCAACGGCAGCGGCGGCAACGGCATCATGGTGATCGCCGGTAAAACGGCCAGTGGGCATTTCCGCAGATCCAACGACAACCTTGTTAACCTTGATGAAATCAAACACCACATTTCCAACATCCTGAGCGGCATGTACAGCCTGGGCGGGGAAACCGATAGCGCAATCATTGAATACCGGGTCAAATTCGACCCCTGCTTTGAAAGCGTATCCTTTAAAGGGGTACCGGACGTTCGCCTGATCGTGTTTCGCGGTATTCCCCTGTTCGCCATGATTCGCTTACCCACCCGCCATTCCGATGGCCGTGCCAACCTGCATCAGGGGGCAGTGGGTGTGGGGATTGATATGGGCAGCGGGCGCACCAATTACGGAGTGATGCACTCCCGCCCCATCAAGGAACACCCCGACACCGGGTTCCCCTTGGCGGGCATCCAGATTCCGGAATGGGATCGCATACTGGAGATGGCAGCCACCTGCTACGAACTGGCCCCACTGGGCTATCTGGGCGTTGATCTGGTTCTGGATCGGGATCGGGGGCCAATGATGCTGGAGCTGAACGCACGGCCGGGCCTGGCCATACAAATTGCCAATGGCCAGGGCCTGGAACCCATCCTTAAATACGCGCAAACACTGGGCACCATTCCGGCATCCGCAAAACGTCGCGTGCAGATCGGAAAAGAAATTCGCCATAAGTTTTCACGGGAGCCGGCATGACAGACCAAAAACCCGAACGTCGCAGGCGCATCCTGCTGGCGGCACGGGAAGTGTTTGCCAAGGAGGGATTCCACAGTGCAGAAGTCAAAACCATTGCCACCCGTGCCAGCGTGGGTAAAGCCACCATCTACAAGCATTTCGACAGCAAGGAAGATTTACTGCTCGCGGTGGTACAGGCCGACCTGCAGGCCATCCGGGATATCGCCCTGACGCATTTGGTGGGTGCGGGCCATCCACTGGAACGTTTCGAGAGCACTTGCCTTGCTATCGCCGATTACCTGGACCAAAACCGGAACTTCTCCAAGGTGCTGATCAGCGAGGCCGGGGAGTTCATGCCGGAAATCCAGCGCCTGCATCAGGAAGTGGTCTTCGCCAACCAGGCCTTCGCCGATGCGTTTTTCGATGCCATGAAAAGTGAAGGTGTGCTGCCGGATATTCCCAACCGCATACTGCTGAATTTATTGATGAACCTCACCATTGGCACGGTTTACTCATGGACACTGAACAAAGAGCAGGATCTGCGCTCTGAAGTGGAACAGCTATTTGAGTTGTGGAAAAAAGGCACAAAACGTTAATCTAAACCATACAGACTATAGTGTTTTGTCGCATCTTGTTACGGTTCGCTAATTGCCTATCCCAGGTCTTTGCGCGATATTGAATTGTGCAATACTGGAAAGCCCGCTGCTGATTACAGCGGGCAATCTGTAGAATTAATCTGAATTAATTTGAAACAGGCAACCAATATGACGGGCCGGATAGGTAGGAGCCACCCCCGTTTGGAGACGAGCGATGAGTAACACGAAAACGGAAACCACCAGTACGCCCCCTCAGACAACGACCTCACCTGAGCAAAAGCGTCGCATCTACGGCTATGGTCTTGGCCACTTTTTCAAGTCCAAGCAACGCTACAAACCCACCGTCGCCGAAAAAGACACCAACGCCTCATTCGAGCTGGGCTACAACTAAAACCATTGCAACAACCGGTGGCATCTTAAACAGGGTGGTATCCTAAACCGGTATACGCGTGCAATTACGGCCAGCGGACTTGGCCAGGTACAGGGATTGATCTGCTACCGCGATCAGCTCCTGCTGCCCCTGATCAGGCTGTGGTATCCACGCGGAGGCACCGATGCTGACCGTGACGTGCAAGCATTGACCTTCTACTTCCAGCGCCTCCTGCTCGATGGCGAGGCGGATATTCTCAGCCACATGAACGGCGCCTTCCATATCCGTTTCCGGCAAGATCACAGCAAACTCTTCACCGCCATAGCGGGCAACTGAATCAGAGGGGCGGGTCAACGTTCGTTCGATCAATTGAGCAACCAGCTTTAAACACTCATCCCCCGCCAGATGACCATGCTTATCGTTGAATGCCTTGAAGAAATCGATATCAATCAGCAGCATCGCCAGCGACTCCTGGTTACGCAGCGCACGGTGCCATTCACGCTCCAGCTTCTCGTCAAAGTAACGCCGATTGCGAATACCGGTCAAACCATCCTGCATGCTCAATGCCTGCAGCCGCTGATTGGCATCCTCCAGCTCTTCCATTGCGCCCTGCAGTTCCTGAGTCCGTTCTGCAACGCTGGCCTCCAACCGCTCATTGGCCCGCTTCTGCAGATCCAAGGCTTTGGCCTGTGCCTTAACAAATGCCTTGCGCTGGGTATTCATTCGATCTGCCAGGGCGAAAGCAAACAGCACAGCCTCCGCCACCGCCCCCAACTGCACCGCGTATTCGCTGATGCCGCTGCGGGAAAACAAGCCAAACTTGGACAGGGCGAAAAAAGTAATGGCCAACAGGAACGCCGTCCAGGCTATGACGAAGTAGCGGGCCGGCTTATAGCCTCCCAACCAACGTAACAGCCCCACCACAATACCACCGGCGCAGATCGGTATGACCATGGTTGCATTAAGACGGATCAGTGCCCCGTAACTGGAAAATGGTGCCGCGGCCGCCAACACCAGGCACAACGAGGCCAGCATAATGATCATCTGGTTGAGACGTGGATACGATTGCTCAAGTTGGAGAAAATGGCGTGAAAACATTAACGAAAAAAACAACGTCAAGGGTATTACGATCACCAGTGCGTTTTCCCGCAACCAGGGTGTGTCGGACCATAGATATTGGGTGGTAAACCCATGCATAGTGGCAAGAAAGAACATCAGGCCTATGGAGAAGGCCGCGTAATAAACCATGCTTTCGTCACGAAACAGGGCATATATAAAGAAATTGTATACGCCCATCACCACCAGGATGCCGAACAGAGCACCGAAGAACAGCAACTTCACCTGATCACGCTCCTGAAAATCGCCGGGCGTCCACATTTCCAGTGGAAACTCCAGCGACCCAGCAGTGGTTACCCGGAAGTACAGGTAATGGGTCTCCCCTGCGGGGATCTCAAACGGCAACACCAGATTGTGATGAAAGAAAGGGCGATCAGACGCCGGATTACGGTCGCCGGTTTTGGACACGTTGACAATGTAGCCGTCTGCATCGACCTGGTAGAACAGAACCTCATCCAGAACCGGATTTTTAATTTCAAACAAGCGGTCCAGCGTCTGTTGCGTGCTGTTACTCACCACCAGACGAAACCAGAAAGTATTGGCATCGAAACCAAACCCCGGAGAATCCATGCGATTACTTATCCACGGGATATCCCCCACCGCTTGATCGGCGAGTATGTCCTCAATGGTATAGACGCGGTGGCTCTGTTCCACGTAATCCAGAGAAGCGGATACGCTAATGGGACCGCTCTGTTCGGCAACGCTCACGACACGGGCGCTGTGCTGAGCCCCCTGTGCCAACACCGGTAAAAGCAACCCTATCCATGCGAGCAAACCGATTTGGCTCACATATCTAATCAATGTTGGTGTAACCCCCGTGACCAAATTTATATAACGGTGCACTATACGTAAGGCATGCAATGTATATACTCACACCCCTACTGACAAGCCATGACTGCAAACCCTTCCATATTGACCCGGATTGAACATCAGGCTATTTTTAAACCAACCCCCACTTAGCCGTGATGATGAGCATCAGTCAGTCAGGAGAGCGCACCATGGACGACCAACGCAGCGAACAACGTACACACTTGATCTATTACCTGCGTGTTTTTGAGCCGGGAACCAACGCATTGTTCGGCCATGTGGTTGATATCTCTCCCAGCGGACTGCTGATCACCAGCGATAAACCCATGCACAAGGATAGCCAGTACGTACTGGAAATCGAAGATGCATCCAGCCTGGATGACACGTCTACAGTGGATGTCCAGGTGGAATGTCGCTGGTGCCAGGGCGACCAGGACAACGAACTTTATGATGCCGGATTTCGCCTGGTTAACCCCTCCTCACGCATGCATGATATCGTGGAATCCTACCAATAACTGGCTGTTATTTGCACAATTATTTCTGTTACAGCATTAAATCAGGGCCCTTGAGAGAGGGCTCTGGCTGCGTTTATTAACAACAGCCCTTTTATACAGAATCCCCTGTCGAATCCCGCGCCAAAATCCCGGCAAAATTAATTTCCATTCATTTAAAAAAATATAAGTAATTGATTTTAATATAAATACCTATATTTAGATCAATTATTACACAAAATGTAGACAGCCACGACATCATGCCACCTCAGTCTACTTTTAAAGAGTTTATGCACAAAGTTATCCACAGCAATTGTGGAAAACTTAAAAACTTGCATCTGCAAAATATTGTGCTACTGGAAAATCCCAGGTAACCTCCTCGCAAATTGTCAGACAGCCCACTGCACAAACTATAAAAAGGATCACCCATGACCTGCGGCGCACCCCATGTGGGCTTCCCACTCAGCCCCACATTAGAATCCCTGTCCAACCGATTTCTGGAAGCGGCCTCAGCCGGGCACCCGAAAGCCGGCGACTATTTCTATGCCGTCATTCTTCAGCTTACCGATGAAGTCATCGACTACTTGCTGATCCAGACCGTTTCCATTGCCCAGGTCAACTCCGTAGGCCAGAAAGTTATCAACCTTTGCGCCAGCACCAGTAACAAGGCTTCGGCCATGCTGTCAGCCAAAATTTACAAGAAAGCCAGCCCGGAAGAAATGAAGAACGTCGCTGATCTGTGGCAAAGCATGATTAAGAATACTGCACCCGATCAAAGCGGAGAGTGGTATCTCGTACAGGAAATTGATGCATCACTGGCACAGGGTCTGGACGATATCCTAAATGAAAAAGGGGACCAGGATTACTTTGAGCCTTCGGATCTGGAAGCGGTCATGGCCCGCTATGAACGGCTGGTTGAAGTGATTATCGATGGTTTCTTCCTGCGCCCCACGGAATCGGTAAAAATCGGTGCCATTACCCGCAAACTGTTGAGCGTGGGAATTGAAGGGGTTAAGCAAGCCTCCAATGCGGTCATTCACAAAGTGGTCAAAAACCTGGAGCCCAAACATTTGGGTAACTATGTGGATTTCACCACTCAGTTCTACATTCGGTCCACGCTCAGCTGATGTTACTGGCGCACTAATGGAAACGGCGGCAGGCTCTGCAACAGGAGCTTGCCGTAACGTTTATCAACGATTCGACGATCGAAAATAACGATGGAACCCTGATCAGATTCCGTGCGCAGCAACCGTCCCACTGCCTGCTTGAGGCGGATCGCCGCATCCGGCACTGCGATTTGCATAAAGGGGTTTCCACCCCGCTTCTGTATCCACTCCGCCAAGGTGGCATCCACCGGGTCTTCCGGCACGGAAAACGGTAACCGGGCGATGACCACACAACTGCAATAGGCTCCCGGTAAATCCACACCTTCAGCGAAACTGGCCAATCCGAACAGCACACTGTGACTGCCCGCATCCACCCTTTGCTTATGCTGTCTCACCATTTCGGCCTTGCCCAGGCGCCCCTGTGTTAACACCGCATCCTGCACCTCGGTGCCCAATAGCTCAAACACCTCATCCATCTGACGGCGGGAACTGAACAGGACCAAAGTGCCCAGCTGCTGTTGCCAGATACGCTCGATATATGACACCAGCTGATCGGTATGGCGTGTACCATTGGTGGGATCACAGGCCAGATCGGGCACAACAATGCGGCCACACTCCTGGTAATTGAACGGACTGGGTACCGCCTTGAAATGACTGGTGGGGGGCACCCCGGAGCGAAACTGGAATCGCTCAAACTTGCCCAGCGCCGTCAAGGTCGCACTGGTCACCACGGCGGCAAAGGCTCGGGACCACAGGTAGCGCGACAACACATCGCTGGCCAACACCGGGCAGGCCGACAATTCAACATCCAAGCCCTGGGGGCTCTGGGTAAAGTTGAGCCAACGTGCCACCGGCGCCCGCAATTCATCGTCGGCTGCCTCGTAGCGCATCCATACTGTCATCAGCGCTTCCGCGCGCGCCAATTGAGTGGACATCAGGGGCATCCAGGCTTCCGCATCCGGCCGCGTAATATCTGAACGCTTGCCCTCCATGCCCTCCTGCAACCAATCCACCACCAGCTGCAATTGCTTAACCAACTCACGGGAAGGCGCCAGCAATTGCGCAGACTGGTCACGGAGTGCTTCAGGGACCACACCGTGTTCAAAACGATACACCAGTTTACCCTGTTCCGACTCAACCTGATCCGTTGCGTCAGCCAGCGGCGTAAGCGTTGACAGCAGCAGGGTGAGGCCCTCCGCCATGGCTGCATTGATGTCCCGCACACTGGCAACCACACCGGCAGCCATGCCCTGCGCATCCGAACTGTCCACCAGCGAATCCAGCATTTTGATCAGATCCTGCAGCCAACTCAGCGTACTGCGTACCTGAGACGAACAGGAGAAATGATTGAGCGCCTTATCAGGCAGGTGATGCCCCTCATCAAAGACATACACCGTGTCTTCGGGGGCAGGCAGCACCACGCCGCCCCCCATGGCCAGATCCGCCAACACCAGATCGTGGTTGGCAACAATCAGGTCCGCACGATAGATATCATTGCGGGCCAGATAAAAAGGGCAGTCTTCATAGAATCCACAACTGCGCCCGGTACAGCCCCGATGATCATTGGTCACCCGCCGCCAGGTGAGGTCGTCTACCGAATCACTCCAACTATCGCGGTCACCATCCCAGGCCCGGGATTCCACTGCCTGATCCATCGCCCGGTAAAGTTCGGCTTCGTGCTTGTCCACGGCATATTGCTGAAAATCTTCCCACAGCGCCAGGTTAGTGCCCGCTTCCTGGCCCGGGGTCATCAGTCGATCCAGTTTGCTGAGGCACAGATAACGCCCCCGCCCTTTCGCCAATGCATAACTGAAACTGAATCCACTGTTACGCAGCACTTCCGGAATGTCCTTATTCACTACTTGGTCCTGCAGTGCGACGGTCGCCGTGGCCAGTACCACCTTCTTGCCCATCGCCTTGGCCACCGGCATCACCCCCAGCAAGTAAGCCAGGGTTTTACCGGTACCGGTACCGGCTTCAATGACCACCACGTGCTGATCACCGGTACGTTTACCGTCATTATCCTGAACCACACCGGCGATGCCCCGGGCAATTTCGGCGATCATTAACCGCTGCCCATAGCGGGGTGTGAGCCCCTTCTTGTCCAGAAAGGTTCGGTAGGCCAGCTGGATCTGCTGTTTGAGTTCGTCTGATAGCATATTTGCGGTCACGCCGATGGAATGAAAACGCCGGCTATTCTACACTACGTGGCTTTGATTACCGATCACTAAACCAAAAGGCATCCTTTATATGAAAGCCATTAAATATCTGATTCTAGGTATGTTCGCCGGTGGCGTTCTGGGGTTGGCGGCGGGCGTCAACATTGGTCGCGACAAGCCCATTCTGAGCAATCCCTTTGAGGACAAACGGGTCAGCAGCAAAATGAAAGATACCGGCAGTGAACTGATCAGGCAGAGCGGGGAAGCCATCGAAGACGCCGGCAAGGCGATCAAAGATCAGTTCAATTGACCACCATCCAGCCTGAGACAATATAGAAAAATTGTCTAATTCTTTATCGAAAAAGACGCAAGATTTTAATTGTTTTTTTCTGTTAATTTAAAAGTTTATTTATTGATATGAACTTGCCTATACGGTAACAGCGATGTACCGTATGGGCGTTTCAGTCTCTTATTAAAGATCGAAAAAACCAACAAAAACGTAATAACCACAATAATAAAATGTAGGGAGCCACCACATGCATTTTAGTTTTAACGGCCGCCTGGCAAAAAAGATTGCTTTTGCGGTAGCTACATTTGGGATAGTTCTGTTAAGCGGCTGTTCATCTGTCGTGTATAAAGTAACTGGGGATACCATGACCAACATCGGAGAAGATGTAATGGTGCCCTATTTGTTGACTACCGATGACGCTAAGATTGCCTGTGCTTCCGGGGAAGCCCTGACTCCCCTGCTGATGTCTTTTTCTACGGTGACCACACCGCCGGACCAACTGGAAGTCCTGCTGGGACTGGTGGGCGGGACCTGCGCGTCACAACGTGCGATTCAGCTGGAACTGGAATACTCACGCTACTCCGGCGAAAAACGTATCACTCAGGCACAGGATGCCCGCATCCAAGCCAAACGCTGGCACGCTATTGCCGCGGCCCGTTACTACGCCAGTTACAAGGCCTTGGTTCGGGCTCTGGGCGAACCGGGTGATGACTGCCCCCTGTTTGACAACGATTTCGAACAACTTATATGGATGATTGGATCCGTGGCCGGCCTGCAGGCAGCCCTTGCCGATGTGCAAGCCAACATGGCGGTCGGCGTACCCTTCAACGTCGCCCCCAAAGCGGAACGTGGAATGGCTTGCCTGGACGACCAAAAACACAACCGGAAATGGTGGGGCCTGCCCAAAGCAATCCGGTCCTCATTGTGGACCATTGTTCCCGGCGTGACGCCGGAAGGTGTCGACCCCTGGGCTGAGCTGGACAAAGCGCGTCAACTGGGTATGGACGAAGGTGTACGACTGCCTTCTGCTCTGGACGCATTGGTATCCTATAACGACAGCAATATGCAGCGCGTAAGGAATATCATTCGCGAACATGCGAACTCTGTCCAGTCAACGGCGTCTAATCGTGAGTATCGTATGCTGGACGTCATGGCCAGTGATCTGTTGTTGGAATTATCAGATCGACTGTGGACTGAAAATACCGGCCATCGCACCCCGATCGGGGAGTATGGCTCCTTCTGGGATGACAAAAAGGAAGAAGTCAAACTGGACCAGAACCTGCTGGACGAACTGCTTTAATCCAGCGTATTACGACTGCCTGAAGCCGTTAACGGCTTCAGGATTACACAACTATTACAACCATAACTTCCGGATGAGGCTATGAACACATTGCTAAAATCTATTTTAACCCCAATCGCTGCCGGCGCTGTAGCGCTGAGCACTTCTGCGTTCGCCGCTGACCTTCCCAAACGCACATTGTGTGTGTGGGATATTGTTGGTAAGTCCGGCCCCGTTGCCAGCCAGATGGAAGATTACCGTCTGAATGCCCTTAAGTGGGGTGTGGATCTGGATCTGAAAGTTTATACCGATGAAAAAATTGCGGCCGAAGATTTGAAATCCGGTGCCTGTGACGCCGCAGGTATTACCGGCTTACGCGCCCGTGAATTCAATAGCTTCACCGGCACCCTGGATTCCATCGGTGCCATACCCGATGAATCCCATATGCGCGTGGTACTGCAGTATCTGGCAGATCCCAAATTAGCCAAGCTGATGGTGTCCGGTGATTATGAAATCGCAGGCATTTTGCCCGGCGGTGCGGCTTACCTGTTCACCAACGACCGCAGCATCGACACCGTGGGCGAGTTGGCCGGCAAAAAATTTGCCGCCATGGATTTCGACAAGGCCCAGGCCATTATGATTGAGTCTGTCGGCGCGTCTCCCGTATCCGTCTCCCTGACCAACTTCGGCTCCATGTTCAACAACGGCAGCGTCGACATCATTGGTGCTCCTGCGGTTGCCTATGATGCACTGGAACTCTACAAAGGCCTCGGTGACGACGGCGCTATCGTCAATTTCTCCATCATCCAGCTTACGGCTCAAATAGTCGCACGGCATGACCGCTTCCCCGAAGGCTTCGGTCAGAGCTCGCGAAACTATGCCTGGAGCCAGTATGGCAAAGCCATGGAAGTGGTGAATGCGGCGGAAAAGAGCATTAAGCCCAGTTACTGGCTGGACCTGCCGGAAAAAGACAAGGAAGGCTACATGGAAATGTTCCGTCAATCCCGCCTGAAGTTAAGAGATCAGGGTCTATATGATGGAAAAATGCTCTCTTTCCTGAGCAAAGTGCGCTGCCAGAAAGATCCCGCCCTGGCTGAATGCACCGCCAAAGACCGCGAGTAAGCACAGCGGTAAACAAAAAAAGCAGGCTTGGCTATACAGTCAGCCTGCTTTTTTTACGCCCATAGACTCATCCACTTACAATACAAAACGATTTAGTGTAAAAGTTTCGAAAAACATTCTGTGATGTATGGCACACAGTGGCTGACACTCTTATAATTTGGTGCTTTATTTTTTGGACGTCCTTACGTAGTGCTTGTGGTGTTGCCTTTTTTACTTGAGGGATATGACTGACTTACTTTGTGCCCTGAAACATTTGCCGGGGCCAACAGTCTAGTAGGCAGCACGAACAAAAATTACAACTAGTGATTAATCACAAAAATTAGATGTGGTGGGAAATGAACATAAACTTTCTGGGACGCTCTCTGCGCGAGTGGCTGTCCTCATTACCGGTTATCATTATTCTTCTGGGGGTACTGTTTCTCAGTATCGGGGAGAATCTAAATGCTCAGCTCAATAAGCTGGGCAACCATATCTGGCCCGACTATCATATCCTTCGGCTCGATGTCCCTGTTCCCACCTGTGATCCCAATGTCGATATCGAGTCTGAAGTCCAGAAGGTTGTCAGGCAGAAGCAGAAAGAAGCCGAAAGTGACCCCTTCGGTGGTATGTTCGGTGCTGAAGATATCAACCGGGATGCTATTCGTGAATCCCTGGGCAAGCGGGTCGAGCTGTGCCGAATGAAGCACGAAGCTGCGCAAAAAACCCTGGCCCAGAAAACAGACAACCTGGACCGCTTTGTTGCCGTTGACATGACGCTGTCCGCCCTTTCCCAGTTCCGTCGTGACAACACTCAGGTATTTCTGGCCATCGTGTTCTTTGTCTGTGCTATTACCGCCGCACTGACCCATCACCATATCGGCCTGCGCCCAATGCAGACGGTTCTGGAATACCGTTTTGGTATTACCGCGCAATTATTCGCAAACCTGTCACTGACCTATTCCGCCTACAGTTACCTGACCAATGGTTGGGCATCCGGTACCCTGATTCAGAACGAGCATATCCGCTGGTTCTACCTGTTTGGTTTTGGTGCACTGTCGCTGGTGGCGCTGGTGCAATTGTTCAATATCCCCAAAACCGCCAAACCCGGCGGCAGTATCGGCAAAGCCCTGTTAGCCGTGCCTCTTTATGCCTATATGGCCATCAGCTCGGCCCGCTTCTTTATCCTGGAAACTGAAAACCCCCAAGGCATGGTTCTGTTCGTTGACAAAATCATGGATCAGTCATCCCTGTTCCTGAATATAGGCCTGTATATCTGGGTGGGTATGCTGCTGAAGCAAACCTATCTGGGTGAATATGTCTTCCGCGTGTTCAAGCCCTGGAAACTGCCGCCGGAGCTGCTGGCGTTTGTTGCCGTGGTGATTATGGCTGTCCCCACCGCCTACACCGGCGCTTCCGGGATCATCATTATTGCCATGGGGGCCGTGGTTTACGCTGAACTGCGCCGGGTGGGTGCCCGCCGCAACCTGGCACTGGCGGCCACAGCCATGAGTGGCAGCCTGGGTGTGGTATTGCGCCCCTGCCTGTTGGTACTGCTGATCGCCATGCTGAACAAGGAAGTCACCACCGACATGATGTATGGCTGGGGTGTGAAAGTGTTCCTGCTCACCTCGTTCCTGTTCTTCGCGGTATCACTGATCGCCAAACAGGGCCCCATGAAAATTGCACCGGTTTCCGAAGCACTGGCGCCCAGCTTACAAGCCTTCCGCCCCCTCATTCCTTACGTGCTGATTTTTGTGGTCACGGCTGCGGCTTACGCTTTCCTGTTGGATGCCCACCTGGATGAACACACCGCGCCGGTGGTGTTGCCCATGATCATTCTGCTGCTGTTGGTCTACGAATACACCATCAAGCACGCAGAGCGAGAACAGCATGAAACCTATGAGGGCGAAGTGCGTGCCAGCAGCCTGGAAGGCTCCATTCGCCGCGCCACCACCGACACCACGGTGCACATCGGCGCCCTGCTCTCCATTATGGCCTTGAGCCTGACCGTGGGCGGCGTGATCGAGGATTCCGGCATCTTTGAGGAAGTGGCGGCACAGAGTGATTTCTTCGGCAGCACCTGGACGGCCATGCTGGCGCTGGTGGTGGTATTGGTGATCATCGGCATGATCATGGATCCATTCGGCGCCATTGTGCTGGTATCGGGTACCGTTGCTCAGGCCGCGTACAGTCAGGGTATCGATCCGCTGCATTTCTGGATGATCACCCTGGTGGCGTTTGAACTGGGTTACCTAAGCCCGCCGGTGGCGGTTAACCACCTGCTGACCCGGCAGGTGGTCGGCGAGGAAGAAATCGCAAAAGCCAAAGAGGAAACCAAAGGCAAAAGCTTCTGGATACGCCATGAACGCTACGTCCTCCCCATTACGGTCATGGCCATCGCACTGGTGCTGGTGGCATTCGGCCCTCTGGTCTATCAGCAGTATTTCTGATATTCACACTGGGCTCAACGTGCTGTCTGCACTGCCCTATACTAAGAAGGCGACCCAAAGTCGCCTTCTTTTGTTTCACCAGCCCACTTTAGCCCACTATCCGGAGTGAAGTAGATGACAAACCTGGTAGATGAACTGGTCAACCTGTTGGACCTGGAAACCATTGAGCTGAACCTGTTCCGCGGGGAAAGCTGTGATGTGGGCGGACGCAGTGTGTTTGGCGGCCAGGTCATCAGTCAGTCGCTGGTTGCCGCGTACCGGACCCTGGAGGAACAGCGCCAATGTCATTCCCTGCATGCCTATTTCTTACGCCCAGGGGACATCAACACCCCCATTATCTATGAGGTGGACCGCATCCGGGATGGTGGCAGCTTTACCACCCGCCGTGTGGTCGCCATTCAACATGGTGAAGCGATTTTCCATATGTCTGCTTCGTTTCACATTGTAGAGCGGGGGTTCGAGCATCAGGAAGTCTCCATCCCCGATGTTCCCCCCCCTGATGACCTGGAAACCGACCATTCATTGCGCCTGAAAACCGCGGCCCGCGTTAGCGAGCGGGTGCGCCCCGTGCTGCTGCAGGAACGTCCCATCGAGATTCGCCCGGTGGATCCGGTGGACTTTCTGACGCCGGAGTCAAAGGCACCACGCAAGCAGGCCTGGTTTCGCGCATCCAGCCCATTGAATGACGATCAGAACCTGCATCAGGCGCTGTTGGCCTACGCTTCCGACTTTGGCCTATTGGGGACCGGCATGAGGCCCCATGGCCTGTCCTTTCTGGACCCGAATCTGCTGGCCGCCAGCCTGGATCACACTCTGTGGTTTCACCATCCGCTGCGCATGGATGAATGGATGCTCTATGACATGGAAAGCCCCTGCGCCATGAATGCCCGCAGCTTCAATCGCGGCCAGATTTATCAAAACGGAAAACTGGTGGCCTCAGTGTGCCAGGAAGGGCTCATGCGTCAGTTGAAACCTTGATGCATACACTGTAGTGGCGAGCACTACTGGTGCAGACTGGCCTCGAAGCAAACCTCAACGAAAAACGCTCCACACTCCAGCGAAAAGGGCACCACGATTCGCGGGCCGTTGGCCTTGTGCGTGATCTTGTGGTCAACCCCGGTCACCACCATGGGCGTCGACATACCGATTGAATACCCCTTCTGACTCAGAAGATTTTTAGCGCCGCCGGTTACCATATTGGTAAGTTCCCCAACCATATCGATGACCGTATCATCGATTTCTGTGACCGGCTCACCCAGCATACGTGCCGTGATTTCAAGAATCACTGCGCGCTCAAACGTGACCGCCAGAGAGGCTTTGTAGTTATCCCCAATCAAACCAATAATCCCGGTGATTTCTCCACAGGCAATATCTTTCTCTTTCAACATCACCTTACCGGGGCTCGGTTCCAGCATCGCCATGGTAGTCAGTACATTGGCCATGGATTCCAGAAAGGGGTTTACAATTTCGACATTGATTATCTTCATTGGGCACTCCTGTGAAGTTACAGTATAGGCAGCCCCTCCCTGATTACCTAAAGTGCATCCGCCCCCCTGCTATCAGGCGCACAAAAACAACGGTTTAAAGCAGCAAAACCGCAACAATAATAAGGTCATTGAACGTGTAAATTAGAACAGGGTCAATTGTGAGCGCAGGATGGATTCCAGTGAGCGACCTGCGCACTGCAGAATGCCATCCACCGCCGGCGCCAATTGCCGGCTGAGATAGTGTTCATAATCCAGCGCCGACGGTTGCTGCTCTATGGGTTCCGGCCCCTGTAGCGTAATCACGTAGCTCACCCACCCACCTCGAGCATACCGCGGGGACTTGCCCTGTCGGGTCAACCAGGCATCGGCCTTCTTTGCCGCCTGCACGTGCGGGGGAATATTTTTTTGATAGTCGGCAAGGCGCCGCCGAATACGTTTGCGGTACACCAGCGCGTCGTCCAGTTTGCCATCGTACATCTCCGCCACCACCTGCTGCAGATACAAATCAGGAGATTCATCGTGGAACATCATCCAGAACACATCATGCTGCACCCGTCTGGCCAATGGCGTCCAGTCCGTACGCACGTTTTCCAGCCCCTTGAACACCAGTTTTTCATGCCGCTCGCCTGATGGCGCGGCAATCGTGGCGACCATGCCACAGTAGCGCTTCTTGCTGCCGGTCTCCGAGCCGCGCATCGTGGGCATAAAAAAACGCTGATAGTGGGTTTCAAACTCCAGTTCCAGATTGGACTCGATGCCAAACACCGCTTTTAGATAATGCTCCCACCATTGGTTCAGAAACCGGGCCAGTTCACCGCCGATGCGCTCGGCTTCGGCATCCTCGCCGGCACTTTCCAACCATACGAATACGGAATCCGTATCCCCATAGATAACCTTGTGACCCTGGCCCTCAATCAGCAATCGGGTCTGGCGCATGATGTCGTGACCACGCAGGGTAATGGAGCTGGATAACCGGGCATCGAAAAAACGGCACAGCGGGGTTCCCAGTACCCCATAGAACGAGTTCATAATTATTTTGATCGCCTGGGATAAGGGGGCATTTTCAACCCGTTTTGCCTGATCGCGGGCATCCCACAATGTTTTGATGATCTCCGGCAACAGGTGGTGCTGTTTACTGAACACGGCACCATTAAAGCCGGGGATCCAGGCACTGTCCGGGGTATCCCGTGCATGGGCGGGGCGCTGGAATACTTCCGGAATCACTTCCTCCAGATCCGATTCATAACGCCCTTTCAACAGAGACAACGGATCAATACAGAAGGTGCGGATGATACTGGGATACAGGCTTTTGAAATCCAGTACCAGAACATGGCGATATAAACCCGGTACCGACTCCATCACATAACCGCCCGGCGCAGCAAACTCGTTCTCCATATCACCGATATTGGGCGCCACAAACCCAGCACGATGCAGCCGGGGCAGATACAGATTTTCAAAGGCCGCCACGGAACCGCCCACTTTATCCATGGGTAAGCCGGTGAGGCGGGACCGTTCCACAGCAAAGCTCAACAAATCTGCTTTGGCAAAAATATCCGATACCAGGCAACAGTCCTCCAGATTGTACCGTGCCAGCGCCACTTTATCGTTCAGGAACAGTTCGGTGATTTCCTTGCCCCGGTTCTCCACATCATGAATCAACTTGCCTCGCTCCAGTAATTGGCGCGATACAAATTCCAGAGAAAAAGATTCAAAATTCCAGGTGGCGGCCTTCAGCGTATCAATGCCATCCAGAACCACTCGCCCCGGAACCAGCACGAAATAATGTTGGGTCTCATCCCGGGCCTGACGCCATTCCACCCGCTCGAGCCCGCGCCCCAGACTGAACGCGATTCGCAGCTCATCACAACGCTTCTGTAAAAAGCGCAGATCAAAGTTCACCACATTCCAACCCAGAATCACATCCGCATCATCCTCCTGCATCCACTGGAGAAATGCGTCTATTAATTCCCGTTCATCTGCAAACCAGCGGATATCCAGCTCGCCGGCAGGTTGTGGTTGACCCAGCATAAAAATACGCTTGACCTGTGGTTTGTGACCGCCAACACAATGCACCGCAATGGAGTACAACTGGGTTCCGTCCAGCGCCGTTTCAATATCCAGCGACGCACAGCGCAACTGCAACGCGTTGCGCTCGCCTTTGCGGATCGCAGGATTGATCAAACACCCGGATGGATTTGACTGGCTCAATTGCACTTCGACATCGCCCGTGATAAAGCGCTCACTGAGGTAACGATCCACGGTACGCACATCCGCTTCCCACAAGGGAATACCCTTCTGTTGCAGCAGGTCACGGCACTGCGACAGTAACCGCTGACTCTTGCAATAAAGGCCAAGCACCGGCTCGTTAAAAAAAGATTTTAATGTCAGCGGCCGCAAACGCCAACCGCTGCTGGCTGACAATAGTGTTTCCACTGCAACCCGGTCGTCTGTGCGCACAAAACTTACGGTTTCCTGATCCGTTATTTCAATCCGCACGGGGCCCTGGGCAGAGTGCACCCAGTAAATCAAGCGTAACCCTGATCTGTGCTCACGCCACTGTCGTGTCAGCAGAAATCCGGATAATCTGTCTGCGGAAAGCGGCTGCGATCCTTGTTCTGCCGGCGGCAGTGTCACAGCGGGTTAGCCGAACTCGGCCCATACCGGACAATGGTCGCTGGGCTTTTCCAGGCTACGGATTTCGTAATCAATTCCGGTGGCCTGTAACTGGTTTAGCAGCGGTTTGGTGGCAAGAATCAAATCGATACGCAGGCCGCGCTTGGGCTCACGCTCAAAACCTTTGCTGCGATAGTCAAACCACGAAAACAGATCATCCACCTCCGGCTTCTGCGCGCGGAACGTATCGCCAAGCCCCCAATCCATAATCCGCTGCAACCATTCCCGTTCTTCCGGCAAAAAACAACATTTGCCGGTGCGCAGCCAGCGTTTGGCATTATCCGGGCCGATACCGATGTCCTGGTCCACCGGCGCGACGTTCATGTCGCCCATCACTACCAGCTTCTGGTCCGGCGTGAATTCGGTTTGCAACCGCTCCAGCAGGCGGGCATAAAAACGCTGTTTGTTGGGAAACTTTTCCGGGTGATCACGGCTTTCCCCCTGGGGAAAATAACCGTTGATGACGGTGATTTCCTCACCATCAATGCGGTACTGGGCCAGTATCAGTCGCTTTTGCTCACTGTGATCATCACCGATAAATCCCTTTTTCACCCAAACGGGTTTCTCCCGGGACAGCAAGGCCACGCCATAGTGACCTTTTTGGCCGAACCATTCCGCATGCAACCCCAGCGCCGCCATGTCCGCTTGGGGAAACAGCCCGTCTTCCACTTTGGTTTCCTGGATACCGATCACGTCAGGATTATGTTTTGTCACCAGCGCTTCGATTTGGTGCAGTCGGGCACGGATGCCATTGGTGTTGAACGAAACAAACTTCATTTTTTCCTCACAGGGGATTTTCAATAAGGGCAATAGTTTACCAGCAACCTGAAGCGCTTTCTTTATCCCCCCCATAACCTTTCTTTAACCAATGGAAGGCACTACAATGTCCAACGTCACATGAGCGGCAACATGCTCAACCAGTCACTGACCAAGAAAAATTGATTAAAAAATCACCGACAGGGTGCTCTGAATGACTGACCTTAGCCACATCTCGATTTTTGAAGGCCTTCCTGAAGCGGAATTGTCCGCGCTGCAAGAACTCTGCATCACTCGCACATACCCCAAGAACACTGTGATCATTAACGAAGGTGATCAAGCCAATGCCATGTTCATCTGTACCAGTGGCAAAGTAAAAGTGTACGTTAGCGACGAAAACGGCAAGGAATTTGTGCTGAACTCAATGGGGCCTGGAGAATACTTCGGTGAACTCTCCTTGCTGGACGACGAAACCCGTTCCGCCTCGGTGATCACCACGGATAAATCCACTTTCTCCATTCTCTACAAAGACGACTTCAGTAAGGTCGTGCTGAATCACCCCGATATTGCCCTGGTGTTACTGCGCAACCTGGCCTCCCGTATTCGAAAATTGACCGAGAACGTGAAAACCCTGGCATTGCAGGATGTGTATGGCCGCATTCGCAAAACTCTGCTGGATCTGTCCACTGAAAAAGATGGCGATACGGTTATTGAAGAGAAACTCACCCAGCAGGATATCGCCAACCGCATCGGCTCATCCCGCGAGATGGTGGCACGAATTCTGAAAGACCTGGCCACCGGTGGTTACATTGAGATTGAACGCAAGCAGTTCCGTATCCTGAAAAAACTACCTGAAAGCTATTAAGCCGGCTGCTTTTACCCCGCTCCTTCCGCCTCCCTTCCATTCAGGCTGCCTAAAAAAAGCCTGAATGGGACTTAAAACACCCCTGATCGGTTTTCCTGCTTAGGACAGATTGTAAATTTATGTTATTGTATCGGGGTTGTTTTGGGGAACAACAATACCTTAGGCGTTCACACCTGTGTACCGACCCTGTTGCAGGTGTTCTGAAATAACAATGAGTTGAAATGTACAGGGAAGACCGGGGATTTTGACAATGTATTTGGCGACCAACGGATTTCGCTTAACTGGTGCGACGGGGTTAGCTGTCATTCTGCTGGGTATCGTGATCAGCTTTTTCTATCCATCCCTTCCGGGCCAACTGCCCGAGGGCTTTTCGTTGTCCATCATCGCACTGGAATTCTCCTCGACCTTAGCCAACGCCAGCTCGTTGTTTGAGGGTAACCTGGCGCTGGTGCACCGCTACCAGACCGGCCACAGCATCGACATGCTCTACCTGATCACCTACGGCGCCTTTCTGGGGTGCGCCAACCTCAGCGGATGGTACACGCAACGACGGGCACTGAGCCTGATCGGCATCATCAGTGCCGGCATCGCGGCCAGCGCTGATTTTGCTGAAAACCTGCAATTGATGCAATTGACCCAGGCATTGTTAGGCAACGGCAGCGCCCCGGATTTCTGGTTGCTGCGGTTGTTCGTCAGCACCAAATTCCTGATGATCTCCGTCTCCTTATTGTGCCTGGTCCCCCTGTTGTGGAACCGCGGCTGGCTGGGAAGGATTTTCTGCACCAGCACTCTGCTGCTGGCGCCGTGTACCCTGCTCACACTGTTGGGCAACTTTGAATTCAGCAGCCCCATGACCGGCCTCATCATGCTGGCCTGGATCTGCCTGCTACTGTGGGCGCTCAAGGTACGCAACGGGCTCCCGAACACCTCTGATGGTGAGCCTGAAGCTTTGGGTACCCAAACTTCTTAAGTACGGTTGCCCGGACCCCGTTTCAACCCAGATGCCACCCCCAAACGGTATGCCCAACGCCGGAAAGCCGGTCAGTGAAGGCCAGTGCTGTTGCTCCTCGTGTACCGCAATATCATAAGGCAACCAATTCAGAAACGTCTGCCGGCCACGGTCAGGCTGCTCCGGATCCAGCCCGTTCGCCAAATGAATGGCACCGGCAGAAACCCCAATTATCAGGCTGCCCGTCAGGCGATGACAGCAGTGCAACCAATGGCGCACCCGTGGTTCACTGAGAAACGCCCAGCCCCGCGCCACACTGCCCCCCGCCAGCATTACCAGTGGGCTTGGCGATGGTGGCAGGTCCGATACCTCGGCCACAAGCCGGGTGTTGTTGTGGTGCCCGGTCAGGGCATCCAAACCGGCACAGGCCAACTGGTAGAACGCCCTATCGTTGCCGTTGGCGGCACCAATGTAAGCCGCATCGACCCCGGTAGTAAACCGCTGCCGAACCGTCTGCAGAAGCTCAGGAGCACTGCCGGTCCGAAACAGCAGCTGGCTGTCCGCCAACAACAACATGGCACTGGACATGTCAAATCGTGAACCCGGTGTCATCCCGCCACACACACAGGGGCTCAATAGCATCGGCGGGAACGTGCCCCCGCTGGCGCTCTTTGGGATACCCCATGCAATGGGACAGATAGGTAACCCCTTCGATGTGGCGCTGACGGTTACGATGCTGGTGCCCGTATACATGCAGGCGACTGCCCAGACGGCGCAACTGTTCTTCAATTCGGTAGGAACCCGCCACCCGGCTGAAATTAAACTCCGGCAAGGGATCAAACTTTCGGGCCAGGGCCATGGCATCGGCCAGCGGCTTGTGAAAAATCAGGTCCTGACGCGGCAGAAAATGACTGAAGCTGATCACCGGGTGCTGAAATTCCCGCTGCAGAAAGCCCTCGTTCTGGTCGGCAAACAGCCGCGCCAGTGGTTGCGCCAGATCCGCCGGCCAGCGGGCATGTATGAAATCACCCCACATTTCATCGGTTCGGTCCTCGGCATAATCCTTCTCCACATAAAGCGAGTGCTCCGGCTGATCCTTATCGTCGTACCAGGACAACAGCGGTACCAGCCACACTTTCTGATATTGCCCCATCAGCAGCGGTTCCATTTTGACCCCGGTTTCCCTGCACAACGCCTTGATCGCATGGAATTTCTTCAGGGAATCGTCGTGGCCCGAGCGCCGCACCCACAGCTCATGGTTGCCCGGCACAAACAATACGTGAAGAAACTGTTCGGTTAGCTCACGGAACAGCGCTTCCAGCCGATCCAGCCGGTCGGTGGCATCGCCCGCCACGATCAGGGCATCGGAATGGTGCCTTCTGGCGGCAAACTCCAGCAAACGGTCGAAGTTTTCCTGATAATCTATGTGGATATCGGAAATAACCCATACACGGGAAGGAATCATGGTACAGCAAGCCTGGTTGTGGTTTAGGAATAGGCCCTGGGTAAACTGCATGCACGTTTGCAAATAGGGCCCAGGGTGAAATACTATCATTTCTAATGAGGAATACCGAGATGGCGTGCGCCCCGCTCCGCGCCCGACACCCACTCGAGCCAACCGGCCGTCGCGAGTCATACCTTCGCGAGACACCCCATCGAGAGACACATGAGCAGTTATCAAGATATTTCACGACAGCAGCAATGCCACAGCAGTTTCCAATGGCTGCGCAGCGAAACCATCGAATCCCTGAACGTAGTGGTATCCGAATACCGCCACAAAGCCACCGGCGCAATGCACTACCATATCGCTGCGGATAACGATGAGAACGTCTTTATGGTGGCCTTGCGCACCGTACCCACGGATTCCACCGGAGTCGCCCACATTCTGGAGCACACCGCACTCTGTGGCAGCGAAAAATACCCGGTGCGTGATCCGTTTTTCATGATGATCCGTCGCTCCCTCAATACTTTTATGAACGCCTTCACCGCCAGTGACTGGACCGCCTACCCCTTCGCCAGCAAAAACCGCAAGGATTTCGACAACCTGCTGTCGGTGTATCTGGATGCCGTATTCTTCTCCAAACTGGATCCGCTGGACTTCGCCCAGGAGGGTCATCGCCTGGACTTTACTGAGAGCGGCAATCCGGAGTCCCAGCTGATGTACAAAGGGGTGGTGTACAACGAAATGAAAGGCGCCATGAGTTCCCCCACCAGCGAACTCTATGACCAGCTGGGGCGGTACCTGTTTCCCACCAGCACATACCACTACAACAGTGGTGGCGACCCCGAGTCGATTCCGGATTTAACCTATGAGCAACTGAAAGCCTTCTACCAGACCCACTACCACCCCAGTAATGCGGTGTTCATGACCTTCGGGGATATTCCTGCCCATGAACAGCAGCAGGCATTTGAAGAACGGGCGCTGCAACGGTTCGAGGCACTGGATCGCACCATCTCTGTGGCGGATGAAAAACGCTATGGTGCACCATTGAACGTTGAAACCGCCTACCCGGCGGATCTGGAGCCAGGTGAATCCGAAGACAACAAGACCCACATTGTGCTGGCCTGGCTGCTGGGCCACAGTACCGACCTTGAAAATCAACTCAAGGCGGACCTGATGACCGATGTACTGCTGGATAACAGCGCAGCCCCCCTGCGTAAATTACTGGAAACCTGCGGCCTCGGATCATCCCCCTCCCCGCTGTGCGGACTGGAGGATTCCAATAAGGAAATGGCCTTTATGTGCGGGCTGGAAGGCAGTTCACCACGGCACGCCGCTGAACTGGAACAGAGGATTCTGGAAGTGCTGCAGGAAGTGGCCGAAAACGGCGTCAGCCAGGCCAGGCTGGAGGCGGCTTTGCATCAGTTGGAGCTGAGTCAGCGTGAAATCGGTGGCGACCACTACCCCTATGGTCTGCAGCTGATGATGGGAGCCATCTCCACCGCCATGCATCGGGGTGACCCCATTGCTCTGCTGAACCTGGACCCGGTGCTTGATAAAATGCGCAAGGAAATCAAGCAACCCCGCTTTATCCAAAACCTGGTGCAGGAATGGTTGCTGGACAACCCGCACCGGGTGCGTCTGGTGATGAAGCCGAACGCCGGCCTGGAACAGGTGCGCGAAGCGTACACTCAGGCAAAACTGGCCCAGCTCAAACAAACCATGAGCGAGGCGGAGAAACGGCAGATTATTGAGCAGGCCCAAGCGCTGGACGCCCGCCAGCAACAGGAGGAAGACGAAGCCCTGTTGCCCAAGGTGGGCCTGGAAGACGTGCCGGCTGCCATTCCCATGCCCACCGGTGAAGCACTCGATCTGCCCAGCGGTAAACACACCCGGTACGCTCAGGGCACCAATGGTCTGGTCTACCAGCAGGTCATCTACGATCTGCCGCAACTGAGCCCAGAGCAGTTACAACTATTGCCACTGTACACTCGCTTCGTGGGTGAACTGGGTGCCGGGGATCAGGATTATCTGCAGATTCAGGAGCGCTTGACTGAAGTCACCGGCGGTATTTACGGGTACTCAGTGCTGCGCGGAGCCATCGATAATGAACAAAGTGTAAAAGGCATTCTTGCCTTCGCCGGCAAAGCCCTCAAACGCAACAGCGATGCACTGGCAGAATTGATGTACCGGATTATCGAGCAACCCCGTTACGATGAGCTGGACCACCTGCGGGAACTGGTGGCACAGCAGCGGGCTCAGCTGGATCAAAGTATCACTGGACAGGGCCACGCCTTGGCCATGATGGCGGCCAGCAGCGGCATGAATCCCGCCGCCCGCCTGTCCCATCAGGTAAGTGGTCTGGCGGGCATCCGAGCCATCAAGGATCTGGATCACCACCTGAACGATCACCGCAACCTGTGTAAGCTCGGCGACGATCTGACAGCGCTCTCCGCCTGCATGCGCAGCGGTAACCGCCAGTTCCTGGTGGTGGCGGAACAGGATATCACCGCGGCCGCCAGCACCCACCTGGATAGCTGCTGGGGTAAGTTGCCGGCGAATCACAACGGAAACATTAACCTCGACGCCATACGCCAACCGGTGCGCCAGGCCTGGCTCACCAGCACGCAGGTGAACTTTTGCGCCAAAGCCTACCCGACGGTGCCCTCAGACCATCCGGACTCACCTGTCCTGTCTGTTTTGGGTGGTTTCCTGCGTAACGGCTATCTGCATCGGGCCATTCGCGAACAGGGAGGCGCCTATGGCGGCGGTGCGTCACAGGAATCCAATATCGCCGCGTTCCGCTTTTACTCCTATCGCGATCCCCGCCTGGCAGAAACCCTTGCGGATTTCGATCGGTCCGTAGAGTGGTTGCTGGGTAAAGACCATGGCTACCAGGTTTTGGAAGAGGCCATCCTGGGGGTAATCGGCGCACTGGACAAACCCAGCTCCCCGGCGGGGGAAGCCAAGCAGGCATTCCAGAACCGTTTGTTCGGCCGTGACGATGCCTTTCAGGCCCGCTTCCGCGAACGGGTGCTGGCCACAACCACAGACGATCTGAAGCGGGTTGCCCAAACCTATCTTATCCCGGAGCAGGCCAGTATGGCCGTCATCACCCACAAGCCGGCATGGGAAACGGCATCCCTGGGGGAGTTTGAATTGTTTCATGTGTAAGTAAGCAGAATGAAAAAAGGGCTCATATTTGAGCCCTTTTTGGTCTTGGCAAGTGCATCCACCCGACAAGCGAAGCGACCCTGTCAGCGCGCCCGGTGAGTAATTACCTGATCATCGTCCGGCAGCTGGGCGGCAGGTTCCTTCACGTGAATAAATGTCTTCTGGATCACAAGGGCATCGGTCCCGGCCCGGTGCGGGACCATCCCGGTCAGCCGCAGCACTTCATCCCGTTGCTCACTCCAGTGCTCCCACTCTGATTCACTCAACAAACCGTAAATGGAATCCAGCTTAAACCCTTGCAATACATGGGCTTCATGAAACAACAATGCCAGCCAGGTTCGATCCACACCCCAGCCATCACTGTAGACAGTTTTACCCGCCAACAGCTCGTTCAGTTCGTCCGCCACCTGGCGCGGCGTAATCCCCTCCCGCAACAACTCCTCACGGGGAATTCCGTGCACCTGCTCGGCGCTTGGCTGCCAGTGAACCCAATCATCCAGCGGCTTTACCAACCATACGTGCAGAGCACCATCCGGCATGGCCACCCCCACTTCGATGGGGTAACTGCCCGAACCAAAGCCGGATGCCTCTATGTCTAATATTATCGGTGTATCCACAGTATCTTTGCCTTCAATCCGCTGCCCGCTCCGGGGGCAGCATCAGCACGCTGCCCATTCTCGCCTGGGCAGGTTACATCAATGAGATCAGTAAAAACCCCCGGAACCGGGACGACATAACCAATCAGATAGCGGTCAAGTGCTCATTAAATAAGCGTACGAGTATATCGTTTTTTTGCCAAAGTGTTTGTCGCCTTTTCCACAAAATCTGTGGATAACTTTGGGGATTGATTTGGGTTAAATCGCTGTAAGGCCCGCGCCCGCTCAGACATTAGCATTTTGTCTGTTTTTTGACCAACTTGTAAGTGGTTAAATTTCAGCTAGTTAGACAGACCACCACTTTCATCCACAGAATATGTCAATTTTACGACAGAGGCGCAGACTATTTATAAATTCTGTTGATGACTTTGCGCGGGGTTTACGGTTTTACAGCGTAAGTAACTGCTGACCCACCCACTGTCGGGCGAATTGATAGGCAGTTCGACCACTGCGTGTACCCCGGTTATCCGCCCAACGTACGCACAACACCTGTAACTCATCGGTCCAGGGAATATCAATGCCGTGGGGCTCTGCCAGGCGCTGCAGCCAATGGCGGGCGATATCCAGATACATGGGCTGATTAATTGGGTAAAACGACACCCACAAGCCAAAACGATCGGAAAGGGACACCTTTTCCTCCACCACCTCGTTATGATGAATTTCAGTCTCATGATTGCGTGCTGTGCTGTTGTCGGACATGTACTCCGGAATCAAATGACGGCGGTTGGAAGTGGCATAAATCAGCACATTGTTCGGCGAACGGTACATCCCGCCATCCAACGCACTCTTCAACGCTTTATAACCTTCATCCTGGGCTTCAAAAGAAAGATCATCGCAGAACAGCAGAAACCGGTAAGGCTCGCCCTCAATGGCGGAGACGATGCTCATCAGATCCGCCAGGTCAGACTTATCCACCTGAATCACCCGCAGGCCATCTGCACTGTATTCATTCAACAAAGCCTGCACCAGGGAGGATTTGCCGGTGCCACGGGAGCCGGTCAACAACACATTATTGGCCGGCAATGAACGCACGAACTGCTCAGTGTTTTTCACCACCAGCGCTTTCTGACGATCCACCCCCAACACATCATCCAGGGTGATTCCACCGCCGGTGATCACCACTTTCTGCAGGTGTCCACCGTAGCTTTGCCTTACCCAGAGGGCGGCTTGGGTGGTGGACCAATCCACCGGTTTGCTGCGTTTGGGCAGCAGCGGCTCCACACGGTCCAGAATCTCATCCAGTTTTCCCACCAATTTGGGGAGCAGCAGCAACGGTTTCACGGTATCACCTGATGTCTTTGAGCATGGATTCAAATTCTTTCACCCGGGAACCGGCCTGTCCGGGCACACTACCCAGCCCCGCCACCTTGCTTTGCAGTGGCTGCAACTGCGACTCCAGCGTTTGCCCCAATTGGGTTTGCAACTTTTGCCGCAACGCTTGAGAGCGCTGCCTGATCTCTGCCGACAGTGCCTGTTTCATAATGCCGTTCAAGTTGGTGGACAGCGACAGCGATGGATCGTGCAATGGGCCCTGCGCCGCGCCCTTCAATGTCAGCTTGTTCAGTGACGATACACTCTTGGCAAGGGTTTGCTGCCAATCCGCATTGTTGTCCCCGGCCAGCATCAGGTCCAGGTTGGAGAACACCCCTTGCAGGTCCAGATCCAGGGTGCTTAAGGCTTCAATACTGGCGGCGACATTCAAATTGAGAAGCGCTTTATTGACCAGCAATCCCAGGTTTTCACTCTGGGAGAGCGCCAGGTTCTGCAGTTGACTGTCCGCTACCGACAACGTCAGTGTGTCCTGCTCGGCACCCGCCCTTTGATGGGCCAGCAGGCCGTCGATGTTGATCTTGCCCAGTGTGTCGCCCAGTGCCTGGATCTTGATGGTCACGGGTTCCGGCCACAAGCCGGGGGCATCGGACAGGTTACGGATTTCACCGTCGATGGTGCCCTCACGGCCCCCCTGTACAAACGGCCCGGATAGGCGCATCAGCTTCACCAAAAAGTCCGGTGCGGTTTTTATTGCGTCGGACTCAGCGCCGGCAGCCTCATCATCGGCCGCCCCCTCCCCGGTATCGCCACCGGTCAGCAGCTGATAATAGCCTTCTCCCATGCGCAGCCACTGCTGCACCTTACCGCTGATGATTTTGTCTCCCAGATTGGCGATCATGGAGTCTGAAAGCCCCAGTTCGCGGATGATCTGGTCCACCGATTTATCCGACAGGGACGCCAGTTGCCGGTAATCCTCCTGCAGTTGCCGGTATTCATCCTGCATCTGCTGCTCGCCCGACTTCAGCTCTTTGATATCCTGCTTCAGATCCTTGCTGATGCTTTTGGCTGCGGACAGTTTATCCAACACACTGCCTGCTTGCGCCTTATCCCAACGTGCCTTGTAGGCCTTGAGCGCCTCGTCATCGGGCAAGTCATTCAAACTCTGCTGCCAACGTTGCTCGCGCTGTTTCAATTCCTCGTTAAAGGCATCAATGCGCTGCTGATAAATTGCTTTCTCCTTCTCCACCAGCGCCGAGGTATCCGGCAACCCAATATCAGGCAATGCAAATTGTGCTTCGTCATCGGGGGCTGCCGGCCGGCCGGGCAGCGCCCCGGATACGGCACGGGGCTGGTCCAGGGCAATGCCCTCCACCAGCACCTGCTCCAGATAAACCTTTCCTTCAAGCAGTTCCATCGCGTCCACTTCCGTGGACAAGTGGATGATCTCAACCGCGTTGGTCATGGGCTGCCGGGGGTTGGTAACGGCAAGATCCGTTATTGTGATTGCGGTGGGAAACCAGGAAAAATCCACCCCCCCTACATCGATCTGCGCCCCGGCCGCCTGTGAACCCGGGTTTTCGATTGCCCATTTTATGAGGGGTGCCGGTAACCACCACAGGGCCACCACCGTTACCAACAACAGGATGAATATAAAAGTGAGAAAACGTTTCATGAATTTCATGGAATCCCTGCCTTACCATTTAGCGTTGCGCTATGGTAACAGGCAGGGGTTTGGTTGACGATGGTGTTGTCGCCGGAGTGGGCGATGAAAGTTGATAATGGGCCGGTAAAAACCGCCTAGAATAACAGCGCCAGCTGCTCTGCCTTGAGTCCGCAAAGCGGCACAATCACGTTCATCACCGATTCCATTCCCCGCACATAATCAATGCGGGCGATGGTGCCTTTTTCAACATGGATAACCGACACATAATCCTCCTGCACGGGCAGTGCTGCGGTAGCCTCACCCTCATAATCCAGCCAGACGGGGAAGCCATAACCACGCATCTTCGGCAGTGCAATCAAGCGTGTGATCAAACGGGGCATACCGCTGACATTGGCCACAAACACCAACCGGCCCTGCTCATAGCAATCCGGCGCGACACGCCCCATGGCATCCCGCACATCACGGCTGGCCTGCATGTCGTCAGTAAACAGCAGAACCTGCATGTTGTCCTCGTGGGGAAACGGATTGGAATACTGGTCCTGAAGCATTTCAAACGCCACCTCGTTGCCGATCCGCATCGGTGCCGGGCCCGGCTGGCTGGCACAGGCACCAAGAATCAGGAAGACAAACAACACTATGGATAATCGCATGGAATTTTCTCTGTAGCAGTGGGTTGGTTATGGGTTGGTTATAGGGGGATAGTAAGGAGTTAGCGGACAACAGCGCAACCTGATCTGCCACAAACCTTGATCTGGCTCAGCGGGTTGTTCAGCCCCGTGTGCCGTGCACCATTGTGGGGGCGCTTGCAACACCCGGTTATTGACCGCCCGGGAACCGGACAAACATCATCCAAAGCAGGCAAAGCCTATGGATTCCATGGATCTATTACTGCCCGCCCCTTGTTTAACTCATTGATCTCATGCAGTATCTTCAGCCCCACAATAATAAATCACGCTCCGTTTCCTATGCCCATAAACAGACATATTTTCACAGCTAAACTAGAGGGCACTGTGGCTGGCCTGTTGCTGACCATCACCAGCCTGATCATCGCTTTCTGGATGAGCTGGCATGCATTGGCGCAAATCAACTTCGGCTATTCCCTGGGGTATCAAGTACTGGATATCGGAGCACACATCCAGCGCTATGGCCCGGATAATCGCTACCGCAACGGATTCGAATACACCACCCGTGATCAACATGAGGCTCTGTTTACCCAGATCGTAAACGGCATCCAACAGGGCGGCGAGGGGCTCCCTGAGATTCGCTACCAGTATCAGCGCAACCAATTTCAACCGGCAAGAAGCGACACTTTGCTCAGGCCTCCGGAAGTGGTGCACCTACAGGACGTGGCCAATCTGATTACGTTGTTCAACCAGGCAGCGGTGGTCTGCCTGTTACTGCTGCTGTGCTCGATCGCGTACTACCGCTGGAAGAATCTGAGCCCACCCACAGCCAGGCAGCTTGGCCTGGGCACTGTCATGATCATCGTACTGCTGGGTGTGATTCTTCTGATTGCAGGGCCGACACAGGTTTTCTACTGGCTGCATACCCAGGTATTTCCAGATGATCATCAATGGTTTTTTTACTATCAGGAATCATTGATGACCACGCTGATGAAAGCGCCGGATCTGTTTGGATTTATCGCCGCCTTGTGGGGGCTGTTGGCATTGGGCCTGTTCGCCCTAACCCAATGGCTGCTGCAGATTGCATTGACCAAACAGCAACGCCTGGATTAGCTCAAGCTGTTTCTTTGTCAGATTTGTCATTCACTGCCACCGCAAAGCCGGGGTGCAGCAATTCGAACAAAGCCACAAACTCATCGGTCAGCTTGTGCTTGGGTGCCATATGAATCAGTGGCAATCCACTGTCATGGGACTCCCGCATTTTTACGGACGATGAAATATAGGTGTCCAGAATGGGCAGGCCCTCTTCTTTCAACTCATCCACGATACGGGTCGGCAGGCTGGCACGAGGCTGGAACTGATTTACAACAATGCCTTCCACTTCCAGATCATCATTGTGATCCAGACGGGTTTCCTCAACATTCTCAATCAGGTTATACAAAGCCTGGCGGGAGAACTCATCACAATCAAACGGAATCAGGCAGCTATCGGCGGCAATCAGCGCAGACAGGGTATAGAAATTAAACGCCGGTGGGGTATCAATATATATGGCGTCGTAGCCATGCAACTTGGCCAAGGCATCCCGCAGCTTGAAAATTTTGTGTTTGGATTCCAGCTGCGACATGATTTCACCCAGCTCCGGATTGGCGGCAATCACATGTAAATTTTCGAACTGGGATGGGGTGACGAAGTCTTCAAGATTCTTTTTATGCCGATGACGGAAGGACAGCGCCTGAGCGAAGAAAACACCAATGTCCGTTTCCCCGGTTTGAAAATCCCGACCCAATAAATATTGGGTTGAGTTACATTGCGGATCCAGGTCGATCAGCAGGGTTTTCAACCCCCGGTGGGCACTGATTGCAGCCAGATTGGACGCAATACTGGATTTTCCCACACCACCTTTCTGATTAAACACAACTCGGCGCATCTTCCCTTCCCCGTCGTTTTGAAATGAAGCTGCGCCCATTTTATAGAACGCTAGGCGTTATGTCTTGCGTTGAGTCTGACTCTGGGGAAAATTTTCCGGTGCTGGCTTCGCCTCTTCGCCAAACCAGGCCTGCAGTTTCACCAGCACCTTCGCGCGAATTTCCGGACTGACATAGCCGCTGAGCCCGGCCAAAGCAGAGGTCAACACTGCCAGGTCATCCACGAAACCCAGCACCGGAGTAATGTCCGGTATTGCATCCGGAGTCACCACCAGATAACCCAATGCAGCAAAAATACTCGCCTTGGCCCAGGCCGGGATATCAGGGTCGCGCGCCAGATAATACAACTGTAACGCGCGGGACACCAAATCCAGTCCGGCTTTTGAACACACCCGCTGCAACATGGGCAACACCAAGGCGGCCTTGTAGGCTTTGCTGTACTTATCCGTCTCCAGAGCCATAGCTGATTGTTCCTGCACCATTTACCCTTACCTCACAAAATCATATCGGTTGACCTAAACCGGTTTTGCAAATAGTTTATTAACCGAATAAAAGCCTTCGCACAGGGCTACTATAACAACAATAATGCCTAATCACCTTAATGGTTAATTTCGCGCCATTATGATTCCGGTGTTACCATTATCAATGCCCTGATGAAAGCATATACGCCTGAACACACTGTGCAGCCGGAGCAAAGGATTTTCCATGAGCAAAGCCGACGACATCAAACGTAACTCCAATAAAATCTGGCTGGCCGGTCTGGGCGCCTACTCCATGATGGAAGAACAGGGCAGTGATGGGTTTGAAGAGCTGGTGAGCAAAGGGCAAACCTTTGAACGCCTCAATCATACCAAGGAAATCGAAGTGGCCACGGATTCACGCCTGGATGAACTGAAGGTCCGTGCCAACCAGACCATGGACCGCATTGAACGTGCCTTTGATATGCGGGTTTCCTCCACCCTGGGCAGGCTGGGCATCAGCCGGCGATCCGACCTGGACTTACTGAACGACAAAATCGATCGATTGAGCGCCGCGCTGGATAAAATTGCCCAAGAGCTGAAAGACAACGACTGAACCTATGGCCCATACACTCCTCACCATCATTGCCACCGCCCTGTTAAGCAGCCTGCTGACCCTGGGCATTGCCCATTATATTTTTCAAAAGCGCGTTAAGAGTCGCTACGAACAGGGCGTTCAGGATGCCATCGACAAGTTTAAAGAGGAAGTGGGGCCGGAAATCGAAGCCCGTGTCAAACGCGGTGTAATGGAGGGCTTCAAATCCCTGCCCTCGCGGGAAATTCTGCGGGATACCACCCGAACCATCGCCAAAACCGGGCTCGACATCATGGGTGACAGCTTCAAAATGGCCAAACGCCCACCCCGCAGCCGCCGCCCGGGCACCCCATTGGATGACGATTAACGGCCGCTGATCATACGCGGAATCAATATCACCATGGATAGAATCACCAGCACCAGCGTATCCATGGAAATGGACTCCAACTGGGGCACCTGCAGATAACCGTTATGGGCCAGAAAGGCCACCACCAGCAGGCAAAAGCCGATCACCGTACTGATGCGATTGGCCCGTCGGTCAGCGGCCAATTGCCGTTTGATGGACTCGATCTCCCGAATCTGCTGCTGCTGCAGCTCCCCCTGGGCCCTTACCGCCATCAGGGTTTCATTGGCCAGCTGGGGCAAATGCTCCAATCTGACGATCCAGGCCGGATCGTTGTTTTTCAGGGCCTCGATTAACCCTGCCAGGCCTTCAAACTCCGGCAACCAGCCCTGCAGCACTTTCTTTGACAGGCTCCAGATACTGAATTCCAGCGCCACCTGCATCATATCGCTGAGAAACTCCAGATCACCGCTGACTCTCACCCCATCGGCCTGCAACAGGTCTTCCGCGGAACTGCCCAATACATATTGGCTCAGCAATGCCGTAGGCAGTGTGATGCGCGCATCCACCACTTCATCGTATTCCAGAAACAACTGTACGCCGTCTTCGCAGACGGCCACAAACACCATCCAGTCCGGAGCGGTGGTTTTGATACGCAGAATACTTCCCACATGATCCTTGAGCCGCTCCTGGGCCTCCGGCTCATAGGACAGCGCCAGATTAACGGCGGACTCCAATACCTCCATAACGAGGTAACGGACCATGGATTCTTCTTTTTCTGACGCTATAGCCAAGGCTTTTCCCAATCTTAAGTCTTATTATTTGCACAAGCTCCACCGACTGTACCACCATCCTCAAGCTGTGTGAATTAATCGTAAAAATCTCAAGATTTCTTCATTCAGCGCGGTATAATGAGCCGGTTTTTTTGGCCATTATGCCACTTATTTGACTGTTTTATGTGGGCCATTTGTTGCCAGATTGTTGTCGGTTTAACAAAAAATACAGTATGGGAATTCAGGCAGTTGCAGGGCCACTTCACCCCCTGCCTGTCAACATTCATTTAGGGAACATCACTCGATGCTTGAGTTTTTCAGCGAGTTTGTAAATCACCCCGAATTCTGGAAATACATCAGCATACCGTTTGTTGCTGCTGTCGTGGGATGGTCTACCAACTGGCTCGCTATTCAGCTGACTTTCTATCCGGTCAATTTTTTCGGTATTCCGCCCTGGCTGGGCTGGCAGGGTATTATCCCCAAACGCGGCAAGAAAATGGCCGGCATTGTGGTGGAAAACACGCTCGACAAAATCAGCACCATGCAAGAGATTTTTGACGAGTTTGAACCGGATAAAATCGCCCACCACGTCATCAAGGTTGCCGACTCCCGCATTGAAGAGCTGACCGATGACATCATGACCGAACGCAATGCGGTGCTCTGGGAAAACCTGCCCAATGTATTGAAAAATCGCGCCTATGCCCGGGCCCGCCGCCAGCTGCCGGAAATGATGGACAACCTGATGGAGGACATGCACGCCAACATCGAGGATCTGATCGACCCGAAAGAGCTGATTATCAAGAAGCTTTCGGAAGACAAGAACATGCTCAACCGGGTGTTCTGGGAATGCGGCGAGACCGAATTCAAGTTTGTCATCAACTCCGGGGCCGTGTTCGGCTTCCTGTTCGGGGTGGCACAAATGTTCGTCTGGTGGTTCAGCAAAGAGTGGTGGATTCTCCCTGCCTTTGGCCTGCTGGTGGGCCTGGCCACCAACTGGCTGGCACTGAACCTGATCTTCCGCCCCCTCAATCCCACCAAAATCACACCATTGGGACCCACAGTACAGGGCCTGTTCCTGAGCCGCCAGAATGCGGTTTCGGAAGTGTTCTGCCGCATCGTCACCGCAGAAATCCTCACCATCGGCCACATCATGAATGAGATTTTCCGCGGCCCCAAGGCGGATCGGGCCAAGGCCATGCTGAAAAAGCACATGCGGCCGGTGATTGACGGCGGCATGGTCAAAACCGTCGCGCAACTTACCGTGGGGCCGGAAGGATTCGTGGACCTGAAACGAACAATCGAAGAAAAAACCATCGAAATGTCCCTGGCTTCCTTTGATGACCCCATGTTCACCAAGGAGCGGGGTAAAGTAGTGGAACAAATGTTCCGCACCCGTATGCAGGCCATGTCCTCGGAAGAATTCCAGGATCTGCTGCGCCCCGCCTTTCAGGAAGATGAGTGGATTCTGATCACCATGGGGGGTGTACTGGGTCTGATGGCCGGGTTTGCCCAACTGTTCTTTATGTTCTCCGCCACGTGAAGCCATTGTTCTTTTTGACACAAAAAAACTACAATGCTGCCAACGCATGGATAGAGAAATTTGTCCTACAATGCGTTGGCATTTTAAGTATTATAAGAACCCGGTTTGACCGGGCTATCAGTGCCTGCTGAGCCAAATACAACGATAACGACAGGCATCCGATGCGCCACGCCAGTTTAAGCTAAGGGTACCCCCTCAGGTTCCTACGCAGTTGGCTCTCCCAATAGATAAAGAGCGCACACATTAGGAGAAGAGTCCATGACGCCTGGAGGTTTCGCGCAAGCATGAGTGCGCTATCCCCGGAAAATTTGATCGGCTACGTCCCCGTTATTCTGCCACTCGTACTGGCTGTGGCGGGCTGGTGCGTACCCAATCTGGCACGCTTCCTGGCGCTTTGGCCCCGCTTTTTTGTGGGTGTGCGCCCCATGTTCGGCTGGCAAGGTTACTTCCATGCCAACAGTCCCCTGTACGTCGACCACTGGTCAAAAGAGCTGCTGGAGAAGGTGTCCGGGCTACCCCAGATCTTTGAATACCTGGGGCCAGAGAAGATCATTACCCACCAACTGGCGAACCTGCGCCCCCAGATTGACGGCATTATTGACGATGTCATGAACGAAGATAACGCGGTGATGTGGGAGAACCTGCCGGTTCTGGTGAAGAACCGTTTTTACCTGCGCGCCCATCGTCTGCTCCCCCGAATTATTGACGACATTATCGAAGAGCTGGGTGATGGCCTGAGCCGCATGCTGTCGTACCAGCGCCTGCTGGAATACGCGGAAAAGCAGAACCCGGGCACCCTGCGCCGCATCTACGATTTACTCAGTGCGCACACTTTTAACAGCATGGCGAGATTCTGCGCCATTATGGGCTTCGTCGCCGGCTGTATTCAGTTACTGATTGCCATACTCCTGCAGTCAAGCAGTATTGAGTACTGGGTGATCAGCAGCGCCTTTGTTGTCTTTTACTTCTTCTGGATTTGCCAACACTGGATTCAGTACCCGTACAAACCCATCAAACTGGGCCGCTGGCAAGTTCGCAGCCCCTATACCCGGTTCCGCACAGAGCAGGACCAGGCATTGGCGGAACTGTTGGCCCAGTCCGTACTGTCCATCCAGAATATCTTCAACACACTGCTCAACGGCAGTGGTTCCCGGCGCACCCACACCATCATTCGCAAGCGGGTGGCCGTTTTGGTGGAAGACATAAACGTCAGAACGTTCGTGCAGCTGACCATGGGGCCCATCGGTTATCTCGAGCTGAAGAACACCCTGACCGACAAGCTGACCGAGTCCATCATTGAGCCCCTGGAAGAAGAGCATTTCAATCGCGAACGCAGCACCCTGGTGCAGCACCACCTTAAACAGCGGTTGGCAGCGCTGCCGGACGCCGTGTTTTTCGCGCAACTGAAACGTATTCTGGAACCACTCTCCATCATCGGTGGGGTTGGCGGCTTCCTGTTAGGCGCCAGTGCCGGAGTACTGCAATGGCTGCTACTCTATTTCTAATGCCCGGGTACCCGGCCGCGGCTCTCATCAACAGACATAGGTAAAGCCACCATGCCAAAGGCGTGTGACATAAAAAAAGGAGCGGTTGTCTCCATCAATGATCAACCTTACATTGTTAAACAGATCGAAGTGCGCAACCCGTCAGCCCGGGGCGCCGCCACCCTCTACAAGATGCGCTTCGCCCATGCCCAAACCCACCAAAAGCACGAAGCCACCTTTACTGGTGACGATCTGCTAAAGCCGGTGGACTTCAGCCGCCGGGAGGTGCAATTTCTGTATCAGGAAGGCGACAGCTACATTTTCATGGACAAGGAAAATTACAGCCAGCATCCTCTGGACCGTGACACACTGGAAGATCAGATTCCCTACCTCAGCGATAACCTGGATGGCATTTACGGGCTCATCGTGGAAGAACACTGTGTGGGGATCGAGCTGCCGCAAACGGTGATCCTGGAAATAGTGGAAACCGCCCCCAATATGAAGAACGCATCCGCCACCAATCGCACCAAACCAGCAACCCTGAATACCGGGCTGGAGGTTCAGGTGCCGGAGTACATTGAGAGCGGCGAGCATATCAAGGTCAACACGGTCACCGGTAAATTCATGTCCCGTGCCTGACCAGCACCCCAAGTTACCGCGGGTGGCCTGCGCGCTGCCCCTGCCCACCAGAATCAGGCGGGGGCAACACTATTGGTGGTGCAGTTGCGGCCTGAGTCAACAACAGCCGTTCTGTGATGGCAGCCACCAGGGCACCGGTTTCCAACCGGTTAAAATCACAGCAGAAAAAAACGAAATCTACTTTTTCTGTGGTTGCAAACGCAGCACCCAGGGTCCGCTCTGCGATGGCAGAAGCCACCAATCCGCCACCGAAGACTAATCTGCCAGACACTGATAAAGCGCATCCACCAGAGCCCGTGGCCTTGGGTCAATCAGCACATAGGGGCCCATTTGGTTCATCGCATACCCGAAGCCCAGTTCACGGTCCGGATCGGCAAATGCCAACGCGCCCCCTGCGCCGGGATGGCCAAATGCGTTGGGCCCGGGGCCAAACTCTGCTTCGATGCTGCCAGGCTGCTGCAGCATAAAACCCGGTCCAAAACGAGTGGTGGTCAGCAGCACGGGATCCTCGCCTTTACTTTCTTCACGATAGCAATGGGCAATCGATGCATCCGTAAGCACACCTTCCCTGCCGGCCACCTTGCCAAACAGCGTCGCTAACGCAGCGGCGGTGGCGTGCAAATTGGCTGAAGGAATTTCCGCTCTGCGCCAGGCTTCCGTATTGGCACCATTCATGATGGTCAGGGGATTGGTCAATGCCGCCGCCGTCAGGCTGCCGGGGTGGGTCATCACATGGTTAAACAAACTCACACGCCCGGGTGCCGGCAACTGGCTGGCCGCCTGCAACTCTGCAATGCGGGAGAAGTCCTGCTCAGCCACACCAAAACACATATCCAAACCCAATGGCCCGGCAAGCTCTTCACGCAGGAACTCGCCCACCGATATGCCCACTGCGCGACGGAACACCTCCCCCACCAGCCAGCCATAACTGATCATGTGATACCCGTGCTGGGTGCCGGGTTCCCACCAGGGTTCCTCGCTGGCCAGGGTACTGGTCATGCGTTCCCAGTCATAAAGTGCCTCCCCCGGCAACGGGGTTTTCATGGCGGGCTGCCCGGCCTTATGGTTAAGCAGCCATTTTACCAGGGTCCGCTGCTTGCCCTGACAACCATACTCCGGCCAATAATCGGCAACCGGCCGCTCCAGATCCAGCCCCCCCAGTTCCACGGCTTTGTGTACACACAAGGCCGTAACCGCCTTACTCACTGAAAATACATTCACTAGCGTATCCTGCTGCCAGGCATTCCCTTCCTGATTCGCCCTGCCCGCCCACAGGTTGACAGTCAGCTCCCCTTTCACATAAACCGCACAGGATGAGCCGGCCTCGCCGGATGACTCGAACAATTCTGCAAACGCCTCTTTGACGGGTTCAAAACCCGCTGCGCACTGGCCGTGTATTTCAATAGTTGGCATAGTGTTTCCGATACTGATGAAAAAAGTGAATGTGTTAGGATTGATCGTCCATTAAAAACCAAGGTGTTATTACATGCAAAACCCACCGGGCGGCCTGTATTCCATCTCATCCCTGCAACGCATAGCGTATTTGCTGGATGACCAGTTTAAAGTGCCCTTTACCCAATATCGACTGGGCTGGGACTTCATATTGGGCCTGATACCGGTGGCCGGTGATCTGTTAACGGCCATGGTGTCCCTTTTCATACTCTTTGCGGCCCGAAAACATGGCATTCGCGGTAGCGTGATGTGGAAAATGCTGGGTAACATAGTGCTGGACTTTCTCATTGGCCTGATACCCATCATTGGTGATTTTCTGGATGCCGGCTTCAAGGCCAACGCCAAAAACATTAAATTGCTACTGGCAGCCATTGAAAACAAACAGGACCAGGACTTGCAGAACTAAGGTCTTTACCCATACTCAAATTACGGTAGTATCAAGAAGCACCTGTCTCACCAGACCAGCAGTAACCGGGCGGCTTGCCTCAATAACAAAAACAACGGCACTCAGGTTATGAAATCACCCAAATCCACACCCTGCCTAACCCCGCAGGATGATATAGACCCGGCCCTCAGCCGGAAACTGTCTTCCCTGAAAGACCGACTTGCATTCGATATCGAACGTCAATTTGAGTCTCTGCATGACGAACTGCTCCATGAACTGGAGGATTTCGTAAAGAAAAATGACAGAATACAGAATGCATCCCCAACAGGCGCCCTGAGCAGCCTTGTGCATACGGTCACCGACAGCAAAATTCATCAGATGAACCTGGAGCTGAGGCAATACATGACCGCAAAGATGGATGCCCTGTTGCAGGATATAAACGATGAACAACAGGCTTTTCAGCAGCGTATCCAGCTGGAGCTCGACCAGCGGCTGGCCACTTCTACTGTGTACAAACACCCTACGGGCAGGTGGTGGTACCGTGTGGCCGGCCGCCCCCGTGCGGAAGCCTGGATCAGCCTTCCGGCGTTGATTGCCGGTACGGCGCTCCTGATAGTGCTGATTTCCTGGCCATAGTGACGCAAAACGCTGTAAATCGGGTCTTTCCCAACCCCGGGAACGGCAAAAAATCACAAAAGCGCACATCGCTATGGCAAGCTTTGTCATAGTTTACAATAATTTATATCCAAGCTGTGTCGGGCAGAAACTATATTTCCGTATATACTGGATGGTATGCCCTTTTCGTCAATGCGTCTTAAGAAGAAGTGCCCATGTCAATCAAACATGCATTGGTGGTAGATGATTCAAAATCTGCCCGTTTTTCGTTGAAGAAACTACTGCAACAGCAGGATATCAAAACGGATTTTGCGGAATCTGCCGGTGATGCACTCAATTACCTGTCCAGCAACTCCCCCGACATTATCTTTATGGATCACCTGATGCCGGGCATGGATGGGTTTGAGGCGACCAAAGCCATCAAATCCAACCCGGATACCAAAGACATTCCGGTCATCATGTGTACATCCAAAGAAGGCAATGACTACGCACAGCAGGCCATCGCCATTGGTGCTTACGCCATTCTGCCGAAGCCCGCGCCAGCGGCCACCTTGGCGGCCATTTTGAACCGGCTGGACCCCAACACCGCGGCCAAAGAAGAGGCCAAATCCGCCGAAGCCAAACCCACACAATCACAAAGTGTGGGCGTTAGTGCCCGGGTGGTTGAGAATATGGTACGCAAGGTGCTGGATGACAAATTCGAATCATTCCAGAAAAGCCTCTCCGACAGCATTCGCTCCACCATTCTGGACGAAATGAAGCTGGAGCTGGAGCGGGCCAAATCGGACCTGAAAGCGGAATTCAACAACCGCATGGACAACCAGATTCGCGAACAGGGCACCAGCATCAGTCAACGCGTGGCCGCAGAACTGATTGATGGTCGGTTGGAAGAGGTGAATAAAAAGGTCAGCGCCCTGGTGGACTCCAGTAGGGGTACCATCGAACAGGCACTGGAAGCCACCCGCCGCCCTGCCCCGGAATTAATTGAGGAAGTAAAAAAGGTCGCACAGTTCACCTCTGCGGCGACCGCCGGTGAAGCTGCCAAAGAAGCCGCTGAAGACATTAGCCGTTCCGTCGCTCAGGATGTGGCGCAACAGGAACTGGGGGATCTCAAAATCAGCATTCAGGAGCAGATGACCGAAGCGCTGAGCAGCAAAATCAACACCGGAAAAATGTTGGGCCTGGCCGGACTGCTGTGTGGCATTACCGCCATTGTATTGAGCCTGATTTAAATCTCAAACAGGCGCTTTAAAGACAAAAAAAAAGGCTGCAGTGGGCTGCAGCCTAACGAGGCAGTAAAAATTGATGGGTGTCGATTTTACTGCGCGAGAAACCTTTCCATATTGTTAAAAAATCATTTAAACAAAGTCATCAGACAGAGCAATCCAATACCAAGCCATCAATGCAACCGGTTGCGCTCACGAATAACACCGACGAACAAACCTTCCACCACCAACGCTTCAGGCGCCACCATAATCGGTTCATAACAGGAGTTTTCCGGCATTAGCGCCACCTGACTGCCTGCCAGCTTCAGGCGCTTCACTGTCACTTCATTATCCACCCGGGCCACGATGATCTTGCCCTCTCCCACATTGTCGGTTTTGCGGACTGCGATCAGATCACCATCCAGAATTCCGGCATCTTTCATACTGTCGCCTCGAACCCGCAATAAGTAAGTGGGACGTTCACGGAACATATTGAGCGGCAGTGACAGCTGACCTTGATGATTCTCAATGGCTTCGATAGGCACACCGGCGGCAACCGACCCAACCACCGGCAAAGTGACCCATTGCTCCACCGCCACCAGACACTCATCCGCATCCCAGGCCACCAGGCTCCAGCGTTGCAGGTCTGCCAACAAATCAGCCTCAAACAACGGGGCGCCCTGTACCTGATCCCGATCCGGCCAGCGCCCCCGTTCAGCGTGAAACTCTGCAACCCAATGCATCAACTGGGCATGGGACAGGGATACATCTGACAATTGAGCAACGTAGGGGGAGCTGTTGTGGACACTGGACGAAGCGGTGGATTTCATGATGTTTTCTCCTCAACCCTGGGGATCAGAACGGGGGTTTCCCCAAATCATTTTTACTGTATACTTTTACAGTATATTAACCCAGTGGGTTTGGCAAAGATTTTTTTGAAAAAATAACCGTGCCATGAATCGAAAAATCATACACATCGACTGCGATTGCTTTTACGCGGCAGTGGAAATGCGGGATGACCCCAGCTTACGGCATCGCCCCATCGCGGTGGGCGGCGATCCGGGGCGACGCGGCGTAATTTCCACCTGCAATTATGAAGCGCGGGAATACGGCGTGCGCTCGGCAATGGCGTCGGCTCACGCGCGCCGGCTGTGCCCGGAGCTCATCATCCTGCCCCCGCGCATCGGTTATTACAAAGAGGTTTCCCAGCAGATCCACCGCATATTTCGCATGTTCACCGACACCATTGAGCCATTGTCGCTGGACGAAGCCTATCTGGACGTCACTGAGCAACCCCACTACCGGGGCAGTGCCACCCGCATGGGAGAGGCCATCCGTAAACAGGTTCGCTCGCAGGTGGGCATAACCGTGTCAGCCGGCGTCGCACCCAATAAGTTTCTGGCAAAAATAGCCAGTGACTGGAACAAGCCAGATGGGCTCTGCGTCATTCCTCCCCATAAAACCGACACCTTCATTCAGCAACTTCCGGTGGAAAAGCTGCATGGTGTAGGCAGGGTCACTGCGCAAAAATTGCATAACCTTGGCATTCGCACCTGCGCGGATATTCGCCGTTATGAACGGTTTGAGTTTATTGATAGAGTCGGCGGTTTTGGCGAGCACCTATACCGGCTGGCCCATGGCATTGACGAACGGCCGGTACAGCCACGCTCCAGCCGCAAATCGGTCAGTGTGGAACACACTTACCCCAATGATTTGCCGGATATCGCTTCCTGCCAGGAAAAACTACCGGAGCTGAAGCAGAAGCTGGAAGAACGCTTGCAGCGCTCCGGGGGCTTGCACCCTATCAAGAAAGCCTTCGTGAAGCTGAAGTTTTCAGACTTTACCAGCACCACAATGGAATGTTGTGAGGGCAATCCGTCACTGGATACCTACCGGAGCCTGTTTGATCAGGCCTTTAAGCGCAAAGCCATGGCGGTGCGCTTGCTGGGTGTGGGTGTCCGCTTCCAGGAGCACGAACCGGCACCTCACAACCAGATCGCCTTTGAATTCTAGCGCAGCCAGTCCGTAAGCATTGCGTACAAACGGGCATCCTGTAACAGAGTGATGTGCCCCACATCATCCAGCATGGAGCGCTTGATTCTGGGATGCTGCTGCGGAAAATGGGGGCCGCCCATCGCACTTTCTTCCGGTACCAGCCCATCCCCCAACCATCTCTGTCCGGGCTCATAAAACTTGCGGGCGCCCAGCAGTAAATGCTCGCACCCCTCATGGAATGGCAACACATGCTGCTCATGAGGCTGGTCAAGAGGCTCACTGATATTAGCGTGACGCAAACTGCGAATACCCTGACTTCGAATATTCCCCAGCGCCATTAAGGGTCTGGCATAGGGTGTCACACCCAGAATGGAATTTGCCATATTGCCTATTTTTTCCATCGGGGCGCCATCATGGGGCGATGCAAGATAGGCTGCGTGACTTAAGGCCTGCAACCAGGGCTGATCTTCGCTCTGGGCCACATGGCAAGCGCTGCGAATCAACAGGCCACCCATACTGTGCCCGATCATACGTAACTGCTTCCCGTTATCGGTGCGCCAGTGGGCAGCCAGCAATTGCGCCAGTGCCGAACCGTTTTCCCAGATGGGTAAGCCGGAGTTATAGCGCAACCAGGCCACACCGAAGCCCTGCTGCCGCAGCGCGGCCACAAAGCTCCGATTATCCGGGCCCTGCCAATCACTTTCACTCAAACATAAGCCATGAATGAACAGAACCACTCCTTGATCACTCTCTGTCTGTAATGCTGCTAACGACACATCACTGCCGTGCTCATCGACACACTCCATGGTCAGTGCCAAAGGATGATCCCATTCCTCCAGTTTGTCCCCAAACACCCCATTCATGGCACTGCGCACCCGGTGCAAGGGTTGCGAAACCCGCTCTGTGGGTACCTGCTCCAGCGCCTTATGCAATTGATTGGAAGCGTGCTCCAAGACCAGCTTTACCAGCAGGTACGCTTTTGGCGCCTTGTCCAGGTCCGCCTGGTGCTGCTTATCCCAGGGTAGGGGGGTATCCCGCCAGGTATGATGCATTTCGCCCACCACCCGGGTCAGCTCGCCACCAGAGCGCAGGAACAAAGAAAACAACCCAAGTAACCAGTGGGCCGGAGAAAGGTGTGACTTATCCTTTTTTGTGCGCGGCGCTGAAGGCGTCGCAGACAGGCTTGAATCGCTCATATTGAGGTCTCATTTGCTGTGTACATATGTGCACTGTAAATGAGAGACTCGATATTGGCAAGAAATGAATTTAGTTAACAATTCGCGGTTACAGCCCGGTATAGCGGCGCAAATCCGGCGGTTGCAGTAAAAACTGAACTATATTTTGTGAGTACAACCAATCACTTAATACGAAGTGCTCCCGATCAGGCTACTCCGAGAGGGCTTGCTTGGCCCGCTTGCTCTGGCGCTTGGGTGGTGGGCTCATTCCCAAATCGGTTTCCAGCTCCAATAGTGCATCATCCAGATACTGTAGCAGGCGCTGCATACTGGGTAGCGTGCGCCGGCAACCCACAATGCCGAATTCCAGCCGGTCCTCGTAACTGATAATGGTAATGTTCAGCGCCATATGATTCACAATGGCAGACACCGGGTAGAACCGCTCCAGCCGGGCGCCATTCCAATACTGGGTCTTTTCCGGCCCCGGCACATTGGAAATAACAACATTGAACGCCAACCATTGTGGTATCAGACCGGTCAATAGCGTTAAACCGCTGGGTGCCAGGGTCACCGCTGTGTAATTAATGGCCTCTTCCTTGGACATGCGGTGGAATTTTTCCTTGGCTTCATCCACCGATTGCTTGATCACTTCGAGCCGGTTGAGACTGCCTTTCCGATGCGTGGCCAGATTGGCGAGAATCACCCCCACCTGATTGCCACCAATACTGTCATCCCGGCGCAGCGACACCGGCACCATAGCCACCAGAGGTTGCTTGGGCAGGCAATCATAGGATTGCAGGTAATGCCGTAAAGCGGAGCCACACATGGCGAGGATAATGTCATTGGTGGTAGACCCGGTTTGCCGTGCAATGGCCTTCAAACGAGCCCGCTCAAACGACTGTGCAGCAAATCGTCGTGAGCCGGTAATGGGCTGATTCAGGCGGCATTGGGGCGCCTTGAATACGTTGGCGTACTCCGGATTGGCCCGCGCCGCCTTGATGGTGTTGTACAATGCACTGGCCACTGGCCGTACGGTGGCAATCTGACCACCAACCAACGACCCCGCCACTTTCAGGGCAGACAGAATACCTTCAGCCGGTTTTCCTTCCTGCGCTCGGGGGGAGAGGGGCATTTGCCACACCGGGGGCATATTCATTTGAGCCGGATCATCACCCAGCATTTTCATGGTGGTGCGCATGGCGGATACGCCATCCAGCAAAGAATGGTGCACCTTGGTATACAGAGCGAAATGGCGGCCATTCATCGCCTCGATCAGATAACTCTCCCACAATGGACGGCTGCGATCCAGCAGGTTGCCATGTTCTATGGAGATGAACGAAAACAACTCTTTAATACCTCCGGGACGAGGCAGCGCCACATGACGAAAATGATGATTGATATCAAACGCGGAATCATGATCCCAACAATTGCCCCGCCAACGTTCCACTAAACGCTGATCGAACGGATAAGTGGGCGCGGTGCAGTCGCGCATTTGCTGGGCCAGATCACTGACAAAATGACTCGGTGCCCCTTTGGGGTATTCAAATATCAACAACCCTGCCACATGCATAGGTTGATGGCGTCGTTCCAACCAGAGAAACAAGTCGTCCAGTAAGGAAAGATTCTTCATGTTGACTACCTCGTATAGGCTGCCAGGTGGTGGCCAGCTGATAGACATTCCCATTGTCACAGGCCGCTGCAACGGCTTCTTATGCGTTATTCGTTGGGAACATTAGCGCTATGGGGGTTAACCTGTATAGTCTCAGATCAATAAGTGACGGACTTTTCACTCACAACACAACCACACATTGTAATTTTCGGTCAAAAAAAACCATTACCTAACCGCATTCAACACAAGCTTCTTTATCAATGTATAAAAGTTAATATCTAATCAAATCAGAACGTTAAAAAGTGATCCAGATCCAATATAATCCCTCTTAGCACGAGATGCCGAATTGTCCTGTTCAACAGTGTTGTTGGTCCACTTCACGCCTAGGCCAGCTTGTTTGTAACTAAATAGAGACACAGAATGACCAAGAACATACACATAACCTGTAATATGTAACCCCCCGTTCCTCATATACTTAACGTTGAAATCCAAAAAACAAGAACAAGATTATGGATAGAGACACACCCATAGTACTGCCTGAATATATATCAGCCTATCTGGAGTTTCCTGAGCAGCTGGGGTTAAAACGCGCCGAGTTGTCCAAGAAATCTGGAGTAGATCTGGAGAGTCTTGCGCAAACGCCAAGACCGTTTACCCTCAATGAAATCTTGAGTTTGATCGAGGTAGGCATAACCGAGCTGAAAATGCCCTATGGTGGCCTGGCCATTGGCCATCAGATGAGGCTGACCTGTCATGGTATGGCCGGCGTTTCCGCTATGGCGCAACAAACGTATGCGGAATGCCTGCAAGCTGCCTGCCGCCTATGTGAAAAAGCGTTTCCTCCGTTTACCATGGAATACTACGAAGCTGAAAACACGGTTGGTATTCGCATCATTGAGTGCATCTCCCTGGCGCCCTTCTCACACTTCTTTTTTGAATCGATCACCGTAAACTTCAAAAACATTCTGAAGTTTTTGCTGGGCAAAGAATACGAACCGGATCATATATCTTTCCCCTATCCCGCGCCGGAATATGAAAAAATCTATCGGCGTTATTTCAACTGCAAAATTCGTTTCAACGCCGAACATTGCGAATTCGCTGTTCCCAAAGCCTTGGCCCGCCGGGAACTTCTACTGGCCAATCAAGGTATTGCACGCATGGCTGAGCAGGATTTTCTGAAAACGGTGCCGCCCATCAATCTGAACTATCTGCCCAAGAAGCTACGCCTGGTGTTAATTCAAAGTGCGGGGGCCTTTCCATTATTGGAAACGGCCGCACGCAAACTGGGCATGAGTGGAAGAACTCTACGCCGTCAATTGAACAGCCTGGGAACCAATTTCCAGAATGAGCTGGACTTACTGCGTCGTGAATTTGCCATCAACTATCTGACCAAGAGCGATAAGTGCATTACCGAAATCGCCCTGATGCTGGGTTTCTGTGATTCATCGGCCTTCAGCAAAGCATTCAAGAAATGGACAGGGGAATCACCTCGGGAATTCAAGAAGAACTATGGTCAACAGGGACAAACAAACCGCCACGATTTTGAGGCAGAATGGGAAAACCTGTACCGGGAACTGGAGACGTCTGAATAAGCTGCCCAGCCTATTCAGACGCCGATATCAACGCCAGTTGCGCATGGCGAGTTCGGTAAACTCGGAATTGCGCAGGCCAGTATTCATTTTTAACGAAACCGACAGCATCTTGGTGCTGTTACCCGTCTGATGGTTGATCATGACTACTTCTTTGGGATTCCAGTACTGCCCTTCAAACAGTTCATAACCGCGGGTTTCCATGGTTTTCAATCGTTGCTTGTCACGATCGTAAAACTCCGCCTTAATCGGGCGGAAATACTCACCATCAATCCAAAGCTGGGTTTTGCTGTAGCTGGAATCATCGGATTTGGGGAAACGATCCACAACATAGCAGGTTTGCTCACCGCAGGGTTCCTGCCGCACTAATTCAAAACGATAATCTTCCGTCTTTTGATCCGACAGATCTTCATAGGTAAATTCACTGCCACGGAATGATGAACCTTTATTGGAACTGGTAATGCGCTTAACCCTGCGGGTGGATGGCAGGTACAGGTACTGTTTGTCACTGGCATTTTTTTCCGAGACGGTTAACAACGATATGCCTTTTTCCCGCTGTGGCGCCGTGAAAATCAACATGCTGTAGCTGTCACCGTTGCTATCGGTTTTCGCTTTCATAAGCATTTCCCGTTCTGTCACATCACCACTGTCATCCACCAACAGCATTTTGACTTCATGCAACAGATCCTGAAAGCCCTTGCCATTCTGTTTGGCTTTCTCCACTACCTGCAACCCGGTCAGGGGCTCAGCATAAAGCGACGATCCAACGCTGAGGGTCAGCAACAACATAATAATACGGTTCATAATTACACTCCCTAGAAATGATAAAAGAGGTCAATCTGAATGTAGCCATCCCGCTCTATCAGATTCATTTTTTGGGAATTGTCTGAAGTCCTTAACAGATCAAAAATGGTTTGCGCTACGTTATCGTAGTTGTCTACATCATTGAAATAATCACCCTGCCCCAGCCTTATCTCCTCCAGCCTTTCCAGCATGATCTCATACTGTTTTTCACTGATGGTGGTATCGGCAAAGGCGGCCAGTACGGCATCGATTATTTCCTGAGGCACCGGGGTCACCCCGGCTTCTACGTTGTCCGCCAACGCCTGAAACTGAAGATAATCTTCCGGATTCAGCCTGGGCTCGTTGGCCATAAAATACTGGCCGGTAACATTCAGAGTCCAGCTGCGGCCAAAATTATTGGTCCAGAACACATAGCCAAAAGCCTCACTATACTCGTAATCCGCCACCACACCCACAATCAGATTGCTGTCGCGGGCATCGTTCAGCGCCAGGCGGGCCGCCACCCCCACATCGTGGTCAAACAGCGTGGCATAAATCTGGTCACGGCTGTCCCAGATGGCTTCCACATACCAGCTCAGGTCAAGATCAGAGTCAAACACCCCGCCAAAGGTGTATTCAAATCCCGCCGCCACCGATTCAAACTGCTCCAGTGAACCGGTCTGGTAAGTGGCCTCCAGCTTCAACAGCACATCCTGCCAGGGATACACCAGATCCAGCGATGTCTGATTGACTTTCTCGTAAACCGGAATCAGATAAGGATCGGAGAAGTCGTAATTGAAGATGAAATAAGGATCCCGGGTTACGCCATAGAAATGAGATAAGCCAATGTCCATATCACCCAGGCGGGTTTTCCAGCGTACAGCAAAATCCCAGCGGCCGGTTTCACCACGATCGTATTCCTCCGTCTGCGAATCCACCAGAATGGGATATCGCATACGACCATCCTCTCCTGGAAACCAGGCTGGTCTCACATCGTATAAGGTGTACAGCTCAATCAGATCATCCCCCCAATAGAATGACAGCGAGGCCATGGGTTGGCCCAGCTTACGCTGCTGAGGCAGTTCCGCCCGGTCTTTCTGATTGATCAAATCGGTGATCTTAAACAGCTCGTTGACACCCCAACTGACTTGTCCTACACCGGCACGAAACTGGTAGCCTTCACCGTAATGCAGCCAGAGAAATTCCCGGGCATCAAGATAATTGCGCTCATCATCCACGCTGTCACCACGCCCAAACAGCCCCACAATCAACTGATCGTTATCAGACAGATCCTGACTGTAATTAAGTTGGAACGCCGCAGAGGGATAAGTCTGCTCATCAACGTGTTCACCGGTTTCAGGATAGTAACGGACCTGACCGTTAAGCCAACCGGAGAATTCGCCCATTTCTGCCTGAAGATCAAATGAAAGAAAAAGAAGACCCAAGCCAACACAGGTAAGGGTTTTACTGCACTGCCACTTCGATTGATTCATATTTCGTTTTTATTTTTTGCAAGCCAGCGATGTAGGAACTGCAGTAAAGGACTACTACAGCATAGACAGGTAATACGGTTAATAAAACATTGGGGGTGGACGCAAGCCAATGGGCGGCCAGCATCATGCAAAGAGAGCCGGTACTGACAATGGCCACTGCGCAGACACGCCCACCCAAGCTGCAACCCAAGCGAAGAAACAGGGATTCAAGCAATGCACTGCCAAAAGCGGTGGTGAGTAGATTTACTCCACCCTGGAACAAACCGGACATTAATGCCTGCTCGGGGACCTCACGATTGGCCCAATAGGCCCAGCAAAACCAGGTCAAAGCCGACGCGATGGCAGCGGCGGCAACCCGGAACTTGGGGGAATGAAGTAACTTTCCATAGCGAGAGCGAATCCAGCTGTCTGTTGCTTCAGTCACGGACACTTCCCGGCGCGCTTGCGAGAGATCCACACCGGTCTGAAACTCAATTGATGACGGCTCAACAGTTGGCGGTAGCATAACGCTGACACCAACAGCACCAGCAGCAGCCACTCCATTGCGCCTGCGCTGCCCTCAGTAACCTCAATGTTATCCAGACCTTCGTCGATAATATCGTTGATCTGATCCGTCGGATCGTTATCTGTACCACCGGGAATCAAATCGTCCAAAACACTGCCGTTCTCAGCGTCTTCTACCGCTTTCTCCTTGGCAAACGAGCACCGGTCAGGATCAAGGTTCAATAATTCACAGCGCCACTCGATGGAGCGTTGTACCGCTTCCGCACTGCCACGGTTAAAATGTGTCAGGAAGTCTTCAGCTTCACCTTCGTAGATCTTATCCACGATGGTATCGATCTCAACGGCATCGTTATCCCCCACATAATTACGGATGTAGTCCGCAAAGGGTACGCCATCGGGGATATTCCCTGTGATACCGAGTAACCCCGCCAACGGACCGGCATCATCCAAACCCAGGGTACCTCCGATATCAAATTCCTTGAAGCTGTTTAAGGTCTCGTCCGCCAGTTCCAGGCCAAAACCACTCTGCACCAGGCCAAAGCCGTTTTCAAAACGGTCAAGGCCTTCTTCGCCGTAACGCAGACTGGGTTCGGGTTCGATAACCTCTTTCAACAAAGGCAGGTCGGCAATCTCCGCGGACGCCCGGGTGGCGTCATTGGTCAAACTGCCATCGCCCAGTGAGTAATGCATTCCCATGGGCCGTGGAGCACGTCCGGAAGGCGGATTGCGATACAGGTGGGCGAAATTATTGCCATCGGCAATGTCCACATAGTGCTGCATCATCGCCAGCACAAAGGTCAGTTCTGCGCCGCTCATGTTCTGCGGGATCACGTTACTGGTGAAGTCGTCCCAGAAGGTGGATTCCGAAAAAATCTGCATCAGGCTACCGGCCCCGTTTACCAAATAGGCACCATCCAGTTCCGGCGCGGTAGCACCGATGGCCACCCCCAGCATGCCCCCCAGCGACATGCCGTCGAACATGATGCGGGAGCCGTCCAGGGCCGGTATGTTGGGGTAATCGCTGTTTTCCCAGTTGGCCAACAGTTGCGGCAATGTATTGCTGGCGCTGCTGATGACCACATTGTGATCCACCGTTGCCTGCACAAACATACCCAACAACTGCATGATGGTAAGCGGCGAGGTCACTGCCATGGATATATGGGGTTCTTTCAGTGAGTCAAAATCGGTCACTCGGGTTCCGTGATTGGGGTGATCAATGGCGATGGTAGCCATCCCAAGACGATCCCCCATAATGTATCCGGTACGGGTCAGTTCCTTGAAATTCGCCAGGCCGTGGCCCCACACTGAAATGGGAATGGGTTCTGCCTTGTCCCACTTGGGCAGGGTCATAACAAAATCGGTAACGCGGCGGGAAGGGTCGGGAATATAATTATAGGGCGGGAATACACCACCGTCCGGTGACCTGAAGTTAACCAGAGAGATATCGCCTTTCAGTGTCACCAGGCCAAAATCCGGATCACCCAGGGATTGCGCCACCTGCAGATTGCGCATGTAGTTGGGATACGCCAGTGCGGTGGCTATCATCTGCTGCATGGGTTCCAGCACTTCACGCTCCTGGCGCACGGTAAACCAGGTAAACGACAACACGTCCGACTTGTCGATACCGATGTCGTCCATGGCATTGAGCGGCGTACCATACACATAATTGAGCAACCAGCCGGCATTGCGATCCAGCGCTTTTTGTACCCCTTCTGAGGGTGTGAACAGCTCCACATCCGATGAACTGTAATAGCCGGAATTCAGGGTGGACTTGAACAACACCGCAATGTACTTCTCGCCAAATTCAAACCGGCTGCGGGGCCAGCCGATGATCACCGGCCTGGACTCGCGAAAATCCCGCTCCGGCTGGGCCGCATCACTCAAGGACACCACCATGGGCACCCGCTCGCCGGTGCGCAGGTTGTAAACATGCAGATACCCTTCGCCATCCTTGGGAATATCCGTTAGGGGCCAATCATTTAATTCAAACAACACCGGGCCCAGTGCAGAAAATCCGGTGCTGTCATTGAAAATATTAGCGGGCTGGAATGAAGCAGGAAACTGAATCTGGGCCGGAAGCAGGGTTCTCACCAGGCCACTGGTGCGTCGATCCAGAATGGAGTTGGAAAAGTTATAACGACCAACCGTATTACGGAACACATCGCTGGGAAAGGGCAAACCACAGGTTTCCACCGCCAACGGGTTGCAGGTACTGGCAGGAGACAGTCCGGCTGACAGCCCCGTCGAGGAAGCCAGCGCCAACCCGGTGAGGGTGCATAATTGCGTAACACGACGAACCAGCTGACTGAATCGAAATGAGATCTTGCCCATTGGTCTTCTCTCTTATGCCAAAAGTTCCCGAATCCTCTGGAACGTTTCAGGCTGTTTCACGATGCCCTGGTGATCTGCCTGAATCAACGTCCATTTGATCCGGTTATTATTATCGTTCCAACCCAAATCATCGCGCCCGTGGCTGTGCAATGCCGCTTTGAACAAATGTATGTCCGCATTTACCAACTCTGCCGATTGTTGATAAGTGAGTAAGCTTTTCAGGCGTTTATAATAGGCTTGCCACCACTCTACCAACATTTCTTCGGATACTTCAATGCCAATTGTTTCGAGATATTGTTTCAGCCATTGTAACTTTGTGTTGTCATCCTGCAGCTGATTGAAGTCAGCGTAACGGTCGATGGTCAACCCTACCTCCACGGCAAACATCAAACGCTGAAAAGATTCGTCAAAGGTAATCTCGTGTAAACCGTCGGCAAAGCCACTGTCCAGCATGACCAGCCTGGGCAAAGGCTTATCAGCGGCGGCCAACTGCGCCAGCACTTCGTAGCCCAACACACCGGCCATGGACCAGCCAATCAGGACGGTGTGCTGACCGATCAGCGACTCACGCTCTAATAGATTAATCAGCCGACTCGCCATGACGTCCAGGTCGGTACAGCTCACATCGGTGGCCGGCACGGTGACCGCCAGCATCTGATAGGATGATAAGGAAGCCGCCATCTGACCGTACGCACTGGGCAACCCCAGGGCGGTGGGCAGGAACACCAGTTTGGTGGCGCTCTCCGTTGCCGGGTTGATGGCATCCAGTGAATAGTCATCCCCCCGTGCAATACAATCTTTCAAAGTCAGGGACAGGGTGGCTTCCGAGTTCCCGGCAACCGCCACCTGGGCCAGTTCGCGGATGGTGGGATACTGGAACAGATTGGCCACGGTGATGGGCAAGCCCAGCTTGTTATTGATTGCAGACACCACCTGGGTGGCATTGATGGAGTGGCCACCATACTCAAAGAAGGATCTGGACACGTCGGCCACCGGGCGGCCCAGGACGTCGCTCCAGATGGCAGCCAGATCCTGCTCGATCTTGTTGGCGGGCGCTTCCCCCTGCTCTTCAGACTGGGCCAGCTGTTGCTGCAGCAGATCCAGGCGTACCCGGCCCTGGCTGTCATATTCAAAGCCGTCCGCCAACATCTGCACCTGGAATTGCGGCGTATGGGCATGGGCCATCAGGGCAGACTGCACGGATTGCACAACCGTACGCAACTGCTCCGGCCGGCTGGCGGTGGAGGCGTTAACAAAAAACTGAATGATCTCTTTGCTGCGGGGCCATGGGTTGCATTGCTTCTGGATTTCAGCGTTGCCGGGATCCAGCCCAATAAAGTAGTTCGCCGGGGCCAGCTGCAACAGCCGGGGGATCAGTACTGAATCCTGCTCAATGCTCAAGGGCAGGAAACCTTTGTTGCGAGCCATCTGTAACTCTGCCGAACTGAATGCCCTGGCCATTCCTGCACCCTGCCACACGCTCCAGTTCAAACACCAGCTGCGCACCGAGGAGCGGGCATTGACTGCATCGGTAATGGCCGACTGCAACGCCGCGGCGGCGCTGTACGCGGCCGCCGCCTGACCGCCAAAATATCCATTGACTGAACCGTACTGCACCAGAATACTGCGCGGCCAATGCTCACCCAGGTAATCCGCTAACGCCTGACCACCTTGCACTTTGGCATCCAGCACGCTGTCCCAATGGGCCGGAGACACCTCCGTCAGGGGTGCCATCGCCATGGTTCCCGCCAGATGGAACACGCCATCCAACGGTTTATCCCCCAACCCATTCAACACCGGCTCCAGCGCCGATTGTATGGCGGCACTGCTCCATTCGCTTAAACACAGATAATGGACACCGCTGCCATAACGCGCTGTTAACTGATTGAAACGGGACTGACGACGGGGATCCTGGCTTAAGGGTGTGCGCCCCGACAACAATACGGTGGCTTTGCGCGCCTCCACCAGATACGCACACAGCGGTTCCGCCAATCCTCCCAAGCCACCGGTGATCAGATACACACCCCGGCGGGAAATGACTTCATTGGGAATCGGGCTCTGTGGCACATTCAACAAGCGCAACTGTTCCTGATGATCGGATTCCTGCCACACTATACTGCCGGGAGCGGGTTGTACCGGCAGCAGATCGCCGGGTGTCAGCACACAGGCCAGTTGCTGCAAGCCCGTTTCCTGGCGCAGGGTTTCCGCCAGTGGCTGCACCAGTGACAGGGCTGCCTTGTCATCGGACTGCAACCACAGCGCAATGCCCAACCCGACAGCGGTATCCGAACCGGCTGTAGAAAGAGGCCGCAGCGATGCGGTCAATTCCGCCAACACCTGTGTCAATCGATACAGAGTCGCCGCCCCATCCTGCTGGAAGGAGTATTGCCCCAGTTCAATCAGGGCGTGGCCGTGATCGAGGGCTTGTTGCAGTGTTTGGGGGTTGTTGCGGAGCTGCTCCAACGTTAACCGGTTTGCCTCCGGCACCTTGTCACCGGCGAGCGGAGCCCGTTGGTGCTGCAACGCGAACACCGTATCAATGCCCTGCTGGGTATGCCCATGGCGCTCATCAAAATCCGCCACCTGTTCCGCGTAAAAGCCTGATTCAAAGAGTTTCTTGAACTGGCCACGTTGAATCTTACCACTGGTGGTTTTGTAGAAAGCCTCTTTATCCACTGCAATAACATAGCGTGCCACCACGCTGAAACTTTCCGTCACGCGGGCAATGATCCGGCGTTCCAGAGCGGTACTGTCTGCGGCATCCTGTTCTGCCACATAAAACAACACCAGTGCGTCGCTGTTGGTGCCCTGATCAAGGCTGACACCGGTGGCGGCAACAAAAGTAGGCACTACGCCATCAACGCCGGCGGCCACCTGTTCCAGTTCAAAACAGTAATAGTTGGCGCCGTTCACAACGATCATTTCTTTTTCGCGTCCGGTCAGAATCAGGCGCTGATTCCAGATAAAGCCCAGATCGCCGGAATTGAACCAGCCGTCACCCACAAACGCCTCGGCATTGGCTTCGGGGTTGTTCAGATACCCCGGGGTAATCACCGGGCCGCGTATCTGCATACGACCGATCACCCCTTCTTTCACCAATTGATTCTGTTGGTCCGTGATACGGACTTCCACACCGGGAATAACGGGGCCCAAGTCGATGAAGCCATGGGTGGCCTGCTCACGCTCCACCACATCCACCACCGCCAGATCATGGGTAGCACGGAAGTAGACCGACAACTGGCGGGAAGACTGGTTGTTATACGTCATGCAGGTACAGGCTTCCGCCATTCCGAACGCCGGTTGCACCGCGTCCGGGTGCAGGCCGAAGGAGCTTAATGCGGCGCTGAAATCACGCACCACCGGCTCCAATACCTGTTCGCCGGCATTCATCAGAATCTTCACGCAACGCAAGTCCAATTCACCCAGACTGTCATCGTCCTGCCCGCTGTTGCGCAAGGCCTCCACGACCCGCTGAAAGGCAAAATTGGGTGCCCAACTGAAGTTAACGCGATAACGGGACATGGCCCGCAACCAGAGCAGGGGGTCGGCCAGAACAGCCGCCGTGGGCAACTGCACCTGTTGGATTCCCAGAATAATATCTTTCAGATGCGTGGTGAGAATGGGCACCACATGATCGAAGGGCAACCAGTTCAGGCTAACGTCATCAGCGCTATAGTCATTGAAGTGTGCGGAGGCGGCCACATGATGCAGGATACCCCGATGGGTGATTTGGATGGCCTTGGGGGTGCCGGTACTGCCGGAGGTCAGCTGCAGAAAAGCCACCGGATCATCACTCAGTGCGTCAGGCCGGTAGTGCTGATCGTGTTGCAGCAGCCCATCGGCGTCAACAACCTGTTTGCCATCACCCAGCCAGGTGCGGGTGCTGTCCACACGCTCCCGGTCTGCGGCGATCACCAGTGCTTCAAAATTATGCGCCACGTTATAGAGTTTTTGCGCGACACCGTTACGCTCGTGGTAATGCTCAGGGGTGGCCACCACCAGAGGTCGGATACCACACAACACGGCCCCCCACCAAACGGCAAAAAAACGGGCATCAAAGCGCATTTGCAGCAGCAGGATATCCCCTGGTTTCAGCTCACTCTGACGCAGCCCCGCCGCAGCCCTGTAGGCATCCTGCTCCAGTTGGGCGTAGGTATAAAGTAATTCATCGCCGTTTTCACTGACAAACAAAAAGCCTTTTTCCGGCGCCCTGTGGGCGGTCTGCTGCAAGGCGGTAAACAGGTGCTCAGCCTGCCCGGTGGCGGCTGGCAAATCACTGCCCACCATCCAGGCATCCGGACGCGTGTCGATATCCACCGCCCGGGGCGGTGCTGCGCCCACACTCCCTTGCGACTTGGTTGACAGTTCTTCACGGGAATAAGTGGGCAGTAATTGCCGTTGCCGTAGAATCACCAGATCCTGTTGGTGGGCACCATCCGGCTGTTGGGGTTCCTGCTGCGGGTAACAATCTTGAATTGCGTGACGAAGTGTTTGCTGATCCAACGCCGTCAGTTGACGCAAAGCCCAGCGGTCGACCTCTCCGGTGGCGGTTCTGGGCAGTTCCGTCAAACTCACCACATCCTGGAACAGGGCCAGCAATGGCGCCTGTAAACTCTGCCCCTGCTCCGGGCTGCAGGCAATGAACAGGCGCTGGAACGTGGCATGGGCAGAGGTCTGGTCCGCCACCTGGTCTACCAATACCGTGAAATCGTGTTGCTGCAACCGCGGCTCCAGTGCCAGGGCCCGGGCACGCAGCTCAATCTCTTGTTCGGAAGGGGACGTGGCTGCCAACCCCGGTGCCAGCTGGGCAACGGAGTCATCAACACTGGCCTGCAACAGGGATTGCATCCAGTGCAGTGTGTCACGGGCGAAGCCATCAACGGTTTCCGGCCGGTATAAACTGGTCTGGTAAGTCCAGTTCAATTCAAAATGATCCCCCAGATCACTGACGGCCAACATCACATCGTAGGGTGCTCCGCGAGGGCCGGACATGGGCAGGACCTCTTGGATAAAACCATCCTTCGGCATCATCTCGGCGTTGCCCTGGTGCCAGACAAACATCAGCTGGAACAGCGGCGTGCGACTGCTGTCGCGGGGTGGGTTACAGTCCTGCACCACAATCGGAAACGGGCATTCCTGATGCTCCATCGCCGCCAGCAGGGTTCGCTTTACACCATTGAACAGGCTACGCAGGGTCAGCTGCGGTTGTACGGTGGCGCGCAACACCACCGGGTTGGCGAAATCACCCACCACCTCATCCATACCTTTGCGGGCGCGCCCCATGGTGGGGGTGCCGATGAGAAAATCCTGGGCCCCGGTGTGATGGTGCACCATCAACTGGAATGCCGTCTGCACGAACACAAAGGGGGTTATGCCCTGTTGTTTGCAGAACTGTTTAATGGCCTGGTAGTGCTGCTGCGACACACTGTGTTTGCGGGTTTTGGCTTCCAGCTTTAACAGTGGCGGACGGGGCAGGTCTTCGGGCAACGATATGGCCAGGGGCGCCCCGTTCAATTGTTGCTGCCAGTAAAAGCGCTCGTGTTTCCCCCGCGCGCTATCCATAAAGGCCTGTTGCCACTCCACATGCTGGCGATAGGTTGCCGCCACGGGTTGCACGGACAAGGCCTCACCCTGTGCCGCCTGCTGGTAAAACTGCTTAATATCCTGCGCCACCACCAACAGGGCCCACAGATCCGCCCCCACATGCTGAATGGTGGCGATCAGGATGTCACCCTGCACGGTGTTACGGAAAATCTTAACCCGCAAACAGGATTCGTTCTGCAGATCAAAGGGCGCATCGGCCTCCTGATCCAGCTGTTCCTGAAGCTGCGCTTCATTCCACGGGCTGCCATCAATAATCTGCAGGGGCATCGGCAGATGGCTCCACACCCGTTGTCTGGGCCCCTGCTCGGTATCGGTGAACGTGCTGCGCAACACCGGGTGACGCACCATCAGGGCATGGAACGCCTGCCGCACGGCCGCCTCCTCAATGCCCTCTGCCAGTGTACAGGCGAAGGTGGTGTTGTAAGCCGGGCTGTTGGGGGCAAACTTGTACAACATCCAGATGGCGCCCTGAGTAAACGCCAGAGGGTATTCATCCACCAGCTCCGCCTGGCGCGGGGATTGCTCTGCGGCAGCTTCGGCTTTTAACCACGCCAGAATGCCCGGTTTGTTGGCCTTGAGCACCGCCACCAGTTCCTGGGTCATCAGCTCCTTGGGTGCCTTGAAGCGCAAGGCTTCCCCTTCCAGCCATAATTCCAGCCCCTGATCCAGATGCGGCTGGAGAATCTGTTTCACCGCATGTTCTGCACTCATAACACACCTTCAACCAGAGCATCATCATCCTGCTCCGGCGCTGCATCACCACTTATCTGTGTGTTATAGGCTTCCGCCATCCATTGGGACACATCCCGTAAGTTGGCACCGCCCAGCATACGTACCACCGGCAGTTCCACTTCGGTCACCTTGGTAACCCGGTTTTTGAATTCCACTGCCAATAATGAATCTATGCCCATATCGATCAATGGTTGGGTGTCGTCCAGTTCTTCGGGCATCATTTGCAAGGCATTGGCCAGCTGCTGTTTGAGATAAGCGAGCAAGCGTTCCGCCCGCTCTTCTTCGGGACACTCCGCCAACTCCTCTTTAAAGGCGATGTCTTCCGGATTGAGTTCAACCTCTGTGTTCAGGAGGTCTGCTGGATTCTCTGGATCGGAGACGGATTTCAACAGGCTGCCCACCGCAGTGATTTCCATCAGCGGCTTAAAGCGCGACCAGTTGATGTCCGCGACAATCATCTGCGCCTGATCGCAATTCAACAGACGGCCAAATGCCTGGGTACCAACGGATTGATCCATCTGCAACAGGCCGCGTTTTTCGGCTTGGTCACCGGATTCATCGGTCACCATACCGGACTCCGCCCACGGCCCCCAGTTGAGACTGATACCGGGCTTGCCCTGCTGGCGTCGACGCTGGATGATGGCGTCCACCACCTGATTGGCAGCGGAATAATGGAAATTACCAGCCGATCCCCACACGGAAGCAATGGATGAGTAACCGGCAAAGAAGTCCAGTGCATCCTGCTCGGTGAGTTCATCGAGCCATTGCATGCCCAATACCTTGTTGGCCATCAGGGACTGACACCGGTCCACCGTCAAATCCTGTACCGGGCACAACTCAAACAATCCTGCGGCGTGCACTGCGCCGAGCAACGGGCGATCCTTGCGCAGGGAATCCAATACCGAAGCCAATGCAGCGCGATCGGTCAGGTCCACTTTGGGCACCACCACCTGGGCACCCAGTTTGCGCATGGCTTCCACCCGTTCCACCGCGGCATCTTTCACCCCGGAGCGGCTTAACAGCGCAATGTGCTTGGCTCCCATGCGCACCATCCATTCAGCAATGGATAAACCCAGAGACCCGGTACCGCCGGCAATGACATAAAAGCCGTCTTCTTTTAACTTACGGTTTTTATTGGCCAGGCTGTCGGCTGTAACACGCACCACCGAAGGCGCCAGCAGTTTCTGTTGCCGCAATAACACCCAGGGCTGGGCCAGGCCGTTGCTGATCACTCTGGTGCACTGTTTGGCCGCTTGCGCAGACCAGGATTCAACATCCACCACAGAGCGCATTTTATCCGCCAGCTCCAGGGTCAGGTTTTTGGCAAAGCCCAGCACCATGGCCTGCTCCGGACGCACCTCCGCCACCTGATTGGGGGTAGCGGTGGCGCATTCCGTTATCAGCCACAATTCAACATGGGGCGATTGCTGCACGGTCTTGGCAATGGACAACATCAATCCAGTGAGGGCCTGATACCCGGCAGGGGAGCCAAGCTGACCCAGCCCCGCCGTGGACACCACTAGCTTCAGCGGCTGTTGTTGCGTCGCTGATGACAACGTCTGCAGCAACAATGGGCTGGCGTCGCCCTCACCGGAGAGGGTCTCCTCCTGCTGCGCGATTTCAATTACCGCACCCTGTTCGGTTACCTGATAGCAACCGGTAGTCAGTGAATGAGGGTTGTCTCCCAGCGGTGAGGCAAACTCATCGGCAATTGAATACGTTGGGAACAACAGCACCCAGTTACCCTGTCCGACGGGCAGTTCGTGCAGAGGCTCGGTGGGTTCCCAACGTAACTGGTACAGCCAATTTCTGGCTTTCTCCGGAAGTTCCTGACGCTGCATGTAAGCGCGCAGGGTTTCATTCCAGAAACTTTTCTTCTGGTAACAATAGGTGGGCAGCACCACCGGCTCGACCTGTTTGACCGGCATGATCTGCGCCCAGTTTAGATCCAACCCGGCCACATACAGTTGCGCCATGGCGCGGGTAATGGTGTCCAGGCTGCTGTGCTTATTCTGCAGGCAGGCTACCGTTTCCAGTTTGATATCACTGTGTTGTTCAGTGTGATGCTGTGCCAGGGCATCCTGCAGCATCGACACCAGGGCGGCGCCGGGGCCGACCTCCAGCGCCACATCAATCTGCGCCTCCAGCATACCCTGGGCACAGGCCAGGAAATTAACCGGGTTACGGATCTGTTGCACCCAATACTCAGCATCCGCCATCTGTTTGCCCACGTGCTGGCCATTGAGATTGGACAGGATACGCATACGGGGGGTAACAAACTTGATGTCTTTAATGGCTGCCTGGAACTGTGCCAGAACCGGTTCCATCGCCTGAGTGTGGAAGGCATGCTGTACCGGCAATAACCGACATTGAATCGACGCCGACTGCAGCGCACCCTGCAGATTCTTGATGTGATCCGGATGGCCGCCCACCACGGTATTCTGCGGGCCATTCACCGCACAGATTTCCAGTTCAGGGTGGTCTGCCAGCAGTTCCTGCGTTTGTTTCTGATCGGCGAACACCACCAGCATACTGCCGGCGTCAGTCTCGCCCATCAGGCGGGCGCGGGCAGCCACCAGTTTACAAGCGTCCGCCAGGCTGAATACGCCGGCGATGGCGGCGGCGGTGATCTCGCCCACGCTGTGGCCGGCAACACAATCCGCTTTGATGCCCCACTGCATCCAGGTTTTGGCGAGCGCGTATTCCAGGGCAAACAGGGCCGGTTGTGTGTAACGGGTCTGATTCAGCAGCTCACTCTGTCCGCCCCACATGACCTCAGCCAGAGGTTGTTCCAGCAGAGGGTCCAGTTGCTCCAGCACCTGATCCAGTTGCTGTCGGAACAACGGCACCTGCTGGTACAGCTCTTTGCCCATACCCTCAAACTGGGCGCCCTGCCCTGAAAACAGCAACGCCACTTTGTAGGTGGGTTTCTCTTTTACGCCACGCAGGATTCCCTCCTGCTGACCGCGTTTTTCCTTCAGCAGGGTTTGTAGGTGTTGCGTATCATTGGGCAAAAACACGCTGCGGTATTTGTAATGGTCGCGCCCGGCGGTGGTGGTACGCGCTATGTGATCCAGGCCCAGCCCGGGGTTTGCTTCCAGGTGCTGACTCATGGCGTCCTGCCATTGGGAAACAGACACGGGCTGTTTGGCAGAGGCAGTAACCAAGGGTGGCACCCAGGGCCTGCCCGCTGCCGGGGATTCATCCTTGGTTGGCGCCGGACTGTATTCTTCCAGAATCACATGCACATTGGTGCCGGTGAAGGCGAAGGCACTGAGACCACCGCGTAATTTGCCGTCCTCCGCCGCATAGGTATCCCACTGTGTGAGCTTATCCGTCACCTGGATCGCCATCTTGCTCCAGGGAATATAGGGGTTGGGCGTTTTGTAATTGATGTGCGGAGGAATGGTGCGGTGCTGCAATGACTGAATCAACTTGATCAGGCCGGCAGCACCCGCCGCCGCTTCACTGTGACCGATATTGGTTTTGGCGGAGCCCACCAACAACGGATGGCGGCGGTTTTGACCATCACAATAAACCGAATTCAACGCCCCCAGTTCGATAGGGTCACCCAAGGGTGTACCGGTACCATGGGCCTCGATGTAACTGACATCCTTCGGTTGCAGTTGCGCCTGCTGTAATGCACAGCGGATAACGTCTTCCTGGGCGGATTCGTTGGGCGCGGTAAAGCCCTGGGATTTACCGTCCTGATTGAGGGCAGTGCCTTTGACCAGGGCCAGGATATTGTCGCCATCGGCCACCGCGTCGGACAGGCGCTTCAACATCACCACACCGCACCCTTCCGAGCGCACGTAACCGTCGGCGGCGGCATCAAACGTTTTACAGTGGCCGTCTTCCGACAACATGCGTGCCTTGGCGAAGACAATGGAAATGGCCGGGTTCAGCACCAGATGCACACCACCGGTCAGGGCGGCGTCGCACTCACCCTGGCGTAATGACTGGCAGGCATAATGCAGCGCCGTCAAGGCAGACGAGCACGCCGTATCCAGCGCCAGTGCGGGGCCCTTGAAATTATACAGATAGGAAATCCGGCAAGGCGCGGCGCTCATGGCATTGCCAATGCCCTGCCAGGGGGTAAGATCCTCGGCCCGCCCCAGAATACTGCCCAGATGCGCGTAGTCCGCGCTGGCAATTCCCATGAACACGCCGGTGCGACTGCCGTTCAAACGGCCCGGTGCATAGCCTGCCGATTCCATGGTTTCATGACACACCTCCAGCATCAGTCGATGTTGGGGATCAATGTCTTCTGCCTCACGGGGTGAAATGCCAAAGAATTCGGCGTCGAACAGGTCCGGGTCATCGATGATGCCCAGGCCCTTGGTGTAGATCTTGCCCGGTGCATCGGGATTGGGATCGTACAGGTCATCCATATTCCAGCGTTCATTGTTGTCTTGCTGGGTAATACAGTCGACACCATTGTACAAACGATCCCAGAAAGCATCTGGGCCGGTGGAACCGCCGGGATAGCGGCAGCCCATACCGATGATGGCGATGGGTTCGTGGGCGGCCTTTTGATATCCGGCCAGTTGGCGCTTCAGCGTTTTGATTTCTTTCAACGCGTTCAGCATCAATTCTTGTGTTGATTTGCTCATGTCTGCCCCCGGAGCGTTTTCTACATCCGCGCCGGTGTTGATCGGCACGAACTTGCTGTTAGCACGATTTAAGAAGAGCAGGAATCAGGGATTTAACACTCGCAGCGGCTGGGATGCCGCTGTGATGCCCTGCTTCCTGCTCTCCGGCTCGATGCTAACCGAGGCGAGGACTTGCGCCCCCGCCCCTACCTCTGAATCAGTCTTCGTCGTCTTCACCCAATTCCGCCGCCAGCATCGCTGCCAGCTCGTCATCGGACAGGTCATCCAACTGATCATCTTCTTCCTGTTGTTCTTGTTGCGCAGAGGCCTCCGTACTCTCTGTTTCTGCATTGTCATTCTCGGCATCCGCCATTTCATCCGGGAACATATCCTGAATCAGGAACGTACTCAGACTGGCTACCGTCGGATACTTGAACATCAGGGTTGCCGGTAACTGTTTGCCGATCAGGGCGCAAAGTATATTACGCAGCTCCACGGCCATCAGAGAATCCAGCCCCAGTTCCTGCAGCGGCTGATTGGGGTTAATGGTGTCCGATTCATCCAGACCCATTACCCGCTTGATCTGTTCACAGATCTTTTCTATCAGCATGGGTGTACGTTCATCAATGGGCGCATCGGCCAGGCCGGCGCGGAACTCATCGGCCATTTTCTGCAGATCGGCGTCCACACCCACACTGGCTTTCACATCCAGTTCCGACAGGAATGCCGGGATTGAGCCTGACATATTGGCCAGTGCCGCCCAATCGATTTCCATCAGGCCACGCTGTACCGGATTGCCTTCCAGCACCTGTTCGAACCAGCCCAGACCAACCTGTGGATCAATCAGGTGTACACCGGAGGCTTTGGCATTGGCTTCCACCTGACTGTTGGCAGCCATACCCACTTCGCCCCAGGGGCCCCAGTTGATGGCGGTGGCCGGCATGCCCAAACCGCGACGGTACGCTGCCAGGCCATCAAGGAAGGCATTGGCTGCCGCGTAGTTGGCTTGCCCCGGCGCACCCAGGAGCGATGACAGAGAAGAAAACAGCACGAACATATCCAGCGGCAGGTCTTTGGTTTCCTGATGCAGGTACCAGGCTCCCGCCAGTTTCGGCGCCATGACCTTTTCAAAACTGGCCATGTCCTGGTTCACCACAAACGCATCCGCCAGAACACCGGCCGCGTGGATAATACCAGCCAACGGCAGGCTGCTGTCTTTTACCGTGGCCATCATGCTGACCACCTGATCCCGGTCACCGGAATCCGCCTTCACAGTGGTAACGCGCGTTCCCTTGGCCTCGATCGCTTTGACGCCGTCAGGATCCACATCGCGTACATCGCGCCGGGCTGCCAAAATGACCTCACCGGCGCCGTGATCAGCAAACCAGTTGGCAAACAGCATCCCCAGGCCACCGGTGGCCCCGGTGATCAGATAGGAGCGATCCGCTTTCACTTCAATGGCAGGGTCATCCCGGTTAATCAGGATTTTACCAATGTGCTTACCTTGCGCCATGTAGCGGAAGGCATCCATTGCCTCCTTGTGCTTGAACACGGTGTAAGGCAATGGCTGGTAGTGACCGGCCTCCACGTTTTCCACAATCTCTTCCATCAACTCCCGCAAGGCATTGGGGTTTTGCAGGGTGACGATGACCAGGTCAAAAGCTTCATAGTATATGTCTTCACGGAAGGCTTTTACGCGATCCTGAGTCCAGATGTCCGCTTTACCAATTTCAATAAAGCGTCCGCCCTCGTTCAGTAACTGCATGCTGGTGGTGATGAATTCTCCCGCCAGGGAGTTCAGCACCACATCCACACCGTCACCACCGGTGACATTGCGAATCTGTTGGGCAAAATCCAGAGAGCGGGAATCGAACACGTGCTCCACTCCAATCTTGCGCAGGAAATCACGCTTCTTCTCACTGGCGGTCGCAAACACTTCTGCGCCGATATGCTTGGCTATATAAATCGCCGCCAGACCCACACCACCGGCACCGGCGTGAATCAGGATACGTTCACCCTTCTTCAGCTTGGCCAGATTCTTCAGGCCATGCAGTGCGGTGGAGTACACCACCGGAATGGTGGATGCCTGATTGATGGACAGGTTTTTCGGCACCCGGCAGGTGAGCAGTTCTTCGGAAATGGTTTGGGTACTCATGCAGGACTCGGTGAGCGGTACCATGACCACATCACCCACTTTAAAGTCCTTCACCGCCGAGCCCAGCTCGGTTACTTCACCAATACACTCGCCACCCAAAGGACCCGCTTCACCAGGGTACACATCCAACACACCCATTACATCGCGGAAGTTCAAGCCGGCGCTCAGCACTTTCACAGCCACTTGGGTGGAACCCAGCGTACGTGGCTCGAACGGTACAAACTTGAGATCTTCGAAGGTGCCTTTCTTCTCGATAATCAGGCGGTAAGGCGCTTCGGGAATCGGCATGCCCGCTGCTTCTACAGTGGTACGTGCCAGACGCGCCACCAAACGGCTGCCGCGGCGATAAGCCACCAGTTTTTCACCACCGGCCTGCAGCATCTCCTGGGCCAGCGAGCGGGCCGCGCGGGCATCGCTCTCGGCATCCACATCCACCAATACAGAGTTGTATTCGGAATGCTCCATATCCAGTACTTTACCGAAGCCGATCAACGCGGTATGCGCCGGATTCACCTGGGTATCACTGCGCTGTGCCGACACCCCGTTTTCGGTTACACACCACAGGCGTGGTGCGCCGGCAGCAGACATGAGCTGCAATGCTTTCAGCATGTTCAGAATGGGCGAGAAGATACGCTTCTGCAGCCCCATGACGTCACCATCCGGTGCCGCCTCCGGTGCCACATACACCAAGCCTGCAACCTTATCCAAACCACCCACTGCGCCGATGGTTTGCATCCATTGACCACCATCTTCGGGGTTGAGTGTAATGTTGTTGCCATCCTGGGTGTAGGATGCAGCCGCGTCACAACGGATCTGCCAGGCATTGACACCCTCCTGACCATTCAACTCCGCGGCAATGGCGGTCGCCAGATTGCCACCTTCCCCAATCACCAGGAAGGTTCCGGCCAGGGGTTTGACTTCCTGATCCGCAGGTATGGCCTGGGTTTTCCAGTGCACATCGTAATGACCGGCAAACGGGTCTTTACTGATGGCCCGCAACAGCGCTTCTTTGGGTGCCCGTTTACTGTGCAGCGTGTCCACATCAATCAGGATGTTACCCTGATCATCGTACACCTGGATGGTGTGCGAGTAGCTCTCCAGAACTTCGTTGGGATCTTCCGGCGGATTCTTGATCTTGACGTGACACCACAGCTCGGTCGTGGGCTTGCGGAAGAAACGCAGATTCTCCAGTGCGAACGGAATGTAGATCGCATCCACTTTGGAAGCATCGAAGTCTTCATGCATGGCCGCCAGGGCAGAACTCTGGAAACAGGAATCCATCAAACCGGGATGGATCATATATTTGCCCTGTTCAATGGCGGATTCCGGCAAACGCAAACGCGTCAGGGTTTCGCCGGGGCGGCGCCAGAAGCCGGCAATCCACTGGAACTGTGACCCCAGCTGATAGCCCACCTTCCACATTTCACCGTAGAACATGGAGCCTTCATAGCTGTGGGTTGCACGGGACTTGATCTGCTCAATGTCTTCCGGGGTCAGCACCTGGGTTGAATCCGGGTCAGCACAGGCGGCCACGTTCATGCTGGCGTGCATGGTCCACTCGGTCTCGCCGGCTTTCTCATCACGGCTGAAACCTTTCACTTCATAATCGTCCTGGGCAGTGTCCGGTAATTTCTTGAAGCCGTAATGCAGGCGACGTTTCTGTCCTTCTTCCAGAATGAACGGTTCGGGGAATACCACGTCATCGAGTTTCACCGGTTTTTCACCGTAGACATCCCGCGCGCACAGTATGGTATTGGCCACGTGGAAGGCGCCCGGCGCCACCACCACTTCGTAGAGACGGTGGTCATCCAGGTTAAACGGATGGCTGACACCGAAATTATTCTCAAAGAAGTAATCTTCACTCATCGGTGAGTGCAACATGGTCAGCAGATTCTCAGTGACTTCGCCCATGGCAGCACCACCGGTGCCAATACCATTGTCGTTGTCGCCCAACCAATAGCGCTTGCGATCGAAGGCATAACTGGGTGCCGCCACCCGCTGGCGACCAAAGGGCTCATCAAAGGCAGCCCACTTGATATCCACACCCAGGGAGTACAGCTGCGCTGCCGCCATGTTGAACTGGCGCTCGGCGTTTTGCTTGGCCCGCAGCGTATGCACAAAGCGACACTTTTCCGTACCCAGGATCTGGGTAGCCAGGCCGGTCAAGGTGGATCCGGGGCCGATTTCCAGGCACAGATTGGTTTTCTGCTCCGTCAGCTTGCCAATGGCATCCACAAACAGCACCGGGCGTTTCACATGATCCACCCAATATGCCGCGGTGGACATTTCACCCTGGTTGAGCTGGCCACTGACCGTGGAGATGATATCCAGCTTGGCCGCCTGATAGTCGATGCTCTCCGCCACCGCTTTGAACTCATCCAGCATGGCTTCCATCATATTGGAATGGAAGGCATGGGATACGGTCAGCAAGCGGGCGTCGATATCCTGGGCCTTGGCTTTCTCGATGATGGCGGCAATACCAGACTCAGTACCGGATACCACGGTATTACCCGGCGCATTGCACGCCGCCACCTGCACGTCAGTGACTCCTTCCAGCAAAGCATCAACCTTGTCCCGAGTGGTTAACAGCGCGGCCATGTCACCGGTTTCACATTTTTCCACCATCAGCCGGCCACGGGCCACAATCAGCTTCATGGCCTCTTCCTGGGTCATGATGCCCGCCAATACTGCAGCGGCGTATTCACCCACACTGTGGCCCACCATCACGGCAGGCTTCACACCCAGACTTTGCCAATGGCGCGCCAGTGCGTACTCCAGCGCAAATATGGCAGGCTGCGTGTATTGTGTGTCATCAATCTCAGCAGACCGATCACCCCACAGCAGTTCCAGCAGGGACGCACCGGTTTCCTGTTCAAACAACTTGTCACAACTGTCCAGGTGCCCTTTGAAGGCCGGATTGGTGTCATACAGCTCTTTTGCCATACCGGCATACTGTGAACCCTGTCCGGTGAAGAGCCAGGCCAAACCGGTGACCGGCTCGCTACCATCGCCTTTGAAGCTGGCGGCCACGGACACGCCTTCGGCTACCTGCTTCAATTTATCCACGGCTCCGGCTTTATCCGGCGCCACAACGGCAACCCGATGTTCAAAGTGCTGGCGGGCGGTGTTGGCGGTGAAGGCAATATCCGCGAAGGCGGCTTCCTGGGCATTCAGATTGTCGTTCTGCAGGAATTCGGCATAACGCTTGGCCAGCCCCAGTACCGCGCCTTCGGTTTTACCCGAGAGGGTCAACACATGGCTGTTGCGCTCGACGGCGTTGATCAGCTCTTTACGTTGCGGGGCTTCTTCCAGAATCATGTGCACATTGGTGCCGCTGAATCCGAATGAGCTGATACCCACCCGGCGCTTGCGTTCACCGGCTTTCCACTCACGGCTTTCGGTGGGAATGGTGAACTTACTGGCATCCACTGCAATGTGCGGATTGAATTTCTTGAAATGCAGATGCGGAGGAATTTCTCCGTGCTGCAGTGACAGCGCGGCTTTCATCACGCTGGACACACCGGCGGCGGACTCCAGGTGACCGATGTTGGTTTTTACCGAACTGATGATCAATGGATTATCACTGCTGCGATTGGCGCAATATACCGATTCCAATGACTGAACTTCGATTGGATCACCCAAAGGCGTTGCGGTGCCATGGGTTTCCACCCAATCCACATCGTCCACGGTGAGGCCGGCATTGGCCAGCGCAGCACGAATGACGGTTTCCTGGGACGGCCCGTTGGGAGCCGTCAAACTGCTGGAGCGGCCATCCTGATTGACGGCAGAACCCTTGATCACCGCTACAATATTATCACCATCGCGCTGCGCATCGGACAGACGCTTGAGTGCCAATACGCCTACACCCTCACCCCGAACATAACCATCCGCGCTTTCATCAAAGGTCTTACAACGGCCTTCTTTGGACAGCATATGAGCCTTGGACAGGGCAACAAAGGTTTCCGGCATGACCATGGCATTCACACCACCGGCCAGCGCCATATCGCATTCGCCGTTACGCAGGCTTTGCGATGCCAGGTGAATGGCCACCGCCGAGGAAGAACAGGCGGTGTCGATGGTCATGGTGGGGCCCTGCAGGCCCAGGTTAAAGGCCACACGACCGGCAATCACGTTCAAGGCATTACCCGTGGGAATGAACATGATGTCTTCTTCCCGCGCACCGGTTGCACAGGCGCGGATGTATTCGTTGGCACCGACACCGACGAACACGCCGGTACGGGTTCCGTTCATGGAATTGGGCGCGTAACCGGCATTTTCCAAAGAACCCCAGGCAGCTTCCAGAACCAGACGCTGCTGCGGTTCCATGCTTTCGATTTCCCGCGGCGCAATGCCAAACAACTTGCCGTCGAAGGATTCAATATCGTCGATCAAACCCGCCGACAACGTGTAGGTTTTGCCGGGCGCATCTTCGTTCTTATCCAGGTACTGTTTGAGATCCCAACGCTCGCTGGGTTCGTCGTTAATACCACATTCACCGTTCTTCAGCAGATTCCAGAAATCGCCGGGGCCATTGGGTGCCATGGGCATCTTGCTGCCAATACCGATGATGGCAATGGCTTCGCCATGGAATGCACCGGCTGCCACCGAGGCCGCTTCACTTTCCTCACCGTACAGGTTAACGGCAAAGTATTCGGCGATCTTGTTGATGGTCGGGTAGTCGAAGATCAAAGTGGCCTTCATGGCCTGCCCGGTATCCCCTTCCACCTGCTTCTTGATTTCAAGGGCCATGATGGAATCGATTCCCAGATCCATCAGCGGCATTTCAGGGTCCACCACCTCTGTATCGGATTTGCCCGTTACCCGGCCAAACAGGCCTTGCAGATAACCGACAATGTGCTCCTGTCGCTCTTCCACTTCCATGGGAATGAGGGATTTGAAGAACGCCGACTTTTCGCCGGTCACGCCGGACGTGGCCGCCAGGTTGCGGCCCAGGGTGCCGAACAGGGGATGTGCGCGACGCATTTCAAGAATTTCGCGGAAACGGCTCCAGTCAATGTCCACCACCGTCTGGTGAGCATTGCCACCGGTCCAGGCTTTGGTCATTAACTCAATGGCGGATTCCGGATCAAAGGGTTTCAAACCACGACGCTCGGCTTCTTCGGCGGCGTCCCCGGTGGCCATACCTGCACCACCCCAAGGGCCCCAGTTAAAGCCGGTAGCCGGCAAGCCCTGAGCCCGACGGTAGTCCACCAGGCCATCGAGGAAGTGATTGGCTGCCGCATAGTGGGCCATGCCTCCAGAACCCCATACCGAGGCGATGGAAGAGAACACCACAAACACATCCAGCTCAAGATCAGCGGTTGCGTTATGCAAATTGAGAGCGCCTTCCAGTTTGGAGCGGGTCACGCTTTGCCACTGTTCAAAGGTCATTTCATGGGCCAGGGCTATATCACTGATGCCGGCCGCATGGATAACCCCTTTCAGTGGGTTGGCGGACTGGGCCAGTTCGCCCACCAGATCCGCAACCGCCGCTGCGTCGGACACGTCCACATTGGCAACGGTAATGGTGACGCCCTGCTGCTGTAACTGAGCAATCTGTTCAGCCCGTTCGCCTGCCAATGATTCCAGGTGGCCGCGCCGGCTCATAAGCACCAGATGCCTGGCACCGCTGCGGGCCAGCGCATCGGCCACATACAGGCCCAAACCGCCCAAACCGCCGGTAACCAGATAGGTGGCTTCTGCATCCAGTTTCACAACGCTGGAAGAAGGCAGGCGATCCTGCCCCAGGCGCAATACACTGCGCTCAGAGCCGCTCACGCGCACCACGTCTTCCACAGTGTTGGCCGCTAATTCAGCGTAGAGCCCATCGCCCTGCTCCTGCGCACTGCCACTGAGGTCCACAATACCACCCCACAGTTCACCGGCTTCCAGGGCAAAACCTTTGGCGAAGCCCAACATGGGATAGGCCGCCAGGTTGATATTATCAGCACCGTACGCGTTCTCACTGACACACCAGATTCGCGCTGGGTTGCTGGCATCGCTACCGGCAATAATGCCTTTGGCAGCGGCCATGGCGGCGTGGATCTGACTGTGTACCACACCGGCCACATCATTCAATTCCGCAGGCATGGCAGGTGCTACCAGAATCACCGGCAGAACCTTACCGGCCTCCTGGGCTTTGGTCTGCAACGGTGCCACTGCGGCCTTGATCGCGTCCGCGCCGGTGTCTGTCGCCAGGCTGACAACATTGGTTTTGGCTTGCAGTACTTCAAGCCAAGCCGGGGCATCACCAATCACCACCACATCATCAAAGTTGGCCGCTTCTGCTTCCGGCAATTCGTTGGCAAACCAATCGGTGTTATACAGCAGACGGGCGAAAGACATACCGGCTGCCTTGCTGTAATTACCAATGCGAATTTTATCCACCCAGAAACTCTGTTTCTGATAAGGATAAGTCGGTAAATCCACCCGGGTGCGGTCACCACCGATGAACAGGTTTTTCCACTTGATCGTGGCTCCGCTGCAATGCAGACCGGCAACCACTTCAGTCAGGTGAGCACTTTCCGCTGCATCGCGATCAACGCTGTGCAGATAGGTGATGGGCGCCGTGGATTCCACGCACTGGGGCGCCAGCTTCACCAGGTTGGCACCCGGACCGATCTCCACGCAGGCCTGCAGTTTCTGCTGACCCAGCTCTCGCGCCGCATCCAGGAACAGAACCGCATCGCGCACATGCTCAACCCAGTACTGTGCATTCTTTACATCCTGGGTTGCAGTTTTACCGGTTTTGCTGGAAATAAAGCGAATTCGGGGGGCTTTCAGTTTGACCTGCTCGACCACCTTGCTGAATTTATCCAGCATGGGTTGCATCATGGGCGAGTGGAACGCATGCGAAACGGTGAGCAGCTTGGCCTTGATGTTTTCGTCGCTCAGTAACGCCACAGCCTGCTCTACCGCGGGCTTTTCACCCGAAATAACGCAATTGCGCGGGCCATTCACTGCCGCAATATCGATCACGCTGTCCAACGTTTCAATCACGTTGCGGGTTTCCTCGGCACTGGCAAACACCGCAGCCATGGCGCCACGCTCACACTCACTGGCCATAAGCCGGCCACGGGCACAAATCATTTTGACGGCGTCTTCCACCGACATCACACCGGAATACACCGCCGCGGCATATTCACCGATACTGTGGCCGGTGACACAGGCCGCCTGCACACCCAGAGAGGTCCACAACTGGGTCAACGCATATTGCAAAGCGAAAATGGCGGGTTGTGTGTATTGAGTTTCATCCAGCAGCGCGGTGTTATCACCCCACATGATGGAGAGCAACGGCTGATCCAATTCATCGCTCATCAGCTCCGCGACTTTATCCAGCGCGTTTTTGAACACCGGGAAGCGCGCATACAGATCCTGCCCCATACCGGCGAACTGAGCACCTTGTCCGGTGAACATAAAGGCGATTTTGGCGGTGTTGGTACCCACATCATTGATCTGGATACCGGTGGCATCACCGTTTTTCAACAAGCCATTAAGTTTGTCAGCAGCATCCTGGGCCGAGCCGGCCAGGATAGTGGCGCGATGGCGGAAATGATTACGCCCGGTGGCCGCAGTAAAACACACATCGTTCCAATCCTGGCCCTGCAGGGAAGGCATGGCCAGTGCATCAGCGTAATTCTGCAGGTAGGCCTGCAACGCATCTTTGGTTTTGGCGGAAATGGTCAGCAGCTCAGGTGCAAACTGGGTGGCGGGTTTTTCGTCATTAATGTCTGATGGAATCGGTGCCTGCTCCACCAGAATGTGGCAGTTGGTACCACTGAAACCAAATGAACTCAAACCGCCAATGCGGACCGGGGCCTGCCACTGACGCTGTTCAGTGGGTACTTCAATGGCAATGTTGGACCAATCAATATAGGGGTTAGGTGTAGAGTAATGCAGATGCTTGGGAATGGTCTGGTTGTGAATGGACAACACCAGTTTGATGAAGCCGGCCACCCCGGCCGCCGCTTCCAGGTGCCCCATGTTGGTTTTGATGGAACCCACCACCAGTTTATCGCTGCGCTCTTTACCATAAACGGTGTTCAGCGCGGCCAGCTCGATGGGATCACCCAATGGGGTACCGGTACCGTGAGCCTCAATATAGGAAACCTCTTCGGGTTTCAAGCGCGCATCTTCCAACGCCGCACGCAATACCTTTTCCTGCGCCAGCTCGTTGGGAGCGGTAATACCCTGACTTTTACCATCCTGATTAACGGCCGATCCACGCACCACAGCCAATACATTATCGCCATCGCGTAACGCATCCGACAGCCGCTTCAATACTACGGTGCCGCAACCTTCACCACGGACGTAACCATTGGCATCGCCATCGAAGGTTTTACAACGGCCATCCGGTGACAACATGCCGGCACGGGCAAAAATCATGGAGGTGGTAGGCTCCAGAATCAGGTTGACCCCGGCCGCCAGCGCCAGATCCGACTCGCCTTTGCGCAGGCTCTGCACCGCCAGATGAATGGCTACCAGTGAGGAGGAACAGGCCGTATCCACCGACATGCTGGGGCCTTGCAGGCCCAGCAGATAACTCAAGCGTCCGGATGCCACCGAATGAGAATTACCAGTGCCGTTATAAGGCGAGATGTCTTCCAGGCTGCCGTATTGAGCCTGCATATGGGAATAACCCATATGGCAAATACCGACGTAGACACCGGTCTTGGTACCCATCAATGAATCCGGAGCAATACCGGCGTGCTCCAGCGAATCCCAGGTGGTTTCCAGCAACAGTCGCTGCTGCGGCTCCATCAGGGTCGCTTCTACCGGTGCAATACCGAAAAACTCGGCATCAAACTGATCTACATCATCCACCAGGCCATTGGCTTTGGTGTACAGTTTGCCAATCGCCTCCGGATCGGGATCATAAAAATCGTCTCCCACCCAACGTTGATCCACCATATCCACAATGGCGTCCTCGCCATTTTCCAACAACTCCCAGAGTCGCTCCGGGCTGTTGGCACCGCCGGGCAGGCGACAGCCCAGGCCGATAACGGCAATGGGTTCGTGTTTTTCTTTTTCCAGCCGTTGAACCGAATCCTTCGATTTTTTCAGTTCTTTAAGAGCCTGTTTTAATAACTTGGCGGTATCGGTGTTGTTATTGTTGGACATAGTAACCCCGTGAAGTGTTTATTCTTCTTCTCTTATTGGTCAAATCGTTGTTATTGGAAAAGTATCGGGAAAGGCACCGCGCAGGTGCAATTGAGCCTACGCGGTGTTCTTCGTCAGATTCTCTTTTTCTTCTTTTTGCTCGTGCTTGAGATCTTTATCATTTAATTCGGAAGCAAAGTGATCGATGAGTGCTTTCACCGTGGGATAGCGCATCAACTCCGTTGCCGGAATGGTCCTTTCAATACGATCCTGCAGGCGGTCTACCAAGTCGATGGCTTCAATGGAATCCACGCCCAACTCAGAAAAGGTGACATCCAGATCGATATGATGCGGCTCCACATTGAGCTTGTCGCTTACCCAGGTCTGCATCTCCAGGTAAAGCTCAGACTGCCAGTCCATGAACGGACGCTCTTCGACTTTGCGCTTGGTCTTGGCCACCACCTGTGAGGCATTGGTTTCAAATGTATGCAGGGGTGCAAAGTTCCCCAGCTCATAGATCTTCTTGGCCTCAGTACGCTGGATCTTGCCACTGGAGGTTTTAGGCAGGGTACCCGGAGTGATCAGCACAATGGCTTTCGGGGTTACCCCATGACGGGTGGCCACAGCCCGCGACGCCGCAATGGCCAGCTGCTGGAAATCGGTCTGATCCCCACCGGCATTGGACACCTCCTGCATAATGACCAGATGTTCCTTGCCTTTATCCGTCACCGCAAACGCTGCCCCGCAACCCTTACGGAAAGTGGGATTGGAGGATTGCAGAGAGAATTCAATATCCTGCGGATAGTGATTTCGGCCGGCCACGATGATCAGCTCTTTGATCCGCCCGGTAACATACAGCTCATCCTCATGCATGAGGCCGAGATCGCCGGTGCGCATGTAAGGGGTCGCAGTGGCATCCCCTTTAATGTTGGCGCGGAACACACTGTCCGAGAAGCTGGGTTTGTTCCAATAGCCCTGGGCCACGGAGGGGCTGTTCACCCAGATCTCACCCACTTCGCCCGGGGCACATTCCTGCTGTGTTTTCGGGTCAACGATGCGCACATCGGTTTCGATGGCCAATACACCGGAGCTCACCAGCGGAGCGGTATCGGCCTGCCCCTTGTCGGCAGCCTTCAACTTACCCTTGCCCAAATAATCCAGATCCGCATCCACCACTTTGGCTCCGCGGGTGGCAGGAGAGCCGGCAACAAACAGGGTTGCCTCCGCCAAGCCGTAACAGGGTAGGAATGCACTGGCATCAAAGCCGCAGGCACTGAATTTATCGGCAAAGGTATTCAGGCTGTCTACCTGGATAGGTTCGGCGCCATTGAACGCCACCTGCCAGGTGGACAGATCCAGTTGCTCCATCTGCTCTTCGCTGACCTTGCGGGCACAATACTGATAGGAAAAATTGGGTCCACCGCTGACTTTGGCGCCCATGTCCGAGATGGTTTTCAACCAAATGAACGGGTTCTTGAGAAACGTCAGTGGCGACATGAGGGTCACATTTGCACCGGCATAGACCGGGGTCAACACCCCGCCAATCAAGCCCATGTCATGAAACGGCGGCAACCAGATGACGGTTTTATAGCGGGGTGCTACGTAATCCAGATCGTTGGAATGGGCAAATGTCCAGACTATTTGCTGGAAATTTGCGATCAAATTCTCGTGACTCACCATCACCCCTTTAGGGTGTCCGGTGGAACCAGAAGTGTATTGCAGGAAGGCCACATCAGAGGGGTTCGCATCCGCCGGCTCAAAGCCGGAAGCGTCCTGCTCTGCCACCAGAGAATCGGTGGGAATACAAGGTAAATTGATGCCGTTAGTGGGATTTGCCACCCAGGCTTCGATCATTGGCATCAGCATGCTGGAAGAGAGTATGGCGCCTGCCTCACAATCCTGTACCACGCGCTTGAGGCGGTCGATATCCCGCGCGCCCATGGGTGGATAGGCCGGAACCGGCACACAACCCGCATACATACACCCAAAAAAGGCACGAATGTAGTCCAGGCCGGGGGCATACAGCAACATCAGGTTGCGCCCGGATAAGCCTTTCGCCACGAGGCCCGCAGCGATCTTGCGTGCTGATTCGTCCAGCCCGGAAAAGGAAATGTTGCCTTCCGGTGCGCCGCTTTCGGACAAAAAGGTCATAACCGGGGCATCACCCCGCTCTGCGGCTCGCTCTGAGCTCATTTGAACCAGGTTCTTGAAATCTTGGAACCCTTTCATGTCTACCTCCACCTACTGTCTTTACCCTGTGTTTCAAGACGAAGGTGTGCTCATAGGGATAAAATGGCGTGATCAATACCGGCGATTCAGTGGCTGCCAGGCCACTTCTTTGAATCCAGTCGGTTACGTCGTGTATTGCCCTTAACTGCCTTTTATTATTTTTATCAGCACAACCCATTGGCAGAGCCAGTTTAAGTTCGCGCTCCTCGCTAAAACTTGTAAGATGCGGCCAAAAGAGTGACAGTCTGTAATCAGAATGTGTATCTATAAACACAACCACTACAAGTTTGCTCAAAGGCTACGCGAATCAGTCCCTAACCCTGACAAATCTCCAATTTCATCTCACCGCTTACAGCTCTATTCAGAAAGCGATCAAGTCTTCACCATCTTCCTGAGTTAATGTGGCCAAAACCGTTCTCATTGAGGCCAAAAACTCAGGGGCCCTATCTTGAATAAAGAAATGCCCACCTTCAAAAGCTTTGTGTTCAAAGCGTGATGTGGTTGAGCTTTTCCACGCGGCTAACTCACTGACGCTGGCCACTTTATCCTCAGTTCCTGAATACAAGTAGACAGGTATGTTCAGTATCTGATCAGAAGTCGATTTTCCTTCATCATTGAGTTTTAAATCTGCCTTAATCACCGGAAGATAGAACGCCATCATTTCCTCACTGGCCCGAATGGCCTCCGGCAAGCCTCCCAAGCGTTCCAATTCGGCCATAAAGCGATCTTCTGACAACTCTGTAATCTTGAGCTCCGGATCAAGATGGGGTGCTCTGCGGGCACTGGCGATCACCCCCAACACTCCAACTCCCTGCTGTTGCAATGTGTGGGCAGTTAAAAAGGCCACCAGCGCACCAAAACTGTGTCCATAGAGCACAACATTCTTCTCGCGAAAAAAATCCGACTGCTGGGAAAACTGCTCCACAATAGCGTGCACCGATTCTGCAAACGGCTCACTGTGCAGGCTTTCCCGCCCCGGATAATTTGCCGCCCAGACCTCAGCGTCGGGCAAATGCTCACTCCAGCTGCGATACATGGAAGCCCCTCCTCCGGCACAGGGAAAACACACCACGCGATACTCAGCGGAGGGCTTGGCATTGAAACACGCCAGTGACTTATTTTTACCAAAAATCATTGCAGACCTCATAGCAAGATGATTATATGCCTTGAACAAAAGCGCCCATACTACCGCGGCGATTGGCGGAATCAAACGAAGAATAACAATAATGAAACCATTGAGTTTTATTCAGTTAAAACTGATTGCCCTATTGATTCTGGGATTGGCATTTGCGCTGTCGATGTTTATACCGGATATAAACTACCGCAGTGAAATCACTGACTACTTCCGCAAAGACAACCCTGAAGTCGAAAATTTTCATCAATTGGAAGCACGCTTTGGCCTGCAACAAACTTTATTAGTATTGTTGACCAGTGAACAGGGCTCATTTCTGAATCCCCACAGCATAAATACCCTGTTTGGTCTGGTTCAGAATATTGAAGCGTTGGATGGAGTGGCGCGCACCCAGTCCCTGCTTTCCACCGCCATCAGTAACCAGCGGCAAGACACCCGTTCCCTTTACCGGCACCTGGACAGCGGTGCTCCATTGACGGATTCAGTATTAGGCCAATTGGCTGACAACGTCAGCCAAAGCACGCTCCTCGCACAAGACGGTACGGTGGCCAGCATTCAGATCGCGTTCACCGAGCAGGACAAAATCAGTGCACTCTATCCACAGTTAAACAACATTCTTCAACAACAGTTTGCCCAGGCAGGTCACGGTACTGTAAGCATGTTGGGCCCGGTGGAAATCAAACACGCCTTACACCAGGCATTGTTGCACGACGGTTTCTATCTGATGCCGCTGGTATTGATCATTGGCCTTGGGGTGCTGTGGTACTTCCTGCGCTCCTGGTGGCTGGTGGCATCCGGCGCCACTTCCATTATCATCGCCCTTTGGCTTACCGCAGGGATGGTGGGCTGGCTTAAACTCACCATTAACCAGACGTCGGCACTGGCCTTCTGTATCGCCTTTATCATTGCCCTGGCCGACATCATTCATTTGTTGATGAGTTTTACCCACCAGGATCCTGCGCTGTCACGGCACGACGCCATGCTGAATGCGTTGCGCAGTAATTTTGTTTCTCTGTTTCTCACCAGCCTGACCACCGGTATTGGGTTTCTCAGCCTCAATGGCAGTAGCTCCCCGGTGTTTGCCACCTTTGGAAATATCGCGGCTATCGGCGTCGCCTGCGCATTCGCTGCAGCCGTTTCCATCACCCCCATCATGGCGGTGCTGATCAATACCCGGGCACGCAACCTGGAGCCGGATGTATTCCAGCGCTGGAGTAGAAGCCTGAACCGGTTTCGCGGTGGGCTCAATGGGTGGCACTACGGTGTTTTTTACGGCGCCAGCCTGGCCCTGTGCGCGTGCCTGTTTCTGAACGAATACCATAATGATCCATTGGACTATTTTGCTGATGATTCCCCCATCATCCAGGCGACCGACCTGTCGGAAGCGGCGTTCGGCGTGCATCACCCGATCAGCGTGCAACTGGATTCCAAAACCCGGGATGGAATCTACGCCGAAGGTTTTATTCGCAGCGTTAAAGCGTTTGAAAACTGGCTGGAAGCGCACCCGCAGGTTGCTCACCACAACAGTTATCTGACGGTGCTGACCCAGCTTAAACGCCACGTACATCAAGGCAGCCTTAAGTGGAATGCAACCCCTACCAGCGCATCCGAAGTGGCGGACCTGTGGAATCTGTACGAGATGTCCTCACCTGATAATTCACCACAAAGTCTGGGGCTGGATAAGCATTTTCAGTCCGCCGTGATTTCACTGGGCATACCCCGTATGAGCAGTTCAGAATTGATCGCGCTGGAGCAGAACATCAACACCTGGTTTCAACAAAACGCGCCACACATCAATGCATCCGTCACCGGCCATGCCGTTTTATTTGCCAGTATCGGCAAACAGCTCACCAGCAATATGTTCATCGGCGGCCTGCTGTCGGCCATGGTCATTTCCATTCTGATCGGATTATTCCTGCGCAACATGCGTGTCGGCATACTGTGCTTGATTCCCAATCTGTTTCCCGCGGGTATTGTTTATGGCATCTGGGGCAGCACCGTCGGCATTATCGACATCGCCGCCGCAGGCACTCTAAGTATTAGCCTGGGCATTGTAGTGGATGACACCATCCACATTCTGAAGCGTTATCTGGGTTACCGGGAATCCGGATTACCGCCACAAATCAGCATTGAGAAAACCTTCGAAGAAGTCGGCTCTGCATTAATGCTGACAACCTTGATACTGAGCCTGGGTATGCTGGTGTTGACGCTGTCGATCTTTGGGCCCAATCAAACCACCGCGCTGTTAATGGCCAGCATTATCCTGGTGGCACTCCTGTACGATTTGATCATGCTGCCACATCTGCTGGAGCGCTTTGATGGTTGGTTGTTTTCAGGATACAAGGCAAAAACCGCTGCAACTGCCGCCACACCGCAGTTGCAGTAATCTGCACTCAGCCGCGGCGGCGTAATAGCGCAAAAGCAAACAACAGACCCAATACACCAATCCCACCACCAAACTTCTTGGTGACGTAATTGTTACTGTTGTCGGGATCCGTATCCGCGCTGTCTACACCGGCAGAAAAATCCATCTTGTTTTCATTTGCCGTTCGCACCCTGATGGTGAACGTTAATGACTCCCCGGCCAGTTGTTCCGACCAGCGGCAGGTGTAGTCGGTAACGTTACAGATCACCCCAGGGGGCGGTGCCAGGCTTTCCAGCGTCACCTGCGCGGGAAAAACATGACTGGCCACCAGATCTTCAGCCTGGTCAGGCCCGTCATTGGTAATCACCACCTTGTATTGAATGGTGCCGGTGCCGTCGCCGTCTTCAATGTACTTGCCATTGTCACCCTGTAACGTCACCCGCAAATCGCTTACCGCACTGGGTACCGTCAGGCCCATAATCCGTTTCACCGCCTCCTCTGAATCCAGCAATCCGCTGCCGCACCCTGCGCAGTTGCCGATGAAATTCTGGGTCGTATCCACCAGTGCTGCCGCCAGTTCCGCCGGGGTGGCGTCGGGCACCGCGCTGCGCATCAAGGCGATGGTTGCGGCTACCTGGGGTGCCGCCATACTGGTGCCTTGATAGGGCTGATAGTTGTTGACTGCCGGCTCAAACTGCCCCGAATTCAGCGTGGACCAAATGCCACTCAGGTCATCACCAGCCACCAGGCGTCCGCCGGGAGCCGCCAGATCCACCACCGAGCCGGTATTGGAATACGGTGCCTTATCTCCGTAACGATCAGTGGCCGCCACATTGATCACACCATCGCAGTTACCGGGCGCATAATCATTCGCATTGGCATTGCTGTTTCCCGCCGAAGTCACCACCATCACACCGGCGCCGACGGCAGCATTGATGGCTTCGGAATAGGAAGGCCCACAGGCGCCGGTAACGGTGCTGCTGAGGCTCAGGTTAACCACGTCCGCCGGCGTTGGATTGGGTGGCACGTCCGCTACGTTGTAGCCGGAGGCCCAGTAAATGGCATCCACAATATCAGAGGTATAGCCACCACAACGGCCCATCACCCGTAACGGCAGAATACCGGCATCATAGGCCACACCGGTCACACCAATGCCGTTCACCGGCGCCGCCGCAATGCCGGCCACATGACTGCCATGCCAGGAGCTGTAGCGATCCTGCTGTGGTTGCCCCCCACCACAGGCGCCCGCCGTGACCCCGTCCCCCGGATCCAGTGGGTTGTTATCCCGACCATTGCCATCGTTGGCCATAAACAGGTCGGAAACAAAATCATAGCCAGCCAACGTATTGGCAATCAAATCCGGGTGGGCAAGTATTCCGGTATCCAATACCGCAATCACCGCTCCACTGCCGGTACTGAAGTTCCAGGCGTTGTCTGCGTTAATGCCAAACAAAGGAGACTGCAAATACCACTGGAAATCGTAGTAAGGGTCTGCGGTGGGCACCATTAACAGATCAGGCTCAACATAGGCCACATCCGGGTCAAAACTGAGTTGATTCATCACATCCAGCCATGCCTGCCGTTGCCGTGACTCGGACATGGTCACCACATATGCACCATTGGCCATCGGCCGCCCCACGATACCGGACACACCCAAAGTCTGCAGGCGCTGCAAGGCCCTGGGGCTGGCGCGCTCAGCCTGGGATAAGGGTGTCTTGAATTTTACAATCAGGCGATCGGTGGCCGATTGCAGATCACCGGCTGCCACACTGACACCGGCCCCCATAACACTCACTCCGAATAACACAGCTCGACAAAATCCCCGTGACCACCCCGTTGGCCGCCCCTTCATATTGCTACTCCATTTTTATTGTTCTGTTTTAGCCTCATACTAATTGAGGGCATCGCTTATCACAATTACAACTTACACCCGCCGCAAGCTGCTGCCACCAACCTAAACCATTTCATGCTCTATTGACAGCAACCGCCACCCTCATCCCTGCGATGTCAAAACAGCCCACTGTGGGCTGTGGTTAAATCGAGGCAATGACTGGGGCGTCACCTTGTCTGTCAGCCCCCTCAACTATTCTTACAAGAAATGGCCGACTCCCGGCACCACAAAGGAATCCAAATGGGCACTATTGCAGAAACCGCATCCAGACTACCCCGTAAACCCAGCACCAGGGTAACCCATATCCCGGGCGAAAACGGCCTGCCGGTGGTGGGGTTCACCTTTGAGTTTCTGCGGGACTTTCCCGGCCTGGTGGAGCGCATGGCGCAAAAGCACGGCCCGGTGTTTCGTTATCGCGCGGTCATGCAGGACGTCATCACTCTCACCGGCCCGGATGCCAATGAATTCATTCTGAAAGACGCTGATCACAACTTTTCCAGCAAGAAAGCCTGGGACATCATTCTGGAAGAACTATTCCCCAACGGATTAATGCTGCGGGATTTCGAAAACCACAAGGTACATCGAAAAATATTGCAGGGCGCTTTCAAAAAGCCCGCCATGCAAGCCTATGTCGAGAAAATGAATCCACGCTTTGCCGACGGTATCGCCCATTGGCCCCAGGGCAGCAACATGTTGTTCTTTGATCATATCAAGGACCTGTTGCTGAACGCCGGTGCTGAACTGTTTCTGGGCATTCAAATGGGCAAGGAAGCCAACAGGGTGAACCAATCCTTTATCGCCGCGGTGGATGCCTCCCTGGCGGTAGTGCGCCTTCCCATCCCCGGTACCACCTGGTGGCGCGGCATCAAGGGGCGACGTTTTCTGGAACAGTTCATCGGCTCTCTGGTGGCCGCAAAGCGCCGCAGCCAGGACAACGATTTCTTTACCCAGATCTGTCACTCGCGGGGCGAAAACAACGAGGAACTGACCGACCAGGAAGTGATTGATCACATGATCTTTCTGTTGTTTGCCGCCCATGACACCACCACCAGCACTCTGTGTTCTCTGGTGTATCGACTGGCCAAGCACCCGGAATGGCAGGAAACATTACGGCAAGAGATTCTGGCCCTGGGAGTGGACAACCTGACCTACGATGATCTGGAAAATATGGAGAAAGCCAGTTTGGTGTTCAGGGAAACCCTGCGCATGCATCCACCTCTGCCCACCATACCCAGGCGGGCCATCAACGACTGCGAATTCCAGGGCTACAGGATTCCCAAAAATGCAGCAGTGGGTGTCGTGCCGATACACACCCACTACATGGAAGAATACTGGTCGTCCCCCTACAAGTTCGACCCCGAACGTTTTAGCCCGGAGCGGGCCGAGCACAAACAACATTTCTACCAGTGGGTGCCTTTTGGTGGTGGTCACCACAAATGTCTGGGGCTGAATTTTGCCGAAATCCAGTCCAAGGTGTTCTTATTCCAGTTTCTGAAAAAATACCGCGTGACGGTGGCTGAAGGCTACGAAATGCCAACTCAGATTGTGCCGCTGGCGGTTCCTAAAGATGGATTTCCCTGCACATTGACCCCGATAGACTGATTCCGACTTTGCATAACCCTACTGCTGGCCGGGCGCCTCGCCCGGCATTTTTTCGCCACCGTCCTGGTTGAGGCTACGTCGGTATTTTGAAGGTGGCATGCCGGTCCAGCGCTTGAATGCGCGATGAAAAGCGCTCTGCTCTGAGTACCCCAACATCATGGCAATATCCAAAAAATTGTAGTCATTGCGGATGTATTCCAGGGCCATGCGCCGACGCAGATCATCCACCATTTCCTGAAAGTTAATGCCCTGTTTGGCCAGCGCCCGCTGCAGGCTGCGCTCATTCTGCTGCAGAAATTCACAGGTCTGCTTCAGGGTAGGCGCCCCATGGGGCAGATTTTCCACAATGTAACGCTGAACTGTTTCCACCAACTCGTCGGTGGCCGCCAACGATTGCAGTACCTGGCTGGCATGCTCCTCCAGAATGATCTTCAGCCGCGGATCACGATAGGCCGACACTTGCTGCAGCCCGGCCAGATCCACTGTAATCTGGTTGCAGGGTTGATTGAAGTAACAGCGCGATTGCAGGAACTGGTCATAAAAATGCGGCCTTGGGCCACCATCGTGCTGAAAGCGAACACTCAGGTAATGGGTCTCATCGCTGGTGGTGGCACGGGATAACGACAAACTGCTGGAAACGAAATAGTCCACCACATGTCGGCTGCAGGTGCCGCCCTGCAGACTGAACTCACAGCTCAAAGTCTCACTGTCTGACGTCCATTTCATATTGAGGGCATTGGTCACGATGGTGGCAAACTGCTGGATATACTGGATGCCTTCGATACCGTTCTCGCCGGCCATGATCAGATACCCCAGGCGCCCCCAGTGACGGGCAAGAAAGTTTTCCCCCACTTTCAAACCAATATACGCTTCACCTGAAAACTTCGCTGCGGCCTCAAACAGGGTGGAAAACAGCGCAAAATCCACATAGCCATTGGCAGCTTCATCATCGGGATTAAAACCCTGCTGCTGATAAAAATCAGCCGCAGACAAGCCGATACTATCCAGGTATTCACCGATGGCTTCAATCAGTTCAATCGCAACATGTAAGCGTGGTGTCGTCATTTCTTATTTGGCTTGATCTTGATTCTGTTATGATGAGACTTGTCATCGTTACCTGGTGTTGAATAGTAATATGTCCAACAGCGTTGTTGCCGAAATCCTTATTGAAACACTCAATGATGAGCCTTGCGAACTGGTAAAGCTGCACAATGGCCTGATCATTGCCTTAACCCCCACTGCACTGGGCTGTTACCGTGATCAGCTATCCCTGCGTGACCCGTTAGGCAACGGCTTGCTGTCTTTTTGTGCTCTCGCGCCACAGCAGCAGATTCGATTCGAGAATCAACGCTGCATCAGTACCTACAGCGGCGGCTATGTGGGCTTGCTCGATGGCAAAGCCTTGTTAATCGCACCGTACAAGGTTCGGCTGTATCCGAACAATCAGGATGGGTTACGCGGACTGAATTGCCTGGCCGAACTGGAATTACCTGAAATCGACGTGCTCTAGGCCTGCGAACCCCGGCCTGCACTGATCCTGTTTTACTCTGTCCTCGATGTCTATGTTCCCGGATGTCTATGGCTCCAGATGTCTATGGCTCCAGATGTCTATGGCCCCGGGTGTAACTCAGTCATCGCGCCATCGGCTATAGGGGTTCGCCACCAGGTTAACATTATAGTAGCGCGGATCACCGGAAACCTCCTGCCCGATCCAGTCCGGCAAAGACACCACCTGATCTTCGGATTCCAATTCCACTTCCGCCACCACCAGGCCGCTGTTTTCACCCTCAAACACATCGATTTCCCACATCACACCCGCTGCGGGGCGGCAGTATCGGGTTTTCTCGATCAGTGGACGCCGGCACAGGCTATCCAGCATCTGCCGGGCATCCTCCAGTGGAATCGGATATTCGAATTCCATCCGTGCCAAGCCCTGGTTTTCTCCTTTGATGGTTAATCTGGCCTCTTCACCCTCAAGCCGCACCCGCACCGTGGCCAGCCCCTGGCTGGGAATATAGCCCTGGCGGAAAGGGGTACCCTGGATAGCCGTGCCATCCTCGTTGAACCGCCAACGGTCACTGCTTACCAAAAACTTACGCTCGATCTCAACTGCCATAAGCACTCGTTCAATCCATTTACACGGGTTAATACTACAGGAATCGGCCCAACCGCAAAAAATGCACGATATGCTGCCGTACCCGTTTGTCATTCATGATGAAGGTGTGGCCCACAGCCAGTGCCCTGAAGTCTTTCATGCCTGGATGCCGGCTGCGGCTCACGGATACTTTGCCATCGTTGTCCTCGCCGAACAGAGGTGTAAACCAGGGTTCATAGGAGGTACGCCCGGCGATCACCCCCACGTCCAGCGGTAACTGATTCTGCTCCCGGGACAGCAGCTGCAGCGGCACACTGGATTCATCGGTTCCCAACTGCAGAAACGCCGGCCCCATGATGCGCGGCAGCAGGGGAATGCGGCGCAGCACATCCACCACCTCACTGCCCTGTGAAGGGGGCGCCAACATCACCGCACGGCCCAAACGCCCGGGATGGATATTCCAATGCTGTAACCCGTAACGTAACAGAATCCCACCCAGTGAATGGGTCACGAAATGAATCTGTCCGGTAGCGGGTAGGGACGGCAGCAGATCGTGCATCAGGTTGCGACACAACTCCGCAACCGTACCGCTTCTGGAGGCGTACCCCTGGTTGATGACGTGAAAGCCCTGCCGCTTCAAAAAACGCGCCAGCCCCATCATCGCCAGCGGGCTGCGACCCAGGCCATGCAACAGTACCACCGTGTCTGCCGACATAGTCCAGTTCCTTGAATGGTAAACGTTGTTCAATTATGCTTTTGAAACAATAACAGAAAGCATATCCCGCCTCTACCATAAAACAGGACTCGACATGGCTCGTCGCAATGATCATACACGGGAAGAAATTCAGGGGATGGCCATCGATGCTACCCGCACCCTCATCGCCAAAGAAGGCCTGGAGGGGGTCAGCGCCCGCAAAGTGGCACAGAAAATCGGTTACACCGTCGGCACACTGTACCAGAACTTCGAAAACATCCATGAACTGATTCTGCATGCCAATGCCTTCAGCCTTACCCAGTTACTGGTCGAGCTGGAAAAAGTCTATCAGGCCGAACCCCGGGCGTTACCCCGGATTATCCGGATCGCCAACACCTATCTTGATTTTGGCCAGCGCCATGAAAAGCAATGGACCGCCATCTTTCGGCACACTTTGCCACGGGATTTCATCATGCCCGACTGGTACCAGGCTCGTATTGATGCCCTGTTTTCGCTGATTGAACGGGCCGTCAGAGAGCTGGCCCCCGGCCGTGACAAAAAGCAGATTCAGCTGGCATCACGCACGCTGTGGAGCAGCGTACACGGCATTTGCATTCTGAACATCGGCAATAAACTCTACTCCGACAACATCGCCACACCACAAACGCTGATGCAGTCTCTGGTCACCCATTATTTAAGCGCCTGGATACAGGAAGGAAGCAAGGCATGAACCAGAACAGCGAATCCCGATCCCAATTCAGCTTGCTGAAAACGGTGCGCTTTGCCCCCTTTTTCTGGACTCAGTTTTTCGGGGCGTTCAATGATAACCTGTTTAAAAATTCCCTGTTGGCGCTACTGACCTTCGGCGTGCTGCAATCCGGTATGGAGCTGTCCAAGATGAACAATCTGGGGGCCTTACTGTTTATATTGCCGTTCTTTCTGTTCTCCGCCCTGGCCGGGCAGCTGGCAGACAAATATGAAAAATCCCTGCTGATTCGATACATCAAGGGCCTCGAAATCATCATCATGCTGCTGGGAGCGGTGTGTTTTCTCTATCTGCAAACCTGGGGCTTGATGCTGTTATTATTCCTGATGGGCACTCAATCCACCTTCTTTGGCCCCATCAAGTACAGCATCATCCCCCAGCACCTGCGCGCCGAAGAGCTGGTGGGGGGCAACGCCCTGGTGGAAACCGGCACCTTCATCGCCATCCTGATCGGCACCATTGCGGCCAATGCCCTCAGCGACTGGCCGTCCGGGCCGCAGATTGTGGCCTGCGTCGTGGTGGTGGTTGCCCTGCTGGGGTTTGCTACCAGCCTGAAAATACCGCCGGGAAACGCCCCCAGCCCTGATCTGAAAATTCGATTTAATCCGGTGACCGAAACCTGGCATACGATTCAATTCAGCCGTGAAAACAAGGCAGTGTTTCTTGCCATTATGGGCATATCCTGGTTCTGGTTTCTGGGTGCTGCGTACCTCACCCAGATATATGAATACACCAAAGTGGACCTGGGTGGCGCATCCAGCGTGGTGATGACCCTGTTGTCGGCATTTTCCATCGGCATCGCTGCCGGTTCGCTGTTATGCGAGCGTCTGTCGGGTCATAAAATCGAACTGGGACTGGTGCCCTTGGGTTCCATCGGGTTGACGGTATTTGGACTGGATCTGTTCTTTCATACCACCCCGGCCCACGGTGATGAACTGATCGAAGTGGGCCAGTTTCTCTCGAATCCCATGAATTACCGGGTGATTTTTGACTTCGTTATGGTTGGGCTTTCCGGCGGACTGTATATCGTACCCCTGTATGCCATGGTGCAGTCGCGTTCCGCAGAGGAACACCGCTCCCGAATCATTGCCGCCATCAACATCATGAACGCGCTCTTTATGGTGGTATCCGCCGCAACCGGTGTCCTGTTGCTGGGGGTTTTGGATCTGAATATTCCGGAATTCTTCCTGGTGCTGGCCATTATGAATGCGGTGGTCGCCTGGTTCATCTATACCATCATTCCGGAATTCGCCATGCGGTTCCTGATCTGGATTATTACGCACACCATGTATCGGGTAACCCACACCAACCTGCACAAAATACCGGATGAGGGCCCCTGTGTGCTGGTGTGCAATCATGTGTCCTACATGGACGCACTGATTATTGCCGGCGCCTGCCGACGTCCGGTGCGCTTTGTCATGTTCAAACCCATCTACGATCTACCGGTGCTGAATTTTATTTTTCGCACCGGCAAGACCATTCCCATCCACGCCAAATCAGTGGATCCGCAAACCTATGAAAACGCGTTCAGGCGCATTTCGCAAGAACTGCGGGAGGAGGAAGTGGTGTGTATATTCCCGGAAGGCAAGTTGACTCAGGATGGGGCAATTGACGAGTTCAAAACCGGCATCGAAAAGATCATCGGCAAAGATCCGGTGCCCGTTGTACCCATGGCGCTGAAAGGCTTGTGGGGCAGCTTCTTTAGTCACAAAGACAGCAAAGCGCTGAGCGGGATGCCCAGACGGTTCTGGTCCAAAGTCGAATTGGTGGCCGGTGATGCGATTGCCCCCGATCAGGTGACAGCAGCCCTGTTGCAGGAGAAAGTGTCGGCCTTACGGGGCAACCATCCATAGCCTATGGTTTGCCAGTTTATTACGCCACCTGCTGCGTTGGCGGTTTACCTTCATATTAAGTTGCATATGCGGCTGTAATGTCCGGCTATGATGTCCGGCTGTGTAGGCAGCGGGCATCTCCAATTGCGGGGTTCCGGTGCAGGAATCCATACCCGCTGTCACCCGGGTCAACCGCGTAAAACAACCAACAGTTATATTCAGGCCCTGCGCTATAACACATCGAACCACTTGCCTACCCTCTTCACCGCGCTCTCTACCGCCCCCTTCAACACCTTCCGCAGCACCAGGGGCAGCAGACTCCTGCACCTTGTCTATACTGTTGAAACAGTTTTCAGAATGCTCCACATTTCAAACACATAGGTTGACGATGGAATTCTTAGATTATCTCAAATACTTCTCTGAGCGGGATGGCTCCGATCTCTATCTGACCACGGGTGCGCCCCCCAGTGCCAAGTTCTACGGCAAACTGACCCCCATCGCCAAAGAGTCCCTGCCACCGGGTCGGGTGAAGGAGATCGCTGACTCCATCATGACCGCGGAGCAACGTGCCGAATTCGAACACAAACCGGAGATGAACCTGGCCATTTCTGAAACCGGTGTGGGACGCTTTCGGGTCAACATCTTCAAGCAGCGTAATCAATATTCGATGGTTATCCGCGCCATAAAAACCGACATTCCCAACTATAAGGATTTAGGTTTGCCGGAAATCCTGCCCAAACTGATCATGCAGAAGCGCGGCCTGGTCCTGTTCGTGGGTGGCACCGGGTCGGGCAAGTCCACATCGCTGGCGGCGCTGATTGACTACCGCAACAGCAATAGTGCCGGGCACATCATTACCATCGAAGATCCGGTGGAATTTGTGCACCAGCATAAAATGTCCATCGTCAACCAGCGTGAGGTGGGCATGGACACCAACTGCTATGATGACGCCCTTGAAAACACCCTGCGCCAGGCACCGGACGTTATTCTGATCGGCGAGATCCGTACCCAAGAGCAAATGGAGCAAGCCATCGCCTTTGCTGAAACCGGGCATCTGTGTATTTCCACCCTGCACGCCAACAATGCCAACCAGGCACTGGACCGGATCATCAACTTCTTTCCCGAAGAGCGTCACAAGCAACTCTTTCTGGATCTTTCCCTGAACATTCAGGGTTTTGTCTCGCAGCGGCTGATCCCTACCCTGGATGGAAAGCGGGCGGCCGCCATCGAAATTTTGTTGGGTACACCGCGTGTTTGCGATCTGATAAAACAGGGTAAAGTGGATGAGATAAAAGAAGTCATGCTGAAGTCGGAAGCCTCCGGCATGCAGACGTTCGACACTGCTCTCTACAAACTGTATAAGCAGAAAAAAATCTCCATGGAAGAAGCACTGCGTAACGCAGACTCCAAAAACAACCTGCGCCTGCGCATTACCCTGGAAGAAAAACCCAACAATCAGGGTGACACTGCGGAGAAAAAACCCACTGCACCGGCGGCGGCATCTGCCGACAAACCGCAACCCGGCACACCTTCAGCAAACACCAAAGAAGAGGCCAAACCCAGCCCAAGCCTGTCTGAATTATCACTGCAACCCATCGATGAGCAGGAAGAGGAACAACCGGCCAACAACGGACGCGCTTCCTTCAATGTGCCAAAAAAATAGTGATCACTTTTTTAACCTGTGACAATCGGGAGAAATTCACTGAAGTTTCCTGTCATGGGTAATTTTTAGTCTACTCTGAATACTATAGCGGTACCGTTTGCTGTACCGCTCCCGAGATATTAGTGTTGTTATCATTACGGGGTTCACCGATGAGTAGTATTACGTTCAAAGTCATGGCAACGACCTGTGCCATTTCTGCAATTACCTTTAGCCATTCCTCCATTGCCGTTCAACAAACCAACGATTTGCTGTCCCACGAATTATGGGGTTTGGAGAACATCATCCGAACCGCTGAGACGGTTCCCGCCAACGTGAGTTCAGAACAGGCCGCAGCAACCGGTACCTGCGCTGAACGTCCGGACATCAGTGGTGGCAACTACGTCTGCAACAGTTACACTGCACCGGGTATACAGGATATGGATATTAACGCCGCAGAAGGCTGGAACGCGTTCGTTCCTGCCAGCGGGCTCAGCCAAAACAAAGTGGTGATCGCGCTCATTGATACCGGCATCGACTACAATCACCCGGATCTGGCCAACAAAGTCTGGATGAATCCCGGTGAAGCCACCGGCACGGACAACAACCTGAATGGCATCGATGATGGTTGTGAAGATAACATCGACGGCGACGGAAACGGGTATCTGAATGACTGTCACGGTATCAGTGTTCTGGTGCCGCGGCTGAATGCGGATGGTTCGTTGAACGCAGCTGCGGGCGATCCCATCGACAATGAAGCAGGCCACGGTACCAACATGGCCGGCGTCATGGCGGCAGAGGGCAACAATGCCAGCGCAGACTATCATGGGGGCATCGTGGGTGTGGCGGGATTGGAAGACAACATACAGGTTGCCACCTGTCAATCCGCAAAAATTGAAGACGATGTGCTGCCATTGGTGCCTGGGGTTTCAGTGCCGGCAGCAAAGGAAACCGCCATTCGTGAATGCCTCTGGTACTTTTACAATCTGAAGCAGGCGGGGGTAAACATTGCAGTGATTAACGCCTCCGGCGGCATGTCGAAATTCATCAACCTGTATGGCCTGCTGTTTCCCACCGTGGGTGAGGATTACCTGCTGGATACGCCGGAAATGTATTTACTGGCGGACCTGTTGGAAGCCGCCGACATTCCGGTGGTGGCGGCAGCGGGCAACAACAGCTGGAGCATTGATCAGGCCACCCACCAGCGGGCCTACTATCCTGCCTCATTTGAAAACAGCAACATCATTTCAGTGGCCGCCTCCAACAATCAGGGTGAACTTTGGAGCGGCAGCAGCTATGGCCGCTGGTCGGTTGACCTGCTGGCCCCCGGTGAAGATATATTGAGTACCGCACCGACCTACCCCATCTTTCCCTTGGAGGCCGCCGACTTTGTTGTCACCCACGGTTCCTCCCAGGCCACCGCTTATGTTTCAGGCATCATCGCCATGCTCAAAGCCAATGCCAGTACCCAGCACCTGGACGCGTTTTCCATTAAACGCCTGTTGATGAGCAGTGGTAAAAAATTGTCTGCCGGTAGCACAAAAACCGTATCCGGCGCCCTGGTTCGACTGGCGGACAGCAACGGTGTTGGCGCACTCACCTGCACCAACCAGCAATTCACGCGCCGGCAATCCCCTCAAGCCGACAAGATGATTGCCCTGCCAACGGAAACCCTGCAAATTCAGGTGCAAAGTTTTAACTGTGCAGCCCCATCCGGTGCCGATCACATTACGGTGAGCGTATCACCCACCGGCGAAACCTTTAATATCTATGACGATGGCCTGGGTGACGACGAAGTGGCAGGCGATGGCATCTACAGTGGCTCCTGGATCGTGCCTTACGGCGCCTTCGAGTACACCCTGTCCACCGGCTACGATTCTGTTAAAGAGGCAGCGGATGAATTGATCGTCACTGCCGCCATCATCGTGGACAACACGGACGAAACCGACTGGACTGGTAAATGGTGGCCCTCTACCTACCGTGCGGGCTACTACGGTACGAACTATCGCTACGCCACGGAAAACGACCCGGAAAAAGTGTTTGTGTGGTCACCCACTACCAATGAAGCAGGCTTCTATCGGGTTTACGCCCGCTGGCCGGATGGCCCGAACTTCGCCACTAATGCCCTGTTCCGGATTCACCATCAGAATCCGCTTGACGGCAGCGTGCTGATCACGGAACAAACCGCTGATCAAACGCAGAACGAAGGCCAGTGGATGGACATGGGCAGGTATTGGTTTGAAAGCGGAACTCACACCATTGAATTATCCAACCTCAATGCCAACGGCACCGTGGTGGCGGACGCCGTACTGATGGTGCCGGAGCCTTGATCACAGAAGAGGCATTCACCTTGATGTGAGTCAATACCCCTCCTTTTCCTGCTGTTATAGTAGTAACTATGGAAGAGGAGGCATGTCCCATGTTCTTAGATGACGTTGTTATATCCGGTCTTATTGTAGTGGGTGGAACCTTGGCGTTTTTACTGGGAATAGGGATATTCATCTATCAGGATTCGCACAAGAAAAAAGACGAAAGCAGTCACGTCAAATAATCACCCATTGCGTAATCAGCGGAACATATCGGTTCTGCTGATTCAACTTGCCGTGGCATAGCTGTTACCATACTGACAACAGTGGATTCAGGGTAATAGCTATGTCAGGTAATGCGGTGCTCGTCATCAATGGTGGCAGTTCTTCTGTCAAATTTGCGGTGTTTCGTGAAAACGCCGCACAGCCAGATTGCTATGGACAAGCCTCCGGGCTCGGTACGGCGCAGGCCAGCCTGACTTACACTCTCAACGATAACGAACACAGCGACACTCTGCCATCGGCGAATCACCATTGCGCGCTCGAAAAAATTCTGGCCGGTCTGGATCAGGCCGGCGTATTGCAATCGATTCAGGCCGTTGGCCACCGCGTGGTGCATGGCGGACACCAGGCAACCCAGGCCGTGGTCCTGTCACCCGATACCCGGCAACGGATTGAAGACAACATAGAATTTGCACCACTGCATAATCCCGCCAATCTTGCCGGCATAGAGGCCTGCGAGAAACAGTCTCCCGCACTACCTCAGGTGGCCGTGTTCGACACCGCATTCCACAGCACACTGCCTGCCATCGCCCACACCTATGCGGTGCCTGTTTCCTGGCGTCAGCAACTGGGCGTGCGGCGCTTCGGGTTTCATGGTATCAATCATCACTATATTGCCGAAACAGCAGGCCGGATTTTACGCGCGGGGAATTTACCCTCGCGCATTGTTTCTGCCCATCTGGGCAATGGTTGCAGTGTCTGTGCCATCAAAGACGGTAAAAGTGTGGATACGAGCATGGGATTCACCCCACTGGAAGGATTGGTCATGGGCAGTCGCTGTGGCGACCTGGATCCGGGACTGGCGGAATATTTGTGCGCAAAGCTGGACGTGAACATCGAAACACTGACCCGGCAACTTAACCGCGATAGTGGCCTGCTTGGTGTTTCCGGCAGCAGCAGCGACATGCGCAAAGTGCTGCAGGCAAGTGCCGAGGGCCAGACAGATGCGACGCTGGCGGTCGAGTTATTCTGCTATCGGCTGGCAAAGTACATCGCCTCGTATCTGGTGCCCCTGGGCAGCATCGAGATGATTGTGTTCAGTGCCGGAATCGGTGAGCATTCAGCGCACATCCGCCAGCGTACGGTGCAATGGCTATCGGCCCTGGGATTTGCCCTGGATGATACCGCCAATCACGCCAGCCCGGCCAAACAACAATCCATTCGCAATATTGCCGCGGCGCACTCCAGGCCGGTTTACGTGATACCCGCCAATGAAGAGTGGATGATTGCCCAACTAACGTTCCAACAACTGCTTAGCCTGTAAAACAGAACGAGGTGCCATCTTGAAAACGCTGTTACTGACACCCACCGATTCCGGTGTGGGATTAACCTCAATCTGCCTCGGCATGATCCATGCGCTGGATCAAATGGGGTTGCGGGTGGCCTATTTCAAACCCATTTCGTTCTCCAGTACCGGCCAGGATCGCTCTGCCGCCCTGGTGGAGCAGTACAGCTCCTGCACGCCTCCCCTGCCCATTGGTTTCCAGCAGGCCAAGGATCGTATTGCCGACGGTCATATTGAACGACTGATGGAAGACATCCTATCCCTGCATCAGGAAGTTCTGGATCAATATGAGGGCGAAGAACCGGAAGTAATGCTTATTGAGGGGGTCAACGAAAGCATCCACGAGGCGTTGTTCGACCAATTTAATATCCAGTTGGCCCGCGCACTGGATGCGCAGGTAATTCTGATCACCACCCCCCAGGCCAACAGCGTGCAAGAGCTGAACAGCCGCCTGTCAAGTACGGCTAAACAGTTCGGCGGCATCAACGATTCGCGGGTGTTGGGTACGATCATCAACATGCTCAACGCCCCCCTGGACCGGCACGGCAACATTCGCCCGGACATTACCAGCCCCACCTACAACGCCGCATTCGGGCACGACACCCTTGCCAACCAACTGCCGGTTCTGCAACGGGATGATTTTCATCTGATCGGGGCCATCCCCTGGAACCGCGATTTGACCGCACCCCGAACCGCTGATGTCATGGCCTACCTGAAGTGCAGCAGCATTGCCCAGGGTGAAGCGCAACAGCGGCGAGTACACCACGTGGTAATTGCCAGCCAGCATGTGGAATCGGTTGTGCCTCAACTGCAACCCGGCACACTGGTCATCACCTCCCACGACCGCTCAGACATACTGATTGCAGTGGCGATGGCGCAGCACAATGGCGTGGCACTGGCCGGAATCCTGTTTACCGGCACAGAATCAGACAACAGCGATACACTGGCCTTTTGTCAGTCGGCCATTGAAATGGGGTTGCCTCTCTACCAGGTGGAGCAGGACACCTATCAGGTGGTGAACCTGCTGCCGGGTTTCGACAACCGCTTACCCGTGGACGATACCCAGCGCATTCATGTTCTGATGGACACCATTGCCCAGAACCTGGACAAGCCCTGGCTCAAATCCTTTGTCGGCAGCGACAGCCACCCACGCCTGTCACCGGCGGCGTTTCGTTACCGCCTGGTGCAAAAAGCCCGCACCAGCAGCCAGCGCATCATACTGCCGGAAGGCGATGAGCCACGCACGATTCAGGCCGCCATCACCTGTCATCACCGGCGCATTGCAGACTGTATCCTGTTGGGGGAGCCGGCCACCATCAGGCAGGTGGCACAGTCCAACGGATTGGACTTACCCGACGGTTTGACCCTTCTGGATCCGGAATCCATCCGTAACGACTATCTTGAATTGCTGATGGAGCTACGTCGGCACAAAGGGATTACAGAACAGAGAGCCAAGCAGGAACTGGAGGATAACGTGGTGCTGGGCACCCTCATGTTATACCAGGATGACGTGGATGGATTGGTTTCCGGTGCCGTCCACACCACCGCCAACACCATTCGCCCCGCCCTGCAGTTGATCCGCACCAAACCCGGAGTGAATATTGTGTCCTCCATTTTCTTCATGTGCCTGCCGGATCAGGTGTTGATTTTCGGTGATTGCGCCATTAACCCTGACCCCAATGCTGAACAACTGGCGGACATTGCCATTGAAAGTGCGGACTCGGCCCACGCCTTTGGCATCACCCCCAAAGTGGCCATGATCAGCTACAGCACGATGGAATCGGGTGCGGGTGTTGACGTGGATAAAGTGCGCGCCGCCACGCAACAGGTGAAGAAGAAGCGCCCCGACATCACCATTGACGGGCCATTGCAATACGACGCTGCCATTATTCCCAAGGTGGCCAGCAAAAAAGCCCCCAGCAGCGAGGTGGCGGGGAGTGCCACGGTATTGATTTTTCCGGATCTGAACACGGGCAACACCACCTACAAAGCGGTGCAGCGCAGTGCCAATGTGGTGAGTATCGGCCCCATGTTGCAGGGGCTGAAAAAACCGGTCAACGATTTATCACGGGGTGCCAATGTGGACGACATCATCTACACCATCGCCCTCACCGCAATTCAGGCCCAGGAAACAACGCCGGACTAAACGGCGACTTCCACCTGGTAACCGGTGAACTTGCGGATATTGATGACACCGCTGTCCAGCAGCAGGTACTGGCCTTTGATCCCCAACAAGGTACCTGCGACTTCCGGTGTCTTGTCGAAGTTCAGGCTCACCACTTTACTTGGGTATTCAAGCACGGGATAGGTTATGTTCACCGGCTGGGCATCGGTCATGGCAACCACGGCGTGCTCCCCCAGTTGATCCTGCAGCGCATCCAGTTCCAATTGGCATTGCTGCAGCAGCTTGTCCCGCTCTGCAATCATGTCCAGCTCAGTAACCTGGTTTTTCAACATGGCCTGCCAGCGGGTTTTGTCGGCTACGTATTTTCCCAACGTGATTTCCACCAGCCCGGAGTGAAATCGGTTTTGTACCTGAAACACCGGCAGCGCCTGAATCGCCCCCTGATCTATCCAGCGGGTGGGCACCTGATCGTTGCGGGTAATACCCACCTTGATACCGGAGGAATTAGCGAGGTAAACCGTGTGCCCCTGAAAGCAAAAATTCCGCGCCCAGTCCGGTTCGCGGCAGGTGCCCTCCTCAAAATGACACTGCTCAGGCTTGATGATACAGGTGTCACACTGCGCCAAAGAGCGAAAACACGGGTAGCAATAACCCTGATCAAAACTCTTTTTGGTTTTACGACCGCAATGGGTACAGAAAATCTGCTCAGTGAAGGTCAGTTTGATGGGCTTGCCCAAAAACGGATTCAGATCCAGCCTCTCATCCCCCACCGGTAACCGGTACTCAACCTGATCACCCAATGCGGTTTTCATCTTTGCCAACGTGCCTACCAGTTGCGTACTGTGCATCACAGATCATTCACCCCGTTTGACTACCCTGCTCTCATAGGCTGGCTAAGCTACCAATCATCCTTGACCGGGTCAAACACCAGTGAAGTGTCCACTCACTTGTAATTCAAGCCGGCAAATCCGTATACTCCCTCGCTTGAAGCAGTCAACCCGGGGGGGGGAAACCATGCGCACGTTAATGCTATTTGCCGCTGTCCTGCTGGCATCATCACATGCACTGGCCATATCCAATATAGAAAGTGAAAGACCCGGCCTGCCGGAAGCAGGCTGGGGTGGACACATCGAGTTGAGCCTGGATGGCGAAACCGGAAACAGCCGGGAAGAAACCTACACCGGCGCCGCCAAGATCACCTTCCGCCGCAATAACGATATCTATCTGGGAATCGTGGAACGGGAATACGGCACCACCCGTGATATCAAAGACACCGATGAAAGTTTTGTACATGCACGCTGGATTCATGTGCTGGATGAACGCTGGGCTACGGAAGGCTTCATTCAGTGGGAGGAAGATGAGTTTGACAATCTGGTTTCCCGTTCCCTGGCCGGCGGTGGCGGCCGCTATGTGGTGGCCCAGGATGCAAAGGTGTTTTCCCTGTCAATCGGTTTGGGCGGCTTTCGCGAGCGGGAAGTATTGGATCTTGGCTCCTACGAAGAAAAAACCTGGACCTGGCGGATCAACTCCTACACCGCCTACCAACACCGCCTCAATGATCAGATTGTCATTTCGGCAACCGCCTACTACCAGCCCAGTACCGACGATTTCAGCGATTTCCGAACCCTGCTGGACGCGGCGCTGTCGGTCAAGCTTACCGATCAACTGGACCTGAAAGTCCATTATAAAGTCACCCATGACAGTGAGCCGGCGAAAAACCTGGACGCCGACCCACCCATCGACAACAAAAAGACCAACACCGAATACACCACCTCACTGGTGTACAACTTTTAAAGGCATCCGCAGCTTTAGGCATCCGCAGCGGGCACCCGTGCCCGCTGGCTAATTTGCCCGTAAGCGCTGGGTCTTGAACCCTTTCAGGCCCGACAGCATCATTTGCCGCAGCAACACCAGTACCGGACTTTCGTTGATGCGCGCTGGTTTGCCTTTGGCAATCCGTTCCAACTGCCGCGCATACCAGACCGTTTCCATCATCGCCATATCATCGATCGCCTTGATACCGGTAATACGGGGTTTGACAGGGCTGGAGGAAACCTGGCCGTTGAGCAGCCGCCTGCTGAAATCCGGCTCCACTGCCAGCGGACGGGCCAGCCCCACCATATCCGTGGCGCCACTTTCGATGGCCCTGACCATGCCTTCGGCAGAACGGAAACCACCGGTCACCATCAATGCGGTCTGAACCCGGGTGCGGATCTGCTCGGCATACTCCATAAAATACGCCTCCCGCGCCGCAGTGCTGGCTTTGACATTTTTGCCGGTCATGTTGGGTGATTCGTAATTACCACCCGAGATTTCGATCAGGTCCATACCGGCCTGATCCAGCATCTCCACCACCGCCATGGATTCCTCTTCGGTAAATCCACCACGCTGAAAATCCGCTGAGTTCAGTTTGATGGACACCGGGAACTCAGCCCCCACCTGCTCCCGGATCGCCCGGTAGATCTCCATCACAAAACGCGCCCGGTTCTGCAAGCTGCCTCCCCACTGATCCGTTCTCTGATTGTGATGGGGCGATAAAAACTGGCTCACCAGGTAACCATGGGCACCGTGAATCTGCACCCCGCCAAACCCGGCCTGCTTCACCACGGCGGCCGCGCGGGCGAAACGCTGGATAATGTCATGGATATCCGCCTCATTCAGCTCACGGGGCGGGTTGAAATAACGGGAGAAACGCGCTTCCAGCGGGATCGCAGACGGGGCCACCGGTTGCTTTGTCACCATATTGGGCGACTGTTTTCCAGGATGATTGAGCTGCACCCAAAGCTGCGTGTCCTGCCGGGAACCAACCTCCGCCCACTGTTTCAGGCGCGCCAGATCACGTTCATCTTCGATGGCCACGTTACCGGGTTCACCCAGCGCCAATCGATCCACCATGATATTGCCGGTGATCACCAGGCCGGTACCGCCCTGGGCCCAGGCATCGTAAAGATTCACCAGTAAGTCGGTGGGCCGGTTGTCGGCGGTTGCCAACGCCTCACTCATGGCAGATTTACCGATTCTGTTCTTGATGACCGCGCCGCAACGCAACGTCAGTGGTTGGGCTAATGCCTCCAGTGATGACACAGGAACCTCCGATAGTGACCTTAGAACATTTCGATAGTTGTGAAACTATCGCATAAAATCCCCCTCGTCAATCCCGCTGTGGCCGCTGGTTCCCAGCCCCCGGCGTGCTACAATCCCGCCACCTTTTCTGGAGCATTAGCATGTTTAAAAGTAACGAGTATTTTGATGGCAAAGTGGTATCCATTGCTTTTCAGGGTGAAGCGCTGCCCGCCACCGTCGGCGTTATGGCAGCCGGCGAATATGAATTTTCCACCGCACAGAAGGAAACCATGACCGTGATCAGCGGCGCGATGACGGTACAACTGCCAGGCAGAGACGATTGGATCACCTACCGCCGCAACGACAGCTTTGTCGTTGCCGCCAACACCCGCTTCAAGCTCAAAATAGAGCAGGACAGCGCTTACCTTTGCACCTACGAGTAAGCGCTTTTAGCGTGCCGTTCGGCCTGTGGGTTGGCTCGCCCAGCCCGTCAGCTCACCTTACGTTTGTGATAGCTGTTACGCATTTTAGCCGTTACATACACAACAAAAACGAAATTCCAATCATTCTTGGGATGCGCGCTCATCAATATCCCTGATAGTATTAACCAAGTTCAACTAGTTTGGTGATCCAGATTGGGGGGTGCCTGTACTGTCCGCTTGGTTTGAGCAGACGTAGCAGGTGTTGCGTTGTATTTGGTTTTCGTCACTGCTTGCAGCAGCGTTAAAGGGATTTAGACAGCTTCGCACGGACAGCGGAACTGATCCGGGGATCAGTTTTATCTGACGCAGACGAATAGTGTTCTAGGAGTTATCACTTTGACACAGACAAGGACGTCGGGCTTAAACGTTGCCCGCTCACCGTGGCTGTTCCTGTTGCTTCCTCTGCTACTGGTGTTACTGCTCGCCGGCGGCCTGGGGCAGCTCAGGTTTAATGTGGATTACCGGGTCTTCTTCAGTCCGGACAATCCCCAACTGGTGGCCTTCAACCACCTGCAGGACAACTTCAGCGCATCGGAAAAGTTGCTGCTGGTTTACACCCCTTCTTCCGGTAGCGTATTTACCAAAAACAGTCTGCGGACCATACAGGCCGCCACCGACGAACTGTGGAAAACCCCCTACTCCACCCGGGTGGACACCCTCACCAACTTTCAACGTACCGAGGCCCGGGGCGACGAACTGCTGGTGGACAATCTGGTGCCGGACACCCTCACCTTATCCGCCAGCAACATTCACACCATCGAACAGTTTGCCCGGCAGGAACCCATGCTGGTTAACCGCCTGCTTTCCCCCGAGGCGGATGTCACCGGCCTGCTGGTGACCATCAACAAACCCGGCCATTCACCGCAAGAAGCCGCGGCCATTGTGGCCCACGGCCATCAGGTTGAAGCCCTGATCCAATCCATGGATCCCGGCGCCAGGGTGGATTTAACCGGCATGATCATGATGTCCAACACCTTTTCCGAAAGCGCCCGGACCGACATGGCCACATTACTGCCCATCATGCTGCTGATCGTTATTCTGGGTTTGGGTTACCTGCTGCAAAGCTGGAAAGCCACCGCCGGCATCGTGCTGGTGATTCTGTTTTCCGCCCTTGGCGGCATGGGCGCCGGCGGCTGGATGGGCATCCAACTGTCTTCACCATCGGCCATCGCGCCCATGGTCATACTGACCATCGCTGTTGCTCATTCCGTGCACATCGCCAATACCTTTCTACGCCTGCAGTGGTCTGCGCCATGCAGGGGCAATGTGGATCGTGCCATCGCTGACAACCTGAGGCCCATGCTGATTGCTGGGGTCACCACACTGGTCGGCTTTGTCACCATGAATTTCAGCGATGTGCCCCCCTATCACGATCTGGGCAATATCGTTGCCGTTGGCGTTACCCTGGCAACGCTGCTGTCACTGACCTTCCTCCCCGCGTTCCTGCATCTCAGTGGCGCCGTACCCAGGCAGGAATTGCTGGTCAACCGCACCCTGGTGCCGCTGCTGGTGAAGCTGGTTACCCGACACAGCGCCCTGACCCTGCTTTTTGTAGGCGGCAGTGCAGTGGGTCTGAGCCTGTTCATCGGTAATAACACACTGAATGATGAGTTCGTTGAATACTTTGATGACAGCACCCACTTTCGTGTCTCCACCGATTATACGGATGAGCATCTGACCGGTATCTATACCGTGGAATACGCCATCAGCCGCGCCGGCTCCAGCAGCGCAGTGGACCCCGCTCTGTTGCAGGAACTGGATGCTTTCCAACAGTGGCTGTTGCAACAACCTGAAGTCCGTCATGTCACCAGCATCAGCGACACCCTCAAACAGATCAACCAGAACATGAACGGTGGCCGCCCGCAGGAATACCGCCTGCCGCACAGCCCGGACCTGGCAGCCCAGTATCTGTTGATGTACGAAATGTCGCTGCCGTTCGGTCTGGACCTGTCAGACCGCATCAGTATGGACCGGCGGGCCACCCGGGTGGTTGTGACCCTGCACAATATTTCCTCTCAGGATATGCTGGGGCTGGAATCCCGCATCAATCAGCACATCAAAACGGTGTTTCCGCAATGGCACACCACCAGCTCCAGCCCCATGTTGATGTTTGCCCACATCGGCCAAAAGAATATCAAGAGCATGATAATCGGTGTGTTGACCGCTCTGCTGCTGATTTCCCTGGCTCTGGGCATGGTGCTGGGCTCGGTCCGCCTGGGCTTGTTGAGTTTATTACCCAACCTGGTGCCCATCTTGGCGGTGTTTGGCCTGTGGGGGCTGATGGTCGGCGAGCTGGGTTTGTCCATGGCGCTGGTGGGCGGAATGTGCCTGGGTGTGGTGGTGGATGACACCGTTCATTTTCTGAGTCGCTACAAGAAAGAACGCAGCCGCGGCCAGGAAGGCACCCAGGCGCTGGAACAGGTGCTTGCCCACGCCGGTGCGCCCATCATTATCACCAGCGTACTCCTGGCGGCCGGGTTCCTCCTGCTGGGCAGTTCAAGCTTCAAACTCAACAGTGACATGGGCAACGCCACCGGGCTCATTATCCTGCTGGCCTTGCTGTTCGATTTGCTGGCCCTGCCGGCATGGCTGGCCTGGAGTACCCGGGCCCGCACTACGCCTTCAATAGAAACTGCTGCAGATCAGTAGGTTACAAACAACGCTGCCAAGTTTCAGCCCTTTGCTATACTGAAAAAAACCGTGTTTTTAAACACCTATGTTTCACAAAGGGCTGGTTTCCTTGCAACTATCCTTCACGTTCGCCATCGTGTTCGCTGTCGTGGCATTGGGATGCGTTTCCGCCCGTGCTGAGGCCCCCCCTGTGTCTCTGCAACTCATTGACATGCAAGGGAAACCCATTCCCAATGCCGTCATTCTGGCGGGCGGGCAACCGCCGGCCGTTGCCGTGGATCGGAATCGGGATATGCCACCGGCCATCATGGATCAGATCGACAAGGCCTTTGCCCCCAAGGTGCTGGTGATTGAACAGGGTCGCCGGGTCAACTTTCCCAACAGCGACAATATCCGCCACCATGTGTATTCCTTCTCCCAGCCCAAAACCTTTGAACTCAAACTGTATGCGAAACAACCTGAACACCCCATAGAGTTCGAACAAGCGGGTATTGTGGTGCTGGGCTGCAACATCCATGACCAAATGCTGGGCTTTATTGTGGTGAGCGACACCTCACTCTGGGCCCAAACCGATGACAACGGCCAGGCAACACTTGCCACCCAGGATGGGGTAAGAATCTGGCACCCGGAGCTGGCAAGTGGTTTCAGTCAGATGGAACACCACTCCCTCCCGCCGCATCCGGCGGGACAGCCCATCACACTGCAGTTGCGCCTGAAACCACCGCTGGCAACCCCGGAAAAGCGCGGCTTCGGCTCTGACCGGTTCAGAAACCATGGCCGTTAGTTCCCTGCAGGTCCGCATACTTCGTTTTGTGATCGGCATATTGGTGGCGATGGCCATTACGGTTGCATTGGCGGTGTGGTTTTCCACCAGCAACCACAGCAATGAACAGATCGACTCCAATCTGTCCACCGCGGAAAGCACACTGCAACAGCTGTTGCGCAACCGGGAGGATCAGTTACTCAGTTCCGCCGAGGTACTGACCTCGGATTTCGGCTTCAAGCAGGCCGCGGCCACCCGGGATCAGGAGACCATAAAAAGTGTGCTTCACAACCACGGTGAACGCATCGGCGCTGACCTGATGGCGCTGCTGTCACTGCAGGGCGAACTGCTGGCATCCGATACCGAACAGATTAACACCCAGTTCAATCAGGACTACTTCATTCGCGCCAGCCTCAGCAACGGAGGAGCCAACGATTACCTGGTCATGAACGGCCGCCTCTACCAGGTCATACTCCTTCCGGTGAAAGCGCCACTGCCCATCGCCATTGCCATGGTGGGATTCGAACTCAACCAGAATCTGGCCAATCAGTGGCAAGAGCTGACCGGGCTGGATATTACCTTCTATGCCAACGATCAGTTGAACCGCACTGTCATTGCCTCCACCCTGCCCGCCACAGACTGGGCTCTGGCGGTGGACGAAGCCTACGTGCCTTATTCCACCAAGCGGCTACCATTGTTCGGCCGGCCGCAATTCGCCACCCTGCAGTTGGAGCTGAATCAGGCCAATCAGAATGAAGCCGGTATTTTCCTCTCCTACCCGGTGGAGAAAGCCTTTCGTGAATTTGATCTCCTGCAATGGCGTATCATTGTCATCACCTTGATCGGTGCTTTACTGGCGGTGGCCGGTGGCCTCATCATCACCCGCAACCTGGCCACCCCGATACGCGTACTGGCGCACACCGCCAGCCGTATTGCCAACGGTGAATTCGGTCTTCAGGTGAATGCCAATCGCAACACCCAGGAAATTAACGAACTGGCCAACGCCTTTGAAACCATGCAGGAAGGATTGGCCGAGCGTGAGGCCCGTATCATGTACCAGGCCCACCACGATCCACTCACCAAACTGATCAACCGCCAACATGTTATTACCCGGTTGAGCCAGCATCTGGACCGGGCGCAGTTCAAACCCATTGCGGTCATCTGTATCAACATTCTGGATTTCCGAATCGTCAACGACACCTTTGGTCATGTGGTGGGGGATCAGTGCCTGAAACAGATCGGAGAACGCCTGAGTCAGCTGCCGGAAGAGGATTGCTTTGCCGCCCGTCTGGGTGGCGATGAATTTCTGGTGGTGATCCCCCTGGAGTGCAGCCTGGAAGGCACTGCGGAAAACGTACTGGCAATGCTGTCCGGCGCCTACCGTATCCAGCAATTGGAAATTACCCTGAAATTCTCCATGGGAGTATCCACAGCGCCGAAGGACAGCACCCAGGCGGATCAGCTGGTACAGCAGGCCAGTATCGCGCTGGATATGGCCCGTCGCGAGCAACTGGGGCTGGCGTTTTACGACCGCCAGATGGAAGAAACACACCTCAAACGCCTGCAATTACTGGCAGACCTGAAGGCTACCCTGGCACAGGATAACGGGCAATTGCAGATGTACTTCCAACCCAAAGTACTGGCCCGGGACAGCACCATTTTTCGCTTTGAGGCCTTGATCCGCTGGATACACCCGGAGCAGGGTTTCATACCACCGGACCTGTTCATCCCCTTGGCAGAACAGGCCGGACTGATCGGCAATGTGACCGATTGGGTGCTGGCCGCCGTCATCAGGCAGATTGCCCAGTGGAAGGAACAGCAATTCGATGCCCAGGTGGCCATTAACCTGTCGGCCAAGGATCTGTCCCGCAAAAACCTGCTGGACAGCATTCACCAGCAACTGGAACGCTACCAACTGACCGCCGGCAGTCTGGCTTTTGAAATTACGGAAAGTGAAATCATGCGCGATTCCAAACAGGCCATTGATCTGTTGCAACGCTTTCGCCAAGCCGGTTTTGATCTGGCCATTGATGACTTCGGTACCGGCTACTCCTCCCTGTCACAACTGAAACACATGCCGGTGACGGAATTGAAAATTGACAAGAGCTTCGTTCTGCAACTGGATCAACTGGCCGATGATCAAATCATTGTGAAGTCCACCATTGAACTGGCCCACAGTTTCAATCTGAAGGTGGTGGCAGAAGGCGTCGAAAACCAGCAATCCATGGACCTGTTAAGGGAGTGGGGCTGCGATTGGTTACAGGGTTTCTATCTAAGCCGGCCGTTACCGGCCAAGGACGTACTCAATTGGGTGGAAGAGTTCAGCAGTCGGCAACGGGCCGCCAATCAATGACGTCGCCTGCCCTTTCCGGCTTGGGGTTCTTTCGCCAGTAAACGATTGCCGGCCTGCTCCAGCCAGAGCAGAGTTTCAATCTGATTCACAAACCGCCCCAGATAATCCGGCGCCACATCCTGCATTGTCATCAGTGAGCGCACCACCAGGCGGTGGGCGTTGAGCGGGCCGGCATCTTCCGGCGCGTCATCCAACGCCTTGGCCACGGCTTTTTCCGTGCTGCGCCTGGCCCATTCTTCGCGAAACGCCTGCAGTGCTTTCAATTCGGTAACCGGCGCCAGGGCATCCAGATCCGCCACCGCTGCTTCGTCGTCCACCTGGCGCAGGGCATCCACTTCCTGGCGTCGCAACACGGCTTCAAAGGTGGCCGGCTCCGCTGCCGCGCCCCGGGCCCGCCGCTGATTCAGCAACGCTACCAGCTGCGCCAGGGTGGCAGTATCGCTGCTACGGGCCGACTCAATTTCCGCACTGTTTGCCTCGGCAGCAGCTCGCCCCCGGGCCCGGCCTTGTACGCTGTGCAAGACCTGCTCGGCCTGGTGCAGCAAGCGCCGGCTCAGGGAAGGTCGACAGTTTGACGCATGGCGCAGCAACGCATCGGCCCGGTGCAGGGCTACCAGATCCGCCGCCGGAACTGATTGGCGCAGCGTTGCCAAGATCCGTTGCAGCTTGGCCAGCTGTTCAGCTTCGGCGGGGCTGCGGTCTGCCACCTCATTCATCGGCCAGCTCCTGTTGTCGACCCCGGGGTACCGGTGCCATTTCCACCCGCCGATTGCGGGCGCGGCCGGCACTGTCCCCATTGGAGGCCACCGGTTGCTGTGCGCCAAAGGCGGCGGCGAACACCCGAGCCCTGGGCATGCCTTCTTCGATCAGGGCACGGGTCACCGTCAACGCCCGTTGTGCGGACAGTTCCCAGTTATCCTGATAGCGATTGTTGTTCTTCTGGATAGGCAGATCATCGGTAAAGCCACTCACCATCAACAGTTCATCATGTTGCCCCAGATAAATCTGCAATGGCGCCACCAGGGATTGCAGAAGCTGTCGGCCCTGGGGCTGCAGCTCGTCAGAATTCAATGCGAACAGGACACTGCCACTGATACCGATGCGCCCGTTATCCAGGGTGATTCGACCCTTGGCCAGGGGCTCCGCCAACGCGGCTTCCAGGGCCATTCTGCGCTGTTCTTCCTGCTGGCGTTTCTGCACCTCCTGTTCCAGGTTTTGGGTGAGTTCCAGCTGAATCCCCATGACCCACACCAGTACCAGCACAAAAACGCCCACCAGTCCGGACATCAGATCTCCGAAGATGGCCCAAATGGGTGTGGAGGCTACCTGATCATCCAGTGATTCCATCAGCTGACCTCTTCTGCGCCCGTCGGTGCGGCTTCAGACTTGTGCCGCAGTTCTTCGATGATCTCCTTCTGCGACATCATACTGAGATCAATGATCTCCCGAGCCTGGGCCACGTAGTACGCCAGCTGCTCATCGCTGCGGCTGCTGGACTTATCCAACGCCGCCTCCACCCGGCTCAGGTTCTCAATCAATTTGCTGTTGGATTCACTGAACAATTCAACCGCGTAACCGAACGCTTCACTGAGACTGGACACGTCCACGGCACTGGCTTCCAGATGATCGGCCATCTCCGCCAGCTTACCGGTTTCCGTTGCCACCTGTTGTTCAAACTGCGCGCTGATCTGGGCCAGTTGACGGGTCGAGGCTCCGGCCAGCGACTCGATGGCAGCCCGTTGCTCGGAGGATGTCAGCTCCAGCGAGCTCAACACCCGATTGAGTTCCGCCATGAGGTTCTGGCGTTCCTGCAACAATTCGTTATCCCGCTCTATATTGTTGGAGATTTCACGGCGCAACTGCTCCAGCACTTCGGCGGCGGCTTTGGGTGCCTGGGACGCGGTTTCGATTAACTGCAACATAGGCGATTCCAGAGCGCTGCCCAGTTGTGTCAGGTGTCCGGCCACCGTGCTCTCCAGGTCCGCCAGGCGTTCAACCGCCGCTGCGGCACGATGACTCTCCTCTGCACGCAGCGCCGACAGCTCCTGCCGAACCGTTTCCACCAGTTGTTCCATGCGGCCGTTCTGTTGCTCCAGCCACTGGGTTTCCGTCTGCAGGCGCGCATCCACCAGGTCACTGGTGCGATCCAGTACCTGCGTCCACTCCTGCAACAAGCGGGTGCTGCTGTGTTCGGCCGCGTGCGTAACCCGGTCAGCCCGCGCATTCAAATCCTCCAGTGCCTGCCGTTGCAGCGCCTGCAGCTGCTTGCTGTTCTCCTGCCAATGGGCCACCAAACTATCGCTGGCGGCCTGCAATCCACTTTGCCAGGCCTGGCCCACCGTAACCGCGGTATCGGCAAAGCGGTCCGTGGCCGTCTGCAAACACGCCTGGGTCTGGTCCTGCAAATTCTGTTGGGCCTGCTGGGACTGCTGGGCCACCGTGGCCACCGTGGCCTCCACCAGGGGCTGAATACTATCCCCCACCAGTCGGGCGCTTTCTGCCAGGCTCGTTTTCAATGACGTTTCCACTGCAGCGGCCAGTTCGCTGAAGCGCTGGGTTGCGGTATCCTGAAACTGCACCTGTCCCTGCTGCACGGCATCGGTCATGGCACGGGTCATGGACTCAATCTGCTGCGCCATGTACTGCAGACGCTCTGCCACCTGTGGCAATGCCTGCGCCTGATACTGCATGGCTTTGTAGGTTTCCTGCCGATTATGCTGCAGTGAAAAACCACGGAATTCCGCGGCGATGGATTGATCCAGTGATGCGCTGGCCTGCATCCGCTCGCGACGGCTGATGGTGGAAATGAGACCCAGCATGGCAGATGCAGCCACCCCGGCAACGGAGGTTCCAAAGGCCAGGCCGAGCCCTTTAATGGGGGTGGCCAATCCCGCCCGCATGGCCTGCAATTCAGTGGTTCCCTCCAATGCCAGTACCGCACCGTTCAGAGTGACCACCATGCCAATAAAGGTTCCCAGCAAACCCAGCATCACCAGCAACCCCACCAGGTAAGGCGTGAACACCGGTCCGGGCAGGGCGACGCGTTCACCCTCAATGCGCAAACGGACGGCGTTTTGCAATGCCGGATGCAATTTCAGTAGCCAGGGATCCAGACGCGGCAGATCGCCGGGCACATGGCGCAATGCATTCACCAGGGTGCCTGTTGCCCGCCGGTACTGCAGCATTTCCAAACAACCAATGGCGTACACCAATCCGATCAACAGGGTAACCGTCAAGGCCAACAGATCATTGCCGATAAAACCGGCGCCGATCCAGATCACGGCCGCAGCACCCAACAAAAAGGCCGCAGCAAACAGAATTCGAGTCATGATTTTCGGGATACCTCTCTTTCCAGGGCCTCAACCAGTCCCAACACCGGTTGCAGGCGCAGATCAAGCTCTGCCAGTAACAGCGCCTGAACATCTTTGCGAAATTGCTGCAGCCAACCCGGCTGCGCCTGTTGCTGCAGCAGGTTAAAGCGACGCTGCAGCAGACGGGGAATCAGTGCCAGCATGCGGTAGGTCTGATCCCACAATGTGTCTTCAAGAGCTCGATCCAATACCGCCAGTTTTTTCAATGCCGGTGTACAGCCGGTCAATGCCTCCCGCGCACTGGAGCGCACCACCCGCAACGCCAGATCCTGATCCCGCTGATGGGATAAATAGAAACGGTGATAACGCTCGAAAGGAATCTCACTGGCGGTTTCCTCAAGATCGGGCCAGCGGATCTTGGGGCGGTCCGCTGCCCCTGCACAGCTTTGAATGACCCCGTTCACCAGTTTGATTTTGGTGTGCAGCACCGCCTGTTTCAGATCCTCACAGGAATCCGTTACCACCACAAAGCCGCGCTCCGGCTTCACCTTGTGGGCATCCGCCAACACAATGGAGTCAGCGAAGCTCAGCATCTGCCCCAGGCGATCGGCAAAGTCTTTATGGGGCCAATCCTCCTCAATCATGGCCAGCTCGGTAAGCAGCCTGACAAGACGGGCATTGCGATGGGGAGCAGAAGCAACAGCTTGATTCATGAAAGACTTGGAACTCCAGGCTTGTAGAACAGCAAGCCAGTGGAAAAAACAGCTAGAATTTCAGGCATATGGCGCAAAAAACCACGTGAAAAAAGTGAGCATCCGGGTAACGGTTTGGTATTTTTATAAAGGCGCATTATGGCCAATCCGGAGGAAACTTCAAGGCCGCCATGACCGGCTTGCGATCGGCCTGGCCAGCTCAACCGGTTGCCGAACAAAGCTCACGTCAGCCGGAGAAAATGCCCCTAACCGCCTGTCTCGGGAGCACAATACCCCACCGGCATGATCGGATATATCCTCTATACTGGATTAAAGTTCATCCATTGGAAAAGCGGCATGACAACACTTCGTTATCTACTGGCCGGTGGCGTACTGGCCTTCGCCGGCTGGGCCCAGGCCGGGGCCGGCAAGCTTCAGGAAACCGCCGGGGTCACCCAGGTGGAGGGCAGTGGTGGGGGCGGTCTGGTGCCCTGGGCCACCCTTAGCGGTTACGACACCCGTGACGAATGGTCCAGCAGCGTGTTCATGACCCGCGTCAGCCTGCCCGATTATCGGTTGCAGGTATTTGGTGCCAGCGCCAGCATCTACGACCGCCTTGAACTCAGCCTGGCCCGACAGACCTTTGAACTGAAAAACGTGCCGTTTGGCGAGCGGGAAATCAATCAGCGTATTCTGGGCCTGAAAGCACGGGTGATGGGTGACATTGTGTACGGCAACTGGCCGCAAATGGCCGTGGGTGTGCAGTACAAGGAACTGGAGAATGATGCTATCGCGTCCGCCATCGGGGCGCAGGATACGGATCACGGCACGGATCTTTACCTTGCCGTCAGCAAGGCCCATCTGGGTGTACTGTGGGGCTATAACCTGGTATGGGATCTGACCCTGCGGGCCACCAAAGCCAATCAGTTCGGACTCCTGGGTTACGGCGGTGACAACAACGACAGCCATGAAGTCATGGCCGAGGCTGCCGTTGCCGCACTGCTCAGCCGGCAGTTGGCCATCGGGTTCGAATACCGTCAGAAGCCCGACAACCTGAGTGCACTGGAAGAGGAAGATGCCCATGATGTATTTGTGGCGTACCTACCCAACAAACAGTTCAACATCACCTTCGCCTGGGCTGATCTGGGCATCATTGCCGGCGAGGATAATCAGTCCGGTGCCTATGTTTCGCTAACCGGATATCTATGGTGATCCCCATGTTGCGATTTCTGAAACTGTGTTCACTGCTGGTATTGCTGGCCTGCCTGCCGGCCTGTCAAACCCAGCCCACTGATGACGCGCTCTATCATGAATTGGGGGGCATGGAAGGCATCACCCGTATCACCGACAACTTTATTTATGAAATCGGTTTTGATAAAAACATCGTGCGTCATTTTGAAGAAACGGACCTGGACCGCTTCAGGGAGAAGTTCATCGAACAGGTCTGCGAACTCAGTGGCGGCCCCTGCCGCTACAGCGGAGACAGTATGGTGGATGTACACACCAATATGAACATTACTGAAGCGGAGTTCAATCAGACAGTGGATCTGTTGATTGCCGCCATGAATCGCAGCGGCATCGCCCACCCCACACAAAACAAATTGCTGGCGCTACTGGCTCCAACCCGCCCCGATATCATTTACCAATAATCATCCCCAGGCTGGCAGTTACACCGCCAGCCCCATTTCTTCATCGATATAATGCTGAATGCCTTCTGCCGCTGAACGTTTACTATCAAAACAAACTCGAGCCTGGTGCGATTTCACTGTCATGATCTGACCTTCCATACGGCCGAAGCTGAACAGCAGCGACACCTTGTCACCGGCCTGCACACCTGTTTCAGCATTCAATTGTGTATTCAGCCGCAACATGGCGCCCTTTTCGGACAAATCCAGCACCACCACGTCCGCCGGTTGACCGGCAATCTCACAATGCACCGCATTACCGACGCGAATGCGTGGATACTTGCGGCGGGCAGTCTGCAAATACACCCGCTCACAATCCATAAACACATAGGCCACAAGAAACGCAATCGCCCCGCCCCGAACGAACCCGAACAGAAAAAACAGCGGCAGGCTCAATTCATCCAGCAAGCCAATAAGCGTCCAGTTTTCACGATTAAAGACGTAGAACGTGATGCGAATCATGACCTGCAGCACAGCGGAAATCAGCGCATACTGCAGTGCAATCTGGGTGGCCTTTTTCTTCACCGCCCGCTGGCTCATGAGGCCCCTGCCCCGGCTGCGGATGACCACAATGGCCAGCAGCCCAAAGTTGATGGCCAGCAACACAAAGGGCGGCTTGAACTGCTCTCTGGATAGGGCAAAAAACACCATGGATGCCATGGCCGCCACCAGGAACGCAAAAATATAAGTCGCCAGATTACGATCACCAAATTGGTTACGCAGAGTTTCATTCACGTAAAATCCACTGGCCACCGCCAACACATAGGACAATCCACCACCGATGGTCCACCCCACCAGCCTGGCCTCGGTAAACCAATCTCCCCGGCGATTGAAAACCCCCGCAAAGTCGAACAGGGCAAGGAAAAACATGACACACAATGCGGTGACGACGAACGTGCCCAGAAACACCATGGCGACGGGCAAACGCAGGTCCAACTCCTTATTATCCATATATTTGAGTATGAAGCCGTAACGTTTCAGCAATGCATTTCGATCCCCGGCCTCGGGATAGGATTTAACGCAATTCTTGGCCAGCATCTCGCAAAGCGTGCGTTGCAGCGTTTCCAATTCGTTCAAATATTCCTGTACCGCCAGGGTGTTTTCACTGTCCTGCACGGCCGGCAACACGCCGGCAATCTCAAGCAGGCGGCTTTCCATGCGCTGCAGATCGTTCACGCCGGGATAATGGTTTTCAAACTCATGATTGAGGCGAACCAGATACAGGTTCCTGGCCAGCAGACGCCCGGCCACCAAAGGTGAATCCAAGGGCCCGCTGTGGCGGGCAACCCGATCCCAGAAATCGGGAAAGCCGCGTTTTTCCAGGCTGACAAACACCGCATCCAAACCGCTGTGCGTGAGGGGCAGTTCCCCCAAAGCGTCCAGAATCTGTTGCTTCAGATTCATGGCATCCCGGGGCACCCGCGCCGAAGACAGCAAGAAACTGCGCCAGCGCTCATCCGCCTTGGCAATGGGCGCCACCAGCTTCAGCAGCAAAATAAAAATCACCAGATAGGGGGATAAAATGGCCTGCCCCAGATCCTCGCCCAACAGCAACAGTTGCTGAGCCAGCGGGTTATCGGCCAACAGCGCCGACACAGCACCGTGAAACACGCCTTTCAGACCCGGCACCTGACTGATTACAAACGCAATGGCGACGAAGGTCAGAAAATAAAGCCCGGCGTATTCCCTGAATACACGATCGTGTATGTAATCTTTCGGTGCACCCTCAAACTGCCCCTGCTCGGCACCGGACCAACGGTTGAATCGAGGCAATACCACCAATATGAAAAGTAAAAAACATACTGCAATGTCTGCAAACGAGACGAGAAAAAGTGTGGAGAATTCGCTATCCATTGCACTGTTCCAAAATAGTGACCCAGTTCTCAAAATAGGCCAGCGGACAAGAACATCAAGCAATTTGACGGCGTTTGGTATTAATAAACAGTTTGAACCGGATTGAATACACTATTGCGATGAAAGACGATCAATTTATAATCTACTGCACTTCCACCTGATAGCCAAACTGCGCAATCACCTTACGGGCAACACCGCCTGTGACGAACGCCAGCAACGCCCGCGCTGCGGGGCTGTTTTCACCCCTTTTAAGCAGCACCGCATCCTGCCGGATGGGTGCGTAAAACTCATCAGGAACAATCCAGTGGGAACCGCGCTCGATGCGGCCGTTTTTCATGACCTGTGACTTGGCCACAAAGCCTAAATCGGCATTCCCCGTGGCGACGAACTGGTAGGTTTGACCGATATTTTCTCCCTGCACCCATTGCCCGCGCGTGGATTGCAGCAATCCCATCCGCTGCAGCGTTTCAACCGCAGCGGCACCATAGGGCGCTAACCTGGGATTGGCCAGCGCCAGCTTGTTAAAGCGACCCTGCTGCAATACCTGCAGCTCTGCATCCACCAGATTTGGCTTACTGGACCACAACACCAAGCCACCTATGGCGTAAGTAAAACGACTGCCCGGCACGGCCAGGCCAGCCTTTTCCAGTGCGATCGGTTTGTCCTGATCCGCCGAGAAGAACGCCTGGAAGGGGGCATTATGCTGAATCTGCGCAAAAATCTTGCCGGAGGAACCATAGGACACCTTAACCCTGTGGCCGGTATCCTGCTGGAAGCGGCTGACCAATGCCTCCATGGGTCCGATAAAATTGGTGGCCACCGCAATGGTAATCTGCTCGGCGTGAGCAGGAGCTGACAGTAACGACACCAGCGTGAACGCAAGCGCTGTCACATAGGACTTCATAACGGTCTCCTGTTTACCGGCATGGATGGATCAACGCAAAATTACTCAAGCGGTTCCGACCAAACAGCAAATTCATTGCCGCTGGGCTCACGAAAATGAAAACGCCGGCCACCGGGAAAGGCAAAGATCGGTTTGATAACGGTGCCGCCGGCCTGGCTGACTTTGCGCAGGGTCTGTTCCAGGTCGTTACTGTAAAATACCAACAGCGCCGCACCGTTTTGGCTATCTGACATCAAATCACTTTGAAAAAAGCCGCCATCCAACCCCTGATTGGAAAATGCCGTGTACTGCGGGCCGTAGTCAACAAACGCCCAACCGAACACGCTGGAAAAAAAGGCCTTGGTGGCCTCCAGATCCCGCGCCGGCAGCTCCACATAATTTAGCTTTTCGTGTTCTGGCATGGTAATTCCTCTGCGCATCTCCGGTAGTGACAACCAGTAGGTTTAAACAATCTGCCTTTAGTTTATCTCCGCTGCACTCACACATCCATCGCTGCCGCATAAGCCGAGGCCCAGGCCCACTGGAAATTAAATCCACCCAGGTGCCCGGTCACATCCACCACCTCACCAATGAAGTACAAACCGCTTTGCTTTTTACTTTCCATGGTTTTGGAAGACAGCTCATCGGTGGACACGCCCCCCAGAGTGACCTCGGCGGTGCGATAACCCTCGGTTGCGGCGGGCTTTAGTTGCCAGTTCACAATCTGCTGCTGCAGCTGCAGCAGCCGCTGGTTGGAAAATTCCGCCAACGGCTTGCGGTTCTCACTGGGCCACCAGAGCTTCTCCAGCTCGGCCACCAGCTTTTTCGGCAGCCGGGCGGCCAGTACGGTGCGCAACAGACACTTTGGGTCAGAGGCCTTGTGGTTGAGCAACCAGTTTTCCTCGGTTGCAGCGGGCAATAGATTAACGCTAATGGTTTCACCCACTTGCCAATAAGATGAGATCTGCAGAATGGCCGGCCCGCTGAGCCCCCGGTGGGTAAAAAGGATGTTTTCCCGAAACGAGGCCAGATCGTTACTGCTCACCGTGTCCAGGGAAACCCCGCTCAGTGCATGGCACAGGTCTTTCATTGTGTCGGTAAAGACAAAAGGCACCAGCCCTGCCCGGGTGGGCAGAACCTCAAGACCAAACTGGCGCGCCACCTCGTAACCGTAGGCGGTGCCCCCCATGGTGGGGATCGATAAACCGCCGGTGGCCACCACCAGCGCCGCACAAGCATAAACACCACGTTGGGTGTCAACGCGAAATCCCCCTTCACCTTCCAACTGCCGGATGTCACAGCCGGTGTGGACATCCACCCCTTCTTTCTCACATTCCGCCAGCAGCATATCCAGAATATCTTTGGCGCTGTTATCGCAAAACAACTGCCCCAACTTTTTTTCGTGGTAGGGAATGCCGTAATCGCTCACCAGACCGATGAAATCCCACGGGGTATACCGGCTTAATGCCGATTTACAGAAATGGGGATTGGCGGAAAGAAAGTGGGCAGGCTCGGTGTACATATTAGTGAAATTGCAGCGGCCACCACCGGACATCAGGATCTTCTTACCCACCTTGGTGGTGCGTTCCAGCACCACCACCCGGCGGCCTCTGCGGGCAGCCAGGGCGGCACAGAAAAGGCCGGCCGCACCACCACCAATCACCACCACATCATAGGAAAACGTCTTGCTCAAATTCCACCCCGCTTACTCGTGGCGGCCATTCTAGCACGTTTCTTTTTTTGGCGACGGGCTAGCGGTTCGACAGCCAAAGGGTCTGATAGGGGGTCAGGGTCAGGGTGCCTGCCTGGTCTTCGATTTTCATTCCGGAGATCAGGTCGGTCCAGTTATCGGTGCCAATCAGGTTGATATCACTCAACGCCACTTGCTGGGTTTCACTGCTGATGTTGTAAATACAAAAGATAGACTGATCCCGCCGCATGCTCTGGCGCCAGAAGCCAAAAATCTGCAATCCCAGGTGCAGGGTAAACTGGGTGGCATTGGGGTGAAACGCCGGCTGTTTTTTGCGAATGTCAATCAGCGCACTAAGCTGGGTGAAAACCTTGCTGTGATGGCTGTATTTATTCTCCAGCTGTTCTTCCAACGGCCCCACCTCCCACTGGCTGCGGTTGATGGAGCGGTTGCGGCCGGTATTCTCCAGCTTGGCGTAATCGTTTTCCGACCCCAGCAAACTGTGAATATAAAATGCAGGTATACCTTCCAGCGCCAGCATAATGGCATGGGCACAAACAAAGCGTTGCAATTGCCATTTGTCGGGGCCATGTTCAATGGTGCCTTTGAGCGCATCATACAGGCTGATATTCATCTCGTAAGGCTTGTCAAATCCCTCCCGCGATCGGCGGCAGGTGATACGTCCACCAAACTGCTGCATGGTGCTCACCATCTGGTTTTTCTCTTCCTCCTGCAGCAGCCCATCGGTAGGCCGCAATCCCACGCCGTCGTGAGAGGCGATAAAATTCAGATAGGTGGTACCCATCTGCGCCGGCGGCATACTCATCAGCCAGGTTTTCAAGTGCCGACAGTTACCGGCTATAAGGGTGTAAATCAGCAGCGGTGGCAATGAAAAGTTGTAGATCACATGGGCTTCGTTGGCGTTACCGAAGTAGGTCAGGTTTTCCCGGTTGGGCACATTGGTTTCCGTGATGATCACCGCCTGGGGGTTGTAATGTTCAATCAGCAGACGCAATACTTTAATCACTTCATGGGTTTGTTGCAGGTGAATGGAAGGGGTTCCCTCCTCTTTCCATAAAAACGCCACCGCGTCCAGGCGAAAAATCTGTACCCCGTATTCCAGATAGTGGCGAATGATGTTGACAAACTCCAGCAGCACCTTGGGGTTCTTGAAATTCAGATCCACCTGATCCTCACTGAAAGTACACCACACGTAACGTTCGCCATCTTCGGTTTGCACCGGATTCAGTAGTGGCGAGGTGCGTGGCCGCACCACGGCGCTGACATCGGCATCCGGGCGGGCTTCAAAAAAGTAATCCTTGCCCGGATCGATGCGTTTTTTGAAATTGTCGAACCAGCGGCTGCGGGAGGACATGTGATTGATCACCAGATCCGACATAAACTTGAACTCAGAGGAGATCCGCTGGATATCCTCCCATTCGCCGTGGGATTCATTCACCGCCAGGTAATCCATAACAGCAAACCCATCATCGGAGCTGTAGGGGAAAAAAGGCAAAATATGCACGCAGGAGATTCTGTCCTGCAACCTTCTCTTTAAAAAGTTGTACAGGGTTACCAGCGGCTTCTCATCCTGACGGGCAGGATTCAAAATTGAGTCGGCGTAGGTGATCAACAGAACATCGGATTCATCCCAGTTGTTCTGGTGATCCTGGGGCTGCTGACATTGATCATCCAGCCCCATGGTTTCGATCAACTGCCGGGCGAGAAAAACCGTATCAATATCAGGATAAATAAAGTCCAGCGAACCAATCAGCCTTTTTTCCAATTCATCCAACATACAATCAGATCCTGCCTGAGATGTTCATAATGGTTTAAGCACAACGTAATTGTTAACAGCCACCGAATTCTTTATTATCCAGTTCCACCGCTTCCTTCAAGCGTTCCATGATATCCGGTATGGCACTGATCACCCGGTTCCAACTGGGAATAAAAGGCGTATCCATGGGATTATCAAGGAAATAGGCACCCGCCCCCATCAGATTTTGTGCAAACAACTCCACCGCCTGTTCTTCCGAATGCCGATCAAAGCGCAAACCGTTGATGATGGCATCATTCTGGTAGCTTTCGATAAAATCCAGGGCGATCCGATAATAAGTGGCTTTGATGGAGCGGAATTTTTCGTTGGAAAACACTTCACCGTTGGTGGCCAGTTTACGGAACAGCGCTTTGCAGATATCGGTGCTCATTTTTGAAAGCCCGGCGCTGGCATCATCCGCCGACAACTCCTGATGCTTGTGATCATAGGCATCGGCAATATCCACCTGGCATAAACGGTTGGTGGCGTAGTTGCGTTTCATCTCGGATAACACACCTACTTCCAACCCCCAGTCACTGGGAATTCGCAAATCGCTGATCACATCGGTTCGAAATGAAAACTCACCCGCCAGGGGATATCGATAGCTGTCCAGATAATCCAGAAAGTCCGAAGGACCGCATACTTTTTTCATCGCCCGGATAAGCGGCGTCACCAGCAGGCGACTCACGCGGCCGTTCATTTTGGAATCCGCCACCCGGGCGTAATAACCTTTGCAGAACATGTAGTTGAAATTGGGGTTGGCAACAGGATAAATCAGCCGGGCCACCAGATCGCGTTGATAGGTGAGGATGTCGCAATCGTGCAGGGCCACCGATTCGGTACGATCCGCCGCCAGAATGTAGCCAAAGCAATACCAGACGTTTCTGCCTTTACCCATTTCACTGGGAGCCAGGTCGTGGGCCTGTAGTTCTTCATCCAATGCTTTCAACCGGGGGCCATCATTCCACAGCACGTGGTGGCGCTGGGGCAGGCCGGAAAAATAACGCAAGGCGTGCTCAAACTGACCTTGATCCGCCCGGTCCAGACCAATGACGATTTCCTCAAGATAGGGAACCTGTTTCAGTTCATCCACAATGTGCTGTAATGCCGGGCCTTCCAACTCCGAATACAGTGATGGCAACACCAAGCCCATGGGCCGGTGTTTTTTAAACGTTGATAACTCACGTTCCAGGTCTTCCAACGACCGACTGCGCAAATTATGCAGCGTAGTGATGATTCCATTTTGATAAAAATCGCCCATGTTCCCGCCTTTCTTCCCGCCTGTTAATCTCATCACCGCTGTTAATTACAGCAGCTGCTTCAAAAGCGACTGGATACATTCATTCCAGCCAACAGGGCCTTCACCCTGGGAGCGCAGCACCACACCGGCGCCCGTTATTTCAAGTTTATCGGAATTAACCCCCTTAATAATGACAGCATAATCCGCGCTTTCCAGCATGCGCGCATCATTGGGGCTATCCCCCAGCGCGATGGTGACAATCTGCTGCTCGGGATACCAGGATTGATAGCGTTTGACCAAATATTGCATGGCATCGGCCTTATCGTATTGACCCATGGCATGATAGAAACGGCCGCCCTTGATTAATTGCAATCCGGCTTTCTGCAACTGTGCCTGAAACTGCGCGAGCGCGTCTGCACTGCCTTCCCAGAGCAGGGGCTCAGTGCCAATACGTTGCTTGGCCCGGGCCGCTGCCATCTGTGGCAGGCCGGTTACCGCCGCCACTTCAGCAGCATCCATGTCCATAAAGCCGCGAAACCGGTAGCCCTCCTGCCGTAACGAACGCAGTACATCGTGTACCTCATCCAGAGGGGCCGAAAATGACACCACAAGGCCGGTATCTTTACCCAGATTTCCGGCAGGGATGATGGCCGCAGCACCGTTTTCCACAATAAAGGGTGCCTCGATACCCAGCTGCTGTTGCAATGACTCCATCTCAGGGCGGGTTTTACTGGAGTTGAGAATCACCGGAATACCCGCTTCCCGCAGACGCTCCAATGCCGGAGAGGCCGCCTGGAAACGGTAAGTGTGGTGATCCAGCAAGGTGCCATCCAGATCGGTGAACACCAACAATTGACGGTCAGTCACGATACTGGGCTCCTGTTATGCGGTGCTGCTCATCGATAGTGAACAGCGCGTTGGCTCGTGCCGGCATTTCCTCCAGCATGGCCCGGGTGAGTCGTTCGTAATGCATGATAAAGCGTTTGATCTGGTCTGTGGTCATCACACCGGGGGCACCCGCACCATTTTGGTGCTGCGCAATTCGCTGCGCCAGCTTCTGCTCCTGCAGGGTGCGCCACTGCAGTATGCATTCCATGGACGGCGCCCGCAGCATGACCAGATAATCCAGCCGGCCAAACAACGGTTGATATTCCTGGGCCAGGTGCTGGTTCACATACTGCCGCCAGTGTCCATCGGCATCCTCCCGGGCTTCCAGCTCATTGACCGGCGCCATCAGGCGCTGCCCATCCGGTTCCGGCAACGCCGCCACACACCAGCCTTCCAGCAGAACCACATGCACGCATCCACGATGCAAAGGCCAGGCCTGCATGGGGGCACGGTCATCCATGGATTTATCGAAGGCCGGAATCGGCACCACATCATCGGGCCCGGAGGCCAGCAGCTCGTCCAGCACCCGGTGGCCCAATGTCACATCATGGGTGCCGGGCACACCGCGGGTTTTCAGTAAGGGGTGAACACCGGCGGCCAGTTTCTCCCGCTCGGCGCGGGTCAGGTAAATATCATCCAGGGAAAAGCGCGCACAGGGGCAGTCCAGGTGCTGGGTTAACAGCGTCTCCAGGAACAGCGCCAGAGTTGACTTTCCGGTGCCCTGGGCACCATTGATCCCCACAACTATTGGGGCTCGCGCGGCGCACTGCAGAGCCGCAATCCGCTGCGCCAGGGGATAAAAATAGTCTTTTACGGTTGAGACAAAATCGTCAGGCAGATGCTCGTGACGAATCAGTGCTGCGGCTGTGGCCTGGATCGCATCCCAATGCGTGTCTGACACATCGCCCCCTCATTCTTTCGCTTGATTTACAAGAAGATAGTATGAGGTTATTCACGATCCATACCAAGTTTTGGAAAGCCTAATGACTGGTGTAATTGTACTTGTTCAGCAAGGGGTTGGCATACATTTCAAGGATATAGCGCTGAACCTGGGCCGGGTAATGGGCCAGGCGCGCGGAAAACTCCGCCGCCTGCCGGGATAATTCCTGAGCATCCATCGCCGTCAGCGTTTCCCGCGCCTGCTGGGCGATGGTCTGAAATCTGGTGATGGAATCGTCCTTCAGGGATTGCATGGCTTTGCCCAGATTCAGCATATGCTCTATGGCCAGCAGGCTGGGCGGAAACAGGCGGTAATTCTCTACAATCTGCTGGTCCAGGGCATGGGCCAGGGTCTGGGCATCGGCAAAATCACCCTGTAAGGGTTTGCCGATTTCAATGTGAACCCGCCCTTTGGGCAGCGCGATGCCCCGCATAATGCTTTCCACGTCCTCGCCATCCTGCTTGACATAATCCGCGGCGGCACGGGCCTGTAACTCGGTGGCTTTCAAGCCATCACAGGGATCGTATTCATAAGAGATGGCCACCGGCACCAGATTCAGCTTGTTCATGGCATCGGAGAAGGAGACGCCCTGCTTCTTCTGCCAGACATACAGCATTTTGATGATGGCCGGATCGGTAATATCAAAGCCGTCCTTGGCCCGCCCTTCGCGCTGGGCAATCCACACCGAGCGGCCTTCTGCGCTGGCCTGATTAATGTAGTGGGAGAGTTGCAGCAAAGCCTGATACTTAGCCTTGACCCCACTGGCCGAACGGTTCACCACAAAGCTCTTGTTCAGGCGCAGCAGATCCGATACCAGAGGATTGCTCAGCAGGTTATCACCGATGGCAATCTCTGCCGTATCCAGACCGGCATCAATCAGAGTGTAATTAAGCAGTGCCGAATCCAGGGTGATATCCCGGTGGTTACTGATGAAAACATAAGGTACACCCTGCTGCAGGTTCTGCTCACCAGAGAAGGTAAATTCCGTCATGCTCTTTTCAATGGTGCTTTGCACAAAACCGCGCATGCGATCCTGAAATTCCGCGACCGTGCTTATTTCCTTGAGGTTTTTATGGATTCGATGGCGTACGTAACGCGCCAGCGGTTTCTCCAGATACCGGGGCACCAGAGGGAACTGCACGTGAATAATGGCGTGGATCAACGCATCTGACTGCAACAAACGCTCAATCACCGCGGGTACTTCATGATCCTGATAAGGACGAATCGATTCAAACTGCTGCATGGCCATGTGGGACTGACTGTAACCTATGTAAACTTTTCAAGTGTAACCGGGTTTCGGCCAACTGCGCAGCAAAGCATTGCCATCAGGGGCCTATTTTCGCTACAAAATGTGTCGACAGATCAATAATTGGCAACTATTCCTGTCCAATTTTGGCGGGTGGGAATAAAATTTGCGTATCACTGAATGAAAAAATGATAAGAATCAGTGTCAATACGGCTCTGAGTTTGTAATTATTTGATTCTTTTATCGGCACCCTGGCTTGTGCCGGCCCCTGTGAACCCAATCCGACGACAGCGAACTACAAGGAACACATCGGAATGACTCCATTGAGCCCCGCAGACCAGCTTTTCCTGTGGCTTGAGAAGCGCCAACAACCCATGCACGTAGGCGGCCTGATGCTGTTTTCGTTTCCCGATGGCGCCGGGCCCAAGTACGTCACTGAATTGGCGGAATCACTGCGCGCGTACCAGCATCCCGAAGGTCGCTACGGTCAATGCCTCACCCGCAAGCTGGGACAGTACTATTGGGAAGAGGATGATCACTTCGATCTGGAACATCATTTCCGGCATGAAGCACTGCCCAAGCCCGGTCGCATCCGGGAACTGCTGGCACGGGTTTCCGCGGAACACAGCAACCTGATGGACCGGGAACGGCCGTTGTGGGAATTTCACCTTATCGAGGGCGTCAGAGGCCGGCGTTTTGCGGTGTACTCGAAAGTCCACCACAGCATGATGGATGGCATCGCCGCCATGAAAACCTGTATTCAGTTTCTGTCCTACGATCCGGCGGAAATGAATCGCCCCCCGATCTGGGCCATGCCCCCGCGTAAACGCCCCAGCAAATCGATCAACCCGCAGGAAATCGTCAGCGGCTTCGGTGAGCTGTTTGGCGGTGCCAGCAAGCAAATTGCCACGTTGCCGAAAGTGGCAACGGAAGTGGGTAAGCTGTTCCGCAGGGCGCGCAAGGATTCATCCCACGTGTCCATATTCCAGGCTCCCAACTGCCTGCTCAACGAACCCATCACCGGCTCCCGCCGCTTTGCCGCGCAATCCTATTCCATGGAACGCATCCGGCGCATCGCCAAAGCATTTCGCGGCACCATGAACGATGTGGTGCTGGCCATTTGCGGCAGTGCCCTGCGGGATTACCTGATCAGCCAGCATGCCCTGCCGGACAAACCCCTGGTGGCCATGGTGCCGGTCTCCATTCGCCGTGATGACAGCGACAGCGGCAACCAGATTGCCATGATTCTGGTGAACCTGGGCACCCATATTGCCGATCCCGCGCTGCGCATGGAAACCATTCAGGCCTCGGTCAAGGAATCCAAGGATCGCTATAAAAACATGACCCCGGAGGAAACGCTCAACTACACGGCACTGACCATGGCACCTGCCGGCTTCAATATGCTGACCGGCATGATTTCCAACTGGCAGCCGTTTAACGTGATCATTTCCAATGTGCCGGGCCCTAAAAAAACCATGTATTGGAACGGCGCGAAGCTGGAGGGCATGTACCCGGTTTCCATTCCGCTGGACCGCATCGCCCTGAACATTACCCTGCTGAGCTATGAAAACCAGCTCGAGTTCGGGCTGACTGCCTGCCGCCGCACACTGCCCTCCATGCAGCGGCTGCTGGACTTTATTGAAAACGGCATTCACGAGCTGGAAGTAGCAGCGGACATACAGGGTAAATAGCACACGACGATGGCACTGAAATCCACGGTCTATAAAGCGGAGTTGCAGATCTCCAATATGGACCTGAACTATTACCACGGACATAACCTGACCCTGGCACTGCATCCGTCGGAAACCGAGGAAAGGATGATGATCCGCCTGCTGGCATTCGCCCTCAACGCCAGTGAGCAACTGTCGTTCGGCCGCGGCCTCAGTACGGAAGAAGACGCCGCCCTGTGGCAAAAGGATTTAACGGATCACATCACGCTGTGGATTGATGTGGGGCTGCCGGATGAAAAACGCATTAAAAAAGCCAGCCACCGCGCCGACCGGGTTCATATCTATTGCTACGGTGAACGCACCGCTCCCATCTGGTGGGAGCACACCCAGAGAAAGTGCCGCACCTTCGGCAACGTGCAGGTGGACTACCTCACCCCGGGCACCTGTGCCGAGCTGGTCACACTCTGTGGCCGCACCATGCAGCTGCACTGTAATATTCTTGATGGCGAGATCAGCCTGGGCAATCAGCACACCAGCGTCAGTGTGGTAATGGAAAACTGGCTCTAGCTGCCTCCGCACCAACCTGTGCAACCTGCAGCGAACAGGATACTATGGCAACATCATTCAAGCTGCCAAGATCGACACTGCGCAAGAGAAGATGACCGCCATGACCCTGCTGGAAAAAGCCAAAACCACTTCCCTCAACACTTTGCTTAACCTGCCACGCTTCGCCAAGCGCCGGATTGCCGGCAAACCAATCCGTGTGGATGGGCTGGAACTGGACCTGGACATGCAATTGCTGGTGAAACTTTCCAACCTGGAAAAGCCGATACGGCCATCGCGCCAGAACCCGCAGCAATTGCAGGCCAGCCGCCAGGCATTTAACGCCAGCACACGCATCGTTCAGGGCAAGCTTGTGCCCATGTCCACCCGCAACCTGCTGCTCGGGCAGGACAACCCCAGGCTCCCGGCCCGGCTTTACACACCCCATCAACAGGCCCCCAACCAAGCCACAGACGCATTGCTGTTTTTTCTGCACGGCGGCGGCTGGGTACACGGCAATCTGGACACCCATGATAACCTGTGCCGTCACCTGGCCCAGATCACCGGGGCCCGGGTTTTATCGGTGGAATACCAAAAGGCACCGGAGAATCCCTGGCCCACCGCCGTAAACGATGTGCTGCGCGCCTATGAGGATGCCATGCACCGACTGCCGGAGCTGGGCCTGAACGACCCGGTGATTGCGGTGGCAGGGGACAGCGCCGGCGGCAAACTGGCGACCGTATTGGCGCGCAAACTGGCAGACCGCGCTATCCGCCAACCGGCGGCCCAACTGCTGATCTACCCGTCAGCGGACAGCCCCAGGGAAGTGGGCTCCCGCACCCTGTTTGCGGATGGGTTTCTACTGACAGACGAAGGCATTCGTATTTACAAAGACTGCTATATCCCCGCTGATCAGGATCAATGCCATCCGGACATCTCACCCCTCTATGCCGAGGATCTGCACCAGCTACCCCCGGCCATCGTCGTAACGGCAGGCTTTGATCCGTTACGGGACGAAGGTCGCGACTACGCCCGAAAAATGCAACAGGCCGGTGTCGCCGTACAATGGATTGAGTACCCCGGCCTGGTGCACGGCTTTGCCAATATTCTGTGCTCACAATCCGCGCGCGATGCGGTGAACGACATGGGCAGCGCACTGCGTGACCTGATGCGCTGCCACAGCGCGGGCTGAACAGAACCTGTCTATTTGGCTTGCCCCGGCAGGTTACCCTGATCCGGATTAATCCGGATCGGGCCGATCCAGGTCTTCATTCACTTCCAGCCACAGCACATTGATGATGCCAAATGCACAGGCCAGTAACACACCCAGTATCCAGGTGAAATACCACATGGCTTCGCTCCCTAATATAATGAATGGCCGTGAGTACGAATCTGCTCTTCATCCAGGCGCCCCCACATTTTGTAATAGCTCCACAGGGTATACCCCAACACCAGCGGCACAAACACGCAGGCCACCATCAGCATCACATTCAACGTCAATGCGCTGGAGGTGGCGTCCCACAGGGTGAGACTGTGATTGGGCGCAAGGCTGGAGGGCATAACAAAGGGAAACAGCGATACACCGGCGGTGGCGATAATACTGGCCACCGCCATGCTGCTGGTTAAAAAGGCCCAGCCTTCCTGCCGTTGCAAAGACAAAAATGCGGTAACAAAGGGCATCACCAATCCCAACAGCGGAAACAGCGTCAACACAGGCCAATGCTGATAGTTTGCCAACCAGGCGCCCGCCTGAACCTGTACGGTTTTACCCAGCGGATCAATGGCGGCGTTGGTGTCCGGCAGCGCCACAATCAGCAGCCCCTTCATACCGGAAGCCACCCACACCCCACACACACCGAACAGCAGGGCGGTAACGACCGCGGCTTTCACGGTGGCGCCATTGGCCCGATCACGCACCACCCCGTCGGTTTTCAATCCCAACCAAACACCGCCATGCATCACCAGCATACTCAAACTCAGTAAACCCGCCAGCAGTGGAAACAGCGTCAGTAAGCCCCAAAGATTGCCCTCATAGCGGGGCCGCATCAGCTCATCAAAGGTGAAAGGCAAACCCAGAAACAGGTTGCCGAAGGCCACACCAAAAATGAGCGGCGGCACAATGGAGCCAACGAACAACGCCCAATCCCAGTTTTTGCGCCAGCGCGCTGAATCCTGTTTCGAGCGGTAATCAAACCCAACCGGGCGTAAAAACAGGGCCATCAAGGTGATGATCAGGGCAGCGTACATACCAGAGAATGCACTGGCATAGACCAGTGGCCAGGCCGCAAACAGCGCGCCACCGGCGGTGACGAACCAAACCTGATTGCCTTCCCAATGGGGGCCAACCGTGTTGATAATAACCCGGCGCTGTTCATCATTCCTGCCCAAAAAAGGCAACAGCACACCCACGCCCATATCGAAGCCATCGGTGAGCGCAAAGCCAATCAACAGCACCCCCACCAGACCCCACCAGATCAACTTCAGGGTTTCGTAATCAGCAATCATTGGGCTTCTCCTTCAAAGTGATAACGGCCGGTCCCGAGGCTGCTGGGCCCCTTGCGTACAAAGTGCAGCATCAGGAACATCTCAACAATGAACAGCCCGATGTAGAACACCACGATGGCAATCAGGCTGCTCCAGACATCCGCTGCGGCAAGGTTAGAAGCAGAAAGATGCGTCGGCAGTATCTCGCCGATCGACCAGGGCTGACGACCGTACTCCGCTACAATCCAGCCGCATTCAGCCGCGATCCAGGGCAACGGAATGGAGTAGAACGCCATCCGTAACACCCATTTTTTTTCGCCGATGTGATGACGGGTGGATTCATAAAAGGCCAGCAGAAACACCACCAGCATAAAGAACCCCGCCGCCACCATAATGCGGAAGCCAAAAAACAGCGGCCAGACTTTGGGAATACTGCGATCTACCGCCGCCTGAATAGCCGCAGCATCAGCGCTGACCACATCGGGAACATCCTGCTTCAACAACAGTCCGTATCCCAGATCGGCTTTTACTGCCTCAAACGCACTGCGGGTTGCATCACTCACGCCGCCGGCTTCCCTCTCTGCACGCAGTTCCTGCAACAGGCCATAGGCCACCATACCGTTACGGATACGCTGCTCATTGCGCGCTTTCAAGTCGTCAATCCCCAGCACCGGCTTATCCACACTGCGGGTTGCCACCAGCCCCAACGCATAGGGAATACGCACGGCATAATGTGTGTACTGGGCTTCATCGTCGGGCCAACCGATCAGCGTGAAGGCAGCGGGCGGTTCATGGGTTTTCCATTCAGCTTCGATGGCAGCCAATTTAACCTGCTGCACGTCCCCCAGTTCATAACCGGACTCATCCCCCAACACAATGACCGACAGGATGGAAGCCGTACCAAAGCTGGCGGCAATGGCAAAGGATCTGCGGGCAAAGGGAATGTCACGCCCTTTCAGCAGATACCAGCTGGAGATTCCCAACACAAACATCGCCCCGGTCACATAACCGGACGCCACCGTGTGCACAAACTTCACTTGCGCCACCGGGTTAAAAAACACGGCTCCCAACGACGTCAATTCCATGCGCATGGTTTCATAATTAAACTCAGCACCCACCGGGTTCTGCATCCAGCCATTGGCGATCAATATCCACAGTGCCGACAAATTGGAGCCAAGCGCCACCAACCAGGTCACCGCCAGGTGCTGACGCTGACTGAGCCGCTCCCAGCCGAAAAAAAACAAGCCGATTAACGTGCTTTCCAGAAAGAATGCCATCAGCCCTTCAATGGCCAGGGGCACACCAAAGATGTCACCCACATAATGGGAGTAATAAGCCCAGTTGGTACCGAACTGGAATTCCATGGTCAGGCCCGTGGTTACACCCAACGCAAAATTGATCCCGAACAGTTTGCCCCAGAATCGGGTCATATCCCGGTAGACCTGTTTCTGGGTGAGCACATAAACCGATTCCATAATGGCCAGAATGAACGACAGGCCGAGAGTCAACGGTACGAAAATAAAGTGGAACAGCGCAGTGAGGGCAAACTGCAACCGTGCCACTTCAACAGCAGACGCATCAATCATGGTTGCTCCTTAGCGGAGAGTCTTCCGCGGGCGATTCGAAGTACAGATCAACGGGCTGGTGTTGCTGCTCAAGGGAAGTGAAGAAGGTCATTTTCAAACCGATCATAACCACCAGCTTCACCAACAAAATCCAGGTGATGTGCGCACGCAGAGACGATGCCGTTCGTTTCACAATACCTCCCCCCTCTGTGACAGAAACAACAGTCCTGACGAGATCATTGCATCGGACATGCCAACAAACAGAACTCAGAAAACTAATTCTATCCATCTGTTTTAATTGGTTTTTATGGCAATCGATATAAAATTTGAATTGCGCTGACATAAGGCTTCTGCCATATTTGACAGACCATCACTGTCATTTAAGGCAGGCAACATGCTCCACATCCAACCCAGCGCTCTGGTGACCCTGTTCGACAAACCCGCCATATTCATCGACAAGGGCTATCGGATCCTGGCCAGTAACAGGGCCTATGAACAACGCTACGGCACACCACCGGCGGACAGCCGCTGCTATAACATTTCCCATAACTATGACAGCCCCTGTCACACACACGGCGAATCCTGCCCTCTGCAACAGGCCCAAAGCAGCAGCAAGCCGGCCCGCTGCCTGCACATTCACCAGCAACAGGATCACCGGCAATACTGCAACGTTCAGGTGTTGCCGGTTCCCGACAGCCAAGGCCACCACTTAGGCTACATTGAGATCATCAGCGAATCGGAATCCGCCAGCCCACTGGCCAGCAACAAAGCACTGGTGGGCGAATCCAACGCATTCCAGAGCATGATGGAAAGTGTTTATCGAGTGGCCCCCACCAACGTCAGCGTACTGCTGGAAGGGGAATCCGGTACCGGCAAAGAGCTGATTGCAAAAGCCATTCACGACGCCAGCAGCCGCGCGCTGGGCAAGTTCGTGGTACTGGAGTGCAGCGGCATCAACGAAAACCTGTTTGAAAGCGAGCTGTTTGGTTACCGCAAGGGGGCTTTCACCGGCGCCCGCAGCGACCGTGAAGGGCTGGCCGCCAGCGCCAGCGGTGGCACTCTGTTTCTGGATGAAGTGGGCGACATCCCCATCAATCTGCAGGTAAAACTATTACGCCTGCTGGAAACCGGTTCCTTCCGCCCAATTGGGGCCACCGAAATGGAGCGCACGGACTTTCGCCTGATCTGCGCCAGCCACAAGAACCTCAAGGAAATGGTGGAAGCAGGCACCTTCCGTGAAGACCTGTACTATCGATTGGCCACGTTCCCCATTCACCTGCCCCCGCTGCGGGAACGCAAGGATGACCTGCCCGCCCTGTGTGAAGCGCTGCTGGCCAAACCACCTGTGCCTGAGCACACCTATGTAAGCAACGCCGCCTTGCGGCAACTGGCCCGTTATCGCTTTCCCGGCAACATCCGTGAGCTGCGCAATATTCTGATTCGCGCCTCCCTGCTGGCGGACGATCACGTGATTCAAACCAAGCACCTGCCCGCCGACATCACCGACCTGATTTCCGCCCATGACAAGAGCCATTTTGCCGAAAAAATCCACACTCTGGAGGAAATAGAGCTGCAGTACCTGCACCACGCACAGGAGGTGTTTCCCGGCAGCCCGGCTCAGCTGGCACAGCAACTCGGTGTCAGTGAGCGCACTCTTTATCGCAAACTGGCCAGGCTAAAGCAGGCGGAAACGGACTAATTGCGTCCTTTTTCGCATTTTTAGTGCGAAAAACGTTGACCGACGGGGTTTCCCACTTAACATAGAGGACGATCAGATGTAGACGGAGCCCCCCATGCAATTCACCAACCTTATCAACAGCATTGAATCCCAGCCGGGTAAGAGCACACTTAAAGACCCGGGGGACTGGCTCCAGGGCCGCGCCCTGTTCGGCGGATTGCAGACCATCGTCGCCCTCCATGCCATGCGCAGCCTGATTCCCGACACGGCTCTGCGGGCATTGCAAACCACTTTTGTTCAGCCTGCCCGCAGTCAGCAGGTGTTCGCAAAGGCAGCGGTAATCCGGGCCGGAAAGAATGTCACCCATGTGGAATCCAGGCTGCTGGACGAAGACGACAACACCGTCGCCCTGGTGGTTGGCGTGTTTGGAAAGGCCCGGGAGTCCGAGCTGAACATCACTCTGCAACAGCAACCGGTGGCCAATCCCACACCCCGCCATTTCAGGCAGGTTCCCGGAGTGCCCGGTTTTACCAAGCACTTTAATGCCTGCTGGTTGCAGGGCAAACTGCCGTTTGGCGGCGACACCCTCACCAACCATGTGGTGCAGCTGGGTATGCCCGGTGAAACCCACTGTACCGAGTACCATGTGGTGGCGCTGGCGGATTTCATCCCTCCGGTTGCCCTCAGCCACCTGCGCAAGCCCGTACCGGGCAGCTCCATGACCTGGATGCTTGAGTTCCTAAGCGACCGGTACCAGGGCCAACCATTAGACGATTGGCGAGTGGACGCCGAGCTGGTGGCCGCCGGCGAGGGTTATACCCACCAATCCGTCACCCTGTGGGGCCCGGACGGGTTACCGGTGGCCCTGAGCCGACAAAATATGGTGGTCTTTGGGTAAGGGGAGCGCGGCCTGGCGCGGGCAGCACAGGCCCTGTGGACGCTATTGACTCTCATGACTCAACGCTGGGAACACTTTTCAATGCATGCTCGAATTCGGAAATCACCCCATCACTGTTGCTGCATATGGCCAGCAGATCCAGCGCGCATGCCATGTTCTCAGCGCTGTAATGGAAATCCTCCAGCCCATGCTGCTCAATAAAAACGCTCTGCGCTTCTGATTGTGACGCTTTAACGATTGCAGCCGACTTCTTTTTCTTTCTGGAAAAAAGGTTTCGAGGCAGGATTTTCTTCCACCATGGGCGCGGCTTGCTCCCGCCACCAAGCTGTCTTTTTCTGGCCCTTTCCCGTGCCGTGGTAACCCTTTTCTTCTCCACCTCATAGGTGGATTCCGTGGCAAAAAGCCCCAGCACCCCGACATGGCCGAAATGCGCCTCCAACAGAGCCTTGAGCTGATCACTATCAAACTCACGCACATGGAACTTGTTCCAGGGTTTCATCCCAGGATCCAGCCTCAGCACCGAGTTTGGCGTGGTAAACAGCACCGCGCCGGTGGGCGACAAAACCCGTTTCAGCTCATGCAGAAACACATCATGATCGACAATATGCTCGATAACCTGGCAACTGACAATCAAATCGAACCTGCCATCTTCGAATGGCAGGCTTTTTCCATCAATGCAGTGAAACTCGATTCCCTGATTGCCATACTTGCTCTTCGCCTGGGCAACTGCTCCATCGGAAACATCCACACCCACCACCTTGCGCGCAGAGCGTGAAAGGATTTCAGTGCCATACCCGGTATTACAGCCAAGATCCAGTACCTCTTTGTCCTGCGCCAGTACCGCTGCCTGGGTATAGGCAAATGAATGGATCAGGTGCAAAACATATTTTTCTCTGGATTCAAAATCTATCGGATCGATTAGATCATGCTTTTCAGCCTGCAGACCGATCATCTCTTCGTGCGTCAGCATATACCCACCTGTTCTCTGTGCCAGAAAAAAAGCCCTTCTTGTAACAAAAAGGGCTTTGGTACTTCCATTTAGTTGGACAGCTGATGAAAACCGTTACAGGTCTTTCATCGCGCTGATGATTTCCTGCAATACCAGCTTGGCGTCGCCGTGCACCATCAAACTGTTGTCATTGATAAACAACTCGTTGGGAATACCGGCAAAGCCCGGTGACAGACCACGCTTGACCACAATGACGGTTTTCGCATTCTGCACTTCCAGAATCGGCATACCGTAGATTGGTGAATTGGGATCTTTCGAAGCCGCCGGGTTGGTGACGTCGTTGGCACCCAAGACAATAGCCACATCCGTCTGCGCAAATTCCGGGTTGATGTTATCCATTTCAACCAGCTGCTCGTACGGTACTTCCGCTTCCGCCAGCAACACGTTCATGTGGCCGGGCATACGGCCGGCAACCGGGTGTATGGCGTATTTAACATCGATGTCATGGGCCTGCAGCATACTCGCCAGTTCACGGGTAGCGTGCTGCGCCTGCGCAACCGCCAGGCCATAACCCGGTACAAACACCACTTTCTTGGCAGAATCCAGCAACATGGCCACCTCATCCGCGCTGGTGACTTTGACTTTGCCTTCATAGAACGCATCGTTCTCATCTTTGCTAACACCGGCCTGAGCCGCCATAGAGCCGCCGAACAGAACATTGGTCAGTGAGCGGTTCATGGCTTTACACATAATGGTGGTCAGGATCAAACCGGACGCCCCTACCAGTGAACCGGTAATGATCAAACCATTATTACCCAACACAAAACCGGTGGCAGAGCCTGCCAGGCCTGAATAGGAATTCAACAGCGCTATCACCACCGGCATATCCGCCCCGCCAATGGGTATCACCAGGGCTACTCCCAGCAACAGGCACAACACCACCATCACAATCAACAGATCCGTGTTTTCCAGGGGCCCGTCAATCACAAAGTAAATGGAACCCGACACCAGCAACACAAAGCAGATTTTTACAATCAACTTGAACATGCCGATGGATGAAGGGTCACCCAATTTACCCATCAGTTTACCCACCGCCACAAAGCTACCGGTGAGGGTTACCGCGCCGATGAGAATACTGAGAATCAGGGCGATGGCCCATTTCAGGTCCGCTTCCGGCATACCCGCAATCATACCCAGGGGCATTTCAGCCGCCTTCTGCATTTCCAGGTAATTGGCGGACGCCACCAACAATGACGCACCGCCACCGAAACCGTTCAGGGCTGCCACCATTTCGGGCATGGATGTCATCTGGACCTTTTTGGCCAGGAAGGTACCGATACCGGCACCGATCAACACCCCCATAATGATATACAGGTAGCTGACAACGTTCTGTTCCAGCAATGCAGCGACCACGGCAATCAACATGCCCACTGCGGATAACTGATTACCACGCACCGCTGTTTTCGGTGTGGTCATCCCCTTGATGCCGAATATAAAAAGTACGGCCGCGACTAGATAAGCTAAATTAATAAAAACGTGCATGAGCCTTCCTTCTTATCGTTACTTCTTCTTGAACATGTGCAACATGCGATCGGTTACTGTAAACCCGCCAAAAATATTGATGCAGGCCAGGATGATCGCCAGTACGCCAAGAAACGTGGACAGGCCATCAGTTTGTTCACCACCACCGGAGCTGATAATGGCACCCACCACCACAATTCCGGAAATAGCATTGGTGCCACTCATCAGGGGAGTGTGCAAAGTGGGAGGAACCTTGTTGATTACCTCCACCCCAACAAAAATCGCCAACACGAAAATCGTGAAGGTCAACATGAGCATTTCCATTAGCTGGCCCCCTTCTCTATGGCTTCCAACAAGCCTGCATGTTTGATTTCACCGCCATCGGTTACGAGGGTGGCAGCGACAATTTCGTCTTCCATATTCAGTTCAATCTCACCATCTTTTGTCATGTTTTGCAGGAAGGTGATGATATTTTTGGTGAACAACTGGGAAGCATGAACCGGTACCCGGGAAGGGTGATCGATGTAACCAATAATGGTGACCCCGTCAACGTACACCTTCTTGTTCTTCTCGGTGCCTTCCACATTGCCGCCCCGCTCCGCCGCCAGATCCACAACCACCGAACCTTTCTTCATGCGCTTCAGCATGTCAGCGGTTACCAGGCGCGGTGAGGGCTTGCCGGGAATGGCAGCGGTGGTGATCACCAGATCGGACAGCGCCACTTTAGCGGACATCTGCTCCCGCTGCGCCTTGTAGAATTCTTCCGACTGCTGCTTGGCATAACCGCCGGCGGTGGTGCCTTCTTCCTGGGGCAGATCAAATTCAACAAATTTGGCACCCAGGCTTTCCACCTGTTCCTTCACTTCCACGCGGGTGTCATAGGCTTCCACCACCGCTCCCAGGCGACGGGCAGTGGAGATGGCCATCAGGCCCGCCACACCGGCACCGATGATGAACACTTTGGCCGGGTGAATGGTGCCCGCCGCCGTCATCAGCATGGGGAAGTACTGGGGCAGGACCATGGCCCCGGCCAGCACGGCGCGATAGCCGGATATGGCCGCCATGGAGCTAAGCACATCCATGCTCTGGGCTCGGGTGATTCGGGGAATAAATTCCAAGGCAAAACTGCGGATTTTTCTGGCGGCCAGCTGCTTCACCAGATCCTGATTGAACCAGGCATCCAGCATACAGATCAGGGTAGCGCCTTCTTTGACCAGATTGACTTCGTCTTCAACCAGGTGGCGAACTTTCAATACCAGATCGGCTTGACTGTAGAGAGATTGCGCATCGGGGGCGATACTGGCACCCGCGTTTCGGAACTCGTCGTCGTCGTAATGGGAGGCCTCCCCTGCGCCGCTTTGCACCATAACATCAAAGCCTGCACCTGTTAAAATTTGTATACCTGAGGGAATGACGGCGACACGATTCTCCCCAGGATATATCTCTCTCGGTATACCCACTAGCATTTCACGAACTCCAAACCGATTGATTTTTATGTGTTTTATAAAATTTATTGGCCTATAAGCCGGCAGTCTAAAACCCACCTGGTCCGGCGGAGACGATAACCTAGCGTGTGAAAAGAAAGATGACAAGCCCTATTTTGTTTCCGCCTGCTGAGATTCTGGGAGAAAACGTAAACCTATGCCCTCCGGGGCCATTCGAACCACCTCCAGGGTCACAATGGGTGCGTCCTCCATCATGCCCTGCACCTGGCCCTGTAGAATGGTGCCTATTTCAGGCAGGTCATGATTGTCAGTATCCATGACAAGAAACACGCCACCGTCGGAGATATCCCGGGTGTGCACCATCATGGCATCCATCTGGTCGTGCCATATTTTGAATTTACAGCGCAAGGCCGTGCGCAGATAGCGTCGCTGATTACTCATAATACCCCGATTTTGAACTGCTTTATTCTCTGAAATTATAGACGAATGCATATAAGCGATAACAGGTGATACATTGAACCATAGTCACAACTCTTGGTAGCATGCCAATTACAGCCCATAGAGAGCCCCCGACATGGCCCATAACAAAAAGTGGACGCAGCATGACATTCCCAGCCAGACCGGTAAACGCGCCCTGATAACCGGCGCCAACAGCGGTATCGGTTTACACACGGCCATGGAACTGGCGGGCAAAGGGGCACAGGTGATCCTGGCATGCCGCGATGAAGCAAAAGCGCTGCAGGCCATGGCCCTGATCCGGCAGCAGCACCCCAAGGCGTCCCTGCATTTCCTGCAGTTGGATCTGGGGAGCCTGGCCTCGGTTCATGCCATGGCGGAGATGTTTCTGGAACAATACGACCGCCTGGACTTGCTCATCAACAACGCCGGGGTCATGTGGCTGCCCCAAACCAAAACCGAGGATGGCTTTGAGGCCCACATGGGCATCAACCACCTTGGCCACTTCGCGCTGACCGGATTGCTGCTGCCTGCCTTGCTCAAGCAGCCCGGGTCCCGGATTATTACCGTCAGCAGCATTGCCCACCGGGCCGGCGATCTCAATTTCGACGACCTGTTCTTCGAACACAGGCCCTACGGCAGACAAAAAGCCTACGGCCAAAGCAAACTCGCCAATCTGGTCTTCGCCAGGGAACTGGAACGCCGCCTCAATGCTGCCGGCTCTCAAACACTGTCGGTGGCAGTGCACCCTGGGGTATCCAATACCAACCTGGCCATGCCCCGGCATGAATCCAGCAGCGCTTTTCTGGTGGCCAGCCTGGCCAGCATCCTCTCACCGCTGATCGGTCAAAGCCCCCTGAAAGGCGCCCTCCCCACCCTGTACGCCGCCACCGCCACCGACATCCGGGGCGGTGACTATCTGGGGCCGAACGGATTCTATGAAGCCTATGGCTACCCAGCTCCTGCCAGCTCTACCCGACGTTCCCGCAATCCGGAAATCGCGCGCAAGCTATGGGACATTTCAGAACAGCTGACAGCAGTGGTGTACCCCTTCGAAAAAGACCAGGCGGTGGCCTGAACAGCACCGCCGCGCGTCAGGCCTGCCGGTTTACTTCGTCAATCTGACCGTTCAAGGTCCAGTAATCATACAGATAGCCGAGCAGGAACAGGCCACCGGTCAACAGGTAAATCAAGCCGGTAAGCCACTTGCCCATGTAGAAGCGATGGATGCCAAACACCCCTAAAAACGTCAGCAGTATCCAGCACACTGTGTAATCCACACTGCCGGCGGTATACTTCTGATCGGCATCACGATCCATGGACGGGATCAGAAACAAATCAATAATCCAGCCGATAAAAAACAGGCCCAGGGTAAAAAACCAGATTGTACCGGTAATGGGTTTGCCGTAATAAAAGCGATGAGAGCCAAGAAATCCAAATATCCAGAGAATGTATCCGATCACTTTGGAGTGAGTGTTGTTCTGTGTCATATCTTCCCCGAGATGTCCCTGCCAATTGATGCAGATACGATACGAGAGATCGCCGGCGCTGTCCATTAACCGGATAGCGCGGCGTATCAGCCAGGGCCAGCTACCCCATCGCCATCGGTCAAGGCAGCATCGGGGGCCTGCACTGGCAGGCTCACCGTGAACCTGCTTCCCTCGCCGTGCACGCTCTCGGCCTTAATCGTACCGCCCATCAGCCGTACCAGGCGGGCGCTGATCACCAACCCCAACCCCGTGCCCTGAATACTGTGCTCACGGGCTTCCTTCATGCGCACAAACTCCTTGAACAGGGAGCGCAGCTCCACTTCGGGTATGCCGATACCTGTGTCCGTCACCTCCAGCACCACAACGCTTTTTTCTGCGCTCCACTTGAGGCACACATCAACCGAACCCTTGCGCGTGTATTTAACGCCGTTCGACACCAGATTATTCAGGATCTGGATCAACTTCGGCTTGTCCGTCCATATAATGATAGGATCAGCGGGGGTGGTGACGGTGAAATCCAATCCCTTGGCCTTGGCAGACGGGGCCAGCGCCTGGCACTGCACATCCACCAGTTTGCAGATGTCGTGCCGAGCCCAATCCAGTTCCATGCGCCCGGCTTCCACCTTGGACAAATCCAGGATGTCATTGATCAGCGCCAGCAATTGATTGGCATTTCGCTTGACCGTATTCAAAGCATCCAACTCCCGTTCGCGCAGCGTCTCACCGGCCCCTTTCACTACCCGCTCGGTAAAGCCGATGATTGAGTTCAATGGCGTCCTTAACTCGTGGGACATGCTGGCTAAAAACTCCGACTTATAGCGGTTGGCCCGTTCCAGCTCGCACACCAGGTTGTGCTGCTCAGTTATGTCAAATACTGAAACCAGCACGGAGTTGCGGTCTTCATAGGGAAGCGGCTGCAAAGCAATGTCTAAAATCAGTTCTCGCCCGCTCTTGTTTAACCCGCGTAAATCCTTGCGTGTGCTCATCTTGCGCTGGCCCGGCTCATGAGTGAAATCCATCATCAGCTTGTCATGATGGGAGCGGATGTCCTTGGGAATCAACACCGAAACCGATTGCCCCACCAGCTCCTCGGGCTCATAGCCAAAGGCATCGCAGAGCGCTTTATTGGCCAGTTGAATGGACTGATCGCTGGCCACCAGCATCAGTCCGCAGGGCGCGGCGTCAAACAACGTTGTAAAACGATTCTCGGATTCGACCCGTTCGGTGATGTCGATGGCGCTGCACAGGCTGTACTCTGGTTCCGATTCGGCTGCCGCCAGCTCCAGGTTATTGCGGTTGACGACAAACCAGCGTCTACCGGATTCCGTCTCGGCTTCCAACTGCCCCATGAAGGCACAACGGCTGTCCACTCCGGCCAGGCGACTCTGATTCTCGATTCGCTGCACAAAGCGTCGCAACAGCCCACCCCCACCATGCCGGTATTCACCAAACAGTGCCCGGGTATAGGGGTTAACCCTGGACACCTCATCTGAGCCGCGCTTCTTAACCAGAACCACCAGAGGCAAACTGTCAATCACAGCGTTGGCAAAACTGCGTTCCTGTTCAACCTGGCGCTGAGCCAGCCTGAGCTCCCGGGTGCGTTCCGCCACCAGATGTTCTGCTTTTTGCTTGATGAAATGCAACGACAGTATGACGTAAAACAACAACAGATCGATGATAATACCGCCTGCCGCCACATAGCGGGGCAGATCAGCCTGGTTAACCGTTCTGGCAAAATCATCAGCCGGCATCACCCGCAGAGTCCAGGGGCGCCCCTGTAATTCCAGCTCACGCACCAGGACCAAACTGCCTGTCTGAGTTGCCGCGTGATGGGAACCATGGCTGGAATACAACAGCAGCTCCGGTACTACACTGCTGCCATCGTAGATATCAAACTCCAACTTGAACGCCTCCCCTCCCGTCACACCCGCCATCAAATCTCCGGCACGAAAGGCCGCATAAATCCAGCCGGCAAACTGGGCCTCGCGCTGTTCTTCCGTGGCAGGGGTGGACTTGGTTTTATAAACAGGAAGGTAGGTAAGGAATCCGCTTTGCACATCCTGGTTGGTTTCCTGCACCAGGGTGATCTTGCCCGAGGTGGAAGCCAGCCCGGTGCGTCGCGCCCGATCCATTGCCTGGCGGCGGACATCATTGGAGTACATGTCGTAGCCGAATGCCCGCCGATTGCGCCAATCAAATGGTTCCAGATAGATGATGGAAGAATATTGCTCACGCTCGCCCGGGGGCTTGATCTGGTACTCGGGAAAGCCTTCGTTGCGAATGCTCTCCACATGGGAAGCCAACTCTTCGGGGCGCAACGGTATACTGTAACCGATACCCTGAATACCAGGCCAGTATTCATTAAGCTGTAACGATTGAACGTAGATTGCAAATTGGGAACGGGTCAGCTCATCGCTGGCATAGACCATGGCAACAGAGGCCCGCAGCACTTGCTCGTACACACTGAGGTGACTCTTGATTGCTTTCTCCAGCTCTTCTGCGCTGAACAGGAATCGATCCCGTTGCCGCTGCTCAATGAAGCTGGAGGAAACAAAATACGCGCCAATGGTCACCACCAGTGACAACAGTAACACCACCCAGGCGGTGTAAGCATTATGGAGCAGACTGGCTGCCGCATACCAGCGTCTTGGCGCGTTGTCGGTCATCCTTTACCACTAAACCCTTGGACAATTAAAGAAACGGTTCTCTCTGTCTCTAAGGTTAGCCCACCACAGCGGGATTGCACTGCCATGCAATCCCATTGATTCCATTAAATTTAGTGGTGATGATGTCCACCCACACCATGGGCATGGCCATGGGCTTTCTCTTCCGCCGTTGCCTCGCGCACAGCAACGATCTCTACGGCAAAGGTCAGCGTTTTGCCCGCCAGCGGATGATTTAGGTCACAGTCCGCATTGAACTTACCCACCTTGATCACAGTCACCTGACGCTGCCCCTGATCGGTTTGCACCCAGGCGGTCATCCCCGGACGCCATTTTTTTGCTCCCTGCATGTGTTTAAGGGGAATGCGCTGGGTCAGATCCTCCTTGCGTTCACCGTAGGCGTCAGCCGGCTCGATGGTAACACTGAAGGAATCCCCCGCACCCTTGCCTGCCATCGCCTGCTCCAGCCCGGCAATGATATTACCGTGGCCGTGCAGATAGGCCATGGGATCCGCCCCAATGGTACTCTCCAGCTCCGCATCGCCCTCCGTCAGGGTATAGTGAAACTGGACCACTGAATCTTTCGCAATATTCATGATGATTTCCTGTGTAGATTATTCGCTGTGCTGCTGCACCGACCACTGGGCGCCATCGTCCTGCGCCAGCAATTGAGTCAACTCCGGCAGGGTTTCCTCCAACTGTTGCTTGAGGGTCCAGGGGGGATTTACCACAAACAAACCGCTGCCGTACATACCGTGCCCCTGGGGAGGACAACGCACCGCCAGCTGCACATCCAGCCAGCTGGCGCAGGGTAACTTTTGCAACTGTTCGGAAAAACGTTGCGCTGCCACCGAATTGATCAGCGGATACCAAATCAGGTACTGACCGGTGGCAAATCGCTTCACACACTCATTGATGGACTTGATGACCTTGCCGTAATCGCTTTTGATTTCATAAGATGGGTCCATCAGCACCACGCCCCGCCGAGTGGCCGGCGGCAGCAAACCCTTTACGTCCACAAAGCCGTCTCCTTCCAGCACTTTCACCCGGCGGTCTCGGGCAAACTGTTTCTGCAATGCCGACAGGTCCGAGCTGTGCATTTCGATCAAACGCAGACGATCGTCTTCACGAGACAACGCCGCGGCGATAGCAGGCGATCCCGGATAGCGCACCAGTTTATGAGGGTTAAAGGAAGCGATCACCTCACGATAAGCGGCCATAGCGGCAGGCCATTTTGCTGCCTGCCATAACTTACCGATACCCTCGGTTGCTTCACCGGTTTTACGGGCATAAGGGTCGGTCAAGGAATACAGGCCGCTCCCGGAATGGGTATCAATATAAAAAAAGGGTTTGTCTTTTTGCTTCAAGTACTCGAGACACAATACCAGCACCCAGTGTTTCAGCACATCCCCGTGGTTGCCGGCATGAAAGCCGTGACGATAACTGAGCATTTACCACTCCTTAACCCAAAAACGCATGGCTTTTGTGGTTTCCTGTTCCTCTCCCAGGTCAAGCCAGGGAAATTCGCATTCCAAATCGGGGCGGCATTGATAACCACGCTTACTCCAGAACACATCATGAGGGCGGTAATCCGCCGGTTTAAGCGGATGATCCGCCGGGCGCACCACCGCACAAAAAGTGGTGACAACAAAACCCTGTGCTCGGGCTGCCTTCTCCCTTGCATCAAAAAACCGGTGGCCAATACCGTGGCCCCGGTAGTCCGGTAACAGGACAGATTCGCCGAAATAATACAGGCCGGCCGGATCCCAGCCGGCGGCAAGAAAAGGTGCCTGAAACGCGGTGTCGGCATTCACCATTGGTAATCCGGTGGACGCCCCCACCACGCGATCAGCGTCACGGGCCAACACCAGCACGCTGTCTGCGGATTGCTGATAACGCTGCAAATAGCGGCGCTCATAGGACAGGTCCCCGGCATACAAATAGGGGAATTCCCGAAACACCCTGATTCTGAGATCTGCCACCGGATCGATCCACTGGGCAATCTGATCGCCGCTGGCGGTCATGATGGTAAGCGACGTGTCTGACGACGTATTTGACGACATGGGTTTACGCTGGGCAGGTTTTGAAGGGGGCAGGCTACCACAGGTGACATTTAATGAGAATCCACCTGAAGTGCTTAATGACAGCGGGGTACTCTGCCCGGCTACTTTGCCCGACTACTTTGCCCGGGGACGGACATTCCGTCGCCGGTACCCCACCGACCGTGTGTGGTGTTGGCGCTAAGCCGGCAGCGCCCGCTTTTTGCGTGCCTTAACCTCAGGCCTTGCCACCTGCGGCTGCAAATCAGCGTGGAATCCGCACTCGCAATCAAACGCGCGCTGCGCTTTGATTTCGGAAAGGGATTTTGGCGTCAGGGAACCACAGGAAGGGCATTTCAGGTTGAGCGTCAGTTCTGCTTGCATCTCTGCACCTCTGGGAGCATTTGCGTGCAAATTATTGTTATCAACTGCACTGATAAAGCTACCAGACCATTATAGATTTGTGAAGCCAAATGTTTACCGGCAGTTCACCAGCACTATGAGATTTTCAGCAGATCCAAATTCAGCCTGGTGCCTTTCATGGGCGGACACCAGAAAAAAGCGCCATTGATGGGTTGAGTGAAGCGGAACAGTCCATCGGTGATGCCGTCGTCCATGCCGACCATACGCGCCATAATGGCGTTGAAGGCATCGAAGCTTTTGCCAAAGCTCACGAACATCAACCCCTCCTGGGTTGCATCATTCCAGGGCAAGGATCGCCGCAGCATAAAGGCTTCGGGAGAGAAACTTTCCTGCGCAGACCGTTTTACATGGGCTGATTCCGGTGCCTCATCAAATTCCTCGTTATCGGATCGACGCCGCCCCATGATGTTGTCCTGTTCGGATGGCGGCAAACCATGGAAATGATCCAGGTTGTGCAACCACTGTTGCACCGATGCAAAACTGGAGCCGTCCAGTGCGTCAATATTGCTGGATAACAACGCGGCCCGTTCCGCCTTTTCACCCTCGGGGTTTTCCGTGCCATCCACATAACCGGATAAGTCCCGGCTGTCGCGGTATTTAAAGCAGTCCACCACATCCCGCAGGGTGAAGGCCCCGGCCAGCCGCTGCTTCAGCTCCAGGGTCTGCACCACCAGATCTCCGCGCTCTTCGCCGCGCAGCCAGATCCACAATGAAGCCGGTGTGGAGGGAATCTCCACGGCCGAACCGGATAGCACCGGCATGTCCTGCATGCCTTTAATCTCACAGCCCAGGTGCGCCAGCAGACTCTGCCCCAGGCCCACCACCAGTGACTCGCCATCAGCAACTTCCTGCAAGCGACGCAACTGTTCAAGCGGGTTGCTGTCCAGGGCATGGGTAAAAATCAGATGGCGTGCCACCGTGGGCACCGGTTGCAAAATTCCTGGCTGTACTGCACTCATTGGCTTGGTTTCCCCTTCATTGACTGCTGGTTTTATAGCACATTGCTAAAGGGGTTTTAACCACACAGGTCATGGAAAACATAACGCCCCGCTGGCAGCGAGGCGTTAAGAGGGGGCTCCAAAAAAGAGGGTTCCATATGGAACCCCACATACCCTGGCTTTTATTTTTCAATCTGGGAAAGATCCCGCACGCCACCACGGTCCGCACTGGTGGCCAGGGCAGCATAAGCCCGCAACGCGGTGCTGACTTTGCGGGGGCGAAACTCCACCGGCTTCCATCCATCCTTGCCCTTGGCGTCCATGGCGGCACGACGTTGCGACAAGGTTTCATCGCTGAGCAACACATCAATGCTGCGGTTGGGGATATCAATGCGGATCAAATCGCCCTGCTGCACCAGGGCGATGGCTCCACCGGACGCAGACTCGGGTGACACGTGCCCGATGGACAAACCAGAGGTGCCTCCGGAAAACCGGCCATCGGTGAGCAACGCACACTGCTTGCCAAGCCCCTTGGATTTCAGATAACTGGTGGGGTACAACATTTCCTGCATACCCGGGCCGCCTTTGGGCCCTTCATAACGAATTACCACTACGTCACCGGCCTGCACTTCATCACCCAGAATGCCTTTCACCGCCGCATCCTGGCTTTCGTAAATGCGGGCAGGCCCTTCAAACACCAGAATACTCTCATCCACGCCAGCGGTTTTTACCACACAACCGTTCGGGGCGATATTACCAGACAGCACCGCCAAACCACCCTCGGTGGAGTATGCGTGTTCCAGCGAGCGAATACAGCCGTTGGCACGATCGGCGTCTACCGAGTCCCAGCGACAATCCTGGCTGAACGCCTGCTGGGTAGGAATACCGGCCGGCCCGGCCCGGAAGAACGTGTGCACAGCTTCGTCATCGGTCACCGTGATGTCCCACTTGGCAAGGGCTTCTTCCAGCGACGGGGCATGCACAGTGGCAACATCGGCATTCAGTAAACCCGCTCGATTCAGTTCCCCCAAAATACCCATAATGCCACCGGCACGGTGCACGTCCTCGATATGATACTGCTGGGTATTAGGGGCAACCTTGCACAGCTGCGGCACCTTACGCGACAGTCGATCGATGTCCTTCATACCGAAGTCCACTTCACCTTCCTGGGCAGCGGCCATCAGGTGCAGAATGGTGTTGGTCGAGCCGCCCATGGCAATGTCCAGGGTCATGGCGTTTTCGAACGCCTTGACGTTGGCGATGGCGCGGGGCAACACGGAATCATCATCCTGCTCGTAATAACGTTTGGTGATGGCCACGATCTGGCGCCCGGCTTCCAGAAACAGTTGCTCCCGGTCGGCGTGGGTTGCCAGCGTGGTGCCGTTACCCGGTAAGGAAAGCCCCAGGGCCTCGGTGAGGCAATTCATGGAATTGGCCGTAAACATACCGGAACAGGAGCCACAGGTGGGACACGCACTGCGCTCGTACATGTCAGCCTGCTCATCGGTGATATTAGGGTCGGCGGCGGCCACCATGGCATCCACCAGATCCAGTTTCACCACTTTATCGGCCAGTTTGGTTTTGCCCGCTTCCATGGGGCCACCGGAAACAAAAATCACCGGTATATTCAACCGCAAGGCGGCCATCAGCATGCCCGGGGTGATCTTGTCACAATTGGAAATACACACCAGTGCGTCAGCACAATGGGCGTTGACCATGTATTCCACCGAATCGGCAATGATCTCACGGGAGGGCAAACTGTAGAGCATGCCGTCATGGCCCATGGCAATACCATCATCCACTGCAATGGTGTTGAATTCCTTGGCTACCCCACCGGCCTTTTCAATTTCGCGGCAAACCAGTTGCCCCAGATCTTTCAGGTGCACGTGTCCGGGCACGAACTGGGTGAATGAATTCGCCACGGCGATAATGGGCTTCTGAAAATCGTCATCCTGCATGCCTGTGGCCCGCCACAGGGCACGGGCTCCCGCCATGTTACGACCTTGTGTGGAGGTTTTGGAACGATACGCCGGCATGATGCTCTCCTGCTCTACGGTATTGCTGTGCGCTGATAAAAAATCAAGGTTGCATAGGATAGCAGGAAGCGGCGCCTGTCGACAGAGATTCAGGCCCGCAGGGCACGACTGCCCAACACCACCATCATGACCTGACGCTCCAGGATGGCCAGGCGCTGTTCCCGCTTTTCCAGACTGATATCAAGGGCATTAAGCACGAAAGTGATCAGCAGTGAAAATATGGCATCGGACTCCACATCAAAGCCCACCTCGCCCATGCCTTTAAGCTGGGCGGCATCCCTCATGTCATTAGCCATTTCCCGCCGCATCATGGACAGCTCCCGCCGAATCAGCCGGCGGTATTCCGGGTTGGGATTCAGCCACTGCACGATCAACAGGCGCAACACTGGCTCAAAGCGGCTGACAGCCAGCAGGAACTCGCCCAGCAGGGTTTTCAGCGCCGGCTCCACGTCCTGGCTTACCATGGCGCGGCGTGCCCGCCGGGCCACCGCGCGCATCCGCAGCAGGCACTCGTCCACCAGGGCCAGGCCCAGCTCATCCATGTCGGTAAAGTGGTTATATAGGGAAGGGGCGGCCATGCCGGCGGCCCGAGCCACTTCGCGCAAGCCCAGAGCATCCGGTGAACGGCCCTCCTCCACCAGCTGCATGGCCGCAGCCAGTATGCGGCGGCGAGTGGCTTCTTTGCGGTCGGATCGACTGCTTTTTTGGCTGGCTGGAGGCATCAAGGGGCTCATTCAATAAACAAACAGATGTTAGTTTATTGAATTATGGTATGTTCGGCAATTTTTGTCCGAACAGGCTATTGACTTGGTTTCAAAGGGCGTCTAACTTAACTTACACTTGTAAGCTATCAAGGGTGAGAGATATGGAACATCTGGTGACTGGCGCCACCGGCTTTATTGGCCGTTTTGTGGTGGCGGAACTGTTACAACAACCCGATTGCGTGGTGCACGCTCTGGTTCGCAAGGGCTCTGAACACAAACTGGACCAGATTCGCCAACAACTGGGCTCCAATGGCCAACGCCTGCGCGCTCTCAGTGGGGACCTGACCCAGCCCGGGCTGGGATTATCCCGGGCGGATCAGCAGCGGTTACGGGGTAAGATCCGGCATCTATACCACCTGGCAGCGATTTACGACCTGCAAGCCGACGCCGACAGCCAGCAGCAAGCCAATGTGGAGGGCACCCGTCATGCCCTGCAGGCAGCCAGAACATTGCAGGTGGACTGCTTCCAGCACGCCAGCTCCATCGCCGTTGCCGGCCTGTATCCCGGGCAATTCACTGAAGCCATGTTTGAGGAAGGCACCGACTTCAATAACCCCTATTTCCTGACCAAACACCTGGCAGAGAAATGCGTGCGCGACGAAGCCGACGTGCCCTACCGGATTTACCGCCCCTCCATGGTGGTGGGCGATTCCCGCAGCGGCGCCATGGACAAGATCGATGGCCCCTACTACATCTTCAGGCTACTGGAGTTGGTGGGGCGGTTTGTGCCGGCCTGGGCCCCCTTACCGGGGCTGGAAGGCGGTCAATTCAATATCGTACCCGTGGACTATGTTGCCAAGGCCATGGTCCACATTGCGCATCAACCCGACCTGGACGGGCAATGTTTTTTTCTCACCGACGACCGCCACTACAGCCTGGCTGAGTTGATCAACCTGATTGCCGAGGTTTCCGGGCTGCCCGGTTTCCGTTGGGCCATCCCCAACCGCGCACTGGACAAACTACCCGCTTCAACCATTCCCACCCTGGCCCGTCAGTGGTGGATGAAAAAGTTCCTGTTGAGTCTGGACATTGCACCGGATGCCCTGGGCTTTATCACCTACAAAACCACGTTCGACCGTTCCAACGCCGCCAGGGCATTAGCAGGCTCCGGCATATCCCCACCACCACTGCCGGAGTACCTGCCGCGACTGTGGCAATACTGGCGCCAGCATCTGTCTCCACAACGCCCGCAGGCCCGCATCGAAAACCACGGTGTATTGTTGCGCAAACCCAGCCTTAAACCCTATCTTATGCGGGCTCGGGATCACTGGAAATGGAACACCAAACGCCTGCTGCATTCTCAGCAGGCGCTGCACGACCGGGTGGCAGGTAAAACCATACTGCTTACTGGGGCCAGTTCCGGTATCGGCGCACAGGTGGCGCACCAACTGGCCGCCGCCGGCGCCACTCTGATCCTGGTGGCGCGCAGCAAAGACAAACTGGATGCCATCGCTGAACAGATCCAGAACGAAGGCGGTACCGCCTTTGTGTATGCCACCGACCTCACCGTCGGGGACAGCATTGATCAGGTCTGCCAGCAGATTCTCAAACAGCATGGCGGCGTGGACATACTGATTAACAATGCCGGCCGCTCCATCCGCCGCTCCATCAAGTTCAGCCTCGATCGCTTCCACGATTACGAACGTACCATGCAGCTGAATTACTATGGCTCCGTGCGCATGGCCCTGAACCTGTTGCCGGGTATGCTGGAGCGGGGGGACGGACACATCGTCAACGTATCCACGGTCGGTGTGCAGGCCAATCCGGCCCGTTTTTCTGCTTATCTGGGATCGAAGTGGGCGTTGGAAGGCTGGAGCTGGGTGGCCGCCAACGAACTGGCGCACACCGGTGTTACGGTTTCCACCATCAATTATCCCCTGGTGCGCACCCCCATGATCGCCCCCACCAAAATATACGACTACACACCGGCCATGTCGCCGGAAACAGCGGTCAATTGGATGCTGGACATCATCATTACCCGCAACAAGCGCAAGGTGGGGCCCCTGGGCCTGGGCGCGCTGACCATGTATTACCTGCTGCCCAAAACTGCAGAAACCATCGTCAATGCAAGCTATCAAGCGGTCTACGAAGCACCGCCTGAGCCCCGTGCAAAAACCGCGAGAAAACAGAAGCGGAAGGCTCCGATTTAAGCGCCTTATTGCTGGTCTTGCAGCAGGATTTCTTTCATCAATCGGGACAGGTCCTGCAGCTGGGTGTCCTCACGGGCTGCCAGCTGCTGCACCACACCCACACGATCCATCTTACTGCGATTCTGACTCAGTTTGGCTTTGCCTTCGATTGCCCGGATTCTGATACGGAAAAACACCAGGGACTTGAGCATGGATTGCAACATACCGTGATCAAGCTCTGCCAGTGTCCAGCCTTCACCGTAACGCGCTTCGTTGACTTCACTGATACGCTCCAGCACCGACACCGACTCTGTCTCGGTTTTGATTAACTCGGCCTTGCCGGACACCTGCACCGAGACAAAATTCCAGGTGGGCACACCATTGGGCTGGCTGTACCAGCGGGGAGAAACATATCCATGGGGCCCATCAAAACACACCACCAGGTCGTCTGCCATTATCAGGCTTTGCCATTGTCCATTGGCCCGCCCCATGTGCCCCAGTAATTCGCCCTTTTCACGGTCGAGAAGAAACGGATATGAGTTGATTTCAATGCGCCCACGTTGACAGGTAGCCAGTTTGCCGAAACTCCAGCGTTCAACCCAGTCAAACAGCAGAGACCTGTCAGTAACAGAAAACGATTTTGGCGTGTACATCTAAAGGCCTGTAGTCTCTCATTCGGTAGCCGTCTGTACCCGGCCAATTTGTTTAATCAATACTAGATGCAACCACACCATCAGACAAATCAGCAGCATAGCCAGCGCGACCATGTTCAATCCCTGCCAGCCAATTTGTGCCAACAGGAAGCCAGCGCAGAGTGAGGCAACCCCCTGACAGGCAAATACAATAAAGTCGTTTGTGGCCTGCGCCTGAAACCGTTCCGGGCCGGGGTGCGTGGTCGCCACCATTTGGGTACCGGCCATAAACAACGCATTCCATCCACCACCGAGCAAGATCAATGCCGCCAGATAATGGGTCAGGGTGACGCCTGACAGCGCCAGATAAACGCAAGCAAGATTGCACAGCAGCCCCAACAAAGCGACCCAATAGACACCCAGGCGCTGCATTACGTAGCCGGTCAACAGTGACGGCAGAAACATGGCCACAATGTGCCATTGAATCACCGCTGAGGTATCGCTCAGGGACAATCCCTGATGATGATGCATGCTGATGGGCGTAGCCGTCATCACCAGGCTCATGACGGCAAAGGAGGTTGCACCGCAAATCACTCCCAGGGTGTAATCAGCCCGCCACAACGCCTTGCGCGGCAAACGAAGGGTTGGGGTGGCACTGGCCGTAACAGTGGCTCCGCGATAGAACCACATCAACGCGCCGCACAGCACGGCCAGTAGCATCAGAGCCAGAAAGGAACCCATATACGGATAATCAGGCACCCAGTTCACCGCCACCACTCCCAAGCGGGGGCCAATCATGGCAGCACCAATCCCGGCAAACAGAATCAGCGATACCGCCAGTGAGATGCGCTGGGGCTCTGCATTCTCAGCTGCCGCAAACCGAAACTGTTGGACGAAGGCCAGGGTGGAACCCAGCAGCGCCATGGCCACACAGAACAGGGCAAACGACTGGATCGCAATGGACACCATGGCCAATGCGCTGCCGGCCAGACACAACCCCACAGCGGCCAGGAACCCGCGCCGACGCCCGTGCGCCTGCGCCAGTCGCGCCGCGGGTAGGGTGCTGAGGGCCGTGCCCGCCACCAGCGTGCCCATGCCCAACGTGGCCCAGGCCTCCGATGGCGCCAGGCGCACACCAATAAAGCCATTGATCAAGACCAGCATGGGGGCCGTGCTGCCGAGGGTACAATGCCCCAGCACCAACAGAATCAGGTTTCTGATGTTCACGCTTAACAACAGGCTTCCGTAAGCAGTTATCCGTTAGCAGACTAAGGGCAGCGAACGCCGCCGTGATATTTTGCTCTTACATGCCAATGGCACACACATCGTCTCCGAACCATAATGAGAGATCGCAGGTGGTGCACCCGGAAACGGAGAAGCAGGCGGCCAGCAAAGCGGCCATGAGAATTCTTTTTGTCATGGTGTCTTTCCCTGAGGTGATGAAGCTCCACTTTACACGCTTGCGCGCCGGGTTTCCACAGGCCTGCATGGGCAGCGGATACGCTGTGAACGGCCACAAAAAAGCCCGCATAATGCGGGCTTTCCGGCCGTCAAACCTTTTGAGTTCGATCAGCGAGGCGCCATACGGATAGAGCCGTCCAGACGCACAACCTCACCATTGAAGAAACCGTTTTCAACCATCTGGCAGGCCAACTGACCATACTCGGGCGGATGCCCCAGACGCTTGGGAAACTGAGTCATCTCAACCAACGGCAACTTCACCGCATCCGGCGCAGCATTCATCAACGGTGTATTGAAAATGCCCGGAGCGATCACATTGACTCGAATACCGTAACTGGACAGATCACGGGCAATAGGCAGGGTCATCCCCACCACACCGCCTTTGGAAGCAGAATAGGCAACCTGCCCCACCTGACCATCAAACGCTGCCACCGAGGCAGTATTGATAATCACGCCACGTTCACCGTCTTCGGTGACAGGATCGTTCTTGGCCATGGCTTCCGCCGCCAGACGGGTAACGTTAAAGGTTCCCACCAGGTTCACGCTGATTACTTTCTGGAAAATCTCCAAGGAATGGGGGCCCTTGCTGCCGTAGGTTTTCATGGCCGAGCCGATGCCAGCACAGTTCACTGCCACATGCAGCGCACCAAAGGCTGTCAGCACATTGGCAATGGCAGCCTGGACCGAGGCTTCATCGGCCACGTTCACTTTTTCAAAACGGCAGTTGTCACCCAGTTCCGCCGCTGCTCCGTTGCCCGCCTCTTCATTGAGATCGAAAATGACAACCTTGGCACCCTTGGCCAGAAACGCTTCGGTGGTGGCTCGACCCAGACCGGATGCACCACCGGTGACCACGGCAACCTTATCTTGTAAATCCATGTTATGTCCTCTTAAGTCGGTGACTGTATCATCGTGTTATGTAAGGAGTATGACTATGGGGTCGAGAGTATACAGGGGCAATATCAACACGCAACTGGCCAAAACTGACAGTTAATTAGCCTTTTCAGTCAGTGAAGCCACTTCCGATTGACTTCAAAATTACAGACTGCGTACCCTTCCCTGCCACGCTCAGGATTGCGAGCTTTCAGCAGCAACGACCACACATTATATATAGGGAACCAGCCATGAAAGCGGTACTTTGTAAAGAATACGGGCCAGCGGAAAAGTTGGTGATCGAAGACATCCCCGCCCCCAGTATCGGCGCCGATGGCGTACTGATTGAGGTCAAGGCGGCGGGTATCAACTTCCCGGACACCCTGATCATTGAAAACAAATACCAGTTTAAACCGCCGCTGCCATTTATTCCCGGTACCGAAGTAGCTGGCATCGTAAAGCAAGTGGGTGAAACAGTGTCACAGGTAAAGCCCGGCGACAAGGTCATGGGATTCGCTTTTGTCGGTGCCTACGCTGAGCAAATCGTGGTCCCGGCGGCCAGTTGCTTTCCCATGCCCGACACCTTCAGTTTTGAGGAAGCGGCAGCCTTTACCATGATCTACGGCACCTCTTATTACGCTCTCAAGCAAAGGGGCCAACTGCGCAGCGGCGAAACCTTGCTGGTGCTGGGCGCTTCCGGCGGGGTGGGCATGGCGGCCGTGGAATTGGGCAAACTGATGGGTGCCACGGTGATTGCCGCCGGAGGAAATAACGATAAGCTGGCGGTGTGCCAGGAGCGCGGTGCAGATCACATCGTCAATTACAACGATGCCGACTGGAAAGATCAGGTGAAACAATTAACCGGTGGCAATGGCGCCGATGTGATCTATGACGCCGTGGGTGGCGAGTACACCCAGACCGCCCTGCGCTGTATCAACTGGGGTGGCCGTCTGCTGGTAATTGGCTTCGCCAGTGGCGACATCCCCCAGCTGGCCGCCAACCTGACGCTGCTGAAAAGCAGTTCCGTGGTCGGGGTATTCTGGGGTGCCTCGCTGGCCAAGGAGCCTGAAGCCAACCAGGAAAATTTCAAAGAGCTGTTCAACTGGTCCATGGAAGGTAAAATCAAACCCTATGTGTGTGCCAGCTATCCACTGGAACAGGTGGCAGATGCAATGAACCTGCTACTGCAAAGGAAGGCCGTAGGTAAAGTTGTATTGACCACGGATCAGGCTTCCCAATAACCAGACGATTGTAGGTAGTAGTATCATGTGGTTTATTTTTCGGTTTATCGTTGCCCTGCACATTCAGAAGATCAAGCCGACCCAATCCCTGCTCGACTGGGTGTTGGTGCCCTATCGGTGCATGCCCTGGGATCTGGATGCCAATATGCACATGAACAACGTAAAGTATTTAAAGTACCTGGAACGGAGCCGGGTTGAGCACATGATTCACACTCCCTGGCTGCAGGAAATGCATGGCCGGGGCTACAAGGCGCTGATCGCCAACACCGAAATCAGCTACGTGAAGGAGATCAAACCGTTCCAACGATTCAAGGCCGAGACCCGCATCAGCAGCTGGGATGAAAAGTACATCTACATCGAGCAGCTCTTTACCCACCGTGACACCGTCTTCACTGCGGCGGTGATCCGTATGGCCATGGTCAGCATCAAAAGCGGCCAGCGGGCATCCCCCGCCAGGGCATTTGAAGACATTCTGCCCGGTGTGATGCCACCGCCGTTGCCTGACAGCGCCCGCCACCTCAATCTGCTGGTGCAGGCGCAACGCAGTGAAACCCAGGCCATCGCCGCTGCCCATGCCGACGTCGATGCAGCCCCAAACCACAAAGACTCCCGCATGCAAAAGAAGACTTAGGAAACCACCCAATGACCGATCAAATACGCACAGAGGTTCAAGGCAACATTATCATCATTCGCCTGAACCGGGCTGACAAGAAAAACGCCCTTACCGGGGATATGTACAACGGCATTTCCGATGCTCTGGATCTACTTGAAAACGACCCGGGCCTGCGCGCCGGTGTTATTACCGGAACGGAAGATTGCTTTACCGCCGGCAATGACCTGGTGGACTTTCTCAACAGTTCCGGTATCGGCGGTGAATCACCGGTGGGCCGTTTCCTGCGTACGCTGCCTCACCTGAGTAAGCCGCTGGTGGCTGCGGTCAACGGCCCTGCGGTGGGTGTGGGCACCACCATGCTGATGCACTGTGATCTGGTATACGCCGCACCCGGCGCCAAATTCCAGATGCCGTTCGCTACCCTGGGTCTGTGCCCGGAAGCAGGCTCCAGCCTGCTGTTCCCTCAACTGATCGGCTATCGCAAAGCCGCCCGGCTGTTAATGCTGTGCGAAATGTTCGGTGCCGAAGAAGCGGTAGAGATGGGCATTGCCAATGAAGTGGTGGCGGCAGAAGAGTACCAGGCCCTGGCCATCACCAAGGCCGAACAACTGGCAAAACTGCCGCCGCGTTCCATTCGGGTCACCAAACAGCTACTGCGCAAGGGCAATGAAGAACAGTTGCGGGCGATTATGAAGCTGGAAGAAGACTACTTTACCGAGATGTTGCAGGGCGCTGAAGCCAAAGAAGCATTCAGCGCGTTTTTGGAAAAGCGCAAACCCGACTTTTCCCAGTTCAGCTAATTCCGGGTTAATGCGAAAGCGGCAACAATAAAGCGGCAAAAATAACAAGGGGGCGCTGCCGCCCCTTTATTATTGTTGCGCCGGATCACCTGCTACTGTCTGATCCCTTCCACGGAAATATAGATATCCACCACCTCGGAAGCCGGGCCAAGGTTGTAATCAATGCCAAAATCCTTCAGTTTTAATTGGGTTGTCGCCTCAAAACCCTGCCGGTAGCCACCCCAGGGGTCTTTGCCGCCGCCAATGTATTCAGCGTCCAAAGTCACCGGTTTGGTCACCCCCTTAAGTGTGAAGTCACCCGTAATCTTTGCGGTTCTCTCACCGGTTTTTTCGACACGGGTACTGACAAAAGTCGCCTCCGGGTATTTTGCCACCTCGAAAAAATCCTTGCCGCGTAAATGCTTGTCCCGCTCACCGTGGTTGGAATCCACGCTGGCAACATCAATGGTCACCTTGACTTTAGAGTTCTCAATATTTTTCTGATCCAGTACAAACTCACCGTCAAAGGTATTAAAGCGACCCAACAGCCAACTGAATCCCAGATGCTGGATCTTGAACTGGATAAAGGCATGGCTGCCTTCGGTATCCATTTTATAAGTCTCCGCTGCCTGCGCCATGCCGGAGGTCAGCAGGGCGAATCCCACTACCACCAACCCCAGTGAAGAACGTACATTGCGTTTCATAGTTTGCTCCTTTTGGTCATTGACCCTTGATGTAAACCATACGTATCAGCGTTGAATCCCGATCGACAAAATGATGCTTGAACGCCGCCAGGGCGTGCACAGTGGCCAGTCCGATCAGCCCCCATGCCGTCCACAGATGCAGGCTGCCTGCCCAATCGGCAAGGGCGGGGGACAACTCAAACAAGCCCGGCAACAGGGTCCACCCAAAGGCACTCAGGTCACTGCCTTCAGCAGTGGAAATCAGGTAGCCCGTGAGCGGAAGCAGTAACAACAGCAGATACAGTGCCCAATGTACACTGCGGGCAGCCGCCACCTGCCAGCCGGCTGCCGCCAGAATCGTTGGGGAACGGGATAATATTCGCCATAGAATGCGCGCCAAGCTCAGTACGGCCAGCACCACCCCGAACAATTTATGCCACTGAGGCAGCTCGTGATAGAGGGGATCATAGTAGGTCAGGTCCACCATGTAGAGCCCAACCCCAAACAGCGCCGCCACCAGCAGAAAGGACAACCAATGCAACACAATACTGACCACGCCGTACTGAGTTTCGGTGTTGATAAACATGACTGTGCACCCCGGTTGATTGACCCCACAAGCATCCCGTCCACCTTGGACACAATCAAATGAGAATGGTTCTGCTTACCATAAAAATAAACATTATCCCATAACTATCAATTAGTTACGGAAAAACTTCAGCAGCACACTTGCATTAATTGGTACTTTTTCACAATTTCATTGATCTATATTCGGTAGAAAATTTCATCAATCAGAGGACAATAGAACCCATCGGCGAAACGCTGGAGACAGTGATTGTCTTGGTCTTACTCCCGGCACAGGGAGCCAAGTTAAGGATTGCACCATGAACTTCAAGTCTATAACCGCGAGCTGGGCCATTGCCCTGTGCCTGTTGGGAATTTTCAGCCTGGTGAAACAACCGACCTTGGGCGAGAGCGCCGACGAATCCGTGATCAAGGTGCCACAGGAAAAAGCGCCCAAAAATGAAGAGCAGCTCAGCGAGCTGGAAGCCCGGGTATGGTGTGCACTGGATGGTCATCAGATAGCGCAAGTCCGTTTCAACGGTCAGCTGCATTCCCTGCAGGGCGCCATGGCAATCGCCCCTGAGTGGGATGGGAATGAGCTGACTGAGAACCAGGCGAAACTGATCAAACCCTGCATACAGCAGCGACTGCAGCATCTGACTGCCAACACACCGGGCCAACATCAGGAAGAGCCGGTACTGGCCTATCTGTTCACCCAGATTTAACAGGCGTTCCGTCGCCCTCAGGTAGTGGGCAACTTCACCACCACCGATTCGGTGGGATAGGCAATACACCCCAACACATAACCGTTTTTGGCATCGTCGATGGATAGCGAGTTGGGCTCGTCCATCAGCACCATTCCCGATTTGATTTTGATCTTGCAGGTCTGACAGTTACCCACTGTGCATTTCTGCGGGATATTCACGCCGTTGCGGCGAGCAGTCTCCAGCAAGGTCTCCACCTGTTTTTGCCGCACCCGCACGGTGTTCCCCAGCACGGTGGACGGAAGGAAGGTAATGGAGCGCGGTTTCAATTCATCCGATATCAGGCGCGCGGGGGGCGAACTGAAGGTTTCAATGTGGATGCGGGATTCCGAGATCCCGGCACTGTGGAACGCTTCGGTGCACTTACTGACCAAACCATAGGGGCCGCAGATATAGAACAGTGCACTGGAAGGATCGGATAGACGCGACAGTATTTTTTCCCCGTTGAGGCGGCGGTACGGGTCATGGCCATCCCCTTCCCGACGGGTGAATTGAAACCGTACCGACAGGCCCGGGTGTTCTTTTTCCAGTCTTTGCAGCTGGCGGTAGAAAATTGCCTGCTCCTGATTGCGGCAGGCGTAAATCAACTGAATTTGCGCCATCGGGTTTTTACCCAACAGATCCTTGATCAGAGAATACAGGGGTACAATCCCAACGCCGGCCGCCACCATCACGTAGCGCTGATCTTCCGGATGGGTGGTGGGCGCCACAAAATCCCCCATAGGGTCATCGATAAAGAAGTGATCTCCCACCCGTAGCGAACTGTAAAAATGGGAGGAGACACGGCCATGAAAGATACGCTGCACGGTAATCGCGTAGCGGTTTTCATCCGGGGCGCTGGAAAACGAGTAACAACGCTGAAAGATGGTCGGCCCCACCGGCAGCGATATGGTCACGCACTGCCCGGCTTTATAATTGAGGCGATACCCTTCTGTCAGTTCAAACTCAACCGTCACTGCACGGGAAGTTTCCCGGCGCACTCCGGTCACAACGGCTTCGTAGGCGTTTTCCATCAAGGTGGACGTGCTGCGAGGCACGGCATCCTGGCGGCGGGACAGCGGCAGTGCCCGACTGACCCGCTGCAACAGGCGCGCAGGCAACGTCTGGTTGATGGTTTTTGAAATCCGGTTCACAACGATTTCCCAAGTGCGAGCATTAACAACCGATCAACGGGCATTAAATCATATTACTGCACAGCATTACCATGCGCTTAATCAGCAAAAGCCCAGCAAATATGGGCAAGATCAACTATAAATGAAAATAAAGGAAGGAATACCATGGCATATGATCCCAATGACCCACTGTACAAGATGCTGCAGGATGAAGACATCAAAGCGTTCAACGCTGCCCGCCAGGCCGGTAAAACGGTGGACCTGCAGGGCGCATTGTTTCGCGGTATTGACCTGCGCAACATGAACGCGGATGGCTTGAATATGCAGGATGCCTACTTACGCGGCGCGGATCTGCGCGGGGTTGATCTCAGGAATACGCAACTGGAAGGCGCCAGCCTCTGTGATGCCAAGATCTCCGGCTGTTATTTTCCCAAAGAACTGAGCGCTGAAGAGATTCGGCTGTCGCAGGAAAAGGGTACCCGGTTGCGCTATTCACGCTAAGGGAAACGGCGGCCCCAGGGATTATTCATCCCAGAAACGCCGCAGCTGAAACGCGCAGTATCCAAGGGCAAACAACAGGTTGATCACAATACTGTTACGTACCGTATTGGAAAGCTGCTGCGGGGTCATGATGTCCTTGGCCAGGTGGGAGTCCGGCAGCCCCCACAGGGACAGCGCCACCATGATGGCGGCGATCACGAAAACCCCCGCAATCATCCCCACAAAGGCTTTGCCACGATTCAACCATTGGCGTATGGCGGCGTATTCGATAAAGCCATTGAGCGCGCTGCACAGTACCCAGGTCAACAAGAGCGAGCCCACCAGATAACCAGCCATCAGTGCTCCCGTGTTTGCGTGAATTCAACATCCGGCCAACGCTCCATGGTCAACTCCAGATTGACCCGGGTGGGCGCCAGATAGGTCAGGTAGCCACCGCCGTCCAGCGCCAGATTATCGTGGCACTTGCGCTTGAAATCTTCCAGCATCCTGGCATCGCTGCAGTAGACCCAGCGTGCGGTGGCAACGTTAATATTATCGTAGGCACATTCCACTTTGTATTCGTCCTTAAGCCGGTAGGCAACCACATCGAATTGCAACACCCCCACTGCCCCCACAATAACATCATTGTTGCGCAAGGGCATAAACACCTGGGTGGCCCCCTCTTCCGACAGCTGCTTGATGCCTTTCTGCAGTTGCTTGCTTTTCAACGGGTCTTTCAACTGTACACGGCGAAACAGCTCCGGAGCAAAGTGGGGAATGCCCTGAAAACTCATGGTCTCTCCGCTGGTGAAGGTATCCCCAATCTGAATGGTGCCATGGTTGTGCAGGCCAATAATATCCCCCGGCCAGGCATCCTCCAGGTGAGCACGCTCTCCGGCCCGGAAAGTGAGCGCATCGGAGATACGCACGTCTTTTCCAAGCCGCACATGGCGCATTTTCATGCCTTTTTCATAGTGACCGGAGCACACCCGCATAAAGGCAATTCGATCCCGGTGTTTAGGATCCATATTGGCCTGGATCTTAAATACGAAGCCGGAAAACGCCTCGTCGGTGGCCTCCACTTTGCGGGTGTCGGTAGCCCGCGATTGCGGCGACGGAGCCCAGCTCACCAGGCCATCCAGCAAATGGTCCACGCCAAAATTACCCAGCGCCGTACCAAAAAACACCGGCGTCAGTTTCCCTTCCAGAAAGGCCTGCAGATTGAACTCATGACTGGCACCCTGCACCAGCTCAAGCTCCTCCCGCAGGTCATTGGCCAGGTCACCCACGGCCTCATCCAGCTCCGGATTATTCAGCCCCTTGATGGCACGCACTTCCTGAATGGTATGGCCCTGGCCGGTGCGGTACAGGTAGGTGGTGTCCTGATACAGGTTATAAACCCCTTTGAACAGCTTACCCATGCCGATGGGCCAGGTGATGGGCGCGCAGTCAATGTTGAGGATACGCTCTATTTCATCCAGCAAATCGATGGGGTCACGGATATCCCGGTCAAGTTTATTGATGAACGACAGAATGGGCGTATCCCGCAGGCGACAGACATCCATCAACTTGATGGTGCGGGGCTCCACCCCCTTGGCGCCATCAATCACCATCAGGGCGGAATCCACGGCAGTCAGGGTGCGGTAGGTATCTTCGGAAAAGTCTTCGTGGCCCGGGGTGTCCAGCAGATTGACAATACAGTCCTTGTAGGGAAACTGCATGACCGAGGTGGTCACGGAAATACCCCGCTCCTTTTCCATTTCCATCCAGTCAGAGGTGGCATGACGGTCGGAACCACGGCCTTTTACCGTTCCCGCCACCTGGATCTGGTTGCCGTAAAGCAGCAGCTTCTCCGTCATGGTGGTTTTACCCGCATCCGGGTGGGAGATGATAGCAAACGTACGTCTGCTATTGATTTCGTTTAGAAATTCGGCACTTGCCATGGTATCCGCGCCCCGTTTGGTACAGGCAGCTGTACCAAGTAATGAGTTGCATGCCCCATCAAACCAACGGGGCGACTAAAAAAGACGCAACATTATAGCGGAAGATGGTTTGCCTATAAATCGCTTACATGAAGCTGCCCGCGATACATCTGCATCTGGCAGTGAAACTCATAGACACCCTGCTCCAGCGCAGGTAACTGCAGGCTTCTGGTTTTGTTCAAAGGCAATTGTTCGCTGATATTCAAGGCGGGAAACTGGACCATCTCCGCACAGGGCGAAGCGTCTTTGCGGAGGAAGCGGAGGGTCGCCGGCTGCCCTGGCGGAATCCGGATGTGAGCAGGCTGATACACGCCGTTTTCAACCACAATGACGCTGTCTTCCTGATCCAGCGCCTGACTTTGGGGTTTATACAACCAAAACCACCAGACTATCAGCACAATCAAGGCCAGCCCGGCAATATTAACGATGATCATAAAGCTCTCCTTTTGCGCCGCAGGCGGTTAATGTTGCTGGGCTTTGAACAATCGCAGACGATTGGCGTTGGTGACCACGGTCACCGATGAGAACGCCATCGCGGCCCCCGCCACCACTGGATTGAGCAGCACGTGAAAAAACGGGTACAGCATGCCGGTGGCAAAGGTGACGCCAACCACATTGTAAATAAAGGCACCAAACAGGTTTTGCTTGATGTTGCGCAGGGTAGCCCTGCTCACGGCAATGGCATCCGCCAATCCATGCAGGGACCCGCGCATCAGGGTAATGTCCGCGCTCTCAATGGCCACATCGGTTCCGGTGCCTATGGCAAAACCCACGTTTGCCTGTGCCAGAGCCGGGGCATCATTGATACCATCCCCGGTCATCCCCACGGTTTCCCCGGCAGCCTGCAGGGCTGTGATTTTGTCCGCCTTATCCTCGGGTTTCACTTCCGCCACAAATTCCTTGATTCCCACTTTGTGGGCGATGGCCTCGGCGGTGGCCCGATTGTCCCCCGTCAACATAATCACTCTCACCCCACGCTGTTGCAGACGCTTGATGGCAGCAACGGAATCCTCCTTGATGGGATCAGCCACTGCAATGACCGCCGCCAGGCGCTGGTCAACCGCCAGATACATGGGTGTTTTTGCCTCCGCCGCCAGTTGTTGGGCCTGCTCCCTGAATTCACCCAAATCAACTTGGCGTTCAGCCATGAGTTTCTCGTTACCGAACAGCAGGTGGCGCCCATCAAGTTCGCCTTCCACCCCCTGCCCCACGACGGCGTTAAACCGGGATACGCTGCCCACCTGCAGATTCCGTTCCCGAGCCGATTCCACAATGGCGGCAGCCAACGGATGCTCCGAGCCGGATTCCAGGCTGGCAGCCAACCCCAGTACTGATGCCTCGCTCTCACCCGCTACCACTCTGATATCCGTTACCTTGGGTGCCCCCTCAGTGATGGTGCCGGTTTTATCCAACACCATGGCGGTGATCTGGGACGCAGTCTGCAGGGACTCGCCATTACGAATCAGCACGCCAGCCTCCGCCGCCTTGCCGACACCCACCATGACCGACATGGGCGTGGCCAGGCCCAAAGCACAGGGGCAGGCAATGATCAACACGGTGGTGGCGGAAACCAGAGCGAACGCCAGCGCCGGATCCGGGCCAAAATTAAGCCAGGCCAACGCGCTGATTACCGCAATGATCATGATGACCGGAACAAAGTAGCTGGATATCACATCCGCCATACGCCCGATTGGAGGCTTGGAGTTCTGGGCCTGCTTTACCATACCGATAATGCGCGCCAGAGCGGTGTCTTTACCCACCCGGGTGGCCACGAACACGATGGACCCGGTTTTGTTGAGCGTACCGGCCACCACGCTGTCACCACTGGTTTTTTCAACGGGCATGGGCTCCCCGGTCAACATGGATTCGTCCACCGAGGTATGGCCCTCAACCACCTCGCCATCCACCGGAATTTTCTCACCGGGCCGAACCCTGATGCGATCGTCCTGCACCACCTCTTCATACGGCAGATCCGTTTCCTCACCATCACGGATAACCCTTGCGGTTTTCGGCTGCAGGCCGATAAGCCTTTTGATGGCTTCTGAGGTTTTGCCCCGGGCCCGGAGTTCCAACGCCAGCCCCAGGTTAATCAGCCCGATGATCATGGCAGTGGCTTCGAAATAGACATGGCGCGCCATCTCCGGAACCGCTTCTGGAAACACCACCACCACCATGGAATATACCCAGGCCGTTCCGGTACCCAAGGCGATCAAGGTATCCATATTGGCGGAGTGATGGCGCAGGGATTGCCAGGCACCGATGAAGAAATGCCGGCCGGCAAAGACCATCACGCCAAGCGTCAACAGCCCCACCACCAACCAGGCCATACGCTGGGCGGCGGTGTTAATGCTCATATCACCGATAACCATGCCGTACAACATCAATGGTACGCCCAGGCCCAACCCCAGGATCATTTCCCGTATGCGCTGCCGGTAGTAATCCCTTTCCGCCTGCTCTTTCTCCTGCAAGGCATCCTGCGAAGACGCACCGGGCATTACCCTGGCGTGATAACCGGCTTGCTCCACCGCCGCCACCAAGGCAGCGTCAGTGGCTTCACCACTCACCGTGACCACTCTTTCGGCAAAGTTCATGTGCGCCTGCCCAACACCGGGCACACCCTGCAGGGCATGCTCAATTTTACTCACACAACTGGCACAGCCCGCACCGTCGATGAGAAGCTCCCTGGTACGGGACGGCTTCTCCTCTGTGTGTGAATGCGCGCAGGTTGATTCAGCTTCCGGGGTTTCTGCCTGGTTCATGTTTATCGCCTCCTGTTGGTGGAGCGTCACTCTGAGCAACTTGCCTTAATGGTGTCCAGCGCCGGAACGTTCGGTACGGCTGGTAATGATCTGATACTGATCGGCAGTCAGGTCCGGCAACCTTTGCAGGAACGCAACCATTGACCAGATACGGTCATCATCATGGGTGGGGCCCCAGGCCGGCATTGCCGACGCTTTGATGCCATGCTTGATGATCCAGAACTGCCGCTGAAGTGCGAACGTTTCATCCATGGACCCGTGCTCTGCTTCTGTTAGGTTGGGTGGTGCCGGGTACAGGCCGATACTCATATCAGAGTTGTCCCGACCAGGCTGCAAGTGACAGGTGGAACACATTTCATTGTAGTCGGCGCCACCGGCCAGCAAACGCTCCGCGGAATCAAGGTCATCGGGTATGGCAATGTGCTCGGCGGCCCGGGCAACGGAGCGCTCCCGCAGGGTTTCCAACAACCAATAGGTGGCCCGATGGTGAGGCACATCGGCACCAATGGGGTAAATGCCGGAGTACAGGTAGAAAGCTCCACCTGCAACCGACAACATAAATAACGTTAGAATCAGCTTAATGCATTTCATGATGACCATCCGCTTTGCCATCGGAATGCATGGAGCTGCCATTGCCATGAGCTTCGCCGTGACCGTCACCGTGCTCCGCATCACCTGCGGCAGCATGATCGTCAGCGCCGTGCATCTGATCCTCGCACTGTTTCATCATGGCCATCATGACCGGATCCCCGGATTGCATTTTTTCCTTGTCCATTTTGCTCATTGCCTGGCAATTGGGTTTTTCCTTCGATTTTTTGTGCATGGACGGATCATGGGCATAAGCGGTCACCGCAACACCCGGCAGGATGATCGCTACAAGCACGGCGGCCTTGGTTCGATTGAATATATTCATGGTGATTTCCTCACGTTAAGGTGAAATAGTACAACGTCATTCAGTATGCGATGGGCACGGAACGCCGGCAGGCAAACACCGCCACCGCCATTTGTTCAGAAATTCAGCGGTATACAGGTCTTTCCAGTGATTTTGGACGGACCTGTCCTGGGGTCATGACAATATCGGCGGGCGATACAACACGGAGGGAGTCAGGCTATGATAAACACGGTGATCATAAGAATGGGTGATGACAGGGGGAATCTCCAGCATCCATGCCATCTGATGCTGTACCAGGGTATGACAACCCAGGACACCGCAGCACTGCAGATCGGCACAGTGTTCCGCTGCCGCCTGAGCATCATGATGAGCATCGCCCGCGATGCCATGGTCATGGGCCACCACCCCCTGCTCTGAATCAGTAGGGTGCACTGCCGGATTAAACCCATGATGGGGCTCAACCCCACTGGCAGCCACGACAATACCCGCCTGCTGCAACACCAGGAAAACCAGCAATAAACGGGCTATTAATCCTTTCTTGGAAGCACTCATTGTGACACAGCCATCAATCGGCGAATCAGATTCATAGACTTCATTCTAAATAACAAGCGGTCGATCTGACAACTGTTCTTCTCCAGCATCCATGCCGGAAGCTGAAAAGGCCCGCCACAATCCAACGGGGGCCGTGGCTGTGCCACGACCCGGACCAATGAAAATCAGGTGGCCTTCTGGAACAGATGCACATCGCGCTGGGGAAAGGGAATGCTGATATTGGCGTTATCCAGCGCCGGCTTGATGCGTTTATTGAGATCGAAGAACACCGGCCAGTAATCAGCGTTTTTCACCCAGGCTCTGATGGTAAGGTCGATGGAGCTGTCGCCATATCCGGTGACACCGATAAAGGGCGGCGGATCGCTCAGGACTCTGGATTCTTCACCGATCATCTTGAACAACGCTGTTTCCGCGTCTTCGAAACGGTTGTGGTAACTGATCCCCACCGACAGCTCGACCCGGCGTACCTCGTCCATGGTGTAGTTCACCAGATTGCCGTTGGCCAAGGGGCCATTGGGCAGAATGACGTGCCGGCTGTCCATGGTGCGCAGGAAGGTATAGAAGATATCGATGGATTCAACAAAGCCCTCTTCACCATTGGTTTTGATGTAATCACCCACCTTGTAGGGCTTAAAAAACAGAATCAGCACACCACCGGCAAAGTTGGTCAGGCTACCCTGCAGGGCCAGACCAATGGCCAGACCCGCCGCACCCAACATGGCGATAAAGGACGTGGTCTGCACGCCGATCATGGAAATCACGGAAATCAACAAACAGGCTTTTAAGACAATGCTCAGAATGGTGGTAAGCCAACGCTGCAGGGACACATCCAGGCTGCGCTTTTCCAGTACAAATCCAATCCCTTTGCTCATCATATTGATAAGCCACAATCCAACAATCAACGTGACAATGGCCAGTATAAGCTTGGGTGCATACAGCATCACCATCTCTACGGCCTTGTCCATCAGTGGTTGCAGGTCCAGATTTTCCATGTCCATGGGTTTTGCCTCTTCTCGGTTGATAAGATTAATCTGTTATAAAACTGGCCTTCAGCGCTTTAGATCCAGTAGTTGCCGCCGGTATACCAAGGCGTCCTCCCGTTGATCACCGGCCGGATAGTAATGCCGGCGCACCCCCACCTGCTGGAATCCATGACGTTCATAGAGTTTAATCGCCGGATCATTACTGACGCGGACTTCAAGAAAGGCATCCTCCGCCCCCAGATCGGAGGCCGCGGCCAGGGCATGCTCCAACAGCCTGCTGCCGCAGCCCTTGCCCTGGTGGTTCGGATCAACACATATATTCAGAATATGGCACTCCCCTGCCGTCACCAGGACCACAATGTAGCCCAGGATCCTATCCTGCTCACTCAAGTGATAGCACAGATGGCCATTACGCAGGCTGTCGACGAACATGCCTTCGCTCCAGGGCCAGGGATAGGCCCGTTGCTCGATTTCCAACACCTGAGGCAAATGACGGAAACCCAGCAAACCCAATGTCATGCCGAGCACTCTGTTATGGGTTCGTTAGAAACGGGAAAACTGTGCTCCAGAATGCGGCCTTGTGCCGCCAATCCTGTCGCATTTCAGCCAGAGAATAGGTTGCCAGTGAATCCGCCTCCCCGGCATCAGGCAACGCAAAAATCTGCCCTGGGGAGGTGTCGGCCAGCACGGTGGTTGCCTTCATCCCCAAAAAAACATTACGACTCACGGTCGGCGCACTGGCGATAAAACCCAGCAGCCCGTCCCGGGCGGCTTGTGCATCGGCGGCAATACGGGGGTTCGTCACCATCGGCCAGCGATACAGTTTTGCGCCAAATGAATCCAGACCCTGAGGCTGCCCCAGCAATATCAGTAAATCCGTCACCATGCGGTGCTCCACCGCCGACAACCCCGGAGCATCCGCCAACTCCAGCTCCACAAACAGACGATACTGGCCGGTTACGGTGATCACCGCCAGCGCAAACTGTTGCACCCTGGCTTGCGGTTTGGTAACCGGTTGCGTTGCCACCTCAGTTTCCAGATTCAGTTTACTGAGATCCAAACGCGGAACCGTTTCCTCTGCTTCGGTTACCTCACCTGCAGGGGTTTGCGGTGGTGTTTGTGGCCCGGCCGGCTGCTGGGCGGTTTGGCCCTGAACCTGATCCCGCTGGTCCGCTGGGCTAGATTGAAGCCCGTGTTGGGGCGCCTGCACCGCCGTATGATCACCCTTAGCATCATGAGTAGCGTCAGGTTCGGGCCAGATCTGTTCCGGTGCCAACACCGGCAGTTGTTGAGCCCCCGCAATGGGGTTCAAGGCAACATACTGGGTGATACCCAGTGCATTCAAGTAAGCGAGTCGATCCGCTTCCAGCATCATTTAAACACCAGCGGTTTGTGGATGTGCCTTTTGACTGTCGGCACTGAGCAGATTCAGGGCATTCAAATAGGCTTTGGCAGAAGCGGCAACGATGTCGATATCCGAGCCGTGTCCATTCACAATGCGCCCCCCTTTCTCTAACCGCACTGTCACCTCCCCCTGTGAATCCGTGCCACTGGTGATGGCACTGACGTTATACAACTCCAGGCTGGTGCCACTGTTAACAATGCGTTCGATGGCTTTGAAGGTGGCATCAACCGGCCCTGCCCCTTCACTTGAAGAGCGCTGCTCCTCACCGCCGATGGTCAGCACAATGCTGGCGTTGGGTATTTCACCCGTCTGTGAGCACACCGCCAACGACACCAAGGCAAACTGTTCATTTTCAGCCGCCTTCTGGGTATCGCTGACCAGGGCCTGGATATCCTCATCGAAAATTTCGTGCTTCTTGTCCGCCAGATCCTTAAAGCGCTGAAAGGCATCGTTGAGCGCCTGTTCAGATTTAAGATCAATACCCAATTCCTCCAGCCTGGAACGGAAAGCGTTGCGGCCGGAGTGCTTGCCCAACACCATGCGATTGGCATTCCAGCCAACGTCTTCGGCTTTCATAATCTCGTAGGTTTCGCGGAATTTAATCACCCCGTCCTGGTGAATGCCGGATTCGTGGGCAAACGCATTGGCACCCACAATGGCTTTGTTGGGCTGCACCGGGAACCCGGTGATCGATGACACCAGACGCGAGGCAGGAACAATTTCCCGGGTATTAATGTTGGTATCGATATGAAAGAAATCGGCACGGGTTTTTACCGCCATCACGATCTCTTCCAGGGCCGCGTTCCCGGCCCGCTCACCCAGGCCATTGATGGTGCACTCCACCTGACGGGCACCGTTGGTGACCGCAGCCAGCGAGTTGGCCACGGCCAGGCCCAGGTCGTTGTGGCAATGCACCGAGAACACGGCTTTATCGGCATTGGGAATGCGTTCCATCAACTGGCGGATGGTTTCACCATACTGATGGGGCATGGCATAACCCACTGTGTCCGGGATATTGATGGTGCGGGCACCGGCATCAATGGCAGCCTCAATCACGCGGCACAGAAAATCCAGTTCCGATCGGCCGGCATCCTCACAGGAGAACTCCACATCATCACAGCGGCTGCGGGCGCGCTTGACCGCTTTCACGGCCTGTTCCAGCACCTGCTCCGGTGTCATCCGCAGTTTGTACTCCATGTGGATGGGTGAGGTGGCAATAAATGTGTGGATACGGCCGGCATTGGCGTTTTTAAGCGCTTCTCCGGCTCGGTCGATATCCGCATCCACCGCTCTGGCCAACGAACACACCCGGCTTTCTTTAATGGTATCGGCAACCGCCTTGACGGACTCAAAATCCCCCTGGCTGGCGATGGCGAAACCGGCCTCAATCACATCCACCTGCATCCGCTCCAGTGCCTTAGCGATGCGCAGCTTTTCTTCCTGGGTCATGGAGGCCCCGGGGCTTTGCTCGCCATCACGCAAGGTGGTATCGAATATGATGAGGGTATCGTTGGCGCTCATGCTGCTCTCCAATGCGGCCATCGCGGCCATCGTAATGGCTTCGGCCGCGTTAAAAATCAATCAAAAAAGATCCGGCTAAATCCCCTGTATAATGATCCCGATTGGGTTGAATCTCAACCTGACGGGTTATTGGGGCGCCTAACTATAACCAACTTTGCAACTCAGGGTAACCCGGTATTGGAGCGCAGAAAGACGATCGCCTCATCCGCCAATACCCGGCCCGGAACCGATTCCGCAATAACCTGTTTTTTGCCGTTATGCCACACCCTCAGCTGGAACCAGTTGCGGATGCGGTTCCCGTTGCCGTAACTGCTGTTTTTGTGCGCTTGCAACTGCGTCACATCCTGCAGGGCAATGGTTTTACGAAAGATCTCGCGCCCCAGAAAGAGACGCCGTACATGCAGATTGTGGCGATCGATGGCGGTGTCCAGCCGCGTCATGGGCGTCAGAACGCAAGCCAGCAATATCAACAGGCCCAGGCCACCGAAGACCGTGCAGAACATCAGTTTTACCGGTATTTCGATCAGGCCCGGCCCCATCTCGGCAAACCCGATACCAATACCCACAGCCAGAAAAATCGCCCCAAACACTGCCCCCATGATCGAGCCGGCCAGCTCTCGGCCATAATCCGAATGCAGGAACAGCGTTTCTCCTTTTTGCTCAATATTGAGAACCTGCGCCAACTGTTGCGAGCGCTGCATTTGTTGCTTCCGCTCACGACCGGCGATGCGGATGCGGCTTTTTCCCGCACCCTGCTGCACCGGAATCTCGAAATCCAGCGCCAGATCCAACCCCGGAATGTCCGCGGCCACATGCACCTTCCAGTGGTGCCAGTTGCTGGATTGGGCCTGGGATGAGGGCAGCTCCGCTGGCACGTCGAACACAAAGCGGATACGGGTTTTGCCTGCCTCCTGAGCCCCCCGGACTGTCAGCGCATCCTGCCACTCAACACTGGTTGAGATACGCTTTTGACCCTTGCTGTTGCGGGTTTCCCTGGAATGCAGGCACTCCAGGCGCACTTCACATTGGGTATTCAGGGGCAGGGCTTTGCTTAACAGAATTTCGCCACCCACCTGACCGCCCGCCTGCCCCGGATTCGGATCCAACTGCAGGCGGGATCGGCCATAACGCCGATTTAAAATGGTGCCTTTGATGGCCAGCCACAGCAGGAACAACCCCACCGCCGGAAACAATAGTACGATCAGCACCAGATAATCTTCTGTGCCGTGCACGGACTGGAGTTCATCCCAGACCGCTATGCAGGCCGGGAACGAAATCAGATTCCAGATCACGGCAAACAGCCACATGGCCCAGACACCGGTAGCGGCCCCAGGTGCAATGGGTTCCCGCTTACTGAAATCCAGAACGGCGCCGCCTGACTCCGCCATTGCACCATCCCCGCTCACGTCCGGCTGCCGCGCTTTACTGAACAACCCGGCGGCGAGCAAACCACCCCCTATCAAGGTGAACACTACCGCGAATGCTGCCTGCATTGCCATCAGTCCCCAGCGCAGGTCGGGGTCCAGTAGTGCTTGATCGGGCCGCTCAGGATCATACCAGACCGTAAGGGGCTTCCCGGAACTCTGGATACGCCGCAACCGTTGCTCCCACTGCTGGTGGTAATCGCCAATGTTATCCTTACCACTGTGAATACCGACCCTGGCGGCTTCGTAGTCACGGCCATTCACTTCATAACGAAAGCGAGCCTTGATTTCATAGGTGGTGCCCCCCTCACTGGAACGGGAGCTGTCCAAACGATAGGAAACCAACTGGCCCGCTGTGGATTGCCAGTGGCTCACCTCCATCCAGGTGGCAATCTCCGGCCAGACTTTGAAGTAGCCAAACCCAAGACCGAACCCCAGAAAGGGCAATCCGAATAGTGCCAACAGCACGCTCCCTTTCATCGTCTTAGCACCTGTAATGGCCCCCGGCTTCCATCTGCTGCCCATGATCTCACCCGCTCAAATACTTATTCTGTAAGGTTATATTCTAGACTGCGCTTTGCCACAGGTAGAGGCGACATAGGTTATCCATGTCATATATTGGTTGACCGGAGCATCTCATCAGCCTAGCATAAAACGGAATGAACGTTCATTCCGTTTTATGCTAGCCATAACCAAAGGAGGACATCTGTTACATGTCCAAAAAAGCCCTCAATGCCGCCGACAAGGAGCAACGCATACTGACTTCAGCCCTACGCCTGTTTTCCATCCAAGGCTATGAGGCAACGGCAATACCACAGGTGGCGCAACAGGCCCAGGTGGGTGCTGGCACCATCTATCGCTATTTCGACAGCAAGGAAACATTGGTCAATGCGGTGTTCAAAAGTGCCAAGTCAAAACTGAAGGATTACCTGCAGGAAGATCACTTTGAGGATGATCCACGGCAGGTTTTTCATCGTTTCTGGAATAACCTGGTTCGATTTACCACTGATCACCCTGAGGAGTTTTACTTTCTCGAGCTACAGGATCACACCCCTTATCTGAATGCTGAGAGCCGAAAACTGGAATGGGAAGTACTCTCTCCCATCAGCCAGTTCTGCATTGACGGCACCCGCCGCGGCTTATTCAAGACCCTGCCGTCGGACACCATGATGGCGATGATCTGGGGTGCTTTTGTTGGCCTGATGAAGGCCAGCAAACTGGGCTATGCCCGCACCAACCGTGATATTCTCCAGCAGGCAGAAGAACTTTGCTGGCAGATGTTACTGAAATAACGCCCTTCCATCACGTTACAAGGATTTACTATGACAACCACAACTGCTCACCAAATTCCCGATGCCCCAATGTCCCTTGATCACCTGGCCGGTCTGCCCGTAGATGCGCTGGACGCTCTGTACCGTGACGCCTCGCTACCCGCCAGCCTGAAGTCGCTTAACGGTACTCCGAAAGGCCGCATGCTGGCCGTACGTGGCCTGGATCGTACGCCACTGTTCACGCCTATCAGCCTAATCTCAGCAGCCAGCGTATTCCCCTGGGACGGTAAAAGTTTCAATGCCACCAGCGACCAGAACGGCACCGGCATCAATCGCATCAATCTTACTCTGCTGCAACAGGAGTGGTTTCCTTTCCAGACCCGGATTGAACCGTCGGTAATCGATGGCCGGGACTGTATTTATCTGGATTACGATTTACCGGAAAATCCCTGGTTTATCCGCAAAATTCGTGATGAATTGCGGCAAGTAGCTGATGGTTTATTTCTGGGTCCGGCCATGTGGAAATCCGCCAACAATCGCGCTGCATTGGTGCTTTGGTTTGCCATTGATAACCGCCAATAGATCACCCGGCAAAAAAAAGCCCCGCCAGAGCGGGGCTTTTTAGTCTTTGCAAGTGCCAGGGGGGATGATTACATCATGCCGCCCATGCCACCCATACCGCCCATGCCGCCCATATCGGGCATGCCACCACCGGCGCCTTTCTCTTCCGGCAGATCAGCAACCATTGCTTCGGTCGTGATCATCAAGCCGGCAACAGAGGCAGCTGCCTGCAGCGCAGAGCGGGTTACCTTGGCAGGGTCCAGAATACCCAGTTCGATCATGTCACCGTACTCACCGGTGGCCGCATCGTAACCGTAGTTACCAGAACCGCTTTTTACTTTGTCTACAACCACTGACGCTTCAGCACCGGCGTTGGAAGCAATCTGACGGATCGGTGCTTCCATGGCGCGCAGGGCCAGGTAGATACCGGCAGTCTGATCATCGTTGATGCCTTCCAGCTCACCGATATTGGCCAACGCTCGTACCAGAGCAACACCACCACCCGGTACTACACCTTCTTCAACCGCAGCACGGGTTGCGTGCAAAGCGTCTTCAACGCGGGCTTTTTTCTCTTTCATCTCGACTTCGGTCGCCGCGCCAACTTTGATTACCGCAACACCACCGGCCAGCTTGGCCACGCGCTCTTGCAGTTTTTCTTTGTCGTAGTCGGAGGTGGCTTCTTCAATCTGCTGACGAATCTGCTTCACGCGCGCCTGGATTTCAGTCTCTTCACCGGCGCCATCCACCACAGTGGTGTTTTCTTTGGTGATGGATACTTTCTTGGCGGTACCCAGATCGTCCAAAGTGGCACCTTCCAGAGACAGACCCACTTCTTCGGAGATCACAGTGCCGCCGGTGAGGATCGCGATATCCTGCAACATGGCCTTGCGACGATCACCGAAGCCGGGCGCCTTAACTGCAGCAATCTTAACGATGCCACGCATGTTGTTTACCACCAAAGTGGCCAGGGCTTCACCTTCTACGTCTTCAGCAATGATCAACAGCGGACGGCTGGCTTTTGCCACTGATTCCAGGATCGGCAGCAAATCACGGATGTTGGAGATTTTCTTGTCCACCAACAGGATGAATGGGCTTTCCAGCTCAACGCTCATTTTTTCCTGATCGTTGATGAAGTAAGGAGACAGGTAGCCGCGATCAAACTGCATACCTTCAACCACTTCCAGTTCGTTATCCAGGCCGCTGCCTTCTTCAACCGTGATCACGCCTTCTTTGCCGACTTTCTCCATTGCTTTAGCAATGATGGTACCCACTGAGCTGTCGCTGTTGGCGGAGATAGTGCCTACCTGGGCAATGGCTTTGGAATCTTCACAGGGAGTGGACAGCTTGTGCAGTTGCTCAACCACCGCAATGGTTGCCTTGTCGATACCCCGTTTCAAGTCCATTGGGTTCATGCCCGCTGCAACGGCACGCAGGCCTTCTGCCACGATGGCTTGCGCCAATACGGTTGCAGTGGTGGTACCATCACCGGCCACATCGTTGGCCTGGGAAGCCACTTCTTTAACCATCTGGGCGCCCATGTTTTCGAACTTGTCTTCCAGCTCGATTTCTTTGGCTACAGATACACCGTCTTTAGTGATGGTGGGGGCACCAAAAGCCTTGTCCAGAACCACGTTGCGGCCTTTAGGGCCCAGAGTTACCTTGACTGCGTCTGCCAGTACGTTAACGCCTTTGACCATTTTGGCGCGGGCGCTGTCACCGAATTTAACTTCTTTAGCTGCCATGATTGTTTCCTTTTAATTCCTGAGTTTCTTCAATCTGAGTCTTGTGTACTACGGTGAGGCTTAGCCTTCCAGAACACCGAAGATTTCGCTTTCGCCCATGATCAACAGCTCTTCGCCATCAATCTTTACGGTGCTGCCTGCATACTGACCGAAGATAACTTTGTCACCGGCTTTTACATCCAGAGGGCGGGTTTCGCCGTTTTCCGTTACGCGGCCAGGGCCTACTGCCAGCACTTCGCCTTGTGAAGGTTTTTCGGTAGCAGATCCGGGCAGAACGATGCCGCCGGCGCTTTTGGTTTCCTCTTCAACACGACGAATCACGACGCGATCATGCAAAGGACGGATTTTCATGAGTTTTTTATCTCCCAATTAGCCTTGTTTTTAGCCAAGTTGATAGTGCGTTTGGAGCGATACCAGTAATTAGCACTCCTAACCTTAGAGTGCTAATAATAGTGTCGCGAAAACTTCCGTCAAGAGCCCATTTAAGATTTCTGGGCTATTGAGCGGCGATGCCCCATAACTGGGGCTGCGAAAGGTTATTTCAAGGCCTGGGCAGAAGTTTTTTTCAGGTTCACAGAGAAACAGCGGCGCGGGTGGCCACGACCGGTTAGGGCGTGTCGTCCTTTTTCTCGACTTCCCCTTCGATTATGAAATGCCCTTGACGGTCTTCATACACCGCCGGGGCTTCCCGGGTATCGGAATCCTGGTTGAATGTCGCGCCCGGCCCGGTGCCGGTGCGCCCGGTGCTGCGCTGATACACCCACACGTTGCCCTGCCCGGGGGCCCGGGTAAACGCCTGCATCACCCCTTTCCTGACGATGTGACCGGCCATCAGGCGGCGACTCTGTGGCAGTAGCAGCAGGAAACCCACGCCGTCGGTTATGAACCCCGGCGTGATTAACAGCGCTCCGCCCAACAGCAGCATCACCCCTTCCACCATTTCCACACCGGGCATTTCACCCCGCTGCATACGGTGGTTCAGACGAATCCAGGTTTCCAGGCCCTGCCAACGAAACATCAGTGAGCCCATCATGGCCGTCAATACAGTCAACAATATGGTGACGCTCCAGCCAATGGCTTGGGCAACCTGCCCCAACACGATGGCCTCCAGCAGGGCAAAAACAAAAATAAAAAGGAATATTCGGCCAAAACCCATGCAATGTTCCCTTGACCCTCAAGGCCTTTGGTTGAGTGGTGTGCGGGCCATTTCCACCAAAATCGCCCGGGCATCTTCAGATGTGGTGACAGATCGGGCAAATTCAACCCTGTGCAGGTGATTATTCACCCACAAGACCATGCCTTCACTGTCCATGGCCGCCATGACGGCAGCCCGCCCGGGATTGGGGATGGCCGCCAGATCACAGTAATGCTGGATGGCATCGCTGTGGTCCTCATTCATATGATCCACGATGCGGGCCAATTGTTCCGTGCTGAAGGGATTCGCCAACACAACGTCCCCCGGAGACAACCAACGGGCCTGGCCAAAACCTTCAATAAATCGCAGCTGAATCAGGTTAAGCCGGTAGAACTCGAAATCCAGTTCATCATGATAGCCTCTGGCTTGGGGGAAACAACGATAATAGCGCTGCGCTGCCTCGTCCACCTGGTACACTTTCTCGGCATCGGCCAACAATGTCAGGCGCTCCACCTGCTGCACATCCCCCTGCTGGGGATTCGGCTCCAGCAAGGTCAGGGCCACCCTGGGATTGTCGGCAATATTCTGCGTGTGCTGGGCCAGCCGACTGATCAGGAGCAACGGTTGCCCGGTTTGATCCGGGCAAAACGGCACCACCGAGCCAAAGGGATAGCCGGCAAACTTTTTCGAATGGGTTGAGAGCACACCACTGAACACCGACTGCAATACCAAACGGGCCCGTTTTGCCACTGTCATGTACAGCCCCTCCTTGTTAAAAATCAACTGAGATAACCATGCTCTGATGGTAACATGCCCACTGTTTTTTTCAGTCCCGGGAGGAATCAGTGAACTCGGCAGCAAGGTGGGCAGTATGTGTCAGTGTGCTGGCAGCACTCCGGATGACAACCGCATCGTACGCCGCAGACCCACTGGAAAAAGAACCAGCCAACTATGCCTTCGCGACCTACATGGGCAGTGGCTTATACGGTGCCACCGATGCCTCTCTGTTCGTTTTGAATATTCCAATGACTTTTCAGTGGCGCGACCGTGACGATATCCGCATCCGGCTGTCCACATCGGCGGGATTTTTTGACTACGGCCCTGACCGTATTGAGGAGTTGGAGATTCCGGATTCCATTGGCACCTTGACCCTGATACCCGGTGTTGAAAAAGTGTATCGGGTCAGTGAACAGTGGGAGCTGATTCCCCATATTGACTATGGCTATGCGAAAAATTTTTCCACTAAGGAGGAAGCCCAGGTTTACTCAACCGGCCTGCATACCCGCTACTACATCAAGGGGGAAATCGACAATCATGTGTGGGTCAGCAAACTGGTTCTGGCAGGTTACCGCACCTTCAGCAGTGACTATCGCGACAACTACGCCAAAGTACTCACCGGCTTTGACTATAAAACCAGTGGGTACGTGACCTTAAAAGACGGTATTGCCGTACCCACCCTTTACGGTTTGATTTCCTGGAGCCACAACGGCATCGATTACAAAGAAAAGTGGAAGCAAGGTAACGCGCAGGATTTGAACTATGAAATCGGGGTTTCACTCTATGCGCCCAAGCCCATCGATTTGTGGATTACAGAGGTCAACCGGGTCGGGCTGGGCATTCAACGCAATCCGTTCGGAAAGGTGATACGCCTGTTCGCCGGCACCCCTTTCTAACCGGCAACCCTTCCTAAACAGCTGCCTAAACGGCTGCATTGATTATGCAAAGACTATTCATAATCCGCAGGTTTCAATAAGGGCTCACCGTCTGCATCCTTCTCCAGCGCTATGGCCATGGCTTCAGTATGCGTCAGCACCACGGTGTGACCAATCCGCAGCTTTTCCAGATTCTTGGGATCCTTGATGGCCACCGCCAGAAACTTGTTCTCAGGGCACTGCAGGGTCCCGGTCATGTTAACGCTATTGAGGGCAACGATACTGCACACCGAGCGGAACTGCTTCAGCATTGCCTGCCCCGGCAGCTGCTCGGTATTCGCCTGCACCCTATGATCCAGTTCAACGAAGGGTTCCTTAAGCTCCGCTTCCGTTGGCGCCCTGACTTCATAGAGATTGGAAACAAAAATGTCCACGGTAACCCGATCACCCACCTTGATCTCATCCAGCCGTTTGACGCGGTCATCCACTGTGACCTGTTTCAACTGACCGGAAGCATCACGCAGCACCACTTCACGGGTCTCATAATCAATAGCCTCAACTTCCTCGGTCACTGACAGGACGGAAACATCCTCCCGTACCGGAGTCTGGGCAAAGCTGCTGATGCTGCCAAACATACCGAGCAGCAGTAAAAGCCATCCCGTAAATCCTGTTTTCGAAATCATGCGTCGATCCTTCCTGCTCAATTGAAGATTAGCCCCGCAAAAGGCTGCCCTAGACTGATTAGCCTGCGTCTCAGGGCAAACATTACTCCAGTAACCAACCGCTGCCAACTGTTGCAAAGCGCCATGACGTCCCGGCCACCGACTTACGTGGCCGCTTCCCCTCTGGAAATCCGCCGCCAAAACAGGAATAATCGCGACTCGCAAGTCAAGCCGACTCATTCAGCGGACTCGTTTTCAAAGGGTCATGAGTGTTAAAGAGGGTTAAGTAGTTATGAATTTAAACGATAAAGTAGTGGTCATCACTGGGGCCGGCCGGGGTTTGGGCCGGGGTATGGCACTGGCATTTGCCGAGAAAGGCGCCAATGTAGCCGTAGTAGACCTGAACGCCGACGACATCGCGCAAACGGTGGCTCTGTGTGAGGCAAAGGGTGTCACGGCAAAAGGCTATACAGTGAATGTGGCCAAAGACGACGAAGTTGAGCAACTGTTCAGCGATGTGGTGGCCGATTTCGGCACCTTGAGTGGCGTGGTCAACAACGCCGGTATCACCCGTGACGGCCTGTTGATCAAAGCAAAAGATGGTGAAATCACCAAGATGTCCACGCAACAGTGGCAAATGGTCATCGACGTTAACCTCACCGGAGTGTTCCTGTGTGGCCGTGAAGCCGCCGCCAAGATGGTGGAACTGGGGGTGGAGGAAGGCGTCATTGTGAATATCTCCAGCCTGGCCCGGCAGGGCAGCTTCGGTCAAACCAATTACTCTGCCGCCAAGGCAGGCGTAGTGGCCATGACCGAATCCTGGGCCAAGGAACTGTCGCGCTACAATATCCGCACCGGTGCCATTGCCCCCGGCACCATCAACACCGATATGATCGCCGCCATGAAACCGGAGGCACGGGATCGCCTGATCAGCGCGGTGCCACTGAAGCGCCTGGGTGAGCCGGACAATATCGCCAAGGCTGCCACTTTCATATTCGAGAACGACTACTTCACCGGTCGGGTGATTGAGGTGGATGGCGGTCTGCGTTAATCACATCCAAGGCAACGGACTAAATTGAGGAGCGTGGCGCACCCTGTGCAGGCAGTCGCCACGCTCTTTCGGGTTTAGCTATGCCAAATGCCGAGGCGAAACACAGCGTTATTCAGGTGATCGGGGCCATTCCTGTGGGAAGGGTGTGTACTTACGGCCGGGTGGCGGAGCTGGCAGGGCTGCCGCGGCACGCCCGCTATGTGGGTACGCTGCTGAAACAACTTCCCGCCAACAGTAAGATTCCCTGGCATCGGGTGATCAACAGCCAGGGCCGGATTTCCTTTCCTGCCGGCAGCGACAAGTGGCAACGGCAGAAACAGAAGCTGGAGGCAGAGGGAATTGTATTTCTGGGAGAACGCGTGCCGCTGAAACAGTTTCTATGGTAATCAGCTGGGCTCGGTATTTCCTGCCGGATGGGCAATATCCAGACGTTTAGCCGCCAGATAAATAAAAAACAGCACAGGCACGCCCAACAAACCGGTGATGATGAAAAACGGGATGTATCCCACGGCTTCAACGATACTGCCTGAATAACCCGCCGTCAGCTTGGGAATCAGCGTCATCAGGGAACTGAAAATCGCATACTGCATGGCGGTGAAACGCACGTTGACCAACGCCGACAGGAATGCAATAAACGACGCACTGGCAATACCCGCCGCCAGGTTATCAGCCGACACCACGCCATACAGCACGTAAATGTTGTGTCCTGTGTGGGCCAGCAGAATAAAACATAAGTTGGTGAGCACCACCAGCACTGCACTGAATGCCAGCATGGCCATGACCCCGAAGCGCATGGTGAACACCCCGCCCACCAGGCCACCGAGAATGGTCATCCAGACGCCAAAGAGTTTCACCGCCGTTGCAATCTCCTCTTTGGAGAACCCCGTTTCGGTGTAGAAAATATTGGAAATTACCCCCAATACCACGTCGGAGATGCGAAACAGGCTCACCAGGCACAGCAGGATGACTGTGGTTTTGGCACCGTGACTTTCCAAAAAGTTTCGAATCGGAGCGATATAGCTGACATCCACCAATTGCCGATTGGCAAAGCCGATTTTCACCATCACCCTGGCGATTGCGTAAGCCGCTGCCACCGCCAGCGAAAACCGGGATGCCTCCAGCGAAAACGCCAGCAAAAGACTGTGGGAATAAGTGCCCGGCAACGCGCCTTTCAACTGGGTAATGGCGTCACCGGAGAGAAAAAACACACCGACAAACCCCGCCGCTGCCACTACAAACAACAGACACAGAGAGACATAATCGAAATGGGTGAATTGATCGTAGCCCCGCTTAGCCGCCAGAGGCTCCCTGATGCACAGCACCGTAACCATACCCACCAGCATGAACACCGGAATAATCAAATGAGTCAGGCGCCATGCCTCGTAAACATAATGTTCGCGGGTGGTACCGAAGTACGCTGCCAGGTACAACGCCCCGGCCCCGGTCACAATCATCCCCAGTCGATAACCGGCAATATAGGTGGCGGACATCATGGCCTGCATGTCCGCATCCGCCGCCTCGATGCGATAGGCATCGATCACAATATCCTGAGTGGCCGAGCTGAAGCCCAATAGCACCGCCGCCACGGCCATCACCAGCACCGCTGAAGCCCCCTGCGCCGGATCGGTCAACGCCATCATCACGATGGCCGCGACGATGCAGCATTGAGCCAGCAGCATCCAGGACCGCCTGGGGCCCAACAGCCGGGTCAACCAGGGGATGGGCACCCGATCCACCAAGGGTGCCCAGACAAACTTAAAGGAGTAACCCAGGGCGGCCCAGCTGAAATACGTCACCTCTGATTTCTGAATGCCGGCCTCCAGTAACCAGATGGAGAGAGAGGAAAAAATCAGCATAATCGGCAGGCCGGCGGAAAACCCGAGCAACAACATCACCCAGACCTTGGGCTGCATAAACACGGCCAGACTTTGACGCCAGGAGTGGTGAAAGGTCAGATTATTACTCATACGATGTGGGCCAAGGTAAAGACTCCGGCGGTGAAGGGCCAATGCATGCTACCCAAAAAAGCTGGCCAGGCCAAAAAAATCACATAAATCAGTGGGCTATTTCACTGAAGTTGTTGGCGTAATTAGACATATTAGCCACTCTCGACCAAACTTAATCACAATTAAACACCAATAGACGCCGCGCCAAATAATAACAAGCCGGGATTACCGAAGGTCTTATGCCAAACGCTGATTTGCCCATCATGATCGTGGACGATGCCAAGTTTTCCGGAGCGGTCATCGGCCGCACCCTGAAAGCCGCAGGGTTTAAGGATATCCGCACAGCCAGCAGTGCCCAGCAAGGGCTTGCCATGTTGGAATCCCGTCCGGTTAACGTGCTGATTGCCGACTGGCTGATGCCGGAAATGGATGGTCTGGAATTGGCCGGCAAAGTGCGCCAGCTTGACGAAGCCACCAACCACTTCACCTATATCATGTTGCTGACAGCGAAAGAAGGCGATCAGGCTTTGCGGCAGGCCTTTGACCAGGGTGTGGATGACTTCATCAACAAATCGGTGATGAACCAGCAATTGCTGCCCAGAATCTACGCGGCCGATCGGCTGTCCTGCCTGCATAACCGGTTGCTGCAGGAGAACCAATTGTTGGTGGATTCCAATCAACGCTTCAAAAAACATTCCCTGATAGACCCGCTGACCGGCATGGGCAACGGCCATTTCGCCATTGAACGGCTGAGTGCCACCATCAAGCATGCCCAGTCCCGCCAGGGGGCAGCCTGTGTCATGATTATCAACGTGGACAACTATAAGGAATTGATGAAAACCCACGGTAAAAACATCATGCGCGAGATCGTGGTGGGAACTGCCCGCCGCCTGCGCCAGTTGGTGCGTCCGCTGGATGTGGTTGCCCGCCTATCCAACGAACAATTTGCCATCGTCACCCACCAAACTGATATCATGCAGGCCAATGCCGTGACCTATCGCCGGATTTACGATGCGCTCAATGTTAAGGCGCTGAAAACGTCCAAGGGTTACGTCAACATCCGCGCGGCCATGTGCATGTCCGCCGCCGATGAGGAAACCGGGTTTCCCGCCGCCGACAGGATGCTGGCCATCACCCAGCAGCAAATCCCCACCGCCCGGGAAACCGGTCGTTTGATGGTGATACGCTGGCGTTCCGCGAAACCGAACGACTGAACCTGTTGTAACCGCCAGTAAAATTTGACACAACCCATGACAGCAGCCTTGAACAAGGACACCAGGGACACCTGGCACATTCTGGGGCCGGGTGCCATCGGTTGCCTGTTCGCCTGCCACCTGCAGCAGGCCGGGCTGGCGGTGCGATTGATCGGACGCCGGCCCGAACACGGCGTCCGGCGCATCAGGCTGAACACCGATAACGGGGAACAGGAGCAGGTGTTTGCCCCTGATCATCCCGCCCAGCCCATCACTCACCTGCTGATTACGGTGAAGGCCCACCAGACCACCGCCGCACTGCAAGCGGTGCGCCAGCGCCTGACGGCGCAAACCCTGATTGTGCTGATGCAAAACGGTATGGGTACCTGGCAGGCCCTGCAGGATCTTCCTACCCGCCGTATTGTGGTGGCCACCACCACCGAAGGGGCCCATCGCCCCGCCGCTGACAGGGTAATCCACGCGGGCCGGGGGGAAACCTGGGTGGGCACTCTGGATCCCCGGTATCAGGCAGATGCTGCCCGGGTGTGCCGGGATTGGTCCGCCACCGGCCTGGTGGTAGAAGAAGATCCTGAAATTTTGCACCGGCTCTGGCAAAAGCTCGCCATTAACTGCGCCATTAATCCACTGACGGTGCTTTATGATTGCCCCAACGGCGCGCTGCTGAACAACACAGAGGCCCTGGAACTGATGCAGCAGGTGTGCAGGGAAGTGGAACAGGTGATGGGGTCGGCACTGGGAGAGAAACCCTCCGGCCTGTTTGAGCTGGCCAAAGCAGTGTCTGCCAAAACAAGCAGTAACATTTCATCCATGTTGCAGGATGTACGCAAACAACAGCAAACGGAGATTGACCATATAACAGGGTATTTGCTGGACCAGGCCCGGCGCCTGGGGATTGCCTGCCCCTGCAATGAACGAATCCTGAAGCAGATAAAAGCCCGATAGCGTTAACACCAACCGGTGTTACACAGTGGTACTTACGGCTTTCTCCCGGGGTTTTCTGGTGGTGCCGGCAGAGTTGCAACTCAATTCGGAATGCCGGTTCAGCGCATCCAGCGCCAGCTGCTGGCAGAGTAATTCCAATTCATCATTGCCCGATCCGGCACACAGCACGTAGGCCATGTTGGCGGTGGCTTCCAGCTGCCCTAATACATAACATTCATGCTCGCTGCCACGATGAGTCAGTGCGGTTCTGGAAGCGGCATTGAGCAGTTCCCTGAGCAGCTCGGCATCAACATTCATTCGGTCCATACAGGCCTCCATCTCATTACTGCGGAGTGGCAATTACAGGTCAAATCGCGAAGCCGTCGACTTGACCCATCTAAAGCTTAGTCGTAAATTGCAGCCCAATTCTGTGACTTTTGATACAAAAGCCAGCCGCAATTCCGCATAAATTGCTCACTCAGCAGCCGATTCGTCCAAAATCTATCGCTAAAAGGAGTAACACCCATGGGCAACCGCCTTTCCAAGATATATACCCGCACCGGTGACAAAGGCAGCACCGGCCTTGGTGACGGCTCCCGAGTAGATAAGGATAGCCTAAGAGTGGAAGCCTATGGGACCACAGACGAACTCAATTCGGTCATCGGCATGATCCTCTCTGAGGCCCAGGTGACTGATCCCCTCAGGCACTGGCTGTTTGAAATCCAGCACGACCTGTTTGATCTGGGTGCCGAATTGTGTGTGCCCGGCCACAGTGTACTCACTGATGCCTTTGTGGCACGCCTGGAACAGCATATTGATGCCATGAACAGTGAACTGCCTTACCTAAAGGAATTTATTTTGCCAGGGGGTAACCGGGCCGCCACCACCTGCCACCTGGCCCGCACCGTATGCCGGCGTGCCGAACGGCGGGTGCTCACCCTTTCCAAACAAGAGCCGATCAATGACTGGGGGCTGAAATACCTGAACCGGCTGTCTGATTTTCTCTTTGTCGCCGCCCGGGTGCTGGCACGTGCCGAGGGCGGCACCGAAGTCATGTGGAACCGCACACGCTTCCAATCATGATTGACCTGATACTGGGCGGGGCCCGTTCCGGCAAAAGCCGGTTGGCAGAGCAACGTGCCCACGCCAGCGGCCAACAGGTGGTTTACATCGCCACCGCCCAACACCTGGACGGGGAGATGGCCGAACGCATTCAACATCATCAGTCACGCCGCCCGCACCAATGGACCACCGTGGAAGAGCCGGTGGCGCTGGCGCAGGCGCTGCAGACCCTGGATGCGCCGAACCGGCTGATTCTGGTGGACTGCCTTACGCTTTGGGTTTCGAATCTGCTGTGCCTGGACAACGGCAATCACTTTGCGGAACACAAGGCCGCGCTATTGACATGCCTGCCCGGATTACAAAGCGATCTTATCCTGGTCAGCAACGAAACCGGCATGGGCATCGTGCCCATGGGTGACCTGACCCGCCGCTTCGTCGATGAAAGCGGCTGGCTGCATCAGGATCTGGCCCAACTCGCCGATCGCGTTACCCTGGTGGTAGCCGGTTTACCTCATCAACTAAAGCCAGCCAATATTTCATGACAACAGACCATTGGTGGACAACACCCGCTGCACCACCCAGCGATACCATGGCCAGCCAAGCAACCGAACGCCAGAATCAATTGACCAAGCCACCCGGCGCCCTGGGCCGACTGGAGCAGCTGGCCATCCGCCTGGCTGCCATTCAAAACCGGCTCAAACCGGCCGTTGATCATGTCTTCATTTCGGTCTTCGCCGGTGATCACGGAATAGTCGAAGAAGGGGTTTCTGCCTTTCCCCAGTCGGTTACCGTGGAGATGCAACGCAATTTCGTGGCTGGCGGCGCTGCCATCAGCGTGCTGGCGAAAACCCTGGGTGCCTCCCTGGAAGTCATCAATACCGGCACTCTTGCCGATCCCCAGCAGCTACCCGGCGTCATACACGCACCCGTTGCCAGTCAAACCGCCAATTTTCTGCACCAGGAAGCCATGACGGAACTACAGTGGCAGCAAGCGCTGGCATTGGGGCGCGCCGCCGTTGACCGGGCCCTTTGCCAAAATACGCAGCTGTTTATTGGTGGTGAGATGGGTATTGGCAACACCACTGCCGCCACGGCAATGCTGTCCGCCCTGACCGGTATTCCTGCCGCTGACATTACCGGCCCCGGCACCGGCCTCAATTCCCATGGTGTGCAGCACAAAGCCCGCGTCATAAATCAGGCGCTGGCATTCCATCGCCCGTCTTTGACGGATGCCGGTCGTATTTCCCGCATTGTGGGAGGCTTCGAGATCAGCGCCCTCAGCGGTGCCTACATCGCTGCCGCCCAGGCCGGCATGGCGGTGATGGTGGATGGCTTTATCTGTACTGCCGCTGCTGCTGCCGCCCAGCAAATCAACCCCTCCATAAAACCGTATTTGTTCTACAGTCATTGCTCCGCCGAGCCCGGCCATCAACGCATCATCGCGCACCTGAACATTGACCCCATCGTGGATCTGAATCTGCGGCTGGGGGAAGGCAGTGGTGCTGCCACCGTGGTCCCGCTGTTACGCATGGCCTGTGCCCTGCACGGTCAGATGGCAACGTTTGCCGAGGCCGCCGTTTCCGAAAAGCTGGAAGACTAGACGATGTTTGGCTCCCCCACACAACAACGTAAAATTACCCTGGACCTGATGCGTCATGGCGAGCCGGAGGGCGGGATTCGCTATCGTGGCTCAATTGATGACCCACTGTCCCCCGCCGGCTGGCAACAAATGCAACACGCCACCGATCAGGCGCAGGCAAGCGGCACCCGTTGGGATGCCGTGGTCAGCTCCCCCATGCAGCGTTGCCAGGCATTTGCCGCCCGGCTTTGTCAGGCACGGGATCTGCCACTAACCGTGGTGCCCGATTTGCGGGAACTCTGTTTTGGTGAGTTGGAAGGGCTGACGCCCACCCAGGCCTGGGAACAGTATCCGGAGCTGTTGCAACGTCTGTGGGATGACCCTGAAGGCCATACTCCGCCGGCAGGTGAGCGCTTTACGGAATTCTCAGCCCGGGTCGGCAGCAGCCTGGATCGGATTCTGCAAACACCCCCCGGAACACATATTTTGATGGTGGTGCACGGCGGTGTCATTCGTTCGGCACTGTCGCATTTCATTCATATCTCACCCCGGGACAGTTTTCGCATCGACGTACCCTATGCGGGGATGACGCGCCTGAAATTGTATATAGAAGACAGCGGGCAGTACAACGCAGCGCTCACCTTCATCAATCGATTCAGCGGCAAAGCATGAACGCGCTGCTCATTGCCCTGCAGTTTCTGACCCGGCTTCCAGTGCCTGCGACGGATTACAACCCAGCGGACAGGCAAGCATCCATCTACTGGTACGCAGTGGTGGGGTTGATCATCGGTACCCTGTTGTGGCTTTCCCAGGCTTTGCTGTTGTGGATCGCGCCCCAATTGAACAACGGCATCACCGCTGCCGTGCTGTTGTGCCTGTGGGTACTGCTTACCGGTGCACTGCACCTGGACGGCTTGGCGGACAGCGCGGATGCCTGGCTTGGCGGCACTACCGTGGAACGCACCCTGGCCATCATGAAAGATCCCCGTAGCGGGGCCGCCGGCGTCACCAGCATTGTGTTGTTGTTGCTGCTGAAATTTGCCTGTTTGCAGCAGTTGCTGGAACAGGCGACGCTTTCGTTACTGCTGGCACCGGCTTTGGCGCGCAGCCTGATGCCGGTTTTGTTTTTACACACGCCCTACGTGCGCGAAGATGGGCTGGCGACACCGTTCTCATCCGGGCTGAGCAGCAAACGGAGTTATCTGGGTGTGGCCTGCATCAGCCTGCTCTGGTGTGTGTGGCTGGGGCCAATGGCAGCCTTTGCCCTGTTGCCGGTAGGCCTGGTTTTGCTGGGCCTGCGCTCGCTGATGCTGGCCCGAATCGGTGGCACCACCGGTGATACCGCCGGTGCCGCGGTGGAAATTCTGGAAGCCGTAGCGTTGCTGGCCATGGTGATTATGCTGGGTTAAACCAGCAGTGACCGCACCCTCGCCATGTCCAGGTGCTGCTCGGCGGCATCCGCCAGACGTTCAATCTGCCGCTCACGTTCGAGGTTGTAATCAAACCCCTGCACCTGGGTCAGCCCGGCCCACTGCAACAGGCTATCAAGGGCTGATTCCGTATCAAACACACCATGCAGGTAGGTTCCGATCACCTGATCATCGCCAGAACGGGCACCATCCTGTGCGCCGTCATCAAACCGGATCAACGGCCGTTGCAACGCCGCACCCCGGGTGACCCCGGCGTGGATTTCGTAACCGCTGCAAACCGCATCGCCGGGCAACAACACACCTTGCCGGCGCTTAAGCTGCTTCTCCGGCAACAGGCGGGTTTCCATGTCCAGTAACCCCAGCCCGGTCTCTTCAGAGCGCGCGCCTTCAATGCCCAAATCATCCAGCAGGCGCTGTCCCAACATCTGAAAACCGCCACAAATGCCCATCAGTTTGCCGCCATAGCGCAAGTGCTTGCGGATCACTTCCGGCCAACCGTTCTGTTTCAGCCAACGCAGATCCGCGATGGTGTTTTTGCTACCGGGCAGGATAATCAGATCGGCCGCGGGCAGGGTTGCACCCGCTCCTACATACTGAAAGTCCACCTGAGGATGCAGGCGCAGGGGGTCGAAATCCGTATGGTTACTGATGCGCGGTAACACCGGCACCACCACCTTCAACGGGTGCTCCGCTTTGGTGTCCGTTTCCAGCGGGTTAATGCCATCCTCACCATCGATGTGCAGTCCATGCAGATAGGGCAACACCCCCAGCACCGGCTTGCCGGTGTACTGCTGCAACCAATCCAGCCCGGATTGCAGCAAGGCGATATCGCCACGAAACCGGTTGATGACAAACCCTTTCACTCGTGCCTGTTCGGATTCGCTGAGCAACGCCAGCGTCCCCACCAAATGGGCAAACACACCACCCTTGTCAATATCCGCCACCAGAATCACCGGGCAATCCACGGCCTCCGCAAACCCCATATTGGCAATATCCCGCTCCCGCAGGTTGATCTCTGCCGGGCTGCCAGCCCCCTCCACCAGAATCAGTTCGTATTGCCGCTGCAGGCGTTGGTGGCTCGCCAACACCGCCTCCATCGCCAGGGTTTTGTACTGGTGATATTCCACGGCATTCATCTGGTAGCGGGCCTTGCCATGAATTATAACCTGGGCTCCGATGTCGGTGGTGGGTTTCAGCAACACAGGATTCATGTCCACCACCGGCTCCAGCCCGGCCGCCACCGCCTGCAGGGCCTGGGCACGGCCGATCTCCCCCCCATCGGCGGTGACCGCACTGTTTAAGGCCATATTCTGGGGTTTGAAGGGCACCACCCGAACCCCCTGGCGGGCGAAAACCCGACACAACGCCGCCACCAACGTGGATTTACCCGCATCCGAGGTGGTGCCCTGCACCATCAAAGTATTGGCCGTCATGTTACAATCGCTTCCTTTTTCAGCGGGCTGAAGAACGTGCCTATTGTAGTGATTAAAATTCTGATTGCACTGGGTTTAGACCAGTGGCTGGGGGAGCCTAAACGCTTTCACCCCCTGGTGGGCTTCGGGCGCATGGCCCATGGGCTGGAGGCCCGCCTGAACCAGGCCAGCGGGCAGGAGAGTTCGCCTCACAACCGGCCGGCAAGGCAAAAGCTGAACGGGGCTCTGGCCTGGAGCATTGCGGTAATACCCGCCGCGCTTTTGGTTGGAGTGCTGTCGCAATCCATGGCGGGATCGTTGGCTGCCGTGATCATTGACTGCAGTGTGCTGTACCTGTGTATCGGCCGCAGGAGCCTGCGCGAGCACGCCGACCGTGTGCGCAACGCGCTCAGTGCCGGCAATCTGGAACAGGCGCGCCATTACACCGGCATGATGGTCAGCCGCGACTGCGCGCAACTGGACCCGGCCGGCTGCGCCCGCGCCACCATCGAGTCCGTGTTGGAAAACGGCAATGACAGTGTTTACGGCACGCTGTTCTGGTTTGCCCTGCTGGGAAGTGGTGGCGCTGTACTGTATCGACTGGCCAACACCCTGGACGCCATGTGGGGCTATCGCAACCGGCGCTTTCTGCATTTTGGCTGGGCGGCCGCCAGACTGGATGACCTGCTGAACTATCCCAGCGCCCGCCTGTGTGCCCTCAGTTATGCCCTGGCCGGGCGCCGCGACCTGGCCCTGTCCTGCTGGCGCCAGCAGGCGCAGCAGCTCAGCAGCCCCAACGGCGGGCCGGTGATGTGTGCCGGAGCAGGCGCGCTCAATCTGCAATTGGGTGGGCCCGCCAGCTACCATGGTCAAATGGTGCAAAAGCCGTTTTTTGGCGGGACCGACACCCCCGGGCCCCAACACATCACTCAGGCCAGTCAATTACTGGATCGCGGTTTGATTCTCTTTGTGGCAGGTTTGTGGCTGTTGTTGATGACGCTGCCTGCGGGGTGGAACGGGTGGAACCCATGAACAACCTGCAGCCACCGCACCATGGCGGCCACCTGCAGGCAGCCGCCCGGCAATTCAAGATCCCAGTGAACGACTGGCTGGATTTATCCACCGGCATTAACCCTTTTTCCTGGCAACCGCCCCCTATACCGCAATCAGTGTGGCAATGTTTGCCGGACACCTATGACGGGCTCGAACAGGCTGCCCACAGATTCTATGGCGCACCCATGATGGCCATTCCCGGCAGCCAGTGGGCCATCCAGACACTGCCTGCTGTGATTCCGTCAAACCGGGTCTGGCTTCCCCGGGAAGCCTATGAGGAGCATCGCTTCTGGTGGCAGTATCATCAACACGATGTGAGGACCTATGCTGCCCTGGATGCAATTGAGCCGGCATTCCGTGATGTGGTGGTGGTGGTCAACCCCAACAATCCAACTGCCGAATTTGAATCCCGTGCAACCCTCCTGCAGATGGCCCAAAGACTGCAGGCACAGGACGGCCACATGATCATTGATGAGGCCTTTATGGATTGCACGCCGGAACAATCCGTTTTTCATGGCGACAAAACGTTGCCGGAAAATCTGATTGTGCTGCGTTCCCTGGGCAAGTTCTTTGGCCTCGCCGGGTTGCGGCTTGGCTTCTTGTTTGGTGCTGACTCACTGCAATCCCAACTCAAACAAAAACTTGGCCCCTGGGCGGTCAGCCACCCGGCAGCCTACGTGGGGGAACTCGCCCTATTGGACAGCCACTGGCAGCAACAAACCCGGCGTACCTTGCAGCAGGCATCAACGGAGCTGCAGGGCTTACTGGCCCGTCATGTCCCTCCGACACAGATTCAGGCCACCAACCTGTTTTGCACCCTTGATCTGAGATCGGAGATGGCCGTGTCACTTCATCGGCACTGTGCCCGTCAGGGCATCTTGCTGCGACACTTTGAACACTGGCACCGGATCAGAGTGGGATTAACGACAAAAACTGGCCGCCAGCGGCTGGAAATGGCATTGCAGTGTTGGAATTTTTAACAGGTTTGCCCAACGGACAACCTGCCAAATACAACTTCAGTGGGCGTGCGTTAATATAATTATTTATATTCAGCAACCGACTCAGAATTACTTCCTCTAAAGGGGGAGTTTCAATACCGCGTTGCAGGCCGTTTGGTTATTCCAAATTTTACTGCGGCGGGGTGAGAATAGGCGCATATCGTTCTTAGTAACAAGCCACGCCAAACAGCCGATCAGCGCACTCAACTGCAAAGCCATTATTTTTAAAGACACTTTATGACAATTAGCGTCACATGGCCAAAATCCCATATAGCGCCACATTACTAAACGCAACATTAATCAACCGTAATTTCATTGAAACATTTCCATATCAGGCCGATCTTAATACTAGAAGATGACAAAACAGGAATGGCAAAAGATGGCAGGTTCCTTGCTTTGCTCAGTAGTAGGCAGTGTTTTGACGGGAGTACGATCATGGGCATTAACTGTCATGAATTCCTAGAGTATGTAATTCAACCCACCCTCAAACAATTGGGTGTGGATTCTGCGAAAGCAGCGCAGCTTTTACTGGCAACAGCGTGCCATCAGTCGGAAATGGGGCACCACCTGCAACGCAGTGACGGCATTGGCATTTACGGCATAACAGCAGAGATGCATCAGGATGTGTGGGATAACTATCTGGCCATGGACTGCGAGCTGGCCAGCCAGATTCGCGGCATGGCATCCCAGCACGAATTCCCCAAATCCCCCCACAGCGAGCTGGTCACAAACCTGCTCTACGCCACGGCCATCGCCTGGATGATCTACCGGCACAAGGGCATCAAACTGAATGACGATACCTCTGCCGACGACCTAACCAACCTATGGCAGCGCTGTTTTATGGACCGCCCCATCAGTTTCAAGGAACGGGATGAGTTCACGCGCTGTTGCGCCAAATTCGCACCATCCGGCAAGAAATCCATTGCCGCCTGAAAGGCAGCAATGGATGAGACCAACGAAAGGCCTGCCGCACCTACAGTAAGAGGCGACGAATGTCCGCCAGCAAAGCAGACAGATAGGTGGTAAAACGGGCGGCATCCGCACCATCGATGACGCGATGATCATAGGATAATGACAGCGGCAACATCAACCTTGGATCAAAGCCTTCACCATTGAATACCGGCTTCATCTGCGATCTGGATACCCCCAGTATGGACACCTCGGGCCAGTTCACGATAGGCGTAAACGCTGTACCGCCAATGCCCCCCAGGGACGATATTGAGAAGCAGCCACCCTGCATATCACCCGGAGACAGTTTCTTGGCCCTGGCTTTCTCGCTCAGGGTTTGCATATCCACGGCAATATCCTTTACCGACTTCTTATCCGCATCACGAATCACCGGCACCACCAGGCCATTGGGTGTATCCACGGCAATACCAATATGGATGTAGCGTTTGAACACCAGGTGTGTGCCTTCCGGATTCATGGAGCTGTTGAAGCGGGGAAACTCCTGCAATGCCTTGGCACAGGCTTTTACCAGAAACGCCAGTAACGTCAGTTTGACCCCCTGCTCTTTCAGTGCCTGGGATTCAGATTTACGAAATGCTTCCAGGCTGGTGATATCGGCTTCATCAAACTGCGTCACGTGGGGAATATGCACCCAGGACCGATGCAGATTGGCCGCACTGAGTTTGTTGATCTTACCCAGCTCCACGGTTTCCACCTCACCCCACCGGCTGAAGTCGATCTCAGGCAACGCAGGTAAACCGGTGCCGCCGGCAACGGATTCCGCTTTGCCCTGCAGGCGCCCTTTCACATAATCATGCACGTCTTCCTTCAGGATGCGAGCGCGGGGACCACTGGCTTTTACCGCCGCCAGATCCACCCCCAGTTCACGAGCCAGACGCCGCACTGCCGGTCCGGCATGTACCCGTTTACTGGGGCCGGTTGACGCGGCAGCGCTAACTGCGGCAGCTGCCGGTTGCCGTTCGACTATGTCAGATTGCGGTTCAGCTTTGGGCTGTTGTGCCGTACTGGCAGACTCCGTTTCCGCCGCCGGCGCTGTGGATGACGTTGAGCCGTTCTCGCCCACCACCATCAGTTCCAGCACCGCCGTGCCCTGGGACACCTTATCACCCACTTTCAACAGTACCTTGCGTACGGATCCGGCCTTGGGACTGGGTACTTCCATGGTGGCCTTGTCGGATTCCAGCACCACCATGGTCTGCTCCGGTTCCAGCCGATCTCCTTCCTGCACCGATACCTCGATCACCTCGACGTCTTCAGCACCGCCAATGTCCGGCACGGTGACGGTTTCCATCCGGCCGCTGCCAGCTGCGGCCGCCTCCGCTTTGCCGGATGCCTCGGCCACACTGCTGGCGGAGGTTGCTGCCGGCTCATGCCCCGACGACTGATCCGGTTGCTTGTCCGCACCTTTATGAGGTGCGTCTTTATTGGATGAGTCTTTACTGGAAACAGCACCGTCCTCAATTTCCATCCTGGCCAGCAAATCACCTTCTTTCACGGTTTGGCCCTGTGACACCTCGAAGGAAGACACAACACCACTGTAGGGAGAAGGCACTTCCACGGTGGCTTTATCGGACTCCAACACCAGCAAGGTGTCCTCTTTTTCAACCCGATCACCGGGCTGCACGGATAACTCAATTACGTCCACCCCATCTGTTCCGCCCAGATCGGGTACTAACACGTCTTTCACTGCCACGGTCGTTCTCCTCGATCACACATAGGGTGGGTAGGGTTTTTCAGCATCAATATTGAAACGGCGCAAGGCGTCGGCCACCTTACTGCGGCCCAACAGGCCCTTATCCGCCAATGAATTCAATGCCGCCACGGTGATAAAGTAACGATCCACTTCAAAGAAGTGCCGCAGTTGTTCACGGGAATCACTGCGTCCGAAGCCATCGGTTCCCAGCGCGGTATAGTGATTGCGCACAAAGGGGCGAATCTGATCGGCGTGGGTCTTGATATAATCCGACGCGGCCACTACCGGCGCCTTGCGCGCCCGCAATGCTTTGGTCACATAGGGCACCTGCGGCTCTTCTTCCGGATGCAACAGGTTCCAGCGCTGCTTTCTCAGGCCCTCGCTGCGCAACTCAGTAAAACTGGTAACACTCCACACATCCGAAGTCACCCCATACACATCCTGCAGAATCTCGGCAGCGGCTTCCACCTCACGCAGAATCGACCCGCTACCCAGCAACTGCACTCGCAATTTGTTGTTATCATCCCCTTCTTTCAGCAGGTACATGCCTTTCAGAATCGCTTCCTCGATGCCCTCCGGCATGGCGGGATGCTCGTAGTTTTCATTCTCAACGGTGATGTAATAGAACAGGTTTTCCTGTTCCTGATACATGCGGCGCAGGCCATCATGCAGCACCACCGCCAGCTCATAGGCGTAGGCAACATCGTAGGCAACACAATTGGGAATGGTTGCCGCCAGCACGTGGCTGTGGCCATCCTGATGCTGCAGGCCTTCCCCATTCAATGTGGTGCGGCCGGCGGTGGCCCCAATCAAAAAACCACGCGCCTGGGCATCACCGGCGGCCCAGGCCAGATCACCAATGCGTTGGAAACCAAACATCGAATAGAAAATATAGAAGGGGATCATGGGGTGATTGTTCACAGAATACGACGTTGCCGCCGCAATCCAGGCTGACATGGCACCGGCCTCATTGATACCCTCTTCCAGAATTCGCCCTTTTATATCCTCCCGGTAGAACATTACCTGCTCGGCATCCGCCGGTTTATAGAGCTGACCCACCGCGGAGTATATGCCCAATTGACGGAACATCCCTTCCATTCCAAAGGTGCGGGCTTCATCCGGCACGATCGGCACAATTCGGTCACCAATGGATTTCTGTTTAATAAGGGAATTCATCATGCGCACCAACGCCATGGTGGTGGACATTTCCCGCTTGCCGGAGCCCTCCAACAGCGGGCCAAAAACGCCTAACTCCGGAATTTCGAGTTTCTCACTTTCCGTGCGCCGTGCTGGCAGATAGCCGCCCAGAGCTTTGCGCCGCTCATGCAGGTAGCGCATTTCGTTACTGTCATCGGCTGGACGATAGAATGGAATTTTCTTCAGTTCTTCATCATTGAATGGCATATCAAAACGATTGCGGAACGCTTTCAGGCTATCCATATCCAGGGTTTTCATCTGGTGGGTTTTATTAGCGGCTTCGCCGGAACCCATGCCATAGCCTTTCACCGTTTTCGCCAGAATCACAGTGGGCTGCCCTTTGTGATGCATGGCATCATGGTAAGCCGCGTATACCTTGAACGGATCATGCCCACCCCGGTTCAGGTGGTAGATCTCTTCATCGGTCATGTGCTCCACCATGGCCTCAAGTTCAGGGTACTTATTGAAAAAGTGCTCACGGGTAAAAGCACCACCGTGATTTTTAAAAGCCTGGTATTCACCATCAACGCATTCTTCCATGCGTTTGCGCAACACACCTTCGCTGTCACGGGTCAACAGCGGATCCCAGCGCCGGCCCCAGATCACTTTGATAACGTTCCAGCCTGCACCCCGGAAAACTCCTTCCAGTTCCTGAATAATTTTGCCGTTACCCCGTACCGGCCCGTCCAACCGCTGCAGATTGCAGTTCACCACAAATATCAGGTTATCCAGCTTTTCGCGTCCGGCCAGAGAGATACAGCCCAGCGATTCCGGCTCGTCCGTTTCGCCGTCCCCTAAAAATGCCCATACCTTGCGGTCATCCTTTTTGATCAGCTCCCGATTCTGCAGGTACTTCATGAAATGAGCCTGATAGATGGCCTGAATCGGCCCCAGCCCCATGGATACGGTGGGAAACTGCCAGAAATTGGGCATCAGCCAGGGGTGCGGATAGGAGGGCAGCCCCTCCTTACTCACCTCACGGCGAAAATTCTCGATTTGCTTCTCTTCGATGCGGCCTTCAAGAAAGGCACGAGCATAAATTCCCGGCGCGGAATGCCCCTGGTAGAAGATCAGATCTCCGCCAAAGGTTTCATTGGAGGCACGAAAAAAATGGTTGAAGCCAATATCATAAAGGGTGGCAGAGGAGGCAAAACTGGAGATGTGCCCCCCCAGCTCATCATCGGAAAGATTGGCCCTTTGCACCATGGCCAACGCATTCCAACGGATCAGGGAACGGATGCGACGTTCCATAAAATGATCGCCCGGCATCTGCGCCTGGTATTCGGGGGCGATGGTGTTGATATAAGGCGTGGTGAGATCATTTACCTGTAAACCCGACTGGCGCGCTTTCTCACCCATCTTGTCGAGGAGATACTTGGCCCGCTCGGGCCCCTCGTTCTCGAGCACCGACGCCAGCGCGTCCAGCCACTCCTGGGTTTCGACAGGATCACTGTCACCATAAAAACGTTCACGAGTCATATAGACAAAACTCCTGGTCACTGAGGGCTTGTGGCCCTGCATTACTTTTCCGTCATTCTCAACAGTATAGGATTGGGATGACATTTTTGGCGCCTGAGCACCGAATGGTGTTCCGGGTCAGGCAATGATGGTTAGTACCGCAATAACGACCAACCAAAAAACAAACACATTACTGCGCAAATCTTGAACAGCATGGATGCGGCGGGCCCCCTCTGAAGCCATTTCCTCATCGCTCATCGGCAGTTCCTGGAACGCAAGCCCCATCTTCACCGCCAACTTCAATACCACCTCGGCTTCCCGGTCAGTGGCGCGAAAACGACGCAGTGCCACCGCAACCACCTTGCCGTTGAAGCACAATGCCGCAATGGTGAGCGCAATGGCGCGGGCGGGAACACCGTCCAGCGCATACAAAAATTCAGTCCCGAGTTTTTTCCAGCCCGGCCGATCATCGCCACCGCTGCGCTCCAACAAAGAGGTCAGCACATACAACACCAATCCGGCCAAACCAAAAATGGCAAACCAGAACAGGGGGGCAAACAGGGTCTGGTTTACCCGCACCCAGTATTGGGTGATGGTTTGGTTCAATAGCTGGCTGGGACTCACCATGCGCCCGTAATCAAAGCTCTGGGAGCCGTGCTCGTAAGCGGATTGCCATTCCTGACTGCGCCAGCGCTTCAAAAAGGGCGTCAACGCAGCCTCTACCTTGCGATAATCCAGTATGGCCACAAACACAATGACCGCAGCCACCGCCTCCAGCAATGAGAAAAACCAGCGGTCATGCATCTCTGCAAAATACCAGGCCAGCAACACGGGAGGAAGAATGTAGAACCCGTAACCCAGGGCGGGATGGGCATTGTTCAGAAAGGAGAGCTGTTCGGCCTGCTTCATGTAGGCACGGCCCCACTGGCATTCGGCAAAATAGCTGGGCACGTAGGATTCCTTGACGCCCCATAACGCAACCAACAACGCCAGTAATGTCATTCAGCACTCCTTTTTATTGTTAATTAATAGCGTAACAGATAATTATCATCTTTCCTGATAAAACTGTTTACAAATCATGACAATCCAAGCGCTTTGCGCAACTTTTCCCAATCGAAAAACGGGCCGGGATCCGACTTTCGGCCCGGTGCTATATCGCTGTGCCCCACCAGGGCATCGAGCTTCAGGCTTGGATAATACGAAACCAGCGTTTCAATCACCTGTTTTAATCGCTCGTATTGCACCGCCTCGTAGCGGCTGTCGTCGGTTCCCTCCAACTCAATTCCGATCGAGAAATCGTTACAGTTTTCCCGCTCTCCATAGCAGGATTGCCCGGCGTGCCAGGCCCGCTTGTCAAACGGTACAAACTGAATCACCTCGCCATCGCGACGTATGAACACATGGGAGGACACTTCCATGTTATGGATTTCTCCAAAGTAGGGATGCTCTTCGGCACACAGGCAATTCTGAAAGAACTGTTCCACATAGGCGCCACCAAACTGCCCCGGCGGCAAGCTGATACAGTGCACCACAATCAGTTCCGGCACGATGCCGGCCGGCCGCTCATTGAAGTTGGGAGATGGCACATGCTTGGCCTCAGACAGCCAGTGCTGTTCAATTTTCACGGTGATAAACCTCCAACAAGAGGCGCTAACGTTACAGGCAAAAAAAAGCTGCCACAAGGGCAGCCAGGAAGGGTGTAGAAAAAGGGGGGGGGGCGGGGCTACAGGTTCGCTTCTTTCACTTTGCGTAGATTACCGATCACATTCTGCAGCGCGCGATCGAACAGCTGGGAATCTTCCAGAATAAGGACTTCACCCTTCTTCAGGGCATGAGCCAGACCCAATGTGGTTTTCTCATCAATTTTCACACCGGTGCGGTTCACAAAAATCATCTTGTCGGCTGACTTGATGTGGGCGGCCAGCTTGGATCGGGTTTTCGCGCCGTTGTCGCCACGAAACTCCATCCAGGCCCCCACGTTGACCTTCTTGGCCTGCTGCAAATAGGGATCGTCATCCGGCAATGCCGCCAGTTCTGAATCCGGAATCGCGCTGGGAGTGCGTGTGATATCCAATCGCGAAACCTTGTTTCGATCCGGAATCACCGGTGAAGCACCCATGCGCTCCATATCTTCGGTCACAGCCGCAACCAGATCCTTGGCCGGATCCTTGCGATTGTCCAGATGCTCCGGAGTTTCGCCGCGCAGCACCTGCATCTGCAGCTGCTCCAACTCAGTCAGCATCTCCCCCATCTCAAAGGGGTTAAAGGAGACACTATTCAGCCCCTGACGCAAATTCTTCAACAGAATGGGAACGATATTGAACAGTTTTTTGCGCGCTGCATCGTCCTCTGTCGGAGCAACGCTCAACAACAGATGATCAATGGTTTTCACTGCGCCCAGCCAGTTATTGCTTTCCGGACCGTATTTCAGGAACACCAGTTTCAATACGCCCATCCAGCCATCGGTCAGCAAGCGCACCACCACTTCGGGAACCGTCTTGCCGTCCAGCCGCTGGCGTACAGTTTCCAGAGCGGTTTTCTCGGCCAACTGGGCTTTCGCTTTTCCTTCTTCCGCCGCTTTGGTGCGCTGCTCTATCATCTGTGAGCGCCGCACTTCGGTCTGCATGAACTGGCTGAAATCGTGCAGCAGCTCATCGAACAGCACGGCTTCTTTCTCATATTCCGTCAGGATACGTTGCGCCGTGGATTGAATCTTTTTGAACACCATGTCCTTCTTCAGGTGATCGGCATCCTCATTCAGGCCAATCCCCGCCCGTGCCAATTCGTTAAGCAACTTGCGGGCAGGATGGCCACCACGGCTGAAGAAACTGTAATCCTGGATGGCAAGCTTTAGATAGGGAATCTGCAGTCGGCCCAACAAGGCCTTTACCGGTACAGGCAAGTTGTCATCATCCAGAATGAAATCAAACAGCATGGAAACCAGATTAATCACATCGCTGTCGGTCTGCCCTACCCGTTCAGGGCCCTGCTTGGTTTCGCGCTGGCGCAGCAAATTGGATACAACACCACGTACATTGACTTTCGGCAGACTGACGTTGCCGCTAATGACATCCTCACCCTGAGGCTGAACCTGTTGCAGGCGGGACAACATATCAAACAGTTCGGCGTTTGACATCTCGCGAGCATTTTCTGCCGCCGAACCGATCGGCCCGGTGACCATATCCGTTACTGTAGGCACATTCCTGACGGAAGCCAGCAGAGTTTGCAATTGGGTAAAAAATTCATTGGCCGCCTGCTTGGCTGCACTTTCCCGCGGCTCTGCTTTCTGATCTTCTGTTGTGGCCTCTTTGGAGCGGCGACGAATGGACGCCAATTTGGGCGTGCCTTTCAGATCAGGCAGCACCCCTGCGTCGGCCAACACGGCATTGGCGGTATCCAGCACCACGTCATATTCGGATATTACAAACTTATCGAACAGCTTATAGAGCACCAGCCGCTTCTTAATATCACACTGCACGATCTGTGAGGCGCTACTGAAGGCCTCACACACCTGCTGGGGATGAAACGGGTTATTTCGTTCGTTCACCTTGATATGGGCATGCACCAACACCGCTTCCATTCGGGTGTTGAGCTGATAGATGCGCTCTGCGAACTTGCTCTTGGCCTTGGACACCATGCCATCCAGGGCGACATTCATTTCCAGGTCGTCATCCGCCACCAATGACAATCCTTCCAGGGACGATACCGCTTCCAATGCGACACCGCCTTCATCATTGGAATGCGGCAGTTTCTTGAACAGTACGTTCAACTTCTGATAGAAGCTACGCTCGATTTCTTTGCGGTTGAGACGCAGTTGACGCATGGTTTCGATGTAGGCGTCCTTATCCTGCTCACTGCCGGATTTCTCTGCGTACTCAAAGAAAGTATCGTCAGCCTTATCGAACACATCAGCCAGTAGTTGGTGTAATTCCTCCAAAGCAGAACGGCGCGCTTTCATCAGCACGCTGGGCAAACCGGTATTCTGTTGCTGAGCTTTATCGTTCAGCATGGTGGAAGCACCAGTGGGGGAAGCCGACATCCCGTTTCCGTTGATACACCGAAGTTCTGGCTTCTGATTCATGGCTGTTAGCCTCGTCTATGCGCATACATCTATTACACAAATTCACTCAACATCCACGTGTTGCGAGCGTCATTCCTGCCTGCTTGTGCTGACTGACAAACTTTGTCAGGTTGTGAACGGTTCCAGCACCTTCACCTAGCAGTATAGGTACGAATTCTGAACCCACCTGTCGGTGTTGACCTATTTGGGACTCAGATCACAAAGATTTTTGTCTGTTTTTTGTCCATTTGTCGCCGTTTTTTTGACGGCAAAAATGACCACTCAGTAAGCCGTTGATATTCGTAAAAATACCCGGTTTCGCGTAAAATCGATCTCCGAAACTAACCCGATTCAGGTGTACCCGATGCAAACCCTAACCGAATTTCTTTCGTGGCTCAGCGGCAACATTCTTTGGGGTGCCCCTATGCTGGTGGCCCTTTCGCTTACCGGCATCATCCTGACAGTGGGCTTGCGTCTGGTGACCCTGCGCAAAATTCCCTACGCCTTCAGCCTGCTGCTCAAAGGCCGGCATTCAACTGAATCCGGCGACATCCCGCCATTCAATGCGCTGATGACCGCCATGTCCGCCACCGTGGGTACCGGCAATATCGCCGGGGTGGCCACCGCCATCGCCATGGGTGGCCCGGGTGCCTTGTTCTGGATGTGGTGCATTGCCCTGGTGGGTATGGCCACCAAATACAGTGAAGCGGTATTGGCCGTAAGGTTTCGGGAACGTGACAATAAAGGGCACTATGTAGGCGGGCCCATGTACTACATCAAAAACGGCATGGGCAGCGGCTGGGCCTGGCTCGGCACCCTGTTCGCAATCTTCGGCCTGGTGGCGGGCTTTGGCATCGGCAATACCGTTCAATCCAACTCCGTGGCTGATGCTCTGGAAGCCACCTATGCAATACCTCATTGGGTAACCGGGGCCATTCTCGCCATCATTGCCGGGCTGGTGTTACTGGGTGGCATCCAGCGCATCGGCCAGGTAGCGGCCCGATTAGTGCCCTCCATGGCATTGCTGTACGTTGCCACCGGGATTTTGTTTATTGCCCTTAACGCCGGTGAAATTCCTGATGCCATCGCCACCATTGTGGACAGCGCCTTTAACGGTCACGCCGCCGTGGGCGGCTTCGCCGGCGCCAGCGTCATGGCAGCCATTCGCTTTGGGGTGGCTCGAGGCGTGTTTTCCAACGAAGCCGGCCTGGGCAGCGCCCCTATCGCCCATGCCGCCGCCCAAACCAACAACCCGGTGCAGCAAGGTTTTATTGCCATGCTGGGGACCTTCATCGACACCATTATTATCTGCTCCATTACCGGCCTGGTGATTGTCATCAGTGGTGCCTGGACCCAGGGCGCCAGCGGTGCCGAATTGACACAACAGGCCTTCGACATCCTGGGCTACAACTATGGTGCCCATGTGGTGGCCATTGGCCTGGCGCTGTTTGCCTTTACTACGATTCTGGGCTGGAGCTACTATAGCGAACGCTGTGCGGAATACCTGTTCGGCACCGGCATGATCCTTCCTTTTCGCATCGTTTGGATTGTGGCAATTCCCGCTGGCGCCATGCTCTCCCTGGACTTTGTCTGGCTGTTGGCAGACGTGCTCAATGCCATGATGGCCATCCCCAACCTGATTGCCCTGCTGGTACTGAGCCCGCTGGTATTTAAGTTAACCAAAGATTATTTCAACAAGTAGCCTGAATATGACCATCGATTACCGACTGCAAGACCTGAAGCGCACTGTAGCCTTCGCCATTGAGGAAGATGTACGGGACGGCGACATTACCGCCGCCCTGATTCCCGCTGCCAATACCGCCCAAGCCAGGATCATTACCCGGGAGCAGGCGGTGATTTGCGGCACAGAGTGGGTGGATGAAGTGTTTCGCCAGATTGACCCGGAGGTGAAGATTACCTGGCAGGTACAGGATGGCGATCAGGTACATCCTGATCAGGTGTTGTTCGAACTGGAGGGCAATGCACGCAGCCTGCTCACCGGTGAACGCTGTGCACTGAATTTTCTGCAGACCCTGTCAGGAACGGCAACAGTGTGCCGCCATTACGCCGACAAGGTTAAAGGCACCGGTGTCAAACTGCTGGACACCCGCAAAACCCTGCCGGGCTTGCGCACCGCGCAAAAGTATGCGGTAACCTGCGGCGGTTGCCATAATCACAGGGTGGGCCTGTATGACGCATTTTTGATAAAAGAGAATCACATTGCGGCCTGCGGTGGCATTCGGGAAGCGATCTCCACCGCTCGCCTTCAGGCGCCGGGAAAACCGGTGGAAATCGAAGTGGAGACCTTTGAGGAGTTACAACAGGCATTGGAGGCCGGAACCGATATCATCATGCTGGATGATTTCAGTATTGAAGATATGGCGAAGGCTGTGCAGTTGACCGACGGACGTGCCAAGCTGGAAGCATCGGGGGGCGTGACTGATGACACGCTAAGAGCGATAGCTGAGACGGGTGTTGATTATATTTCAATTGGTGGGTTAACCAAACATTGTAGAGCGGTGGATTTGTCGATGCGGGTTAAATAACACCTTACTGACAGGCAGCCGGTCGCGCATTAGCAGGAGCATCGGTTGAACAGCTCCAAGAACCATCAACTTCGCGAGTCCAGGTCAACAATGAGGGCACGCCACTTAAAACCGGCGATGCATTATTGCCAAACGTTGCCACAATACTTATTACACCAGCCAAGGGATCAGTAACCACCGGAACGCCACCCGCCATTAAATTGGATGCACTAACCCCAAGATCGCATTGGTTGGCACCAAGGCCAAGAGTGGTTTTTCCTTCGGCAATACAGTGCTCTATAACTGATCGAATAGCACCCGTTTCAGACATCACTCGACTCACCTGTGAGCGAGTAACATAGTTCTGGTAAAGAGGGATCGCAACTGCAGCCAGAATTCCGATGATCGCAACCACGATCATCAACTCGATGAGCGTGAAACCTTTCTGACCCATAGATTTCATTTCAAATCTCCAGGAATTGACGAGCAAACTGGCCACCCGCTTCACCGCAATCTTCAGAAAAAAGGGGCGCTAAGCGCCCCTTTTCATACTTAGACCCATTCTGATTTAAACTTATGGGCAGCCAGTTGGGTTCAGGTTGTCAGGTGCAGTAGAATCACAAGTCCAAGAGCCTGTATTATCGCGCGTCCAAGTTACGGTAGCCGGGCCAGCCTGAAGAACTGCCGCCGCATTTTGACCAAAAGTCGCGACAATAGTTGTACCCACAACCAGCGGGTCAGAAACAACCGGTAAGCCACCATTGTTCATCAGATTAGACGCTGTCGCACCAATATCACATTCGCCTGCAGCAGTACCCAAGGCCAAACGACCATCGTTGATACAGGCTTCAACAGCCGTTTTAATCGCACCGGTTTCCTGCATTACACGAGTAACCTGTGAACGAGCGATATAGTTTTGATACTGAGGAATCGCCACGGCCGCCAAGATACCAATGATCGCAACCACGATCATCAATTCAATAAGAGTAAAACCCTGTTGCATTTGCTTCTTCATAGATGTTTCTCCAAGCGTTTTGTGTACAACGTTAATTGTCATTGGCATCGGCACTGTGCCAACCAACTAATCCTAAGAAAAGCACAGCTCGTGCCAGAATCAAGAATTTTATCAAACCCCATCAATTCAACACCTTAGCCGAACAAAAAACGACCAACCATAATTCAAGGATTAGCCCTGCGACAAGCAGCGCCAGTTGCTGACAAAATTTGTCACTTGGTTCACCCCTTCAGGTGATTTATTTATTCACTTTGCTTTGCGTTCTGCGGGTTTGATCTACTATTAAAAAAGAATCAATATATACAATTGATTAACGCATTTATCTCATCTGGACCCGCAACCTTTACGGTAATTGACTTTCTGACTATGAATTTAAGCGGCCTGGCCAAAAAACTGTTGAACGAAGGCGCTATCGCGGAGGAAGCCATCCGCAATGCCTCCGACACTGCCCAAAAGCAGAAGATTCCCCTGGTGACCTATCTGGTACAGAACAACCTGATACCAGCCAGAACCATTGCCCTGGCGGCGTCGGACGAATTCGGTACCCCCTTGATTGAGCTGGATTCCATGTCCCCCGACGCCTTCCCCAAGGAGTTGGTGGCAGAGAAGCTGATTCGAAAACACAGGGCATTGCCGTTGTTTAAACGGGGCACCCGACTCTACGTGGCCGTATCAGACCCCACCAACCTGCAGGCACTGGACGAAATCAAGTTCAACACCGGCATGAGCACCGAAGCGGTCATTGTTGATGAGGATAAGCTGGACAGTGCCATCGACCGCTACCTGGAAAGCTCCGATAGCGGGTTCAGCGATCTGGGTGATTCGGACCTGGATGATCTGGATATCGAAGCCGGCGTAGAAGAGGACAAAGGCAACGATGTCAGCGCTGAAGCAGCAGACGATGCGCCTATTGTGCGCTTTGTCAACAAGATCCTGCTGGATGCTATCAAAATGGGTGCGTCTGACATCCATTTCGAGCCATACGAAAAGGCTTACCGCATTCGATTGCGGGCCGATGGCATATTACGGGAAGCCGCACGCCCCCCGGTGAATCTGGCCACTAAGCTGGCCGCACGCCTGAAGGTCATGTCTCAATTGGACATTTCCGAACGCCGGGTGCCGCAGGATGGCCGAATCAAGTTAAAGCTATCAAAAACCCGTGCCATCGATTTCCGGGTTAATACCCTACCCACGCTGTTCGGTGAGAAAATTGTACTGCGTATTCTGGATCCGGACAGTGCCAAACTGGGTATTGATATGCTGGGATACGAGGAAGATCAAAAAACGCTGTACATGAAAGCCCTGGAACAACCCCAGGGGATGATTCTGGTCACCGGGCCCACCGGCTCGGGCAAAACCGTATCCCTGTACACTGGCTTGAATATCCTCAATACACCGGAGCGGAACATCTCCACCGCCGAGGATCCGGCTGAAATCAACCTGGAAGGCGTGAATCAGGTTAATGTAAACAATAAAGTCGGGCTGAACTTTGGGGCTGCCCTGAGGGCCTTCCTGCGCCAGGATCCGGATGTAGTCATGGTGGGGGAGATCCGGGATCTGGAAACCGCCGAAATCGCCATCAAAGCGGCCCAAACCGGTCACCTGGTGCTGTCCACTCTGCACACCAACAGTGCCCCGGAAACCCTCACCCGATTGCGCAATATGGGGGTGCCCGCCTTCAATATCGCCACCTCCGTTTCGCTGATCATTGCCCAACGCTTGGCGCGCAGACTGTGTAAACACTGCAAGAAACCACTGGATATTCCCAACGACACGCTTATCGCAGAAGGTTTTAAAGAAGAAGAAGTCGGTACCTTTACCGTATATGGGCCCCAAGGTTGTGATAAATGTGTGAACGGGTACAAGGGACGGGTGGGTATTTATGAAGTAGTTAAGGTCACCGATGCCATATCCCGCATTATAATGGAAGAAGGCAATGCAATTCAGATTGCAGACAGTGCAAGACAGGAAGGTTTCAATGACCTTCGAACCAGCGGCCTTAAAAAAGTAAAGGATGGCTTAACCAGCCTTGAAGAAGTCAACCGCGTAACAACAGGGCATTAATAATGGCTACGGCAGCACAAGCGCAAACAAAACAATCCAAGAAAGCAGCCATCTCCAAGGTACAAACGTTTAGTTGGGAAGGGCTGGACAAAAAGGGCAATAAGGTAAAAGGCGAAATCCCTGGCCAAAATGTCACGCTGGTGAAGGCAGAACTGCGCAAGCAGGGAATTGTTGCCAACAAGGTGAAGAAAAAAGCCACCTCAATGTTAGGCGCACGCAAGAAAAAGATTACACCGCTTGATATCGCCTTATTTACCCGGCAATTGGCTACCATGATGAAAGCCGGGGTGCCCCTGGTTCAATCTTTTGAAATTGTCGCCGATGGCCACGACAACGCCTCCATGCGCGAACTGCTCCTCAAGATCAAATCGGACATTGAAGGGGGTAACAATCTGGCCACTTCTCTGCAAGCTCACCCTGCCTATTTTGACCCATTGTTTGTCAGCCTGGTGGAATCGGGGGAGCAGTCCGGTGCACTGGAAACCATGCTGGATCGTATCGCCATCTACAAAGAAAAAACCGAAGCGCTGAAAGCCAAGATCAAAAAAGCGGTTAAATACCCCATTGCCGTGTTAGTGGTGGCTGCCGTCGTAACTGCGATTCTACTGATCAAGGTGGTGCCCACATTTCAGGAGCTGTTCGGCAGCTTCGGTGCTGAACTACCTGCCTTCACCCAAATGGTCATTAATATGTCGGAATGGCTGCAGACCTGGTGGTGGGCCGTATTGCTTATCGGCGCGCTGACCGGCATTGCTTTCACGGAAGCCAAAAAACGCTCGGAAGCATTCCGGGATGCAATTGACCGTTTTGTGCTCAAACTACCGGTGGCCGGTGATATCATTTACAAGGCCACCATTGCCCGTTATGCCCGGACCCTCGCGACCACTTTTTCTGCGGGTGTACCTCTGGTGGACGCTCTGGACTCGGTTTCCGGCGCCACCGGTAATGTAGTTTATCGGAATGCAGTAGATAAAATTCGCGATGATGTTTCCAGTGGCACCCAATTAAACTTCTCCATGAAATCCTCCGGTGTATTTCCCGCCATGGCGGTACAAATGACTGCTATCGGTGAAGAATCCGGCGCCCTGGATACCATGCTGGAAAAAGTCGCCACCTACTATGAAGATGAAGTTGACAACGCTGTAGATGGGCTTACAAGTTTATTGGAACCCATCATTATGGCCTTTCTGGGCGTTGTAGTAGGTGGTTTGATCATCGCCATGTACCTACCCATCTTCCAACTGGGTTCTGTCGTATAAGGACACGCTTGCCAACAATGACCAACCAGATAATTCAGTATCTCTCCAATAACCCCGACTACTTCGCCGGGGTTATTTTTTTCTTCGGGCTGATGTTCGGCAGCTTCTTTAACGTGGTGATTTATCGTGTCCCAGTCATGATGCACCTGGAGTGGCTGGAGAACTGTCGGGATTTCATCAAAGAAACGTTCGGCCAACTCCCTGCGGAGCTGGAGGCCCATCCTGACAGTCTGCCCAAAGCGCCCTTCAATATCGCCAAGCCGGATTCCACCTGTCCACACTGTGGTCACCTGATACGCTGGTATGAAAATATCCCTGTTGTCAGTTACATTGCGCTGAAAGGCAAATGCAGCCAATGCAGCAACCCCATTTCAGTACGCTATCCCATTATTGAACTGGTTACCGCGGTGCTTTCCTGCTTCGCGGCCTATCATTTCGGCTTCAGTTGGGAGGCCGCTGCGGCACTGGTACTGACCTGGACACTGATTTGCCTGACCATGATCGACTTCGATCACAAGCTGCTGCCTGATCACATCACCCTGCCCTTGCTGTGGCTGGGGTTGATCCTCAACATCAATGGCATGTTCGCCTCGCTACAGGACGCCGTTATCGGCGCTGCTGTGGGCTACCTGTGCCTGTGGTCCCTGTATTGGGTGTTCAAACTGCTCACCGGCAAGGAAGGCATGGGGTATGGCGATTTCAAACTCCTGGCTGCACTGGGAGCCTGGATGGGCTGGCAATACCTGCTGCTGATTCTGGTACTTTCTTCAGTGGTCGGCGCCGCTGTGGGCATCAGCCTCATAGTGATCAAAGGCCGCGATAAAAACATTCCCATCCCGTTCGGCCCATATCTGGCCGCCGCCGGCTGGATCGCCTTCTTCTGGGGTGAGAGAATTCTCGTCAATTACCAGAACTTCCTGCGCTAACCGCTCCAGACTCACCCTTTACATCCCCCTGCTCTATCGTAACAATAGGCCACTTCGAATATGAGGTGGTCTATGTTGGTAATTGGGGTAACCGGTGGTATCGGCAGCGGAAAAACCGCTGCAACGGATCGCTTCCAGGAGCACGGTATTACCGTGGTGGATGCGGACCTGGCATCCAGGGTGATCGTGGAACCAGGGCGCCCGGCCCTGCAGGCCATCGCCGAACATTTTGGCCCCCACCTCATCGCCGCCGACGGCAGCCTGGATCGCCGTGCCTTGCGGGAGATTGTGTTTACTGACCCCGCCCAGCGCCAATGGCTGGAACAGCTTACCCACCCGCTGATCGGCCAGGAGATTGTCGCTCAGATCCAGGCCAGCACCTCTCCTTACACCATCCTGGCCTCCCCCCTGCTTCTGGAAAGCAGTCAACATCAGATGGCGAGCCGGATACTGGTGATTGATGTACCGGTAGAGATGCAAATCGCCCGTACTGTGGCCCGGGATAAAACCACGGAAGCGGGAGTGAAAGCCATCATCGCTGCCCAGATGTCACGGGCGGAGCGCCTGTCGAAGGCGGACGATGTGATTTGCAACGATCAGGATCTGAATCATCTACACAGCGAAGTGGACAGGCTCCACCAAACGTATCTGCAACTGGCGAGGGATGTATGAAAGTAAAGTGCCCCACCTGCGACAAGGAAATCGAGTATTCCACCAACAACCCGTACCGTCCTTTTTGCTGCGAGCGCTGCAAATTGATCGATCTGGGGGAATGGGCCAGCGGCGAGCGTTACATTGCCGGCGAAGCGGACTGGTCCATCGGCGACGACGAACCACAGGATAAGCCCTTGCACTGAACTCTAAGATTGGGAAAACCGAAATTCAGCCCGTCTATTGAGCTTCACTCCCTTTACTTCCAGGCCAATAACCGGAGATCCCGGCACCACCCTGGGCCCCCAGCGCAACCAGTTGCCCGAGATCAGCCGGCGCCACTCCTCCCAAGCCGTACACGGGCAGCTTTGCAGCGCTTACCCATTGGGAAAATAGTGTCAACGGTAGGGGCTGTGCGTGGGGATGGCTGGCGGTAGGTTTAAAGGGCGAAAGCGTAACAAAATCCAGCCCCAGTTTTTCCGCCTGCTGAATATCCGACAAACTATGACAGGAAGCCGCCACCCATCTGTGCTGTGATGGCCGTGAAGTGATGCGATGCAACTGCCCTGAGGTGAGATGCACCCCATCCAATTGAGATTGCACCGCATCACTCATATCGCTGTTCACCAACACCCAGGCGTCGTGTTCCTGCTTCATGGCACTGATTGCGGATACCAGCTGCGCCGTGTCCTGTGCTGAGAGCGCTTCTTTGATACGCAATTGGAACAGGCGGTACCCCGCCTCCAGAGCCCGCCTGAAACCACCGCAGAATGCCGCCACCGAATCATCAAGCGATGGCGTAATCACATAGTGCCGTGGCAGCTGTGCTGCACTCACAATGGGAACATTGGCATCCGGAAACTCAAATTCACTGAGTGAATGAGGACTGGTCCAGCGGATTTCCTGCCCCTCGGCGCCGATCGCCTGCCCGTCAAATTCAGTCACCCGCCAAACGTCCAGCAGCACCTGCTTGTCCACATAATCATGGGCAACCGTAATCAAAGGCTCGAAGCATTTCGCCTGAATACCCAACTCCTCTTCCAGCTCCCGGCACAGCGCCGTCTGCACCGGTTCCTGGGGCTCCACCTTGCCCCCTGGAAACTCCCATTTGCCCCCCTGATGCACGTGATCGTGACGGCGGGCGATAAGGATGTCCCCATCCCGTTCGATCACGGCAGCAACAACATGGACGCGCTTCATTGCTCAGGAACGGTAGTCGGCATTGATTTTCACATAATCGTAGGAAAAGTCCGTAGTCCAGATAACGGCTTTTGCGTCACCACGCCCCAGCTTCACGGCAATGGTAATCTCTTCCTTCTGCATTTCCGCTACCCCGGCCTGCTCGGTATAACTGGCGGCAACCGCACCGTGTTCGGCGATCAACACATCGTTCAGGGCCACCGACACCTGATTCACATCCAGCTCAGGGATGGGTGCCCGCCCCACCGCCGCCAAAATGCGTCCCCAGTTGGGATCACTGGCGAACAAAGCCGTTTTCACCAGGGGAGAATGCGCAATCGTATAAGCAACCTCCCGCGCTTCCTCCAGAGAGGCCGCCTCCGCCACGTCTACCGCAACAAACTTGGTGGCCCCTTCCCCATCCCGCACAATGGCATGGGCCAACTGCAGATAAACTGCCATCAGTGCCGTTTTGAAGCGCGATAAACCCTCCGGATCCTGTTCTGAAACACGAACACCGGACTTGCCGGTGGCCACCAACATACAGCAATCGTTGGTGGAGGTATCGCTATCCACCGTAATGGAGTTGAAGGATGCCTGGGTCGCCTCTGCCGCAAGCTGCTGCAACAGCTCAGGCTCTACCAGGGCATCCGTTGCCACATACGCCAACATGGTGGCCATGTTGGGTTTGATCATACCGGCACCCTTGGACAGACCGGACAGCGTCACGGTATCAGCGCCGAACTGCAGTTGCACGGAGACCCCTTTGGGCCGGGTATCGGTCGTCATAATGCCGTGAGCCGCATCACTCCAGCCATCTTCACTCAATGCCGAGAGGCAGGCAGGCAGACCGGCAATGATCCTTGCCACCGGCAACGGCTCACCAATCACGCCAGTGGAGAAGGGAAACACGCTGATCTCAGAAACGCCGGCCTGCTGTGCCAATGACTGACAAACCGCAACAGCATTCTGCATCCCCTGCTGACCTGTTCCGGCATTGGCGCAGCCGGTGTTGGTAACCAGGTACAATGTCTCATTGGAGCGCCCCGCCAGTTTGGCCAGATTGTTTTTGCATAGAGTCACCGGTGCAGCACAGAATGCATTGCGGGTAAAGGTTCCGGCAATAGTGCTTCCTGCCGCCGCCTCCATCACCACCAGGTCGCGACGATCAGAATACCTTACCCGTGCCTGAGTCGTACCCAGGCGAAATCCTTTCACCGGATGCATGACACCAAAGGTTTCTTTTCCTACCGCCATTGTCTATTCCTCTTGATATTGTGCTGACACTATTGCACTGACCGGCCCCACGAAAAAGGGGCCTTAACAGCCCCTTGTTTGGATTCCGGTATGTTACTCAACCTGCCCATGGCAGTGTTTGTATTTTTTCCCGGAACCGCAGGGGCAGGGCTCGTTACGCCCCACTTTGCGTTCCTGCCGCTGGAAGGGGGTATTGCCCTGCTGATCCGGCTGCTCGTTTTCCGCGGTAGCAGAGGCATCGGCATGTTGTAAGGTCAGCTCCCGCTCTGCCGCGGCACGACGCTGCCGCTCCAGCTCTTCCACCTCTTCCTGACGACGCAGTTCAACTGTGGTCAATACGCGAACCACTTCCAGTTTCACGTTCTCGAGGAAGGTCTGGAACAGCTCAAAGGCTTCCCGCTTATACTCTTGCTTGGGATTCTTCTGCGCATAGCCCCGCAGATGAATGCCCTGCCGCAAATGATCCATATTAGCCAGATGCTCTTTCCAGAGCCGATCCAGCGTGGCCAGCATCACATGCTTCTCCAACTGGCGCATCACATGAGCTTCGTCACCCAGGTTGGCTTCCTTGGTGGCATAGGCCTCTTCCAGAACACCGATAATCTTTTCTCTCAGGGTTTCTTCATGCAGGGATTTATCGTCGTCCAACCACTGTTGAATGGGCATCTTGATGCGGAAATCGGTTTCAATAGCATGCTCCAAACCGTCCACATCCCACTGCTCCACCATGCTCTGGGGAGGAATGTAGCCACTGATAAAGTCGTTCACCACATCAACCCGAATGGCTTTGATGTTCTCCGACAGATCCTCGGCGTGCAGAATATCATTACGTTGTTCATACACAACACGGCGCTGGTCATTGGCCACATCATCGTATTCCAACAAAGATTTGCGGATATCGAAGTTGCGCCCTTCCACTTTCTTCTGGGCATTTTCAATGGATTTGGTCACCCAGCGATGCTCAATGGCTTCGCCCCGTTCCATACCCAGGGTCTGCATCAAACCTTTAACACGGTCGGAGGCAAATATTCGCATCAGTCCGTCTTCCAGTGACAGGAAGAAACGGGTGGAACCCGGATCACCCTGACGGCCGGCACGACCACGCAATTGATTATCGATACGGCGGGATTCATGGCGCTCGGTGCCGATGATGTGCAAGCCACCAGCGTCCTTCACGGCCTGGTTGCGTGCCTGCCACTCCGTTTTCAGCTTTTCGATCTGCTCCGGGGTGGGGTTTTCCAGCGCATCCACCTGCGCCTGCCAACTGCCACCCAAGACGATATCGGTGCCCCGACCGGCCATGTTGGTGGCAATGGTCAAGGCGCCAGGCTGGCCGGCCTGAGCGATGATGTCCGCTTCCTGGGCGTGAAACTTGGCGTTCAATACCTTATGCGGCACTTTTTGTTTTTTCAGCAGGGCCGACAGGTATTCAGAAGTTTCGATAGACGCTGTGCCCACCAACACCGGACGCTCGGCCTTGATTGCTTCCTGAATGTCTTCAATGATGGCCTCGAATTTCTCTTCCGCTGACATGAAGATCAGATCATTCATGTCATCACGCACCATCGGTTTGTTGGTGGGAATCACCACCACATCCAGGCCATAAATTTGGCGGAATTCGAAGGCTTCCGTATCTGCGGTACCGGTCATGCCAGACAGTTTGGAGTAAATGCGAAAATAGTTCTGGAAGGTGGTGGACGCCAGGGTCTGGTTCTCATTCTGGATGCGCACACCTTCCTTAGCCTCAATGGCCTGATGAATCCCATCCGACCAGCGGCGGCCAGCCATCGTACGGCCGGTATGCTCATCCACTATCACAATCTGGTTATTCTGGACAATATAGTCAACGTCACGCTGGAACAGGCAATGGGCTTTCAGCGCAGCATGCACGTGATGAAGCAGGTTCAGATTGTTGGCGGCGTACAGGCTATCGCCTTCGTGGAGCAACTTGAATTCGGTGAGCAACTCTTCAACGTACTGGTGCCCTTCTTCCGTCAGTTCGACCTGCCGGTTTTTCTCATCAATGGTGTAGTGATAGGTTTTGGCTTCCTCGCTGATCTCCCCTTCCTCATAACCTCGTTCGAGTTTGGGAATCAGAACGTTAATCTTTTTATACAGTTCGGAACTGTCTTCACTGGGGCCGGAAATGATCAGGGGTGTACGCGCCTCATCGATCAGGATCGAGTCCACCTCATCCACAACGGCAAAATTCAACGGCCTCTGCACCCGGTCTTCCAGGGTGAAGGCCATATTGTCACGCAGATAGTCAAAACCGAACTCGTTGTTGGTGCCGTAGGTAATATCGCAGGCGTAGGCAGCGCGTTTGGTGGCCGGATCCTGTTGCGACAGAATAACGCCAACACTCATACCCAGGAATTCATACAGGGGCCGCATCCAGTCTGCATCCCGCTCCGCCAGATAATCGTTCACCGTCACCACATGCACTCCCTCCCGGGAGAGCGCATTCAGGTAGACCGCCAGGGTAGCAGTCAGGGTTTTACCTTCACCGGTGCGCATTTCGGCGATTTTACCTTCGTGCAGGGTAATACCACCGATCAACTGACAATCGAAGTGACGCATGCCCATAACCCGCTTACTGGCTTCGCGAGCCACCGCAAACGCTTCCGGCAAAATGGTATCCAGAGCTTCGCCCTGCTCAAGACGGGATTGGAACGCAGGGGTTTTGGCTTTCAGTTCCTCGTCGGACAACGCCTGGATCTCTTCTTCCAGAGCATTGATCTGCGCAACCAACTTGCCCATTCTCTTGAGTTCGCGATCGTTCTTGCTGCCTAAAATCTTGCGAAACAGTGGTCCTAACATAGGTTTTCACTTCTATTACTGAGGCTTTCCTGACCGGCTGACATGTGAGCCATTTAATAATCTCGGCAGTGCATTAGAGACTGAAACAGCGTCGACTCTCCCAAATGCCAACAGGAATAAAATTAAAGGGCCAATTCTAACGTTATTTTCCCAGTAGGATAAAGCATTTACGCGCGGGAATAATGCTTGGCGCACCCTGATGATGCGCTAACTTGACGATCAAACGCGCCGATTGATCAATCAGCTGCGTTTGCGGTAGACATAGCGGGCAGGGTCAACCGCCTTACCATTTTTACGAACTTCAAAATGCACATGGGGGCCCGTGGAGCGTCCGGTACTTCCCATACGGGCCAGGGTTTGACTCTGCTTGACGATATCGCCCACAGAGACCAGGATCTCTTTGGCGTGACCATAGCGCGTGGTGATACCACCACCATGATTAATTTCCACCATCAGCCCGTAGCCATAACGCTCTCCGGCCCAGGTTACCACTCCGGAACCCACCGATACGATGTCCGAACCTTCCTTGCCGGCAAAATCAACCCCCGCATGCCAGGCCGGGCGCCCGGTAAACGGGTCCGTACGCCGACCAAAGCGCGAGGACAGCCAGCCCCAGGTCACCGGGCGCCCGGCAATGGAGACTTCCTTCTGCAGTTTACGATTGGCCAGCAGGCTTTCGAGCACTTCCAACTGCTGCTCACGTGCCTCAATATCGGCGGCTAACTGGTCAAGGTCGGCAAGAAAGCTGGGCCGATCCACCTCCACCTGCAATTCACCTTCTTCCGGGCCACCGACGGCGGGGATGCGTGAAAACTCAAATTCTCCGCCATTCAGCTTGGCCACTTCCACCAAACGCTCACCCAAGGCATCCAGCCGCATCAGGCGCGCCTGCAATTCCGCCATTCTGACGGTCATGGCGATTAATTGATCTTCTGCCTGTTTTCGCGCCTGCTCTATTCGTTCGGCGTTACTGGCGATATCACTCTGCAGAAAGGCGGCCAGATCCCCGGGCTCGCTGGCCTTGGTTCCAGACAGATACACACCGGCCCCCAACCCCAGTACTGCTGACAGGCCCAGGCCCAGAACCAACGTAACCACCAACAGAGGGGTTCGCAGCTTCAGTGTTCGCGATTGGCCAGTTTTGGGATCAAGAAGAATAATGTTCATTACTAATTACTACTCTAGAGCTAGCCGCCATTTTAGTTCAGAATCCAATCAGGGACAGTTACACCCGATTGTTGAAATCCACCCAGAGAATTGAGCAATTTCTACCAATGGCGCAGGACGGTACCATAAAAAATATAAGAGATCTCATGCTTTGCAACAAAGAAGTGAAGTCTCTCACCGAAAATTCCTTGCAGGTTGCTGAACTGAATCACATTTTGGCAACTTCGTTGCCCAGCAAGCTGGCTCAGTTCTGTAAAGTGGCCAGCTATCGCAACGGTGCCTTGCACCTGGAAACCAGAACCGGTGCAGCCGCGACGCAACTTAGATTCATGCAACCACAAATCTTTTCCAAACTAAAAAAATCAAGCAAATTCAGGGCATTGCAGAGCATCAACATTCGCATCGCTGCGGCTCCAGCGCAATTGGACCGACATTACAAACGGTCTCTGCCCACCGTTTCCCGGCAAAACTGCTTACTGATACGACAAACCGCTGACACGATAGCGGACCATCAGCTGGCCGACTCCATGCGGAACCTGGCCGATACACTGAAAAACCGGGGCAACTAAAACTATGGCAGAAAACAGGGGAATTTCCATGCAACCCTGCCCGAAAGCCAGGTTGCATGGACGGAAGGAAGTTTTTAACTAATCAGCTTTGGCTTAATCCATTGCCAAAACAGGTCTTGCATAAGAGATGGGTGCCACTTTCTCATCATCAAAGGTGACGATTTCCCAGGCATCCTCCTGCACTAACAGCTCTCGCAACAGCATGTTGTTCAATGCATGACCGGATTTGTAACCTTGAAATTCACCGATCAGGCTCTTGCCAAGCTGGTACAGGTCGCCAATGGCATCCAGTACCTTGTGTCGAACAAACTCATCGTCGTAACGCAAGCCGTCTTCGTTGAGAATACGGTAATCATCCACCACGATGGCATTTTCAACGCTGCCACCCAAGGCCAGATTACGCTCACGCAGATATTCGATATCGCGCATAAAGCCGAAGGTTCTGGCTCGACTTACTTCCCGTACGAAGGAAGTACTGGAGAAATCCAGAGCGATATGCTGACTGCGATTTTTGATCACAGGGTGATCAAAATCGATGGTGAAGCCCACTTTGAAGCCATTAAACGGCAGGAAGGTGGCCGTTTTGTCTCCATCCTTGACTTGCACCTTGCGCTTGATGCGGATGAACTGCTTCAGCGCATTCTGCTCTTCAATGCCTGCAGACTGCAGCAGGAATACAAAAGGCCCCGCGCTGCCATCCATAATCGGCACTTCAGGTGCGCTCAGATCCACATACGCATTGTCGATACCCAGACCAGCCAAAGCAGATAACAAATGCTCTACTGTGGATACACGGACATCACCGTTCTCCAACGTAGTGGACAGGGTGGTGTCACCGACGTTCAGCGCATCAGCGCGCACGGTCACCACCGGGTCCAGGTCTGTGCGGCAGAATACAATCCCGGTATTCACCGGAGCGGGTCTCAGGGTCAAATAGACCTTGTCACCTGTATGCAGACCGATACCGGTCGCACGAATTGTATTTTTCAATGTGCGTTGTCTAATCATGTTGCTCCACACAAATCAAAGAGTTAAAAGCTCAAAAGGCACGAAATCTTAGTCTGCCGCAATATTAGCAGTAACTGTCAAGATAACCAAATATTTAGCAAACAATTGTGCACCTTTTAACCTATTTAATCCGCCTGGCGTCTCAAAAACGTCGGTATATCCAGATATTCACGATTCACATCTGATTCCATTACCGGACGACGGCGGCTTTCCGTAACAGGTTCACGGCGAATGCGATCCACTGCCGGTTTGTCGAACTGCTTATAGTCTGAGACAGCCTCAACAGGAGACCGTTTAGTCACACCTTCAACAGCCCGTACAGGGGACACTTGTTCGCCCACTGCGCCCAGCCCGGTGGCAACCACCGTTACCCGCAGATCTTCACCCATGGATGGATCAATCACCGTACCAACCACCACGGTGGCATTTTCAGACGCAAACTCTTCCACCGTATCGCCCACTTCAGAGAATTCGCCCAGAGACAGGCTCTCACCGGCAGTGATGTTCACCAGAATACCGCGGGCGCCCTGCAGATTCACATCTTCCAGCAACGGGCTACGGATGGCTTTTTCCGCCGCTTCGCGGGCACGGTTCTCACCGGCGGAAAATCCGGTTCCCATCATGGCCATACCCATCTCGGACATCACGGTACGCACGTCGGCAAAGTCCACGTTAATCATACCGGGGCGAATGATCAGGTCAGCAATACCCTGTACCGCACCCAGCAGTACATCGTTGGCTGCCTTGAATGCATCCAGCAGGCTGGTTTTAGGCCCCAGTACCGCCAACAGCTTTTCATTGGGAATGGTGATCAGAGAGTCCACATTTTCAGTCAGCTCCTTCATCCCTTCCATCGCAACCTGCATGCGCTTGCGGCCTTCAAAAGGAAATGGTTTGGTGACCACTGCAACAGTCAGAATACCCATTTCTTTAGCGATCTCGGCAACGATCGGAGCGCCGCCTGTACCGGTACCGCCGCCCATGCCTGCCGTAATGAATACCATATCAGCGCCTTCCAGCACTTCACGGATGCGCTCACGATCTTCCAGCGCCGCGTCACGACCCACATTGGGATTGGCACCGGCACCCAAACCTTTGGTCACCGCACCACCCAGCTGCAACAGGGTTTTGGCATTCATGTTTTTCAGCGCCTGGGCATCCGTGTTGGCGCAGATAAACTCTACGCCATCCACTTGATTGGACAGCATGTGCTCGACGGCATTACCGCCACCGCCACCAACGCCTACTACTTTGATGACTGCGTTCTGAGGAACGTTATCAACTAGTTCAAACATATTTATCTCCCTTCCTTTCCTTCAGCTATGGTTTCTCGTGTTGAGAACTTTTCAATTTTGTTGTTGTGACAATCAAAAGTTGCCTTTGATCCAGGTCTTCATTTTGTCCATAAAGCCAACCTGCTCAGTGGCAGGAAGGTTTTGTGTCGCGGCGCCGGACGCAACCTGCTTCTGGCCGTACTTGAGCAAGCCTACGCCAGTGGCATAAATGGGGTTCTTCACCATTTCCGTCAAACCGGTGACGGTCTGTGGTGATGCCAATCGCACCGGCATATGAAAGATTTCTTCGGCCAACTCCACCGCGCCTTCCATTTTTGAGGAGCCACCAGTCAAGACGATGCCGGCGGCGATCAGATCTTCGTAGCCCGAGCGGCGCAACTCAGCCTGCACCAGCGAGAACAGTTCGTCATAGCGCGGCTCCACCACCTCAGCCAATGCCTGGCGCGACAACTCCCGGGGCGGACGATCTCCGACGCTGGCTACCTTGATGGTTTCATCCGGCCCGGCCAATTGAGTGAGGCAGCAGGCATACTTAACTTTGATGTCATTGGCATGCTCAGTGGGGGTACGCAACGCCATGGCGATGTCATTGGTTACCTGATCACCTGCGATGGGAATCACTGCGGTATGACGAATGGAACCTTCAGTGAACACGGCAATATCGGTGGTACCACCACCAATATCCACCATACAAACCCCCAGCTCTTTCTCATCGTCGGTCAGCACTGCATAAGCTGATGCCAGTTGCTCCAGAATTATGTCCTCCACTTCCAGGCCACAGCGGCGTACACAGCGCTCAATATTCTGTGAGGCATTTACTGCACAGGTGACCAGATGCACTTTTGACTCCAGTCGCACACCCGACATCCCCATAGGCTCTTTGATGCCTTCCTGGGAGTCGATAATGTATTCTTGGGGCAAAATGTGCAGAACTTTCTGATCGGCTGGAATAGGAACCGCCTGGGCGGCATCAATTACCCTCTCCAGATCAGCCCGGGTGACCTCCCGATCCCGCACCGCGACAATCCCATGACTGTTCAGGCTACGAATATGACTTCCGGCAATACCAACGTATACAGAGTGGATCTGGCACCCGGCCATGAGTTCGGCTTCCTCAACCGCCCGCTGAATGGACTGAACCGTGGACTCGATATCCACCACAACTCCTTTTTTCAGCCCACGGGAGGGACAGGACCCAATACCGATCACCTCGATAAAGCCATCGCCTTTCAGCTGGCCGACTATCGCAACCACCTTGGTGGTCCCAATGTCCAGCCCTACAATCATTCGGCTACCCATACTTCTCACTACCCCACTGGACTTTTCCTGTGTACTTACGGGATGGGAATCTCCCAGGCCAAACATGTTACGCAGCGTCTGTGTCACCATCATCATTCTTCCACTTGATTGCCAGTCCATTTTCGTATCGCAAGTCGACTTTGAACAGTTGTTGTTTTTGTTGCTCGGTGAACATCGAGTACAGCCGGGTAAACCGTTTCAGTTTTTCCACACTGTGCTTATCATCAACCACCAACATCAATCCGTTGTCGAGTTGCGCCTTCCAGGAAATTCGATCTTCCAATTCAAGACTGTTAACTGAAAGACCAACTTCGCGCAAAATTTCCTGCATTTTACTAAAACGTTGTGCAATAACCGCAGCTTGATCTGGCTTGCCTATAAAAGTAGGCAAATTTACATCAGGCTGCACGTGTTCTGCAGAAAATATTTCACCTTTTACACTTAAAAATTCATTTTTTTGCCAATTAGCCACCGGCACACGTTCCTGCAGGTAAACGATCAGCGTATTGGGCCATTCTTTTTTGGCGTCAGCGTAATCGATCCAGGTCAACGACTCCGTTGTTTGTTTCACTTTTTTCAGATCAACTGTAAAAAAGTTTTCCACCATATAGGGTGCCAACGCCGCTTCCAAAACCGACCGATCCACATACTTGAGATCCCCCATTACCGTAATTTTCTGAATGGGGTATTGCGCAAACCAACGCTGCAGCACCAGTCGGCCGGATAACATCAGGGCCGCTACCATTAGCAACACAAACACCAACACCATCAAACGCACGGTATCTCGGTTAACAGGCTGCTTTTTGGCTTGCGCTTTACTCACTTCATTACCCTTTTGCACCCAGAGCTATGGCCTCAACCAGTTGCTCGAAACTGTATCCTTTTGCCTTTGCCGCCATCGGCACCAGGCTGTGATCGGTCATACCCGGCACAGTATTGACTTCCAGCAACCAGAAATGTCCGGCCTCGTCCATCATGGCGTCAACTCTGCCCCACCCTTTACAACCCACCGCGCTGAACGCCTGCAGCGAGAGCTGCTGTAACCGTTCTTCCTGCGCATCACCCAGGCCGGAAGGAATTAGGTATTCGGTGGTGCTGGATTGATACTTTGCGTCAAAATCATAAAACTGGTTGGGTGTTTTCAAGCGAATCACCGGCAGCGCTTCCTCACCCAGGATCGCGCAGGTGTATTCCGCCCCCTGCACCCACCTTTCCAGCAGAATAACGTCATCATGATCCAATGCCTTATCCACTGCTGCCACCAGCTCCGCTTCAGTAGTAGCCCTGGACATACCGATACTGGAACCTTCATGGGGCGGCTTCACCATCACAGCACCGCCCATGCCCTCCAACACCCCGTCCAGCCCTTCGCTGCTGGTGACCGATTTAAAATCGGGGGTTGGCAAACCAAGCCCCGACCAAATCAGCTTGGTCCGAAGTTTATCCATGCCGATAGCCGATGCAGAAACGCCACTGCCGGTATAGGGTATATTCAATACTTCCAGCAAGCCCTGGATCACCCCGTCTTCTCCACCGCGGCCATGCAGTGCAATAAATGCGGTATCAATTTTCGATAACTGCTTAAACAGTTCTTCATTAAAGCGTACGTCAATACCGACCACATCGGCGTGCAACGATTGCAGAGCCGCCAGCACTGCGTGGCCGCTGCGCAGCGATATGGCTCGCTCAGCGGACTCTCCACCGTACAACACGCCAATTTTTCCCAAAGCCGCTAATGCACTCATCGTCAGGTCACACCTCGGTTAACTGGCTGGATGCCAGCTTGCTGGAAATCGCACCCACATTTCCGGCTCCCTGTGTAATCAACACATCACCGGGCTTGAGGATGTTGCGCAGTATTTGAGGAATATTCTTAACATCCTCTACGAACACCGGGTCTACGGCCCCGCGCTGACGAATACTGCGACTCAAGCTGCGCCCATCAGCACCGGGAATCGGATCTTCTCCTGCGGAATACACCTCCAGCAGCAGCAACAGATCCACTTGGGATAGCACTCCCACAAAATCTTCATACAGATCACGGGTACGACTGTAGCGATGTGGCTGATACATCATAACGATACGCCGATCAGGCCACGCACCCCGCGCCGCATTCAAAGTGGCAGCCACCTCAGTAGGGTGATGACCGTAGTCATCCACCAGCGTAACCGAACCGCTTTCAATCTGCAGATCGTCACACACCTGGAAGCGACGTCCCACACCCTGGAATCTGGCCAGCGCATTCACTATCGCCTGATCTGAAATCCCCTCATCAGTGGCCACAGCAATCGCTGCCAGGGCATTCAGTACATTGTGGTGCCCGGGAATGTTCAGGGATATTTTCAATACTCCCTGCCGATCCTTTCGCACCACATCAAAGTGCGAACGTGTACCTTCCATAATGATATTTTCAGCCCTGACATCCGCATCTGCATGGGTGCCATAAGTGACAATGGGCCGCGACACCAAGGGCAGCAAGCCCACGATAACGGGATCATCGATGCACATCACCGCCAGCCCATAGAACGGCAGGTTATGCAGAAACTGAATAAAAGTTTCCTTCAGTTTGTTAAAATCACCGCCATATGTTGCCATATGATCGGCTTCTATATTCGTCACCACCGAAATCATAGGCTGCAGATGGAGAAACGATGCATCGCTCTCGTCAGCTTCTGCCACAAAATAGCGGCTGTCGCCCAACCTGGCATTGGTTCCGGCGCTGTTAAGCAATCCACCGATCACAAACGTGGGGTCCAATTCGCCTTCCGCCATAATGGAGGCAATTAAACTGGTGGTGGTGGTTTTTCCGTGCGTACCCGCCACCGCGATACCATGTCGGTAACGCATCAGTTCACCCAACATCTCTGCCCTGGGCACCACAGGAGTCCGCATTTCCTGAGCTGCCAGCAGTTCCGGGTTATCCTGCTTCACGGCAGAGGACACCACCACCACACTGGCTTGGGCCACATTGCTCTCATGATGCCCAATAAACACTTTGGCACCCAATTGTTCCAGTCGCTGCGTGATTTCGCTGGTCCGAATGTCGCTTCCGGTAATGCGGTATCCCTGATTCAGGAGCACTTCGGCAATCCCACACATACCCGCGCCACCAATGCCGACAAAATGGATGGTACGAATACGGCGCATCTCGGGAATCTCAATCATTCGGGCAATGGCTTTTCGATCACTCATCAGGCCATCTCCATGCAACGTTGCACCAGTTTTTCGGTGGCATCGGTCATCGCCAGTGCCCTTGCTTTTTCCGCCATACTTTTCAATTTTTCTCTACTTTTCAGTTGCTGTTTCAACAACGCAGCGAGTGCCGCCGCGTTCAGGCCCTGTTGCTGTATCAGAACCGCTGCCCCGGCGAAACTAAGATATTCACCATTCTTAGTCTGGTGATCGTCAACCGCATAGGGATAGGGTATCAACACTGAAGCCACCCCGGCAGCTGCCAACTCACTGACGGTTAATGCGCCGGAGCGACAGATCACAACATCCGCCCAGGCGTAAGCTGCGGCCATATCATCAATAAACGGCACCACGTCTGCATCCACGTTCGATTGCAGATAGTGCTGGCTGGCCGCTTCGATATTCTTGGCGCCGCACTGATGCCGTACCAGGAACTCAACATCAGATTGGAGTCTGGCCAGCGCCTCGGGTACCAATTCATTCAATGCCACCGCGCCCTGGCTACCGCCCAAAACAAGAATCCTAAGAGGCCCTTCACGCTGCTCATAGCGCAACGCAGGAGGATCTATAGCAACGATTTCCCGGCGCACCGGATTACCCGTTGTTTCAACATCGGCACCGGCAGGAAACGCACTGGGAAAGGCCTGAAATACTTTGCGAGCAAAACGCGACAACATCTTGTTGGTAAAGCCTGCAACCGCATTCTGTTCATGTATAAATACCGGGCGTCGACATAACCAAACACCAACTCCGGTTGGACCAGTTACAAAACCACCCATGCCCAATACCAAATCGGGCTGATAACGTCGCACAATGCCAATGACCTGCATAACCGATTTGACTATTTTTAATGGGGCCCAGATTAAACGTGCCAATCCCTGCCCACGCACACCGGCGACATCCAGAAACTCCATTCGAATATCATTGGTGCGGACAATATCGGCTTCAATACCCTGACGGGTGCCAACCCAACATACTTCAACACCGTATTCCTGAAACAACCGGGCGGCTGCCAGCGCTGGAAACACATGGCCTCCGGTACCACCGGCGGTAATCAAAACGCGCTCGATTTTCTTGACCGCCGTCATAATACCGGCTCCTTACGGGCACCAGCCACTTTCTGCTTGCGCCCGCCAGATGATTTTTTTTGAGGCGCGGCAGAATTCGCCTGGTTTTCCATATCAGCACGCATTATCAACGCCAACACGACACTCATTATGATCAGACTGCTGCCACCATAACTGATAAACGGCAGCGTCAGCCCTTTGGTGGGCAACAGGCCGCTGGCAACACCAACATTGACCAATGCCTGCAAGCCTATCAATGTCGCCAATCCATAGACCAGATATGCATTAAACAGGTTTCCCAGCAACTCCGCGCGGCGCCCCACACCGAATGCCACTACCACCAACATCACAAACAATCCAATTACCAGCAAATTGCCCACCAGGCCGAGCTCTTCCGCCAATACCGCAAACACGAAATCCGTGTGCGCCTCCGGCAGGTAAAAAAGTTTTTGAATCGAGTTACCCAGCCCTACCCCTGTCCATTCACCGCGGCCAAATGCGATCAGGCTCTGCACAAGTTGATAACCACTGGAATACTGATCCGCCCATGGATCGATATACCCCATCACACGCTTCATCCGGTATTCAGAGGAGGCCACTAAAAGATAGGCCGACCCAACACTGCCACCTACCACCAGCAGGAACTGGGTAAGACGCACCCCGGCTAAAAACAACATGGTGAAAACAGCGCTCATAATAACCACTACGGCACCGAAATCTGGCTGCCTGAGCAACAACAGAACCATCACTGACAGAACCACCACCGGCTTCATAAAGCCCCAAAAGGTTTGTCGAACCTCCTCAACCCGGCGCACAAGGTAGCCAGCCACATACATCAGGGCACAGACTTTGACGATCTCGGACACCTGAATGTTAATGGGCCCCAAATGAATCCAACGGGTACTGCCGTTGACGGTTTTTCCTATCCCTGGCATCAACACCAGGGCCAGCAAAATATAGGCAATGATGAGCAAAGCTCCGCTGCTTCTTTCCCAAACGGCCAGGGGTATCTGATAGACAAGCAGGGCACATACTATGCCTGCCGCCAGATAGACGCCATGGCGCTTCACGAAGAAAAATGGCGAATCATAATTGAGTGATGCCATATCCATTGATGCGGAACCAACGACAACCAGCCCAACACACATCAGCGCGCAGACAATCAGCAGCAACCATTGCCGGGAAGACAACGCGACTGAATGTGAACTGACTGTTGTTGACTCTAATGTGCGCATTGAGTGCATTAACCCCTGACCGCAGTCATAAACTGATGACCACGATCCTCGTAATTTTTAAATTGATCAAACGAGGCGCAGGCGGGAGAAAACAACACGACATCACCCACCTTTGCTCGACCCTTGATCCATTCCACCGCTGCTTTCATGTTCTCCATTTTCTCCACCGGTTTCGCACCAGCGACAGCATCGGCAATTTCCTGAGCGTCCCGCCCGAATACAACCACCTGATCCACTTTCTCCTCTATTGCGGTGGCCAATGGCTGAAAATCCGCATCCTTACCTTCGCCTCCCGCCAGCAAAAAAAGCCGCCCTTTGATGTTTTCCGCCAAACCGCGGATGGCAGCAACACTGGAACCGACATTGGTGCCTTTCGAATCATTGAACCAGGCCACACCATCCACATCAGCGACCCACTGACAACGATGTGGCAATCCCGGAAAGGCCTTGATCGCTGGCAAAGCATCGCTGTAGCGATCGCCTGAAAACTCTGCAATCACGGCGAGACAGGCAGCAACATTTAATAAATTATGTGCGCCACGCACATGCAGCTCTGCGTCGGTTAACACCGCCTTTGTCCCATCCATTACACAGGTTTCTGTGCCCGAATCATCCACATAGAATCGGCCATGGGCTTGCGTATCCCCCCCGAAAGGCAGCAATGTAGGTACCGCCTGTATGGGTTTGGTCCGGTGATCACTCAGCCAGTAAACCGCCGCCTCACAGCCTTCAAAGATTCTCTGTTTTGCCATTGCGTAATCTTCAAGTGAATCATATCGATCCATATGATCCTCAGTAACGTTGAGATTCACTGCAATTTTGGCCCGTAAGCTGTGGGTGGTCTCCAGTTGAAAGCTGGACAACTCCAACACCCACACATCCACATCCAGAGCCGTTGACAACGCATCCAGTACAGGCAAGCCAATATTGCCGGCCACACAAACGTTGTAACCCAACGCTTCCAATGCCTTGCCGATAATACTGACCACAGTACTCTTACCGTTAGAACCGGTAACAGCGATCACGGGAGCATCTACCGATTTTGCAAACAACTCCACATCACCAGAACAAGGCACACCCGCCGCTATGGCTTTCGCAATCGCCGGTGTGCTGATGGCTATGCCGGGGCTTACCACCAGCTCCTGCGCCTTGCTTAAATCAAACTGTTCCAACTCTCCGCAATACAACTGCACTGTGGGGAATTCCTGGGCTAATTCTTGCCTTCCCGGCGGCTCCGTCCGGGTATCAATTACGGCCACCTCGCAATCCAGGCGTTTTAAGAAACGCACGCAGGAAAGCCCGGTTTTACCCAAGCCTATCACCACATGTTTGTTCTTTATTTTCGCCACGTTGCCCTGCCTTTGTTCAGATATAGTTAACGAAGTTTGAGCGTTGACAGCCCAATCAGTACCAGAATCACCGTAATGATCCAAAACCTCACAATCACCTTTGGCTCAGCCCAGCCTTTCAATTCAAAATGATGATGAATAGGCGCCATCCGGAATATGCGCCTGCCTGTTAATTTGTAGGATGCCACTTGCAGGATCACGGAAACGGTTTCCATAACAAACACCCCACCCATGATGAACAACACTATTTCCTGTCGGGTGATAACCGCCATGACACCCAAGATCGCCCCCAGTGCCAACGCGCCCACATCGCCCATAAAGACCTGTGCTGGGTACGTGTTAAACCACAGAAAACCCAGGCCCGCGCCAATCAACGAACCGCAAACCACGATCAACTCACCGGTCCCTTCAATGTAGGGAACACCCAGGTATTTGGAGAAGCCAACGTGCCCCGATGCGTAGGCAAACACCCCCAATGCACCACCTACCAGCACCGTCGGCATGATTGCCAACCCGTCCAGGCCGTCGGTCAGGTTCACTGCATTGGAGGTGCCCACTACCACAAAATACGCCAGCACCACATACATCCAACCCATTTCCAAGGCAACATCCTTGAAAAAGGGAACAAACAACTTCACTTCATTAAAATCGCAGGTGGCACCGCCTGCATCATCGCAGGCAGGCACAGTCAGATACAAAAACAAAGCCACCCCCGCACCTCCCAGAGATTGCCCCAGGTACTTCCACCGGGCGGCCAAACCTTTTGAGTTGCGCTGTACCACTTTCAGATAATCATCAAACCAGCCAACGGCGCCAAAGATCACGGTTACGGCGATCACTGCCCAAATATAGCGATTGGAAAGATCTGCCCACAACAGCGTGCTGACCAGAATCGCCACCAAAATCAACGCGCCACCCATGGTAGGGGTGCCCGCCTTACTTAAGTGGCTCTGGGGACCATCGTCACGCACCGACTGACCGATCTGGTGATAGCTCAAACGTTTAATCAAATAAGGGCCAACGATAAAGGCAATCACCAGTGCCGTAAGCACACCCAGGATTCCCCTGAAGGTGAGGTACTGAAACACATTGAAGACAGACGCATACTGCTGCAGATATTCAGCCAACCAAAGTAACATTATTGATTACCTCTTTTGGCCTGCTGGCATCCCAGCATGCGTTCGATTACTTTTTCCATTTGCGCGCTTCTTGAGCCTTTAATTAATATGGTTTTATCCTGGTGATTGGCATACAGATCCTCAGCCAGTCGCTGATGATTCTGCGCCGTAACAAACACACCATTGGGAGAACCTGCGAGAAAACCTTCGCGGTATAATGAGGCCGCCTCTCCGACAGCGAACACCGTTTTTATTCCTTTATCTGCGGCGTAGCGTCCCACCTGTTGATGGAGGCTGCGCCCTTCCGGACCCAGCTCAGCCATTCCGCCCAGCACCAGACAGGTTTCCCCCGGCAGGGAACACAACACATCGATTGCTGAATGCATGGAGTCCGGATTGGCATTGTAGGTATCATCAATCACATTGCAGTCGGACAATTCTTCAACCACCCGCAATCTGCCGGGAACTGCCTTGACCTGAGCCAACCCTTTCGAAATATCGTTTGGAGAGCAGCCGGCAAGATGCGCAATGGTCATCGCTGCCAAAGCATTTGCCACGTTATGCCGGCCTATCAGCTGTAATTCGACCGTAACCTGGCTACCCAGTACCGAGGCGGTGAACTGATACTGCCCAAGTGCGTTCATGTGGCAATCCAGTAAGTGAACATCTGCGCTGCCGCCTTTCATGGAATAGGTAGTGCAATGCGTGTGCTGTGCCTGCTGCATCAGAAATTCTGCAAAGGCGTCGTCCAGATTGATAACCGCAGACTTACCCGCCGCAAGCGTGGCATAGATTTCTGATTTAGCCTGTGCAATTCGCTCACGGGATCCAAACCCTTCCAGGTGGGCTACCCCAACATTGTTGACCAGGGCTATGTCCGCTGCCACCAAGGCTGACGCATACGCTATCTCACCCACATGATTTGCACCCAATTCAATGATTGCGAATCGATGCTGATTGGTTAATCTGCATAATGTCAGCGGCACTCCGATATCATTATTCAGATTGCCTTCAGTGAATAACGTTGGGCCAACCAGCGAGCATATTGAAGCCACCATTTCTTTGACGGTGGTCTTCCCGCTGCTTCCGGTAATAGCCACTTTCTTGGCTGAATACTGTGCCGCCCAGATTCGACCAAGAGCCCCCAAGCCCAGGCGGGTATCCGCTACCTGAACCAGAGTCAGCTCAGCGTCCACTTTATCTGATACCATGGCGGCAACTGCCCCGGACTGCCTGGCCAGCTCCACATACTCATGCCCATCAAACCGCTCACCCTTGAGAGCAACAAAAAAATCGCCGGTCTGAAGCGTTCGGGTATCGGTGGACACTCGCGAAAACTCCACATCTTCACCCAGCTGGATCGCATTGATTTTTTTGGCGAGAGAGGATACCAACATATCAGTCCTCTCCTCGTGCGTCGTCGTTGCCCGGTGTTTCCAACAATGCTTTTGTGGCTGCGGACAAATCGCTATAGGGATGCTTCACCCCCCGGATCTCCTGATAGTTTTCGTGGCCTTTACCAGCAATAAGCACCACATCATCAGCCTCCGCATTGCTGATGGCATGCGCCACCGCCGCACTACGATCTTCGATTACCTGAAAAGCGACTTTTTCGGGAACGCCTTTTACCATCTGCGCCACAATACGACCAAACGACTCACTGCGCGGGTTGTCTGCCGTGATCACCACCTCATCGGCCAGATCAGCGACCACCTCCGCCATCAAAGGGCGTTTCCCGGCATCCCGATCACCACCACACCCAAACACACACCAGATTCTCCCCGGAACATGCCGGCGCAACGACAACAACACCTTTTCCAGCGCGTCTGGAGTGTGCGCAAAATCGATCACAACCATGGGCTGACCCGCTGCCGAAGGCACCCTTTGCATTCGCCCCGCAACGGGTTGGGCTACACTCATTGCCGCTGCAGCCTGCGACAACGGGATGCCGGTTGACATCAGCAACGTCAAGCCGGCCAGCAGGTTGGCGCCATTAAATTCACCAATCAGTGAACTTTGAATAGTGGCGGTTTGATCTGCGTAGCGAACCTGGAGACTGATACCATCTTGGTCAAAATGCACTTTGGTTGCCGTAACCGTTGCATCATCCCGGTTTTGCAGCGAAAACGTCCAAAGAGCACACTGTGGTTGCCGGTCCCGGCTCATTGCGGCAACCCGCTCATCGTCCAGGTTCAGTACCAGATGCTCAAGGCCCGGATGGGACACCAACAGCGATTTTGCCCGCGTGTATTCCTCCATCGTGCCATGGTAATCCAGATGATCGCGGCTGATATTCGTCACCAAAGCGCCAAAGATGGACAACCCATCCACGCGCCCCTGCACCAGGCCATGGGATGAGGTCTCCATGGTGACACAGCGCGCTCCCCGCTGGAGCATTTCATGCAATACGCGATTGCATTCAACGATATCCGGCGTGGTGTTGGAGGTCGGTTCCAACTCACCCACCAAACCATTGCCCAACGTTCCAATCACGCCACAAGCGCTACCTAGATAATCCAGTGCCTGGGCCACCAATTGGCTCACGCTGGTTTTGCCGTTGGTTCCGGTGATAGCCAACAATTTCAATTGCGAACTGGGGTTTCCGTAAAAAGCGGATGCGATTTCACCCAGCCTGGATTTCAGATCGGGCACCTTAACAACAGGAACCGCAAAGTTTTGTGAATCATCGAAACCAGTAGCCTCCACCAGAGCCGATTCGGCCCCGGAGTGCAACGCAGCCGCCAGAAAATCCCGGCCATCACTGTGATGACCAGGATAGGCAACAAAGCAATTGCCTTTCTGAATTTTGCGACTGTCCACTGCCAAACCTGTCACGATCGTTGTCTTCCAGCTCTCATCTAATGGTAAAAAGGGAACAACATCTTTCAGATACCGCTCCGCAATAAATTTTCTGCTCATGAATCCGGTGTCGCTGCCTTGGCCAATCCGACATAGGTTTCCACCGTTTTATCCGGCGGTATGTTCTTAACCCTGAGCAAACCGGCCATCACCCGGGAGAAAACCGGTGCGGCTACCTGGCCACCGTAGTACATGTCACCTTTGGGGTCATCGATCACCACCACCAATGCAATGGCCGGATCCTCCACCGGAGCAACACCGGCAAACATCGCCAGATAGCGGTGATCCTGATAGCCGCCGGCAGACACCTTATGCACCGTGCCGGTTTTGCCTGCAACGCGATAACCCGGTACCCGTGCTTTTTTCGCGGTTCCGTGGACGTCCACCACACCTTCCATCATCTGTACTACCTGGCGGGCTACGGTTTCATCCATTACCCGCTCGCCTGGCACATCACCATCCACCTTCAGCAGGCTAACCTGGCGCTTGATCCCACCGCTGCCAAGAATGGCGTAGGCTTGCGCCAACTGCAGAGCGGTCACCGACAGGCCATAACCGTAGGATAGAGTTGCAACTTCGATGCGGCGCCATTTCTGTCGCGCCGGTAACATCCCTACGCTCTCACCGGGGAAACCAACACCGGTTGCCTGCCCCAGACCCACTTTACGGAAAAACGAGCTGAGGTATTGATCGTCCATTGACAATGCCAGCTTACTGGCACCCACGTTGCTTGATTTCGCAATAATCTTTCCCAGGTCGATAACGCCGTAATTGCTCATATCCCGTATCGATTTACTGCCGATACGCAAGTAACCCGGCGATGTATCCAGTTTGCTGTAAGCCTTCCACTTGCCACTGGATAATGCTGCTGCCACCGTAAACGGCTTCACCGTAGAGCCCGGCTCAAACACGTCGGTAAGCGCCCTGTTACGAAAATTGGGTACGTCCCCACGAGTACGATTGTTCGGGTTATAGGAAGGCTGATTTACCAACGCCAACACCTCACCGGTTTTGATATCAATGGCTACGGCACTGCCGGAGCTGGCACGATATTCGGTGACGGCCGACAACAACTCCCGATACGCAAGATACTGTGCCCGCAAATCAATGCTCAGGGTTATATCCGTACCAGGTGCCGCCGGCTTGATTAGCCCCACATCCTTCACAATACGACGGCGCAGATCCTTGATGACCCGTTTTTTACCCGCCTCGCCTTTAAGAAACTCGTCAAAGGAAAGTTCGATACCCTCCTGCCCTTCCTCATCTATATTGGTGAACCCCACCAGATGGCTGGTGACTTCACCCGCAGGATAGTAACGACGGTGCTCTTCGATGCTGTAGACACCAGGAATGTGCCGTCCGAGAATATCGTCTGCCTTGGACGGATTCATGTGGCGACGCAAATAGATAAACTGCTTTTCCTGATTACGCAGGATGCGGTCCCGCAGGCTTGATTCGCTGACCCCGGTGCTTTTGGCAAGAAAACCCCATGCGTACTGGGCGTCGATCAACTCCTGCGGATTAGCCCACAACGTTTGCACCGGTGTACTCACTGCCAGCGGCTCACCATTACGATCTTCAATCAATCCGCGGTATGCAGGTATCCTTTCCACCCGCACTACCCGGCGATCGCCCTGATCCTGCAAGAACGCCTGCGACTCCACCTGCAGGTAAATCAGGCGCCCGATCACCACCACTGCGAGCACAGCAAACATGGCCAGCACCATATAATAGCGCCAGCCAAATTGTGACTGCTTCAGTTGCTCACTCATGGCTCCACCATTACGATTTCATTAGGGGCCGGCACTCTCATTTTCAGTTTGGTTCCGGCCAGCTGTTCAACGCGGTTATAGGAACCCCAGGTACTTTGCTCCAACAGCAACTGCCCCCACTCGACCTGCATTGCATTGTTTTCCTGCTGCAGACGCTGATGGGAAGCGACCAGGCGGCGCGTTTCATAACTGGAATACACAACCGCCACGCTAGAGACCATCACCAACACCAACGCCACCAACACAAACAGCCAGGAACGCAGTACAGGGCTCGGAGAAAGCGTCATACCAGCTTCTCCGCAACTCGCATAATGGCGCTACGGGCACGCACGTTACGCTCCACTTCCTCTGCTGATGCCTTCACAGCCTTGCCAATTGTTTTCATCTCACGTTTGAGCATGTCATCGCGTATCGGCAAATGACGCGGAACCGGTTCACCCTTCTCCTTACGCTGAATAAACTGCTTAACCATACGGTCTTCCAACGAGTGGAAGCTGATTACTACCAGGCGCCCACCAGGTTTCAATACCTTCAGGCTCTGGGCCAGCACATCGGCCAGGTCGTCAAGCTCACGATTAATGAAGATTCGAATCGCCTGGAAAGACCGGGTTGCAGGATGCTTGCCTTTCTCTTTGGAAGGGTTGGCCCTGGCGATGACAGCAGCCAATTCAGAGGTAGTCGAAAATGGATGTTCTTCTCTTGCGGAAACGATCGCACGGGCAATACGCCTGGCAAAACGCTCTTCACCGTATTCTTTCAGCACGACAGCGATGTCATCCGCCGCTGCGGCATTCAACCATTGGGCTGCGGTTTGCCCGGCCAGGTTGTTCATGCGCATATCCAGCGGACCATCTGCCATAAAGCTGAATCCACGACTGGCATCATCAAGTTGTGGTGATGATACGCCCAAGTCCAAGAGCACACCGTCAACCTGACCAACCAAACCCCGGGCAGAGACATGGCTCTCCAGGGCGGCAAAGGAATCATGTATCACGCTAAACCGGGAATCGGCTCTGGCCAACGCCGCCCCTACTTCAAGTGCAGCCGGATCTTTATCGAAAGCAAGCAAGGTTCCCGCGGGCGAAAGGCGCTCCAGAATCAAGCGGCTATGGCCTGCCCGACCCAAGGTTCCATCTATATAGACACCCGCTTCGTTCGTCACCAGTGCATCCACCGCTTCGTTTAGTAATACGGTTTCGTGTTTTAACTCCGGTGTCATGATCAAAACACCAGATTTTGTACAGCTTCGGGAAGCTCGTCTGCCTTAACCGGGCCTTCATCCACCCACTGCTGAAAACTGTCTGACCAGGCATCTTCCGGCCAGATTTCCAGCTTCTTACCCATGCCCACCAACATGATCTTCTTTTCCAACTTCACTTTTTCTCTTAACAATGCGGGCAAACTGACACGGCCGTTGCTGTCCATTTCCACTTCACTGGCATAGCCCAGCAACATGCGTTGCAGGCGGCGTGTTTGAGGGTTAAGAGTGGGCATGGCCAGTAATTTTTGCTCTATGGCTTGCCAGTCGGGCAGGGGATGCATGGTCAAACAGTGTCCTTCGAAATCCACGGTTACGATCATCTTGCCATCGCAACTGGCAGACAGCGCATCACGAAAACGGCTGGGCATTACCATCCGTCCTTTCGCATCGAGACTGAGCGCGCTGGGTCCTCTGAACACTTGATTACCTATTGTGAAAGCCGGTTGACACTGGTTGGCGCACCGCCGGCTTCATTTACCCATCAAACTGTGGCCTAATGACTCGACCACCTATCCCACTTTTTCCCACTTGAAACCACAATAAACCACTTCGTGACACCTATGGCACACTATAGGGAGCGCCCTGCTCTATTGTCAAGCTGAAAACCCAGGCAAAAATGTGAATTTGATACGGAAAAACAAAGACTTACGTGACCCAGCTCACGTCTTGACGGGGAATTGACGCTTAAAAACACAATACAAAACAGGAGGATAGAAATGGCTCTTAAAGCCACTTCTAGGGTTAGATAATATTTCGCGATATAAACAGATTGTTTTTAGAACAATACTCAGAACAACGAGTATTGGGAAGGAAATGTAAAGTCAGCCGATAAGCCGGGTTCTGTCGTGGACAGTCATTCCTCTGGGACGCATGTCACCACACGCCTCTAGCAACCTACCCGGATCCAGCGCGGGTCACGCCAATGGATCCCTATTTGGTCTTGCTCCAGGTGGGGTTTTCCATCGCCACGAGCTGTTACCAGTCGCGCGGTGCGCTCTTACCGCACCATTTCACCCTTACCGGCCAGTGAACTGGCTTAGGCGGTTTACTTTCTGCTGCACTTTCCGTCGGCTCGCGCCGCCCAGGTGTTACCTGGCACCTTACCCTGTGGAGCCCGGACTTTCCTCCCAATTTGCAGCTGGAAAAACCAACTGAAAAAGAGCGACTGTCTGGCTGACTTCAGGGTGCAAAATTACCCCTAAAAGCCTAAGGAATCAACCTTTGTTTTGCGCCAGAGACGCCTCATAGAGTGCGTTCTTGGGTAAGCCGGTCAATTCAGAAACCAGGGCACAGGCTTTTTTCAGTGGCATATATTCACTGGCCAGCCCCAACGCCCGCAGGGTGGAGGCATCAATCACCGCGCCACTGTGGGCTGGCGCACCCTGCACCAATAAAACAAATTCACCCCGTCGATGGCGCTCATCTTCGGCCAGCCAGGCAAGCGCCTCCTGCACCGATCCCGTCTTCACTGTTTCAAATGCCTTGGTAATCTCCTTAACTACCGACACCACTCGCACCTCACCCAGCACCAAAGCCACATCTTCCAACGCGGACACGATCCGCTTTGGCGACTCATAAAACACCAGGGTGCCCTGCTCAGCAGAGAGCGCCTCCAGCGCCACCTGGCGGGCTTTCTGTTTGGCCGGCAAAAAACCGACAAACAGAAACCGGTCAGTGGGAAGCCCGGCGATGGACAGGGCCGCGATGGCAGCACAGGGGCCGGGAATCGCCACCACCTCTATGCCCGCCTGCTGCATGGCGCGTACCACACGAAACCCCGGATCACTGATCAAGGGGGTGCCGGCGTCAGAAATCAACGCAACCGACGCACCGCCCTGCAATACCCCCAACAGTGACTGAATACGATCATTTTCGTTGTGATCGTGTACCGCCATCAATCGCGTATCAATGCCATAATGCTCCAATAGCTTTTTACTGTGGCGAGTATCCTCTGCGGCAATCACATCGACCTGCTTCAACACTTCGATGGCACGCAGTGTAATATCATTGAGATTACCGATGGGTGTTGCCACAATATAGAGAATTCCAGTTGTCATAAAAACCGCAGGCCACATTCCAGAATGAAGTTACTTCAACGCCAACAGCTTATCACAGTTGCCGCCCTACTCTTGACTCTCGCGCTTGGCGCCTGCGAGCAACCGGGCGATCCGGGCACCCGTTCGCCGCAGGCGGACTTGTCACAAGCCGCTGCCATCAGCAATCTGATCGAGCAGGCCCAACACGCCAGCAGCCCTCAATCAGAGCAGCTGCTGATTAAAGCAGCCAACCTGCTGCTGGAGCAGGATAAACCGGCAGATGCCCAACGTCTGCTGGACACGGTAAACCCCACCAGCCTGGACAGTGACACCCTGGCCGCGCTGGTATTGACCCTCTCCAACGTTAACCTGGCACTGGACAAACCACAGCAGGCAGAAGAATTACTCACCACCGACCGCATGGGGCTGCTGACTGCATCCAATCAGCTGAGCGCGGACCGGCTCAATGAAATAAGCCTGCAGCGGGCACGAATCTGGGAATTGAACAATAACTATTTGGCTGCGGCCAGGGAACGGATCTTTGTTGCCCCAATGCTGGAGAGCGAATCGGCAGACAGCAATCAGCAGATGATCTGGAACGACCTGATCGCCATACCCAACGACACCCTGGAACAGCTTTCAAACACCATTGCGGTACCGGAGATCCAGGGCTGGCTGGAATTGGCCTGGATCTATAAAGGTTACCAGGACAACCTGGACCAACAGTTAAAACAACTGGACCAGTGGCAGACCCGCTACCCAGGTCACCCGGCGGCCCTGAAGCTACCGGAAGCCCTGCGCCTGGTGAGGGAGCTCAGCACCAACCAGCCCCAACAGATTGCCCTGCTGTTACCCACCCAGGGCAAGTACCGGCCGGCCGCACAGGCCATCCTGAACGGTTTCATGGGGGCTTATTACGCCGCCAATGGCAACCAAGACCAAAGCGGAACATCCATTCGGGTCTATGACACCAGTGATGTAACGAGATTTCAGACCACATACGACCTGGCAGTTGCCGAAGGCGCCGAAGTCATCATAGGCCCGCTGCAGAAAGAAAACCTGCGCAAGTTGCTCACCACCACCGACAATCTACCGGTGACCACCATCGCGCTGAACCAGGAGCAGGGCCAGTATGAATCTCCTGCCAATCTGTACCAGTTCGGACTGTCACCGGAGGATGACGCCACCGAAGTTGCCAAACATGCCATGCACAAACAATATGAGCGCGCCGCTGTCTTGTTCCAGAACAACCCTTGGTGGGAGCGAGCCTATCTGGCGTTCGCACAGGATTGGCAGGCCGACAAACGCCAGGTAACCGGCATTGCCAGTTATGACGACCAGAACAAGATGGCCAATGCCATCAAGGACATGCTGCTGGTGCAGCATAGCGAGTTTCGGGCCAGGCAATTACGCAATATTCTCGGCAAACCTGTGGAGTTCCAGCCCAGAAGACGTCAGGACATCGACTTTATCTATCTGATCTCCACGCCGGAGCAGGCACGCCAGATACGGCCATTGCTGGACTTTTACTACGCCGAAGACATCCCCGTAATTGCGGGCTCACAGATATACAGCGGCAAAGCCAGCCCCAAGAACGATCGCGACCTGAACGGTATCGAGTTCTGCGATATCCCCTGGCTGCTGGAAAAACCGGACACCATTCAACAGGCAATGCGCAAAGCCTGGCCCAAGGCGGATCACCGTTACTTCCGCCTCAACGCCATGGGCGTAGATGCCTATCGCCTGCAATCCCGCCTGCAACTGTTAACACAAATCCCCGACGCCGGCCTGTTTGGCGCCACAGGAAATCTCAGCATTGGCATCGACAACCAGGTTCACCGGGAACTCAGCTGGGCTGTAATGAAAAACGGCCAGCCACAACTGCTGCCGAAAATCACCGAGACTGAAATCAAGGAAGACGCACTCTCTCCGCTGCAAACCAATGAACACACCAACCAAACCATACAAACCACTGACCGCCAACAAGCAGACCGGCAACCAGGCTGAAGCGCTGGCGAGGGACTTTCTCAGCGCCAAAGGCTTAAGCTACTGCGATAGCAACTTTCAGTGCAAGACCGGCGAAATTGATCTGATCATGAAGGATCAGGATATGCTGGTGTTTGTGGAGGTACGATATCGTGCCGATTCAGACCATGGCTCTCCCCTGGCGACCGTCACTCATGCCAAGCAACGAAAACTGATTCGAACCGCCAGCTTTTTTCTGCAGCAGCAGTTCGGGGACCGCTGGCCAGCCTGCCGGTTTGATGTGGTGGGCATCAGCGGCGATCTGCAGCAGAGCCCGACAATCCAGTGGATTCCGGCTGCTTTTTACTGACTTCGGAAAACCGCGCCATTTGCCGTATACTATGTAACCTTTAGCGCCGAATCAAAGGAAGGGATACATGACATTGCATGACCGAGTCACCGAAATTTTTGACGACCACCTGGTGACGCTCCATCGATGTCAGGAGGAGCTTCCCAGTTTGATATGTGCTGCCAGCGAAAAGATGGTGCAGTGCCTGCTGACTGACAGAAAAGTGCTTGCCTGCGGCAACGGTGGTTCCGCCAATCTAGCCCAACAGCTATCCAGCAAGATGCTCAACCGTTTTGAACGGGAGCGCCCTTCGCTGCCGGCCATCGCCCTCTCTACCGACTCCTCCACCATCACCTCAATCTCCAACGATTACAGCTACAACGAAATCTTCTCCAAACAGATACGGGCGATCGGCCATGAAGGCGACATACTGCTGGTGATCTCCAGCAGCGGGAACTCGGCCAGTATCCTGCAGGCCGTACAGGCCGCCCACGACAGAGACATGCAGGTGATCGCGCTGACAGGAAAAGATGGTGGGGATTGCGCAAGACTCATGCAGAGTGAAGACGTTGAAATTCGGGTGCCTTCAACGTCCACTCCCCGGGTACAGGAGAGTCATTTGGCCATCATCCACATATTGTGCGATCTGATTGACCGCCAAATTTTCGGAGTGGAGGTTTGAGGGTTACTTCACGACCTTGAGCGAGGGTTTTCCGGACGGCTTCGGTGGAGAATCATCACTGCCGCCGCCGTCTTCGGGGGGTGGCATTTCATCCTCGTCAAAGAACATGCCTTTGCCATTCTCCTTGGCATAGATGGCCAGTATCGCACCCACAGGCACATGCAGATTGCGCGGCTTACCACCAAAGCGGGCAGAGAACTCCACCTCATCGTTTCCCATATGCAGATTGCGTATGGCCGACGGAGCCAGGTTCAAAATAATTTTGCCTTCGCTGACAAACTCATTGGGCACCTGCACCATAGGATAAGATGCTTTCACCAGCAAGTAGGGCGTAAGCTGGTTATCCAGTATCCACTCATAAACGGCTCGAATGAAATAAGGTCGGCTTGGGGTCATCAACACTCTCGCAGGAGCTGCCCCGAAGCGCAGGGCAGCAATTCAATAATGTGTTAGAGCCGCAGCTCACGCTCAGCGTCTGACAAACTGGCCTGGAATGATTCACGGGCAAACAGTCGGTCTGCGTAAGCCAGCAAATTTCCCGATTTGGATTTCTGCAACTCAATTCCCATCGCCGGGAGCCGCCATAAAATGGGAGCCACCACGCAGTCAACCAAAGTGAAATCGTCACTCATAAAAAAGGGTTTTTCCGAGAAGATCGGGTCGATCGCCACCAGGTTCTCGGTGAAATCCTTACGGTGCTTGTTCAACACCGCGTCTTTCTCGGTGCCGGCCATCAGGGCATCAACAGCATCACACCAGTCACGGTGAATACGGTGCATCAACAGTCGGCTGCGGGCGCGCTCAACCGGGTACACCGGGAGCAATGGAGGGTGCGGAAACCGCTCATCCAAATACTCCATCATGATATTGGGCTCATAGAGTGTCAGTTCACGATCCACCAAAGTCGGCAACTCGTTGTAGGGATTCAACGTTGCTAAATCTTCAGGCTTTTCGGCCGGATCCACATCCAGCACATCAACCGCCACCCCCTTTTCCGCAAGCACGATGCGGACCCGATGGCTGTAATGATCATTACCATCGGAAAAAAAAGTCATCGAAGAACGTTTAGCAATGACACCCATGAAAGTTCACTCCAGAGCAATTTTCAAAATAACGTTGCAAACAGCGGCAACACAAACGGCGAAGGGGCGGAGGCCAACAGCCCACCGCCCCACGCCGGGTTTTATTCCTGATTAATGAATATCTTTCCAGTACTCCCGATTGAGGAAGTAAACCGGGATAAAGAGTATCGCCAGGAATATCAACACATATACGCCAATTCGCTCCCGTTCAGCGCGGATCGGCTCAGCCATGTAGACCATGTAGTTGGTCAAATCAGCCATCGCCGTCTCGAACTTATCCTCGCCCAGCTCCTGCTCCATATTCGAAAGCACGTGCGGCATACCAACATCGGGGAAGATATGATTGTTCACACCCCAGGGGCGGGAGTCGTCTTCATAGAAGTTGGTCAGATAGGAATACACCCAGTCTGCGCCTCTAATACGTGCCACCAGAGTAAGATCCGGCGGTACGGTGCCAAACCATTTCTTGGCCAGATCACGGGGAATGGCTGATTGAATGGTTTCACCGATCTTGTCGGTGGTGAACATCAGGTTCTCTTTCATGATTTCAGGCGGGATCTCCAGATCCGTGGCTGCACGCTCATAACGCATGTATTGCGCAGAGTGACAGCCGATGCAATTGTTCATAAACAACTGCATACCGCGCTGCAGAGAGACCTTGTCATCCATATTAATGGGAGCAGGCACAAGATACTCATTGTGACCGCCGCCTGCGGCCTGGGCAAACACCGGCAGGCACAGCAATACTAGTACAGAGATAAACTTATTCATCAGTGTGCCATCCTTACTCGCTCAGGAACGGGTTTGCAGGTTTCTTTTGACGTCCAGAACGGCATCAGTATGAAATAGGCAAAATAGAATGCCGTACCAATCTGCCCCAGCGCCCGGTAGGTCAACTCAAAGGGCAGGAACTCCACGTGCACGTCTGGAGATTTAACACCACAAACACCCAGAATGATGAAGAACACCACAAACAGCGCCAACATGATTTTGCTGATCCAGCCTTTGTAGCGGATTGACTTCACAGGGCTGCGATCCAGCCATGGCAGGACAAAGAGCACCGCAATGGACGCTCCCATTGCTACCACACCCAGCAACTTATCGGGAATTGCCCGCAGGATTGCGTAGAAGGGGGTGAAATACCACACCGGTGCAATGTGATCCGGAGTTTTCAACGGGTTGGCCGGTTCAAAATTTGGTTTCTCGAGGAAGTATCCACCCCCATCAGGGAAGAAGAACACCACGGTCAGGAACACAAACAGGAACACAACCACACCCACCAGGTCATGCACGCTGTAATAAGGGTGGAAAGGAATACCATCCAGGGGCACACCATTTTCATCCTTCAGTTTCTTGATCTCGATACCATCGGGATTATTGGAGCCCACTTCGTGCAGAGCAATGATATGCAGAACCACCAGTGCCAGAATCACAATGGGCAATGCCACCACATGCAGGGCGAAGAATCGATTGAGGGTAATACCGGAAATCAGGTAGTCACCACGAATCCATTCGGTCAGCGCATCACCTACCACCGGTATTGCACCAAACAACGAAATGATCACCTGCGCCCCCCAGTAGGACATTTGCCCCCAGGGCAACAGGTAACCCATGAAACCTTCCGCCATCAACGCCAGATAGATGGTCATACCGAAGATCCACACCAATTCACGGGGTGCACGATAAGACCCATACATCATACCCCGGAACATATGCAGATAAACCACCACAAAGAATGCCGAGGCGCCGGTGGAGTGGAGATACCGCAGAAGCCAGCCGTATTCCACGTCACGCATCATGTTCAGTTCTACCGACATGAAAGCCCCTTCACCGGAAGGGTTGTAGAGCATGGTCAACCAGATACCCGTCAGCAACTGGTTAACCAGCACCAACATGGCAAGCGAACCAAAGAAATACCACACATTGAAGTTCTTAGGAGCATAATATTTGCTCATGTGTTCTTCGAACATCTTGGTGGCAGGGAAGCGGGCATCAACCCAGCCCATCAGGTTTTGGAACATACTCATCAGGCAGCCTCCCCGTCTTCACCAATCTTGATAAGCGTGTCGCTCATGTAATAGTAGGGCGGCACTTCCAGGTTCAAGGGAGCAGGCACCGATTTGAACACACGCCCGGAGAAATCAAACTTGGAGCCATGGCACGGGCAGAAAAAGCCACCCATCCAGTCTGCGCCCAGGTCAGCAGGGGCCACTTCCGGCCGATACAGGGGAGAACACCCCAAATGGGTACATAAACCTATTAAAACCACAATTTCCTCATGCCCATCGCGGGCACGGGCATCACCCGCCACATAGTCCGGCTGTTTGGCTTCAGAGGAATCCGGATCACGCAGGTTATCTTCGACGGCGTCGAGGCTGGCCATGGCCTCATTTGAGCGACGCAGAATCCAGACTGGCTTGCCGCGCCATTCAACGGTCATTCTCTGGCCCACTTCCAGCTTGCTGATGTCCGCCACCACAGGTGCACCGGCGGTTTTCGCCTTGGCGCTGGGGTTCCAGGACTTCACAAACGGCACAGCGGCACCAACCACTCCCACTGCCCCGACTGCTGAAGTGGCTCCAATCAGGAAGCGTCGCCGCCCCTCATTTACGCCTTCAGTACTCATTCAGTTTCTCTCCCCGATAACGTTAAGAAGTCGAGCGGCCTTGCTCAAGGCACACTAACCCCTACCCATAATTTTAAACGCGCAAATAGTAATGAAATTGCAGTGGAGTTACAAGGAAAGCTTTAGGAAGAACGAATACTTAGAACGGGAAGACGCAAAAGCGCCCGGGCAGCAACCCAGGCGCTCTTGAACCACAAAACGCAATAAGAAATCAGCGTTTTGAGAATTGAGGACGCTTACGCGCTTTACGCAGACCCACTTTCTTACGCTCGACTTCACGAGCATCACGGGTCACGAAGCCGGCTTTACGCAGCGCGGATCGCAGAGTTTCATCGTATTCCATCAAGGCGCGGGTAATGCCGTGACGAATTGCGCCGGCCTGACCGCTGCCGCCGCCGCCCTTGACAGTGACGTAAACATCAAACTTTTCAGCAGCTTCCACCAGCTCTAATGGCTGACGAACCACCATGCGAGCGGTTTCGCGACCGAAGTACTGGTCCAAAGCGCGACCATTGATGGAGATATTGCCTGAACCAGGCTTTATAAATACACGTGCTGCTGCAGTTTTGCGGCGGCCTGTACCGTAATTAGTGTCCACTATTCCGCCCCCTTACAGTGCCAATTCTTTCGGTTGCTGTGCCGCATGAGGATGCTCAGCGCCAGCATAAACCTTGAGTTTGCCCAACATGGCGCGGCCCAGAGGGTTACGCGGCATCATGCCCTTAACGGCTTTTTCTATCGCCTGCTCCGGCTTGCGGTCCATCAACTTGTCAAAGCTGATTTCCTTAATACCACCGGGGTATTCAGTGTGACGATAATACATCTTATCTGTACGCTTGTTACCGGTAACACGCACTTTTTCTGCATTGATTACAACGATGTAATCGCCGGTATCAACGTGAGGGGTATACACTGGCTTGTGTTTGCCACGCAGGCGTCGCGCGATTTCAGTCGCCAGACGACCCAAAGTCTTGTCGGTTGCATCCACAACGTACCAGTCACGCTCTACCGATTCTGGTTTTGCACTAAACGTTTTCATTGAATCTGCCCTAGAACACTCTAATCCGAGGTCTGCCCGTCAATTTAAAGAGCGCGAATACTACCCAAGCCGTCTCCGCTTTACAAGCATTTTTAGAGACAGTTTCGATAACGCCCTGATTTAACGAGCTATCATTTGTTTTCAGCAGTGCGGCCAATGTTGCTGTGAGGAACAATTCACTGGCTTTGTTGCTACGACAGTAACGGGGTGAAGAACTATAACAGAATTTTAAAAGGACACCAGAGTTTGGCGGCGCTTTCTTGCACCGGGAAGCGAGTCTGGTTGCAAGACATGGCGCCACATTGCGCCAACCTGGTCATAAATCGCTCCATTTTAAGCGCCAACTCTGAGCTAAGCGCCAACTCTGAGCGCCGCGAACATAGGAACTAAGCACAAAACAAATTAGGTTAATCCGCCGCAGGCAGGTCCGGGCAGGACATCAGGGTTTATGGGGCCGGGCGAGATACTCGTGACTCTGCATCTCCAGCAAGCGGCTTCGAGTACGCTGGAACTCAAAATCCAGCCGCCCCCCGGTATAGAGCTCATCAATGGGCGCCTGGCCGGACATGATCAATTTAACATTACGATCGTAGAACTCATCCACCATATTAATGAAACGGCGGACCATATCGTCTTGGGCGGCCCCCATCACCGGCACATTGGATACCAGCACCGCATGGTAAATTCGCGCCAGTTCTATATAGTCATTCTGGCTCCGCGGCCCATCGCACAACGCCTTGAAATCACACCACAGAACATCATCGGCCACGCTCAGGGTTTTGATTTCACGGCCATTGATCTCAATGGATTCCCTGGCATGCCCCGGCTCAGGGGAGAGGGAGGCAAAACTGCGGCTCAGGCTGGAGTGCGCCGACTCATCCAGTGGTGAATGATACAACTCAGCCTGTTCCAGGGTGCGCAGGCGATAATCAACGCCGCTATCGACATTGATTATGTCGGTGTACTTGTTAATAAGCTCGATGGCGGGTAGAAATCGGGCCCGTTGCAGGCCATCCTTGTACAGCTCATCCGGCACAACATTGGACGTGGCCACCAGCGTTACACCGCGCTCGAACAGTTTCTCCATCAAGCCCCCAAGGATCATGGCATCGGTAATATCGGTGACAAAGAACTCATCAAAGCACAGAATCCGGGCTTCATTGGCCAGCTGTTCGGCTACGATATCCAACGGGTTTTTCTCACCCTGCAGCGCTTTCAGATCATTATGAACGCGCTGCATAAAGCGGTGAAAGTGGATACGCATCTTCGACTGAAACGGCACACACTCAAAAAAGGTATCCACGAGATAGGTTTTACCGCGCCCCACCCCACCCCAGAAGTACAATCCTTTGCAGGGCTCTTTCTGCTTGGCGCGGGCACTGGGTGCGATGCGTGCCCACAGGGTTCGGGGCCTGTTCTCATAACGATCCACCAGATCGTGATACAGCCGATCCAGCTGTTCCACGGCAACTTGCTGCGCCGGATCGTGACTGAAGTCGGCTCTTTGCAGATCCTGTTGATACTTTTCCAGTGGAGTCATAGTGATACTGTCTACATAGGGTTTCGGTTAGCAAAGCGGCGCTCACTCTAGCGCAGGCGCTTGGGGCTGTCCATGCTCCCATGCACGGCGTCATGCCAGTTGGTCTTGTATAATGTCTTTCACCTCAGTCAACCGGCCATGGAAAAAATGACCTGCTCCCGGCAGGCAAAACACCTGCTTCAGGGTGCTGATCCGGTCTGACCAGCGTTGAATCTCAGTGGCGTCCACCACTTCATCCTCATCGCCGTAAAGTATCGCCAGCGGGCAGTCGAAAGCGGTCAGCGAATCAAACTCATAATTCACCACGGCAGGCGCGATCAACAGCAGATGCGTTACGGGATACCCCCTCTCCAGTGCCCGGCCACAGGCACTGGCAGCCACGAATGAGCCAAACGAGAAACCCGCCAACCACAGGCGGTCATCCGGCCGCGTCGCGCGCACCCAATCTATAACCGCCAGCAGATCCTCCTGCTCCCCTATTCCATGGTCATACTGACCCTCGCTTTTTTCAACACCCCGAAAATTAAAGCGCACAACCCGATGGCCAAGATCCCGTCGCGCCCGTGCCACTGTGTGCACCACCTTGTTGTTCATGGTGCCCCCCATCAATGAGTGTGGATGGCAGACGATCGTGACATTTCCCGGCCCATCATCAACATTTTTAGGGCAGGTGGTGATTGCCTGCAAAGCCCCCGCTGGACCATTGATTACAAGTGACGACTCACCGGCAGGAAAAGAATTCATTTGAGGACTCCAGCGCTGGATAATTTTCTTACATTTTAACTGCAGGATTCCAACATGGAAGCCCACCTGCACTCTGTCCAGCAAGGTCAGAACCTTGTAGTATCCCAGTATCGGATAAGGAAAACTCTGGAGAGAGTCTATGTATACTGCAACCTTAATAGCATTTCTGGTAGGCCTGACGGCCGGTGCCCTGGGGTGCTTCTTGCTGATGTCCCGATCGCGGGCCCAATCCAACATTGAACAACAACTACGGGAACTGCAGGAAGAATTTACCGCTTATCGGGAAAACGTGAATACCCACTTCAATAAAACCGCGCAAATGGTGAATACACTCACGGAAAATTACCTGGCGGTCCAAAAGCATCTGGAGACCGCTGCAGATTCCTTTGCCGAACCCCCGAAAAGCTTTCAACTTGATACCACCCAAAAGCTGCCCAACAAAAAAACCAAGTTTATCTCCCTGGAAGCCACCGGCGGCGAAGCACAACAGCAGGAAGAGGATGCCGCCTTTGGCGACACCAACACCATGGAACCACCCCGAGACTACGCCCCCAAGAAGGACGTCAAGGACCAGGGCACGCTGTCCGAGGAATTCGGGCTGCACGATTCCAGGGTTTAATATTCCAGGGTTTAATTGAGTTATATGGGGGCTCACCGCCCCCACTTCAAGGGCCTGCCCGGGCCAGAAAAAATTTCGTATTTTCCCTCTTGAAAGCCTTTCCTTGCTGCCCCACTTACTACCCCGACAGAGAATCATTTCAGCAACGCATGCGGCGTTGAGCGTTTCCAACTGGGAGATAAACACATGAGCATTGCAACCCTAAACCCGTGGCAGGTTCTGGATCAACTGAACAATGACAAGCTACGTCGCTACAACAGCCGACGCTGGCAGCCGGTGGTGGATATCACTGAATCCAAGACCGGGTACGAAATTCACCTGGAACTACCGGGGATTCTACCGGAGCAGGTGCAGGTGGAGCTGGACGACACACTACTGAAGATCAGTGGCGAGAAAGTGCGAAAGCAGGAAGACGGTGTTGAATACCGTTATCGGGAACGAGCAGTGGGTGAATTCAGCCGCTCATTCACCCTACCGGAAGACGCAGATCGCAACGCCATCAGCGCGGCGTTCGATCACGGCCTGTTACTGATCAGCATCGGCAAGAAGGAGCAGGCACAACCCAGGAAAATCGAAATTCAGGTCAGCTAAGCCACCCACCTCGCCACTAACCAAAGCCCGCCAGTATCTCTGGCGGGCTTTTACTCGGCAGCTGCCGACCTTATTTGGCAGAATGTCCGGTTAACTTCACTTCCACTTTTTCATGATCGGCCAGGCCGGCGTAATAGGCACGCAAAATTTCCAGCACTTCCGGACGACTGAAGTTATCCGGCACGTCTCCACCTTCAGACAAGGCTTTTCGCAGTTTGGTACCCGAAACCAAAACCCGGTCCTCGGCATCATGGGGGCAGGTACGCATGGAAGCCATGGTGCCGCACTTGTTGCACCAAAATGTCCAATCGATCTTTAATGGCTTGGTGATCAGGGCATCTTCGGCAATCTCATCAAAAATATGCTGCGCATCAAATGGGCCGTAATAATCGCCCACTCCGGCGTGATCACGGCCCACGATCAGGTGCGAACAACCATAGTTCTGACGGAACAACGCATGCAACAATGCTTCACGGGGGCCTGCATAGCGCATATCCAGCGGATACCCAGACTGGACCACGGTATCATCCACAAAATACTGGTCAATCAAAGTACCAATGGCGTTCTGACGCACTTCCGCCGGAATATCGCCGGGCTTCAACTTGCCCAGCAATGAATGAATCAGCACACCATCACAGATCTCTACCGCGATCTTGGCCAGGTGTTCGTGGGAGCGGTGCATGGGGTTACGGGTCTGGAAGGCGGCAACTGTGTTCCAGCCTTTGGCCTCAAACAGGGCCCGGGTTTCCGCCGGGGTCATGTAGATTCCCTGGTATTTTTCTGGGAACTCACCCTGGGAGAATACCTTAACCGGGCCGGCCAGGTTCACTTCGCCCTGCTCCATCACCATTTTGACACCGGGGTGCTCCAGATCGGTGGTACCGAACACAGTCCGGCACTCGTGCTCCTTGTCGATGCGGTACTTCTCAGCCACGGTCATGGAGCCCATCAGCTCACCACTTTCAGCATCCACCAGGGCGATTTCACTGCCCACTTCAATGCCGTCCGCGGTTGCCTGGTCTACGGACTTGGTAATCGGTATGGGCCAAAAAAGGCCGTTATCCAACGTCATTCTATCGCAGACAGACTGCCAGTCCGCTTTACCCATGAAGCCGTCCAGAGGAGTGAAACCACCTATACCCAGCATGATCAAATCGCCGGTTTCGCGGGAACTGAGCTGCACCTGTGGCAGACTTTCGGCACTGGACTTGGCCGCTGCGAGGGCATCCCCCTCCAGCAACAGGGGCTTAAGCTGATCGCTTCCATGAGGCTTCACTAGGTTGGACATCTTGATACTCATCTGTGATTGAACGTTGAAAGGTTAGAACGGCGCGCATTATACCGGTTCTGACAACAAAATTCAGGCGGGGTTATCGATATCCACAAACTCATGATTTAGCTTGAATTTCGCTGCCAGATGCTCACCCACCGCCTGGGCACCATAGCGCTCGGTGGCATGATGGCCGGCGGCATAGTAATGGATGCCGCATTCCCGTGCTATGTGCGTGGTGGGCTCGGATATCTCGCCGCTGATAAACGCGTCCACCCCCATGGCCACCGCTTTCTCGATATACCCCTGCGCCCCGCCGGTGCACCAGGCCACCCGCAACACCGGGTGATCCCCCCCTTTCACCAGCAATGGGGGGCGACCCAGGGCCGACTCAATGGTGGCGGCAAACGCCTCGGCACTGCGGGGCTGCCGCAGGCACCCCCAATTGCCGATGGGGCGCTTCTCCAGCGGGTCCAGCCCACCTTCCACCAACAAGCCCAGCCGCTGCGCCAACTGGGCGTTGTTACCCAATTCAGTGTGGGCATCCAGTGGCAGATGGTAAGCAAAGAGGTTGATCTGATGCTCCAGAAGGCACTTAATACGGTTGTACTTCATGCCCACGATGGACGGATCCTCACCGCGCCAGAAATAGCCATGATGCACAAACAGGGCATCCGCATCGAGCTCCACCGCACGCTCAATCAAGGCCTGGGTGGCCGTCACCCCGGTCACCAATGTCTTTATCTGCACCTTGCCCTGCACCTGCAGCCCGTTGGGGGCGTAGTCCTTAAAGTATTCCGGCTCCAACAGTGAGTTCAGGTATTGCAGCAAGGCCTGGCGTTCAATCATGTTCAACTCCGATAAAGGGGAGGACATCACCCCGGGGTGGTGGAGAGCAAGGTTACATGGTAACTTGCTCCGCTTGTGCGTGATTATTTCAAAAACTGTCGTGGATTTTCCAGTCATCCTATGAAATCAGCTCTTCGTCCTCTGATTGGCCCGGTGCTTTACGGCTTGATCATCGCCCTTGGCTACATATTCATCATCGAACGCACCTCTGAACCGGTCCAGCACGAAGTGGTTCTGATCGAAAAACAGTTCACCGAGCCGGCACAACAAAGCACGTACAGTGTCAGTGATCCGATTTCCTACGCGGACGCAGTGAGCAAGGCACAGCCCGCCGTGGTGAACATTGCCACCAGCAAACTGGTGACCGAACGGGTTCACCCTCTGTATGAAGACCCCATCTTTCGCCGCTTTTTCGGGCTCAACCAGGCCCCCCGCCGGCAAAGAATGCAGCAAAGCCTGGGGTCCGGTGTAATCATCAGCCCCTCTGGCTATATTTTAACCAACAATCACGTCATCGCTGAAGCAGACCAGATTAAGGTAGGCCTGGCGGACGGCCGTGAAGTGGAGGCCCTGGTGGTGGGCACCGACCCTGAAACCGACCTGGCCCTGATCTACATCGACATACCGGATCTGCCCTCCATTACCCTGGCCAACACCGACAACATCCGCATTGGGGATGTTGTCCTGGCCATCGGCAATCCATTCGGTGTGGGGCAGACGGTGACCAAAGGCATCGTCAGCGCGTTGGGGCGACACCAGTCGGATCTCAGCTCCTTTGTGGATTTCATCCAGACCGACGCCGCCATTAACCCGGGCAACTCAGGTGGCGCCCTGATCAATGCCTATGGCGACCTGATCGGCATCAACACCGCCATCTACTCCAATTCCGGGGGCTCTCATGGAATCGGCTTTGCCATTCCCATCGGCACCGCCACCAAAGTGGTAAAACAACTGGTCCAATACGGACAGGTGATTCGCGGTTGGGTGGGAATCGAGCCCCAGGTGCTGAACCCCGCGTTGGCCAATGCTCTGAACTTACCTGATATTCAGGGTCTATTAGTGGTCGCCATAGCGAAAAACGGCCCTGCCCACCAGGCAGGCATCCGGCCCGGGGATATCATTACCCATATGAATGGCAATATGATTGAGGATCCCAGGGCCGCCATGGAAATGATTTCCAATATGAAGCCCGGTGCCAAAGTCACTATCCGTGTCAACCGGCAGAATCAACCCCTGGACATTCTGGTGGTGGTCAGCGCACGCCCAACACCACACAGCTGAACGTGCTTTGCCACGCCCCATGCTACGTTGAAGAGGTGAACATGCTCAAACGCATTCTGGATTTGTTCAACCAGCCTGAAACCGATAACCAGGCTCCCATCAGTCCGGACCTGGCCGCTGCCGCCTTGTTGGTGGAAGTGATGGCCGCGGACGATGCCTGGCAACGCACTGAGGAAGACGCCATTCGCAAGGCGATTCTGGGTTCGTTGGATGTGTCAGAAACCGACTGCGATGATCTGTTGGCAGCGGCCAAATCCCAGCACCAGGATGCACACGATTACTACGGGTTAACCCGCCAGATCAACGATCATTTTAGCCCGGAGAAAAAATACGAGCTGATTCTGGACATGTGGAAAGTGGCCTGGGCAGACGGGGAACTGGACCGCTACGAAGACAATACGATTCGCAAGGTAGCGGAGCTGATCTACGTTCCCCATGACTTGTTCATCAAGGCCAAACTGGAAGCCAAACCGGCGTAACCTAATCCGCCAATGCGCTGTGCAATCCTTGGAGCAAGAGGCGGTTCTCATCGGCGGTGCCCACGGTAAAGCGCAGGCAATCCTGCAACTGTGGGTGCGCCCCATCCAGGCACTTGATCAGCACACCGGCTTCTTTCAGTTTTTCAAACACGCCCCGGGCCTCGCCGGCCTGGGTCCGGGCCAGAATAAAATTGGCTTCACTGGGCCAAACACGGGCCAGGGGCAGCGTCTGCAGGGCGGCAAACAATTCAGCACGGTTTTCCCGCAACTCATCGGTTTGCGCTTTCATCACATCGAAATGGGTGAGTGCAAATTTGGCCGACACTTCTGTCAGCACATTGATGTTGTAGGGAAGCCGCACCTTCTCAAATTCACCTAACCATTCCGGCGCACCAAACAGCATTCCCAGACGCAGGCCCGCCAGCCCCATTTTGGACAGGGTACGCATCACTACAACGTTATCGAACTCATCCATCAGCGCCAGATGGTGACGATCAGTGAAGGCCATATAGGCTTCATCCAGCACCACCAGGCCCGGCGTTGCCGCACACACTTTTTTCACGGCTTCCAGGTCGAACAGATTGCCGGTGGGATTGTTAGGCTGGGCCAGAAACACCAGGGCAGCCTGTGTTTCTTCAATGGCCTGCAGCATGGCGTCCAGATCCAGTTCAAAATCATCCGCCAACGGCACGCCACGGTATTGCATGCCGCAGAAGGTGGCGATCATACGGTACATGACAAAGCCCGGCTCCGGTGCCAGCACGGTGCGGCCCGGTTGCGCCAAGGTCATGGCCATAATCTGAATAAGCTCGTCAGAGCCGTTGCCCAGCATGACCTGATACTGAGGATCCACCCCCATCAACAGCTTGAGATCTTCTTTCAGCTCTGCCGAGACCGGATCCGGATAGCGGTTTACCTGAACTTCACGCAACAAATTCAGCCACTCATCCACCATCGACTGCGGCCAATGATAGGGGTTTTCCATCGCATCCAGCTTCACCATGCCGGAGGCCGGCGGCACATGGTAAGCAGCCAGCGCCTGTATCTCAGGACGTACCCACTGCTGCACCCGTTGCTTCACATCACTCATAAGTCACTGCCTGATTAGTCCTTAATTCGATATTCCGCAGAGCGGGCGTGGGCGGTAAGACTTTCGCCACGGGATAACACGGAAGCCACCTTGCCCAGCTCCGATGCCTTCTCCGCTGTGCACATGATCAGAGAACTGCGCTTTTGGAAGTCGTAGACTCCCAAAGGTGAGGAATAGCGCGCAGTGCCTGAGGTGGGCAACACATGATTGGGGCCGGCGCAATAATCGCCCAGCGCTTCCGCCGTGTAGCGCCCCATAAAAATGGCACCCGCATGACGCACCCGCCGGGCCATGGCCTGGGGATCGTCAATGGATAACTCAAGGTGTTCAGGGGCGATACGGTTAATCAAGGTCACCGCCTGATCCAGATCCCGTACCTTGATCAACGCGCCACGATTTTGCAACGAAACCCGGGCAATGCTCTCCCGCTCCAGGGTGGGCAACAATGCTGTCAGTGAGCGGGCGACCTGGTCGATAAAGGCCGCATCCGGGGACACCAGAATGGACTGGGCATCCTGATCATGCTCCGCCTGTGAGAACAGGTCCATGGCCACCCAATCGGGATCGGTCTTGCCATCGCATACCACCAGGATTTCTGATGGCCCGGCAATCATATCAATGCCCACCTGACCGAACACCATGCGCTTGGCCGTTGCCACGTATATATTCCCGGGGCCAACGATCTTGTCCACCTGGGGTACGGTTTCCGTACCGTAGGCCAGTGCGGCCACTGCCTGGGCGCCACCGATGGTAATGACCTTGTCCACCCCGGCTATTTTTGCCGCCGCGAACACCATCTCATTGACCTCTCCATCCGGGGTGGGAACCACCATAATCACTTCCGGTACCCCGGCCACCTTGGCCGGAATGGCATTCATCAGTACTGAAGAGGGGTAGGTGGCCTTGCCTCCGGGCACATACAGCCCCGCCCGGTCAAGGGGGGTCACTTGCTGTCCCAGCAAGGTGCCGTCTTCCTCGGTATAACTCCAGGATTCCTGCTTCTGATGCTGGTGATAGGCCCGCACCCGGTCCGCCGCCACCTGTAACGCCACCCGCTGCTCTGCGGGAATGGTATCCAATGCCTCCTGCAGACGGCTGTCCGGCACCACCAGCTCATCCAGGGAAGCAATACTCAACCGGTCAAAGCGGTTGGTGTATTCCACCACTGCCGCGTCACCGCGCTGGCGCACACTCTCGACGATCTCATGAACCGCCGTCTGCACCCCATGATCGGACACGCTTTCCCAGGCCAGCAGGTTATCAAGGCGCTGCTCAAAATCGGCTTGATCGGCATCCAGTCGGGTGATTTCCAGAGTCATGGGATTATCCTCGGGGCAGATGAGAACTAACGATTATTGTCCACGGCCAGAGCCAACTGATCAATCAGCCGCTGCAACACGCCGTGTTTCATTTTCATGGAGGCTTTGTTCACAATCAGACGGGAGCTGATGGTGGCAATCAGCTCCGTAGGCTCCAGGCCATTGGCGCGCAGGGTATTGCCGGTATCAACGATGTCGACGATTTTGTCCGCCAGACCAACCAACGGCGCCAGTTCCATGGAGCCATAGAGTTTGATGATTTCCACCTGCTCGCCCTTTTCGGCGTAATACTGCTTGGTGATATTGACGAACTTGGTGGCCACCCGCAGCCGACCGTCGGCTTCCGGCGCAGCCTTTTTCGCCGCCACCATCAGCTTGCAGCGGGAAATATTCAGATCCAGCGGTTCATACACACCGCGTGCCCCATGCTCCATCAACACATCCTTGCCGGCCACCCCCACATCCGCCGCACCATGTTCAACAAAGGTGGGCACGTCGGTGGCACGGATGATCACGATATCCACGTTGGGGTTACTGGTGGGAAAAATCAGCTTGCGGCTTTTGGAGGGTTCCTCCAGCAGCTCAATGCCTGCCGACTTCAGCAGCGGCAGGGTTTCGTCCAGTATCCGGCCCTTGGACAGGGCAATGCGTAATCTTGCAGTCATGACCAGCTCTTTGTTTCGATACTTACCTTATGAGGGTATGCGCTGAATGGTGGCACCCAGCAATTGCAGTTTCTCTTCAATACATTCATAGCCGCGATCGATGTGGTAAATGCGATCCACCAACGTATCCCCTTCCGCCACCAGCCCCGCCAGCACCAAACCGGCTGAGGCCCTTAAATCGGTGGCCATCACCGGTGCACCGTTAAGACGCTCCACACCTTTAATGATCGCAGTGTTGCCTTCCAGGCTGATCTCGGCCCCCATCCGGTTCAGTTCCGAGACGTGCATAAAGCGGTTTTCAAACACGGTTTCGATGATGGTGCCTGTGCCTTCGGCCACCGCATTCAGCGCGGTGAACTGGGCCTGCATGTCGGTTGGAAAGGCAGGATAAGGTGCCGTGCGCAGATTAATGGCTTTGGGCCGATTGCCTTTCATATCCAGCTCAATCCAGTCATCACCGGTGGAGATGTGGGCGCCGGCTTCCTCGAGTTTCACCAGAACCGCGTCCAGAATATCCGCCCGGGTCTGTTTGACCTTCACTTTGCCGCGACTGATGGCGCCGGCCACCAGATAGGTGCCGGTTTCGATGCGGTCCGGAATCACCGTGTATTCACAGGAATGCAAGCGCTCGACACCGTTGATGATAATGGTATCGGTTCCCGCACCTTTGATATCGGCCCCCATGGCCAGCAGGCAGTTGGCCAGATCCACCACCTCCGGTTCCCGGGCGGCGTTCTCCAGCACCGTCTGACCATCGGCCAGGGCGGCCGCCATCATCAGGTTTTCCGTTCCCGTCACGGTCACCGTTTCCAGCACAATCCGCGCTCCTTTCAGGCGGCCTTTGCTGAAGGCATGGATGTAACCGCCTTCCACCGTAATGTCGGCCCCCATGAGCTCGAGGCCATGGATATGCAGATCCACCGGCCGGCTGCCGATAGCACAGCCCCCCGGCAGGGAGACATGGGCCTCGCCGAAATGGGCCAGCATGGGCCCCAGCACCAGGATCGAGGCCCGCATGGTTTTCACCAATGCGTAAGGTGCGTCCAACTGCTTGATGGTGTTGGCTTCCACCTCCACATTGAGCTTGTCGTCGATGATCAGCTCAACCCCCATCTGCCCCAACAGCTCGATCATGGTGGTGATATCCTGCAGGTGAGGCAGATTGCATACCTTCATGGTTTCGTCACACAGCAGCGTGGCGGCCAATACCGGCAATGCCGAGTTTTTGGAACCTGAAATGCGCACTTCACCGTTGAGACTGCCGCCTCCGGTGATTACCAATTTATCCATGTTGAGGCCTCGCGCAGATCAGAATCCGGGAATACCCAGTTTTTTCTGGGATTCCCACTCGGAAGGGGTGTAAGTAAGCATGCTGACGGCGTGCAGATCGCCGCTGGCAATAAGTTCGTTCAGGCAGGCGTAAACCATTTGTTGCTTTTTCACGGAACGTTGGCCTTCAAAGGCCGCCGAGGCCACCGCCACCAGGCATTTGTTGCCGTCCAGGCGCACCATAACGTCGGCGCCTTCGATGCCGCTTGTTATGCGCTGCTTTATGTCTTCAACTGTGATCATTTAACACTACCGGGGATAGTTAGGTTCGAAAGGCGCCATTGTAAACAAATTCGACGCCAAAATCAGGAAGAAAAGGGAATCACCGAATCCAGGCTACTGACCCGGCTTACATCCAGCATATCGTCTGGCGCATTGACAAAGACCAGCGTTTTACCCAGCACCTGGGCCATTCTCAGCCAGCACATCAGCACCGAAATACCCACACTGCCAACACGGCCAACCTGCGACAGATCCACCGTCACCCGCTCTGCCATACCGGGCAGCAGCTTTTCGCCCTCTGCCCGCAGTCGGGTGGCAGAGGCAAACAACATATCACCACTGATGGCCAACTGTGAGTCACTGACCCGAACCAGGCTCACACCCAGCCGGGACAACCCGTTACCGTTACCGTTACGGCTCATCAGACACCCTGCCCACCAGGAACTTGGCAATCAGGTCTTCCAGCACCAGCGCCGATTGGGTGTTGTAGATCTCACTGCCATCCACCAGATTGTCCAGCTCGGCCCCCTGAATGAGGCCAATGTATTTTTCCCCCAACACCCCGGCGGTGAGGATGGCCGCGCTGGTATCACTGGACAGGTTATCGAACTGTTGGTAGATATCCATCTCCACCACACCGACGAAATCCTCTTGATCCAGGTAGATATTGGACACCCGACCAATGGTGACACCGGCCATGGTGACCTTGGCCCGCACGGTCAAACCACCAATGTTTTCGAATTTGGCCACCACCCGGTAGGTTTCCTCCGATGCATTCATGGACAGCCCGCTCACTCTGAGCGCCAGGAAAATGATCGCCAACAGACCAATCAGCATGAATCCGCCAACCGCCAACTCCAAGGTACGAACACGCATTTTACAGTTCTCCAAACATGACTGCGGTTAAGATAAAGTCCAGCCCCAACACCGCCAGGGACGCGTAAACAACAGTTCGGGTGGTGGCTCGACTGATGCCTTCAGAAGTAGGAACGGTGTCATAGCCCTGAAAAACCGCGATCCAGGTCACCACAACACCAAACACCACACTTTTGATGACCCCATTGAGCACATCATCGCCCCACTCCACACTGTTCTGCATGTTGGACCAGAATGAACCGCCATCCACTCCCAACCACAACACACCCACGGCATAGGCCCCCAACACACCCACGCTGGAAAAGATCAATGCCAGCGTCGGCATACAAATGGCGCCGGCCCAAAACCGGGGTGAGACAATACGCCGCAACGGATCCACACCAATCATTTCCATACTGGCCAGTTGTTCCGTCGTCTTCATCAGGCCGATCTCCGCCGTCAGGGCCGACCCGGCCCGGCCGGCAAACAACAACGCGGTCACCACCGGGCCCAGCTCCCGCAGCAGGGTCAACGCCACCATCTGGCCCAGCGCCTGCTCGCTGCCGTATCGGTTCAGAATATTGTAGCCCTGCAGGGCCAGCACCATGCCGATAAACAGGCCCGACACCACAATGATCACCATGGACAGGACGCCCACCGCGTAGATCTGTTTCACCAACAGGGGAAAGGTTGTGCGCAGATTAGGCCATGCCCACAAAGCATGGAACAACACCATGCCGGAGCGCCCCAGCGCTTCCAGCAATTCCAGCCCGGAACGGCCGAGCGCGGCTATACGATCGATCACAACGAACGGCCTCTGAGAAAATCGTCTTCAAGACTGGGAGCGGGAAAATGGAAGGGAACCGGACCATCCGGCAGGCCCTGCATGAACTGCCTCACCCGGGGTAATTCGGAGTTCAGCACCTCATCGGCCTTGCCCTGCCCGATGACCTCACCGCCGGAAATCACGTAGATATAGTCAGCAATGCTGGCGGTTTCCTGCACATCATGGGAGACCACGATACTGGTGTGGCCCAGCGCATCGTTGAGTAACCGGATCAGTTGCACCACCACCCCCATCGCCATGGGGTCCTGACCCGCGAACGGCTCATCGTACATCACCAGTTCCGGGTCCAGGGCAATGGCCCTGGCCAGCGCTGCCCGCCGTGCCATGCCGCCAGACAACTCGCTGGGCATCAGATGATTGGCACCCCGCAGCCCAACTGCCTGCAGCTTCATCAACACAATATCACGGATCATGTCTTCCGGCAGATCCGTGTGCACCCGCAGCGGGAAGGCAACGTTTTCATACACGGACAGATCCGTGAACAAGGCACCACTCTGAAACAGCATGCCCATTTTGCTGCGCACCTCGAACAATTCTGTCCGCCCCAGGTCGGGTACATTGTGACCATCCACCACGATCCGGCCCTGGTCCGGCTTCAACTGCCCACCAATCAAGCGCAGCAGAGTGGTCTTACCGGTTCCGCTGGGCCCCATAATAGCGGTGACTTTGCCTTTGGGAATGGCAATATTGACGTCTTTATAAATGACGCGATCACCACGCATGAACGTCAAATCGCTGATCTCGACGTAATTAGCCGCGCCGGATGGGTGCTGAGTTGTTGTCATTGAAGCCATGCAGACCTGTTTGAGTTCCTTCCCTTCAGAATAAGGGCCCGATAACGGATTGTTGCCACTGATGCTGGCCATTTAAGGTGGAGAACTATATCACTATGTCAATAAAAGGAAAAACGACTGTTCACCCTTGCATGGTGTCCGCTTTCTCATTACATTGCATGCCGTCTCAAGCCGAGGAATATCAGTCATGCTGCTTGCCTTTCTTGCCATCGTTGCCGGCCTGGTTTTACTGGTCTGGAGTTCCGACAAATTCGTCGACGGTGCCGTAGGCCTGGCGGAAGGGCTGGGCATGTCGAAGGCCATGATCGGGCTCACTATTGTGGCCCTGGGCACTTCGGCACCGGAAATTGTGGTCTCCATCATGGCCGCACTGGCCGAATCCCCCGAACTGGCGCTGGGTAACGCCGTTGGCTCCAACATTGCCAATATCGGCCTGGTACTGGGCGTAACGGCCTTGATTGCCGCCCTGCCGGTCACCCCCGGGCTGCTGAAACAGGATTTACCCGCTCTGCTGGCCGTCACTGCCGCCGTGGGGTTTCTGTGCAGTGATTACCTGCTGTCGCAACAGGACGGCTGGGCCATGATGGCCATGCTGGTTCTGCTGATGTATCTGATGTTCCGCTACAAGAAAGAACACACTGATGAGCTGATCACGCCGGAAAGCGAAGCGGACATCCCCGATCTGGGTATGAAGGAATCCATATTCTGGTTCATTCTGGGCACCACCGTTCTAGTTGGATCCTCCCGCCTGCTGGTATGGGGCGCCATCGAGGTGGCCACCGCCCTGCAGATCAGTGAGGTCATTATCGGCCTGACCATCGTCGCCATCGGCACCAGCTTGCCGGAGCTGGCGGCGTCAGTGGCCAGTGCTCTGCGCAAACACCATGACATCGCCCTGGGCAATATCATCGGCTCCAACATCCTTAATCTGCTGGCGGTGCTGTCGGCAGGTGCCGTAATCTACCCCATTGAAGTCAGCAAACAGAACTTTATGCGTGATTATGGCGCCATGTCCGCCATCACCTTATTGTTGGCTCTGTTTATTTTCTGGCCGAGAAAACAACGACAGCTGTCCAAGGTGGAAGGGGCGATCCTGCTGTCAGGGTATGCGGCCTACCTGGGTTACCTCTATCAGCAGACCGTTACTGCCTGAGGAACATTTGGTTTACACTGTGGCCATACTGGCAACCCCGCCCCACCGGGGCCGACATCTGAATACTGGAAACTTGGCAGGACAATGAACGCAAACCAGACGACTTTCGACTTTATCCAATCCGGCCAGCGGGTTATCGAAATTGAAGCCAATGCCACCCAGGCACTGAAGGCGCGCATTGACGGCAACTTCAAAAAAGCCTGCGAACTGGTGCTGCAGTGCAAAGGGCGGGTCATTGTCACCGGTATGGGTAAATCAGGGCACATCGGCAATAAGATCGCCGCCACCCTGGCCAGCACCGGCACCCCCTCCTTCTTTGTTCATCCCGGTGAAGCCAGCCACGGCGACCTGGGCATGATCACCGGCGATGACGTGGTCATCGCTATTTCCAACTCGGGGAAAACCGAGGAGATCGTCAATATCGTCCCCCTGATCAAGCGCAAAGGGGCACCTCTGATTAGCATGGCAGGCGACCCCCATTCCCCCCTGGCTACTCAGGCCGATGTGCATCTGGACATCAGCGTCGCGGAAGAGGCCTGCCCGCTGGGCCTGGCTCCCACCGCCAGCACCACCGCCACCCTGGTGATGGGAGATGCTTTGGCGGTGGCACTGCTGGAAGCCCGCGGCTTCACCGCCGACGACTTTGCACTCTCCCACCCCGGCGGCAGCCTGGGCCGGCGCTTGCTGCTGCTGGTGGAAAACATCATGCATGTGGGCGACAAAATTCCGCTGATCACCCAGGGCATCACCATCAGTCGAGCCCTGCTGGAGATGAGCAGCAAAGGCCTCGGTATGACCGGCATTCTCAATCAGGATGGCGAGCTGGTGGGTATCTTTACCGATGGGGACCTGCGTCGCATGCTGGACCAGGGGATGGATATCCAAACCACGATGATTGAAGATGTGATGTCGAAAAATCCGAAAACCATTCATCCCCACATTCTGGCGGTGGAAGCCCTGAACATTATGGAAAAAAGCAAGATCACGGCATTGATGGTGGTGGACGACCATAAAAAACCAGTCGGCGCGCTCAACATGCACGACCTGCTGCGCGCCGGGGTGATGTAATTGAAGATGACTGAAGCACTGCACAGCAAAGCACGGGCAATCAAACTGGTGGCCTTTGATATCGACGGTATCATGACCGACGGCAGACTCTACTTCACCAGTCTGGGTGATGAAATCAAGGCATTCAACGTCAAGGATGGCCTGGGTCTGAAACTGCTGCGGGATTCCGGGGTGGAAGTGGCCATCATCACCGGACGCACCTCAGAACTGGTAAACCGCCGTGCCCGGGATCTAAAAATCGACAAACTGATCCAGGGCCGGGAAGATAAAAAAGCGGCCTTGCAGGAATTAATGGCGCAGGAGAACCTCAGCGCGGAACAAGTGGCTTACATGGGCGACGACCTGCCGGATCTGGGCGCCATCCGGGCCGCCGGCCTGGGTGTCACCGTGGCCGACGCCATGCCCGTTATCAAGCAATACGCTGACATTATCACCGCGGCCAAGGGTGGAGACGGCGCCGTCAGGGAATTCTGTGATTGGTTGATGCAGACCCAAGGCACACTGCAGGGGGTTCTGGAGCCCTATTTACAGTCATGAAGCAACAATCGCAGCTGATCCTCACCAGTTTCCTGCTGGCACTACTTGCGCTGGGGGCTTTTGCGTACACCAAATGGGATCAGTGGTTTCAACCCGACACCAAAGTCAACAATGAATACGAACAACCGGATATGGTGGCCATTTCACTGGAGCAGCAAAGCTTTGATGAACTGGGTAAGCGGGAATTTGTGTTGCATGCCGAATCCATGCTGCAGTACATCGCCAGCAATCGAAATATTATGGTCAAACCCATCATCACTTTTTTTGGGGAACAGGAAGCGTCATGGCAAACCAGTGCCGCCAGCGCCACCTCAGATAACGAAGCCAATAAGCTGCATTTATCGGGCAACGTCACCATTGTGCAGCAAGGGGTAAGGGAAGCCGCTGTGCTGGAAACCGAAACCCTGGAACTTTACCCGAGGCGATCCTATGCCTCCACGGACGACAAGGTCATCATTCGGCAAACCGGGGTCTACATTGAAGCGGTCGGCTTGAACGCCGATCTGAACGAGAATCGAATCACTCTACGGCAAAACGTCACCAGCATTTATGAACCTGCTAAGTCTTAAAGCGTTACTCTGCATAATAACGTTCGCCTTCGCATCCAGCGCTGCCCGGGCGCTGGACAGTGATCGGCTGCAACCCTTGAAAATTGTGGCGGACACTGCCCTGATCGACGAAAAAGACGGCACTGCCACCTATACAGGCAACGTTGTACTGACCCAGGGCACCCTGCGCATTGCAGCGGAATCACTCAAGATCAAAACGGAGTTGGGTAAAGTGGACGTGGTCATGGCAGTGGGCGAGCCGGCGCTGTTTTCTCAGGTTCCGGAGCCCAACCAGGCAGAGGTCATCGCCAAAGCCAAAAAGATCGATTACCTGGTAAGGGATCAGAAACTGCTGCTGAAAATCAAAGCATCTATTGTGCAGGGCGAGAACATCTTCCGCGGTGAAGAAATCGTTTATGAAATCCAGAGCCAGCGCCTGCAGGCGGTGGGACAAACCGGAGAGGTCAAGCCCGGCAGTATCAAAGGCCGGGTGGAGATGATATTGCCCGCCGCGACAGATCCTGCCCCGAATGCGCCCAGCCCTGACGAGACGGAGGCAGCGCCGTCACAATGAGCCGTCTTACCGCCTCCAATCTCGCTAAAAGTTACAAAGGCCGTGCCGTGGTGGAAGACGTTTCCATTACCATTGAAAGCGGACAAATCGTGGGGTTGCTCGGCCCCAATGGGGCCGGTAAAACCACCTGTTTCTACATGATCATTGGCATCGTGCCCCAGGACAAGGGGCGCATCGTTATCGACGATACTGAAATCACCCATCTGCCCATGCACGGACGGGCCGCCAAAGGCATCGGCTACCTGCCCCAGGAAGCCTCCATTTTTCGCCGCTTGAAAGTCCGGGAAAACATCATGGCGATACTTGAGACCCGCAAGGACCTGACCCGCAAACAGCGGCAAAGCAAACTGGAAGAGCTGCTGGCTGAGTTTCACATCGGACACATCGCCGATTCACTGGGCATGGCCCTGTCCGGTGGTGAGCGCCGCCGCGTCGAGATTGCCCGCGCTCTGGCCACTGACCCGGCCTTCATTCTGCTGGATGAACCCTTCGCCGGGGTCGACCCCATTTCCGTGGCAGACATCAAGCAAATCATCAGCCACCTGCGTGATCGTGGGCTGGGCGTACTCATCACGGACCACAATGTGCGGGACACTCTGGACATTTGCGAGAAGGCTTTTATCGTCAGCGAAGGGCACATCATTGCTGAAGGTGAGCCCTCACTTATCCTGCAAAACCAGAAAGTCCGCGATGTTTATCTGGGTAACCAGTTCCATATGTAAAAGTTCTAAGCAATTTCAGGCATGTAAATTGCTTTGCAGCGTCACTGCTCTTACAATTAAACCCAAGCGGTTCTATTTCGGCACCAATAAACTGTTGAAATTAGGTCACTATTTGACTGCCTGGAATACAGCAATCCGATGCTGTACAGATGTCTCCGGTCGTTGCAGAAGTTGAATTAGGTATCAATGAAACCAACCTTACAGCTCAAAATTGGTCAACACCTCACCATGACGCCGCAGCTGCAGCAGGCAATTCGCCTATTGCAGCTCTCCACTCTGGATCTTCAAACCGAAATCCAGGAAGCGCTGGAATCCAACCCCCTCCTGGATGTGGATGAATCTTCCCCGGACAACGACAGCAACGATTCCGGTAACGGACAGAGTGACAGCACCAGCAAAACCGACAACGACCAGAATCTCGATTTTTCAAAATCCCAAGATACCCAGGACACCCAATCCAGCAACAACAACGCCGATGACTCGTCGGTGGATCTGGAAGGCAAGGAGATGCCCAACGAACTGCCCGTGGACAGTGACTGGGATACCATGTTCGATGGTGCCGCAGGCCCCTCGTCCAGTGGCGGCAGCTTTGACGATGACGATTTTGACTACGACAGCCGCAACACGGCGCCCGAATCCATTTACGACAACCTTATGTGGCAACTGAATCTGACCCCCATGTCAGACATGGACCGGATGATTGCCATGGCCATCATTGAAGGCATCAACCCCAAGGGCTATCTCACCCAGTCCGTGGAGGAAATCCGCGATGGTGTGCTGGCGCAACAGGACGTGGTGGCCGACCTGGTCAGATTACAGCAGGAAGAACTGCAGGCCATGGACATCCAGTTACAGCCGGATGACGATGATGATGGCCTACCCGTATCCCTGGAAGAGGTGCTGGCTGTATTGCACCGGGTTCAGCAGTTCGACCCCCCCGGAGTGGCCGCCCGTGACCTGCGGGAATGCCTGCTGATTCAGCTCAAACAACTGCCCCGGGATGAACCCCACCGGGATGATGCCATCATGGTGGTGGAGATGTTTCTGGATGCGCTGGGTGCCCGCGATTTCGCCACCATCATGCGCAAGGGCAAACTGTCCGAGGCCCGACTGAAAAGCGCCATTGCGTTGATCCAGACCCTGAACCCTTATCCGGGCAGCAGCGTCGAAACCGATGATACCCAGTATGTCATCCCGGATGTCATTGTGAGTAAGGACAAAGGCCGCTGGAAAGTGGAGTTGAACCCGGAAGCCACCCCGCGCCTCAGGGTCAACAGCAGCTACGCATCCATGATCCAGCGTGCGGACAACAGCAGCGACAACACCTTCCTGAAAAACAATCTGCAGGAAGCCCGTTGGTTTATCAAAAGCTTACAAAGCCGCAACGAAACCCTGCTTAAAGTAGCCACCAAAATAGTGGAATATCAGATAGGGTTTCTCGAACAGGGGGAGGAAGCCATGAAACCACTGGTGCTGCACGATATTGCAGAAGCGGTCGGCATGCATGAATCCACCATTTCCCGGGTCACCACGCAGAAGTTCATGCACACCCCAAGGGGTATATTTGAGCTCAAGTACTTCTTCTCCAGTCATGTCAGCACCGGTTCCGGCGGCGAATGCTCCTCCACCGCCATTCGCGCCATCATCAAAAAGCTGATCGCGGCAGAAAATCCCAAAAAACCATTGAGCGACAGTAAAATTGCCAACATACTGGAAGAACAGGATATCAAGGTTGCCCGGCGCACCATTGCGAAATATCGCGAAGCCATGATGATCCCGCCGTCCAACGAAAGGAAACGATTGGTTTAACTGTTGGTCACAGTTATATAAGCGTAAACACCAGACCACTGCCAACATCAGGCTTTGGTCGCAGTAACATCTAAACCACGATTAAGGAGTGGCCTATGCAAATCAATATCAGCGGACATCACGTAGAAGTTACCGACTCCATGAAGGACTACGTTGCCGATAAGATGCAGAAACTGGAACGCCATACCGACGACATCACCAGCATCCAGGCGATTCTCAGTGTAGAGAAAAACCGCCAGAAAGCAGAAGCCAAAATCCACGTAAAAGGCGCTGATTTATTTGCCAACGCCGAATCCGAAGACATGTACGCCGCCATTGATATGATGACCGACAAGCTGGACCGACAGGTGCTGAAGCACAAGGAAAAAATGAAAAGCTGGTAACTGAAGGTTATTGATAACGTATGGAACTTGCTGAAATCATCAGTCCGCAACGGGTCTTTGAAGACGTTCCCGGCGGCAGCAAAAAGAAAGTTCTGGAAACCGCTGCTGGGCTGATCGCCCAGCAGTGCCCGGAGCTTGACCCCAATGAACTTTTTGACAACCTTATCTCGCGGGAGAAGCTGGGCAGTACCGGTTTAGGTAAAGGCATCGCTATCCCCCACTGCCGGGCCAATCACTGCAGTAACGCCATTGGCGCGTTTATCAAATTGGAGAGCGGCGTGGACTTCGATTCCATCGACCATGAGCCGGTGGACATGCTGTTTGTTTTACTGGTGCCGCAGGATGCTCACGAGGAGCACCTGAACATCCTTTCCAAAATCGCCACCCTATTCAATGATGACAACCGTCGCAAAACATTGCGTGCGGCCCACTCCACCGACAGTATTTATGACGCACTGGTGACACCGGTATGAAATTAGTGGTAATCAGCGGTCGCTCCGGATCAGGAAAAACCACTGCATTACACGTTCTGGAAGACATCGGCTACTACTGCGTTGACAACCTTCCCGTTACCCTGCTGCGGGATCTGATGAGTGAACTGGCAACACGGTCTTCGCCCAAAATTGAAGAAGTCGCCATCGGCATCGATGCGCGCAACAGCGTGACCCAACTTGAGAAGCTACCCAACGTGCTGCGGGAATTGACCGCAGATGGTGTCGAAAGCCAGGTTATCTATCTGGACGCAGGCGATGAAACACTGGTCAAACGCTTCAGCGAAACCCGCCGCAAACACCCTATCAGCAACGACACCAACACCCTGAAAGAAGCCATCGACCGGGAACGGGAAATGCTGAATCCGGTGGCTGCCAGCGCCAGCCTGATTATTGATACCAGCAATCTCACCCTGCACGAACTGCGCGACCAAATCAAAATCCGGGTAACCCACTCGCAGGAAGGCATGGCGATATTGTTCCAGTCCTTTGGCTTTAAGAATGGAATACCCAGTGATGCCGACCTGGTGTTTGATGTGCGCTGTCTCCCCAATCCGCACTGGATAACCCAGTTGCGCAGTCAAACCGGATTGGACGAAGGTGTCCAGAACTTCCTGCGGGGCCATCCTCCCGTACAGGAGATGGTGGACGATCTGACCGCTTATCTGGAAAAATGGTTACCCCGCTTTGCCGCCAATAACCGCAGCTATATGACCGTGTCCATTGGCTGCACCGGTGGCCAGCATCGTTCGGTGTACATTACCGAACAACTCAGTGAGTATTTCAAATCCCGCTTTAGCAATGTCCAGGCTAGACATCGAGACTTATAAGCTGGTTTAATCAAACCTGCAGTATTGGTGTGAGTCACTATGAAACTGGAAAAATCCATAACCATAATCAATAAGCTGGGATTGCACGCACGTGCTGCCTCCAAACTGGTGGGAACCGCATCCCGCTATGAAAGCCAGATTCTGCTGAATCGAAACGGCCAGCAGGCCGATGCCAAAAGCATCATGTCCATTTTGATGCTGGCGGCCAGTCAGGGCACTGAATTGCAGGTAACGGTGAACGGAGCCGATGCCGAAGAGGCCTGGCACAATATCGAAACATTGATCAATAACCGCTTTGACGAAGCCGAATAGATAGCAACTGGCCATCTTCAGCGCATCTCGTTAGAATGCTGCACCGCTATCGCGGTGGCATTCATCCCCCTGTCCAAGTCAAGCTGAGAGGTGATCTGTGGCAAAATCCCAAACCAGCCATGAAACGCAAGATCAGCTGCATACTTTTCTACACGCACTGGACAGCGGTGCCTTTGATGAAATCCGCCGAATGCTGCGGGGCATGTCACCGGCGGAGATCGCCAAGCTTATCGAATCCTCCCCCCTGCGCGCCCGCAACCTGCTTTGGCAGCTGATCGACAAGGAAGATGAAGGCGAAGTTCTGCAGTACGTCAATGAAGAACTGGCCGCCTATTTTCTGCGCCACCGTAATACGGAAGACATCCTGAGTCTGGTGGAAGGCTTTGACGCCGACGACTTCGCTGACTTGTTACAGGAACTGCCCCACGCGGTGATGCGCCAGGTGCTGGATTCGCTGGACGATCAGAACCGTTACCGCATCGAAACCATTCTGGCCTACCCGGAAGACACTGCCGGCGGCCTGATGGATACGGACATCATCACCATCCGCCCGGATATTTCCCTGGACGTGGTACTGCGGTACCTGCGGCGGCACGAATCTCTGCCCGACACCACCGACAACCTGCATGTGGTGAACCGCACGGGGCAGTTTGTGGGCATTCTGCCCCTGACAAAATTGCTGATCAAGGACCCGGGCATGAGCGTGCGCGAGGCCATGAATTCCGCCAAGGCCATCCCCGCCACCACGTCAGCCCGTGATGTGGCGCAAATGTTCGAGCGCGAGGATTTGGTCACCGCCCCGGTGGTGGATGATAACGGTGTGCTGCTGGGCCGCATCACCATCGATGATGTGGTGGACGTGATTCTGGAAGGGGCCGATCACTCCCTAATGAGCATGGCGGGGATGGATGAGGATGAAGACACCTTTGCACCGGTCTGGAAAACCACCCGCCGCCGGGCCGTCTGGTTGGGCATCAACCTGCTGACCGCCTTTCTTGCCTCCTATATGATCGGCCTGTTTGAAGGCACTCTGGAAAAAGTGGTGGCCCTGGCGGTATTGATGCCCATCGTCGCCAGCATGGGAGGCATTGCTGGCAACCAGACCCTGACCCTGGTGATTCGGGGCATGGCTTTGGGTCACGTGGGCACCGCCAACGCCCGCTGGCTGTTAACCAAGGAAATCTCCGTGGGTTTTCTCAATGGCATCCTCTGGTCGGCAGTGGTCGGCGCCATCGCCGCCACTTGGTTCAACGATTTGTTGCTGGGCGGCGTGCTGGCGGCCGCCATGATCATCAACCTCTTGGTCGCCGCTCTGGCGGGCGCTTCCCTGCCGATGTTACTGGACAAAGCAGGCATCGACCCCGCGCTGTCCGGCGGCGTTATACTGACCACGGTCACCGATGTGGTTGGTTTCTGTTCGTTTTTGGGCTTGGCCACGCTCTATTACGCCTGAACCCGGCAGGCCCAGAACCATGGCTCAACATCATTGATAGAAGCTATTGATTCGATAGAAAAAACAACTCACAAGCCCGCGCGGACCTCTGACAAATTCCGACATAATCTGATACAGTGTGGCCTCTAAACCTAGAGATGAGACCACCATTAACCAACGAGGGGACATACACATGGCCTTCACTTTGCCTGAATTGCCTTACGCCAAAACTGCATTGGCACCGCACATTTCTGAAGAAACCCTGGAATACCATTACGGCAAGCACCACCAGACTTACGTTGATAAACTCAACGGCCTGGTTCCCGGCACCGAGTACGAAGGAAAGAGCCTGGAAGAGATCATCAAGACTTCCTCCGGCGGTGTCTTCAACAATGCGGCTCAAATCTGGAACCACACTTTTTACTGGCACAGCCTGAGCCCCAATGGCGGTGGTGAACCCACCGGTGCCGTGGCCGATGCCATCAACGCTGCTTTTGGTTCGTTCGCGGACTTCAAAGCCAAATTCAATGACTCTGCCGTCAACAACTTCGGCTCCAGCTGGACCTGGCTGGTCAAAAAAGCCGATGGTTCACTGGACATCGTCAATACCAGCAACGCCGGCACCCCCATCACCGACGATGGTGTCACCCCATTGATTACGGTTGATCTGTGGGAACACGCCTACTACATCGATTACCGCAACGCCCGTCCAAAATACCTGGAAGGCTTCTGGAATCTGGTCAACTGGGATTTTGCGAACGAAAATTTCGCCAAATAATAAACACCCCAGCCAACAAAAAAAGCTTGCACCACTTTAGGGCGCAAGCTTTTTTTTTGTGCAATATTTCACAAATCAGCTACTACTTATAAAGGTGTTTGCACATTTGCACGTAAATAAGGAGAGCAAAGGATGAAAAAATGCACCATTCAGGTCAGTCTGCTGGCATCTGCCATCGGGCTCGCAACCCCGGCCCTGGCAACCGATATCAGGATTGATGGCTTTGCCAATATCGTTGCCGGTCAAATGATCAGTGATACTGACGATGGTAGCTTGTATGGTTATGACGAAGACCTGAGCTTTTCCCCCGAATCAAATTACGGCATTCAGTTCCGCGGAGACCTGCAAGAAGGGTTATCTGTAACAGCCCAAATTGTGGGCCGGGGAAGCGAGGAATTCGACGCAACTGTAACCTGGGCCTACTTAACCTACGAGATAAATGACGAATTATCTTTGAAAGCAGGGCGATCAAGGGTGCCCTATTTTATATATTCCGATTTCCTTGACATTGGTTACGCATACCACTGGATTCGCCCCCCCCAAGCTGTTTATGGGCTGGGTTTTGAAAATCAGGACGGTTTAACGCTGGAGCATCTGAAAGACATCGGGGACTGGACATCCCGCATCACTGTGATGGCAGGAAGACTGGATACCAACACCGATCTAAATGGCACAGACGTTACCCTCAAAATCTTAAATCAAGTGGGTGCAGCATGGAGTATGAGCTATGACTGGTTTACCGCACGCGTTGCCTACTTTACTTCTCGGGTTGAAATACCCGTCGATGATCTCACGACCCTGAGTCAAGGAATAATAGATTACGATGCGGGATTGGCACTTGCCGTTCCTGGTTATCAAGAAGGCACTCTGGACTCACTCGCTGATAAAGTGGTATTTGATCAGGACAAAGCAGAATTCACTGGAATCGGTTTTGTTGCAGACAAAGGCAATCTTTTCGCAGTAACTGAATACACGCAAGTCAGAATCGACGACTCCTCGCTGGAGGATAGAGATTCCTGGTATGCGTCTGCGGGCTACAGAATGAACCAGTTCACCCTCTTTGGCACATACGAAAAATACAACTTCAACGCAAAGACCGAAGAGATAGATAAGTTTGCCAATGCAGCACCGATAACGGGTGTACCTGCGCTGGATGGTGCCAGAGCGGGCATTTTAGCAGCCTTGCCAGATATATTCGCCGGTGAACAAGATGCTGAGGGGATGGGCTTCGGTGTGCGCTACAACTTCCACCCATCTGCGGCCATTAAGATCGAGTACAACCAGTTGGATAACCGGACAACTGACACCAAACCACAATCCATCGCCATTGCGACCAATATCGTATTCTAACGGGAGGAGAACACCATGAAACTAAGTAGCCTCACCCCGCTAATGGCGGCGTTGATATTGCTAACAACGTTACTGAACGCAAGAATCGCATTGGCTGAAGTGGCAGTCATCGTCAACCCAGCCAACGATTCCAACATCACCTCTGACGACATTTCGAAACTCTACCTGGGAAAAACCAAGAAGTTTCCAAATGGAAAAAACGCAGTGGCCCTTGACCGCAAGGAAGGGTCATCAGAGCGGATACAGTTCCTTGAAGCCACCACAGGCAAGGATGAATCCCAAATGAAATCCTATTGGTCGCGGTTAATCTTCACCGGTAAAGGGGTACCGCCGCAGGTGGTAGAAACGGATGCCGAGGTGAAAGAATTGGTTTCCCGCAACCCGGATATTATCGGATACATCGATGCCGCAGCCGTGGATGATTCGGTTAAGGTGATCGCGACTTTCTAGATCGCTACTTTCTAAATCACCACCGACTAGATCGCCACGTACTAAGCTGGCAATAAACTACAGAGCCCCTCTCAGTGAGGGGCTTTTTCTATGTCTCATTTTTGTATGCCTCAACTGCCTGTTGATTTCCCGGCCACGGTCATGGAGTCAATCAGAATAGAGCCCACCTGCACGTTGCCACGGGCATCGATGTCATCGCCGACACCGCGCACATTTAAAAACATATCTTGCAGATTGGCCGCCACAGTGATTTCCGACACCGGGAATTGAATCTGCCCCTGCTCCACCCAAAAACCGGCGGCGCCACGGGAGTAATGTCCGGTAACGATGTTGACCCCCTGCCCCATAACATCGGTCACCAACAGGCCTGTGCCCATCATTTTCAGTAGTTCATGCTGAGTGTGGGTGGAGCTACAACGCAGATTGCGAACACCGCCGGCATTGGCCGAACTGACCAGCCCCAGGCGCCTGGCCGAATAGGTACCCAGCACATAGCTTTTCAATGTACCCTGCTCCACAAAATGCTTGTTGCAGGTGGGCAGGCCATCCCCATCCACCGGTGCGCTGGCCGGCCCCTGCGGTAAATGAGGTTGCTCATAAATGTTCATCCACTGCGGAAACAACCTCTGCCCCAGGCTATTCTCAAGAAACGAGGAATGCCGGTAGAGGTTGCCCCCGGATATGGCGCCAATAAAATGCCCCAACAACCCACCGGCAATTTCCGGCGCGTACAGAACCGGAAAATCCCCGGTGGGAACCGGGCGGCTACCCAGCTTGCGGGCTGCCCGCTCCGCTGCCTTGCGGCCCACCGCTTCACCGGCCTGCAATTGCCCGGGAACCCGATGGGAATAAGACCAGCCGCCGCGTTCCATGGTGTCGCCCTGGGCCGCGATCAACGCACAGCTGATGCCGTGCCGGCTTTGGGGGTAGGCCACCACCAGGCCGTGACTGTTGCCATAGGCACGCACTGAGTCAGAGCTGCCAACATGGGCGCCATCGCTGTTTTTGATTGAGGCAACGGACAATCCACTGGCTTCACATTCCTGCGCCAGCGCAATCGCTCGCTCCGGTGTCAGTGGCCAGTGATGATAGAGATCCAGATCCGGAACCGACGTGGCCATCAAATCCACCTCCGCCAATCCAGCACAGTCATCCGGTGCAGTGTATTTGGCAATATTCAGGGCGGCCAACACCGCACGCTCAATGGCGGCATCCGACAAATCGGAGGTGGACGCGCTGCCCTTACGCTGGCCCTTATAAACCGTGATGCCAAAGCCGTGATTACGGGTGAATTCCACTTTATCCACATCACCATTGCGCACGCTGACCGAGAGCCCCTGATCCTGCACCGCGCCCACTTCTGCTGTTGCCTGGTGCTGCTGCGCCAGCTTTAATGCCAGGCGGATTCGGTCTTCCAACGTCTGCAGTTCTCGTTCGATATCCATCAACATCCTCGGTAGTTGAGCTTCGCTATGGTATTATGGGGGCAATCATCAGTATAACCGCAACAACACCTGCTATGACCCCCTATGGCCAAATTCGACGATATAGATCCTTTTGACGAAAAAGAACTCCCCCCCAGCAAATCATCCGTAAAGCGTGAAGCAGAGCGCCTGAAGAAAATTGGTGAAAAACTACTGGCGCTGAGCGATGCACAACTGGCAGCGTTTAAACTGGAAGAACGGCTGAGTCTGGCCATTGCAGAAGGCAAGCGCATCAAGAGCCGCGAAGGTCTGCGTCGCCACAAGCAATACATCGGCAAAGTATTGCGCGACATGGACACCGATGGCATCGAATCCAGACTGAATGCCATCGAGAACGCCCATACGCTGAATACCCGCGCTTTCCACGAATTGGAAACGTTACGAGATCAACTGATTAATGGCGACAATAAAGACGTTGGCGCCGTGATTGAGCGTTTCCCCAATGTAGACACGCAAAAACTGCGACAACTGGTACGCAACGCCAGGCAAGAACAGCAAGCCAATCAACAGGCGCAGGACAAACCGGCCTCGGCTCACGCCCGCAAGTTATTCCGTTTTTTGCGGGAAACCAGTGGCCATTGATGTTTAACGGGTGCCGCCCACCACCAGCTCATCCACCTTCAGGGTGGGCTGCCCTACACCAACCGGTACTGACTGCCCTTCTTTGCCACAGGTGCCCACACCGTTATCAAGGGCCAGATCGTTGCCCAGCATGGACACCTTGGACATCGCTTGCGGGCCATTGCCGATCAGGGTTGCCCCTTTCACCGGGGCGGTAATTTTACCATCCTCGATCAGATAGGCTTCACTGGCAGCGAACACGAACTTGCCGGATGTGATATCCACCTGCCCTCCACCAAAGTTGACGGCGTACAAGCCTTTCTTCACCGAACGGATAATATCGTCGGGCTCGTCTTCCCCCGGCAGTAAATAGGTATTCGTCATACGTGGCATGGGCAGGTGGGAATAGGATTCACGGCGCCCGTTTCCGGTCAATGCCTGCCCCATCAGGCGGGCATTATGCTTGTCCTGCATATAACCTTTCAGAATGCCTTTCTCCACCAACGTTGTGTGTTGGGTCGGTGTCCCTTCATCATCAATGCTAAGGGAGCCCCGCCGGTTCAACAGGGTACCGTCATCAACAATGGTACAAAGGGGAGATGCCACACTGCTGCCAATGCGCCCGGAATAATTGGAAGTACCTTTGCGGTTGAAATCACCTTCCAGCCCATGGCCAACCGCCTCATGCAACAGCACACCGGGCCAGCCGGAACCCAGTACCACCGGCATGGTGCCGGCAGGTGCGTCAATGGCATCCAGGTTTACCTGCGCCATTTTCACTGCGTCTTCCACGTATCTTGCCACCGTGCCGGCATCAAACTGCTCGTAGCCAACACGGCCACCTCCTCCACTATTCCCTCGTTCTTTGCGGCCATTTTTTTGCAACACAACGCTGACGCTGAAACGAACCAAAGGCCGTACATCCGCAGCCAAGGTGCCATCGCTGGCCAACACCAACACCGTCTTCCAGGATCCCGCCAGGCTGACACTGACATCCACCACACCCGGATCCAGACGGCGGGCTAACTGATCGGCACTTTGCAATAAAGCAATCTTGTCGTCCGGCCCCATGGTATCCAGCGGATTCAGCGCATTGTAAAGCGCTGCAGGGTGCTGCCTGTTGACCGCCTGGCAGCGGCCTCCCTTGCCATTGGCTACCGTAGCCGCTGCACTGGCGGCGCGCTGAATCGAGGCCAGATCAGCCTGATCGGAATAGGAAAATCCGGTTTTTTCCCCACACAATGCCCGCACACCGACACCACCACCCACGTTGAAACTGCCATCTTTGACGATGCCGTCTTCCAGGCTCCAGGATTCAGACAGGGTTTTCTCGAAATACAGATCAGCAAAATCCGCACCTTTGGCCAACATGCTGTCCATAACGCGAACCAAGCCCGGCTCATCCAACGCCCCCGGGAGCCAAAGTGTCGATTGGGCCTGCTGCAATAGCTGTTCTGAACTCATATCAGCTCCGCTTTATCAAATCGTTTGTGTTGTTGGATGGGCATGGCTTGCCTGATTTCCTGCTGCCAATCCAGATCAAGGTCCGCCAGCACGAGGCCGGGCCCGCTCTCCCGGCACGACAATACGCTGCCCCAGGGGTCCACGATCATACTGTGCCCCCAGGTGCTGCGTTTTTCAGAGTGTTGGCCACCCTGGTTGGGCGCGATAACAAAAGCCTGATTTTCAATGGCCCGCGCCCGCAGCAGCGGCTCCCAATGGGCTTCTCCGGTACGATAAGTGAATGCCGAAGGCACACTGAACAACGTGGCACCCGCTCCGCTCAGACGCTGGTAAAGCTCGGGAAAACGTAAGTCGTAACAGACCGACAAGCCCAGTGTGCCCGCCGCAGAAACACTGGTCTGCCACTGGGTGCCCGGCTCAATTATACGAGACTCCAGGTATTGCCCCTGCTGATCCTCTACCGACACATCGAACAGGTGAATCTTGTCATAGCGAGCCAGCACGCGGCCGTCCGCAGCAAAATGCAAAGAAGCGGCCCTGACCCGGTTTTCAGACACCGGGCTGCCGTCCCGGCGTTGCCGCAGCGGAATGGTACCACCGACAATCTCCATACCAAGACGCTGCGCCTGTGCCGATAAAAACCCACTGAACACGCCGGATGCTCGTTCTTCTTCTCCCCAACGCATCAGATTGTCACTGTCCAGTACCGCAAAATTTTCCGGCAGTACCGCCAGTAATGCGCCTTGTTCGGATGCCTGCTGCAAAAGGGCCTCAGCAACACGAAGGTTTGCGTCCACATCATAGTTGCTCACCATCTGCAGAGCAGCGACTCGAATCAGACTCATGGGGTTGACTCCTGTTGGGCTTCCGGCATTGAATTTGGTGTTGGCTGCGGATTCGGTTGCCGGGCAGCATCCTTATCATTGCGCATTACCGCTTCACCCACCTGCTTGGGAATAATGCTGAAAGAATCCTTTACTGCCACTTGAGGCTGCTCAAATGTACCCTTGATCTGGTACTTGATGGTGGTCAGCTTATCAAACTGCTCGCCAAACATTTTTTCCACCACATAGGCGGTGGCCGCCGCCGGCACTCCGCCAATCACGGCCGCCGGCAGCACCAGATTGCGGGTGACCGGCAGCGTCACATCCAAACCCAGGTCCAAGGCATCATGCTCAATATCCACCTTACCCTCCGCGTACATTTTAATGGCGGGGGAGTTCAGTTTGATCTGTTTGAGATTCAGTATGCCTTTATCCAGATTGATATTACCACTCAACTCATCGTACACCATTTCCGATTCGCTCAGATCATCGAAATCCAACTGCAGGCGCCGCATCAGGGTTTCAAAGTTCAATGCCCCCCACAGCTTGCCTGCGGCGTTGGAGCTAACGTTGTAAAACACCCCGTCTTTGAGCTTCAGTGACAGATCTCCGGTTAAGCGGGGCACGGCAAATTCGAACGGTGCGCCAGGCCAGGTCACGTTTCCCTTGGCATTGGCGCTTTTACTGCTGATGGTGGGTGTGCCGCCCATTGCCGCAATGGCATCCGCGGCGTTTCCCGCAACCAGCTTGCCCTCAAAGCGGGTTTTACGCTCTTTATTTTGGTCTTCAGACCACATTGCACTGCCCGACAAGGTCACGCCGTCCACCTTGGCCAACAGCTCAGAGATCTGCAAACCACTTTGCACCGGACGGGCCATAAAACGCCACTGACCCAGCTGCGCCTCCCCCACCGAAAAATCATCAATCCGAACATCCAGCGGCGGAATCAGCAACGGGGAAACATCCGCAGGCTGCCAGACGGAGTAGGGCTCCACCGATGTTTCTGCCGATGTTTCTGCCGATGCTGTGGCAGGTGCCACCTGTAAGCGCTTGAGATCAACCACCAGTGGCTGCGTCTTTTGGTGATAGGCTGTCACAGGCCCAAGTATATAGTCTGGCAATTCCAGCCTGCCGGAAGCCGTCGCGTTATTCAGCCACAGCAGCCATTGCTGTTGACCCCGCGCCAGACGCAGATCGGTCTGGCCCAATGCATACCCCATCAACGTCAGCTCGCCGACCCGCAGTTCAGAATCATCCAGCCGGGAATACCATTTGCTATCGTTATGCTGATCACCAACGATGGCTTGATCCGTTGTTGCGGTGGTGGAGGGTGTAGGGAGTAACGCCAGCCATTCCCGGTCATTAAAATGCGACAGTTCACCGGACACCTTGAGAATGTCCTGAGCCGGCAATATTGCGTTGCCCGCCCCCAAATGCAATGCCCCCCGCACAATTCCTTCCTCACCCAGCACCAGTGACAGATTCCCCAGGTCAGCGTAGCGGACCGACAATGGCAATGGCTTTTGTCCAAGCTGCATGACCAGCGTAACCTGCCGGCCTTCTCCGGCACTTTTTCCAAACGGAGGTGGCAGGTTGATCACCGTATCCTTCAGTTGGCTGGTGATGGACAGCAGTGGTGTCCCGTCATCCTTGTTCAGGGGAATATCGACTGTGGTCTTGTACTGTAATGGCCCGGACATCACATCAAACACGAATAACGGCCGCCATTCATTGATGGCTTGCACAGTGCTGTTTCCGCTGAACGCAAGCTGAATGTCCGATCCGGTGGTAATGGCACCACTGACATCCCCGCCAAGGAACCGACCCTTGATTTTGTCCGCACTCAGTCCTTTTTTCAGGTCATATTGAACCAATGCTGCCACATCGGTTATTTCAATATCCTGTGCCGGCAAACCCACCACGCCGTTTTGCATCGCAACCTGGGTAGTAGACCGTGCCTGCGCGGCAAACTCGGACTGCAGTGGGATATCCAAAGCGAAATCCACCGCCATATCGCCCTGCAACGAAACATCATCGATAAAATCCCCGATCTTCTGCCGCAATGGTGATGATGTCAGTATTGCCAACCCCTGATCCGCGGCACCATGGGTAGCGGCTTTCACACTTAGCACATGAGGTTCGCCGGCCTGGTACTTGGGCAACATCACACTGGCGTGTTCAACCGCCTGACCATAATAGTGCCCGGCGATGATATGGGCATCGACCACGCCCCGGTCGACCACGACATCCGCCACGGCATCACGCACCGGCTCTTTCCAGTCCGGCAGAAACTGCAGGACACCCTGCTCGGCGGTAAAGCCAAGCAACACGCCCAGAGGTTCGTCGCGCTCTTTGCGCACGGGCCCATGCACGAGAATATCACCGCGCACCAGATGGCCATCAATGATGGCGTCATCCAACCATTTCAGAAGAGCGTCAGGTATGACGCCGGCAGGCAAATACAGTGACTTGTGCTTGCCGTCGGCATTACGCAAAGTCGCCTGTAACTGTAGAAACGGTGGCTGTGCTTTGTCCTTCGGTATTGACAGCGACATCTGTGTCGCCGATTGCGCGTGCCGGGAGTTCACGTGCATAGGGCCCGATTGCAGTTGCCACTCATCATCCAAATCACGCAAAACCAAACTGGCGTCAGCGTGATTAATGGTAATAACGTCACGAAACAATTGTGGGTAATTCAGCTCCAAATAGCTTTCCTGCACCTCAAACAGCGTTAACCCTTTCTTGCCCCAGGCGCGAATATCAAGATCGTACAGGCCCGGAAATTTTTTCCAGGGGCGGTTCTGAAAGGCGTTTAAGGTCAGGGCGAAGCGATAGTCTTTCACCTGCTGCTCAGCCACCATCAACTCCACCGCCACATCCTGCAACTGGCCGGCAGGCCGCAGTTTTTTCAGGGTTTTATGGAGCTCTGAATCACGGGACTGGATACCCAGGTAATAATTGACCCAGGGTTCGATATCCATATCGTCCACCCTGACCCGGTAACGGGTCACGCCGTTTTCCCCGGGTTTGGACTCCAGATTCATGTAGTTGGGCATCCACAAAAATCGCGATGTTTGCATGCGGATATCCTGCAGGTCCAGACGCCAGTCATCGGCCGTTTGCCCGAGCCAGCGGGCCTTACCCTGCAGATTCAGAATATGCGGTGGTTTAATCTCGTTGCTGGTCTCTAACTCGATATTGCTGAACTGAACATCGGACAGGATTTCCTTGATCTCGCCTTTACTGAAATTAAGCCAAAAGCGGCCCCCTCCATTTAAATTGGCCAGTGATGCACTGGCGATACCACGCTTAGCCGCAGGCACCCAGGGCAACCAATCGGCGTTATCCACTTGCGCGTACAACCCGCCGCTGAGACTGCCCTGCTGGAACACCGAGCCACTCACCTTGCCTTTCAATTCAAAGCGGATTTTACTGGGTCCGTCGGCGGTGAACTCCCCCAACAAGTAACGACGGCGCTTGCCGGCTTCCGTGCGGAAGCGGTGGACACCCAGCAACACCGGTTCCGGGTACAAGCCTTCGATCCTGATGGCACTGTCACTGAACTCAATACGCGGTTGCGCGAGTATCAAGTCCAGCAAGGTTTGATCGCTCTCACCCTGTTCAGTGGAGTCCGCTTCACTGGCATCACTCTGAGTTAACCCATCGAACCCGGACAGCACCAGGTGATTATCCTGATACCAGGCGTGGCCATTGGCGCCAGCCACGCGCAAACGCAGGCGTGGCTCCAGATTCACCAATGAACGCAGCAACAGAATTTCAAGATCAAGCTTGTCGATGTGCAGGGGGGGTGTTTCAGATTGCGCCAGGCGCAGGGCAACGCCACGCAGTGAGAAACGAGGGGCCAGACCGCTCCAGCTTCCGGTGATGGATTCCAGTTCCAGCGCGAAATCGGTACGCTCGTTGATAAACCCAACCAGCTCAGCCTGAAAGTCATCCACCTGATAGACCAGCTCACGGGCCACCCCAACAAAAACTGCCGCGCATACCAGTAGCGCCACCGACAGGCTCAGCAGTCCGCGCACCACACCGGATGCCACTCGCTTCATGGGGTGCTCCGACTACATGAGCACCACATCAAACTCCTCCTGGGAGTAGAGTGTTTCCACCTGAAAGCGAATGGTCTTTTTTATAAAAATCTCCAGATCTGCCACATTGGCAGACTCTTCATCCAGCAATCGGTCCACCACTGCCTGGGAGGCAATGACAAGAAAAGACTCCACTTCGTAAGCTCTGAACTGACGCAGTATTTCGCGGAAAATCTCATAGCACACGGTTTCCGGCGTTTTGACAATGCCGCGGCCACTGCAGGTGGGGCAGTCTTCACACATCACCCGCGCCAGGCTCTCCCGGGTCCGCTTGCGCGTCATCTCCACCAACCCCAGCTCGGAAACCTGGGTTATTTTGGTTTTGGCGTGATCACGTTCCAGGGCTTTTTCGAACATCCGCAGCACCTGACGCCGATGCTCGGGATCTTCCATATCAATAAAATCAATGATGATGATGCCACCCAGATTACGCAGGCGCAGCTGGCGGGCGATGGCCTGGGTGGCTTCCAGGTTGGTTTTGAATATGGTTTCTTCCAGATTGCGGTGGCCCACAAACGCCCCGGTGTTGACGTCGATTGTGGACATGGCTTCGGTCTGGTCAACAATCAGGTGTCCACCGGATTTCAGGGGTACTTGCCGAGCCAGGGCCTTCTGGATCTCCTGCTCCACACTGTATAAATCAAAGATAGGTCGCTCACCGGGATAGTGCTCTACCAACGACTCCACGTCCGGGATGTACTCACGCACAAACTGGATCACATTGCCGTAGGTTTCCCGGGAATCGATCCGCACTTTCTCCACCCCGGGGCGCACTTCATCACGCAGGGTGCGCATTGCCAATGCCAGATCGCGATGAATCAATGTTACCGGATTGCTGCGGGCAATCTTGTCACTGATGGAACGCCACAGGCGCCGCAGGAAATCCACATCCCGCCGCAGGGCACCTTCCTCCGCACCTTCGGCCGCCGTTCGCAGGATAAACCCTTTCTTGGGAATGTCATCACGCTCCGCCAGGATGGTGTCCATAAGGCAGCGCAGGCGTTCCCGCTCCTGCTCATCCTCGATGCGCTGGGACACACCGATGTGGTCGGTGTACGGCATGTACACCAGAAACCGGGAAGGTACCGAAAGGTGCGTGGTCAAACGGGCTCCTTTGGTGCCGATCATATCCTTGGTGATCTGCACAACGATGGGTTGCCCCTCCGCCACCAGGTCCGAAATACTCGGTGTGCTGTCACCATTGTCCTCAGGTTTATCGGCCTGCCAGATATCCTTGGCATGCAAAAACGCCGCCCGCTCCAGACCGATATCCACGAACGCTGCCTGCATGCCCGGTAACACGCGGGCCACCTTGCCTTTGTAGATGCTGCCCACCAGGCCACGCTTGGCTGTGCGCTCCACAAACAATTCCTGTACCACCCCGTTTTCCACCACCGCTACTCGGGTTTCCATAGGGGTCACGTTGACCAGTAATTCTTCGCTCATCAGGAATCAGTCTCTGGCATCTGCCACAGGCGCACCCGGGCGTGCTTTAGTAAATTGGCGGTTTCATATAAGGGTAGCCCCACAACACCACTGTAACTACCCTGCAGGCTCTCAACAAACACCGCGCCGAACCCCTGGATACCGTAACCACCGGCCTTATCGGCGGGCTCTCCGGTGTTCCAATAGGCACGTGCTTCACTTTCCACAATGCTGCGGAAACGAACCTCAGTACTGGAGTATACCAGTTGGGAATTCAGCTCATCGACCAAAGCAACTGCCGTAATGACCTGATGGGTTTGGCCTGACAACTCCATCAGCATTGCCACAGCCGCAGCCTCATCTGCGGGTTTACCCAGTATGTTGTCCCCCAGCACCACGCTGGTATCAGCCCCCAGTACCGGCCGCTGAGGTTGCCCTTCTATTTGTATCCGGCTAAATACTGCATCAGCCTTGCTTTGGGCCAGGCGACACACATAATCAAGGGCGGCTTCGCCCGGCTGCACTGTCTCATCCACCGCCGCGCTCATCACGGTGAAACGTACGCCGATTTGTTGCAACAGCTCACGGCGACGGGGTGAAGCCGACGCCAGATAAATCCAATCAACCGACACGGTTACCTCGCAAATACCCCATAACCAGGCTTACCAAGGGCCAGACCAGGGCTGAGACCGCCACCGACGCCCAATACCAGAATGTCCAAGGTGTAATTTGGACAGCGCGCATCACCAGAATACTCACCAGTTCGTAGGTTCCCACCAGAACCAATATGGACAGGCACTGCTGCCAGATTGGAAACACCCGTATGCGCATGTGCAATACATAAGCAATGTACGCCACCAGGCTCAATGCCAAGGCGTTCTGCCCCAGTACTGCCCCGGTTAAGGCATCCAGAAACAATCCCACTACCCATCCGGTTACCACGCCAATGCGATGGGGCATGGCAATCACCCAATAGATCAATACCAGCGGCACCCAGGCCGGACGCACAGCATTGGCCCACTCCGGCAGTGGCACCACCGCCAGCACACCGGCCAGCAATAAGCTGAAGATCACCACCCCCAGGCCGTCCGCGGCCACTCTACTCTCCATCGGCAGCCTCCTGGTTCGCGGCCGGTGTCTCATCACTGCCTTCTGTTTCTGCTGCGTCCGGGTCCGCGGGTGCGGACTGCGCCGGGTCTTGCTGCGCTGCCTCAACACCGGACAATAACGGGATCAGCTTGCGGCTTTCCTCCGAGAAGACCAGTAAAACATGGCGTGATCGATCCAGGTTGGCCATGGGCTTGGCGTCCACCAGGGCAAACGGCTGCCCGGGATCGTGCTCTACCATGGTGACCACGCCCACCGGGTAGCCTTTGGGGAAGCGGCCACCCAACCCCGAACTCACCAATAGATCCCCCCGCACTATATCTGCCGTATCCGGAACGTGGATCAGCTTCAACTGATCCAGCTTGCCTGAACCCACCGCAATCGCACGGACGCCGTTACGATTCACATGCACGGGAATGCCGTGGGAAATGTCCGATATCAACAATACCCGGCTGGAAAAGGGCCCCACTTCAATCACTTGCCCCATCAGACCCTCGGCATCCAACACCGCCTGTCCCACAAAGACCGCATCCCCCGCTCCCTTGTTGACGATGGCCTCATGGCGATAGGGGTCCGGGTCGACACCAATGATCTCCCCGATCAACACCTCATCATCCACCAGATCGGAAGCGTTCATCAGTTCCTTCAAGCGCGTGTTCTCGGCCACTGTGGATGCCAGTTTCTGTACCCGGCGCTTCAACACCAGTACCTCGGACTGCAGGCGGGCGTTTTCTTCTTCCAGTTCGCTGCGGGATCGCACGCTGCTGTGTGACCAGGACGCCACCTGAGCAGGAATATTGGCTACATACTGAACAGGAGCGGTGACAACGGACAGGGTAAAGCGCACCGGATCCATGAAATCAAAGCGATGGTCCAGGAAAATCAGGGCAAACGAAATTACGGAAAACAGCACCAAGCGGTAGCGATTTGCTGTGTTCTGGCCGAATATAGGCTTTATGGCGCAACCCTCCCACCATAGAAAACGTTATCCATCACGATATCGGAACCTATCCCCTGCAGAAACAGAAAAGCCGGCCCAGACATTCCGGCCGGCTTGTGTGCACAATGCCATAACCTGGACCGATCAGTCCACGGAGAACATGTCGAAACCGCTTTTGTCCATCATTTCCATGGCTTTGCCGCCGCCGCGGGCAACACAGGTGAGCGGATCTTCTGCCACGATCACCGGTAAACCGGTTTCTTCCGCCAGCAGTAACTCCAGATCCCGCAGCAACGCACCGCCACCGGTGAGAACCAGGCCACGCTCGGCAATATCAGAGGCCAATTCCGGTGGTGACTGTTCCAGGGCGCTCTTCACCGCCGATACGATCTGCGACAGCGGCTCCTGCAGGGCTTCAAGAATCTCACTGCTGTTCAGGGTAAAGGAACGGGGCACACCTTCGGCCAGATTGCGCCCCCGAACATCAATTTCCAACAACTCTTTACCGGGAAAAGCACAACCGATCTCCTGTTTGATGCGTTCCGCCGTGGCTTCACCGATCAGGCTGCCATAGTTACGCCGCACATAGGTGACAATGGCCTCATCGAATTTATCGCCACCGACCCGCACAGAATCGGAATACACCACCCCGTTGAGGGAAATAATCGCAATCTCAGTGGTGCCACCACCGATATCCACCACCATGGAGCCGCTGGCTTCTTCAACCGGCAAACCGGCACCAATGGCCGCGGCCATGGCCTCTTCAATCAGATACACCTCGCGGGCGCCGGCACCGAGGGCTGATTCCTTGATGGCTTTGCGCTCCACCTGAGTGGATTTACACGGAACACACACCAGCACACGGGGGCTTGGGGTGATAAAACTGTTTTCGTGAACCTTGTGAATAAAGTGCTGCAGCATCTTTTCGGTAACATGAAAATCGGCAATGACACCGTCTTTCAGGGGGCGAATCGCAGTGATATTGCCGGGGGTTCGCCCCAGCATACGTTTGGCGTCCATCCCCACCGCAGCAACGCTTTTTGCGCCATTTTGCTGGCGAATCGCCACAACAGACGGTTCATCCAGGACGATACCGCGATCTTTTACATAAATAAGGGTATTGGCGGTTCCCAGGTCGATCGACAGATCGGTGGAGAACATGCCACGAAGACGTTTAAACATAGAAGGATAGACAACCCATCGAGCGGTTAAGTGGTTCTGGAAATTCTTGTAGTTACATTAGTTACACTATTGCGGGAACAATAGCAGCGCGTAGCCTGTTCGGCAAGCGAACCAAGCCAACTTTTGCCACATCTTTTATGGACTTAGCCAATTGCCGCACACAAGCCCCCCAGCCCGCGCCGGGATCGACCCACCGCAAAATTCTGGTACCATACGCCCTTTGCCGAATTCACTGCCGGAGACCCCCATGGCATTGGACAAAGAAGACGTAGTCAAAATCGCTCACCTGGCCCGATTGCAGGTAGCCGACAGCGAGATCGACGCCACCACAGAACGGCTTTCCTCCATTCTGGGCATGATTGAGCAATTGCAGGCGGCTCCCACCGACGGTATCGAACCCATGGCGCACCCCACCGATGCGGTACAACGCCTGCGGGAAGACGTGGTGACGGAGAGCAACCACCGCGACCAGTACCAGAGCATTGCCCCAGCCACTGAAGACGGGCTCTATCTTGTGCCCCAAGTGATTGAATAAAAGCCAATTGAATGATCAGGTAACCAATTCATGCATAGCCAAACCCTGAAAGCCCTGTCCGATGCATTGGCGGCAGGTGACGTGTCCAGCCAGGAGCTGACGCAGCATTTTCTGGATCGCATCAAGCAGCACGACCCTGCGGTAAACAGTTTCATCACGGTTACCGAAGAGCAGGCTCTGGCCCAGGCCAAAGCCGCCGACCAGCGGCGCGCGGCAGGTAATGCCGCCCCCCTGACCGGCGTGCCCATTGCCCATAAAGACATCTTTTGCACCCAGGGCATCAAAACCTCCTGTGCATCAAAAATGCTGGATAATTTTATCGCGCCCTATAATGCCACGGTGGTGGAGAAAATGGCCGATGCCGGCATGGTCACCCTGGGCAAAACCAACATGGACGAGTTCGCCATGGGCTCCTCCAACGAAACCAGTTATTACGGGCCGGTGAAAAATCCCTGGCAGACGGAGCATGTTTCCGGTGGTTCTTCCGGCGGCTCCGCCGCGGCGGTAGCCGCCCGCCTGACACCGGCGGCCACCGGCACCGACACCGGCGGCTCCATCCGTCAACCCGCCAGCCTGTGTGGCATTACCGGCTTGAAACCCACCTACGGCCGGGTATCCCGCTGGGGCATGATCGCCTTTGCCTCCTCACTGGATCAGGGCGGCCCCATGACGCAAACCGCCGAAGATGCCGCCCTGCTGATGAATGCCATGGCCGGTTTCGACCCCAAGGATTCCACCAGCACCGACATCGAAGTGCCGGATTACACGGCGAGCCTGACCCAGCCTTTGGATGGTCTGCGCATCGGCCTGCCCAGACAGTTTTTCGAACAGGGGCTGGATGCCGATGTGGGTAAAGTAGTGCAGGAAGCCATCGCACTTTACGAAAAGCTCGGTGCCACCCTGGTGGACATTGAGCTGCCCAACACGCATCTGTCCATTCCTGCGTACTACGTTGTGGCCCCGGCCGAAGCTTCCTCCAACCTTTCGCGCTTTGATGGAGTGCGTTTCGGTTATCGCTGCAAAGACCCAGCTGACCTGGAAGACCTCTACAAACGCAGCCGCGGCGAAGGCTTTGGGGAAGAAGTCAAACGCCGCATTATGATCGGCACCTATGCGCTGTCTGCCGGGTATTATGATGCCTATTACCTGAAGGCACAGAAGGTGCGCCGCCTGATCAAGAATGATTTTGATGAAGCCTTCAATAACGTGGATGTAATCATGGGCCCCACCGCACCCAATGCCGGTTTCAAGCTGGGTGAGAAGGCCGCAGATCCGGTCTCCATGTATCTGTCAGACATCTACACCATTTCGGTTAATATGGCCGGATTGCCCGGCATCTCCATTCCCGCCGGCATGAGCAACGGCCTGCCCGTGGGTCTGCAGATCATTGGCAATTACTTCGACGAGTCCCGTTTGCTGAACGTGGCCCACCGCTATCAACAAGAAACCGGCTGGCATGCGCAATTGCCAGCGGCATTTGCATAAGGAGGCCCGCCATGTCCTGGGAAGTGGTCATCGGGTTGGAAGTGCATGTGCAGCTTGCCACCCAGTCAAAAATTTTTTCCGGTTCCGCCACCACCTTCGGTGCTGAACCCAACACCCAAGCCGCGCTCATCGATTTGGGCATGCCCGGTGTACTGCCGGTACTGAACGCCGATGCCGTTACCAAAGCCATCAAGTTCGGCCTGGGTATTGATGCGGAAATTACGCCGCGGTCTGTTTTCGCCCGCAAAAATTATTTCTATCCGGATCTGCCCAAAGGCTACCAGATATCCCAGTTCGAACTGCCCATCGTCGGCAAAGGGCACGTGGATATCACGCTGGAAGACGGCAGCACCAAACGCATTGGTGTTACCCGCGCCCATCTGGAAGAGGACGCCGGCAAATCCCTGCACGAAGACTTTCAGGGCATGACCGGCATCGACCTGAACCGGGCCGGCACCCCCCTGCTGGAAATTGTGTCCGAGCCGGATATGCGCTCCGCCAAGGAAGCGGTGGCCTACGCCAAAGCCATCCATTCCCTGATCCGGTATCTGAACATCTCCGACGGCAATATGTCCCAGGGTTCCATGCGCTGCGACTGCAACGTGTCCCTGCGTCAAAAAGGGGAAACCGAATTCGGTACCCGCCGCGAGATCAAGAACGTCAACTCATTCCGCTTCGTGGAAAAAGCCATCAACGCCGAGATTGAATGGCAGATGGATGAGCTGGAATCCGGCCGCAAGATCCAGCAGGCGACCGTACTGTACGATCCGGTGAAGGACAAGACCTTTGCCATGCGCAGCAAAGAAGAAGCCAATGACTATCGCTATTTCCCCGACCCGGATCTGCTGCCGCTGGAAGTCACCGAACAGATGCTGAATCGGGTGCGTGCCGATTTGCCGGAATTACCAGGCCAGAAAATTGAACGCTTTATGACGGAGCTGGAATTGTCTGAATACGATGCCCGGGTGCTGGCTGCCGACCGGGTACTGGCGGACTACTTTGAAACGGTGGTGTCCGTTTCCGGCGCCAAACCCAAGTTGTGTGCCAACTGGGTCAGCGTGGAATTACTGGGTGCCCTCAACAAGAATGACCAGGAGATCGACGCCAGCCCGGTGAACGCAGCACAGCTGGGCGGATTGCTGAAACGAATTGCCGACAACACCATTTCCGGCAAAATCGCCAAGCAGATCTTTGAGGAACTGTGGAACAATGGTGGCACGGCCGACGACATCATCGAATCCAAGGGCCTGAAGCAGGAAACCGACACCGGCGCCATCGAGGCCATCGTGGATCAGGTGATCGCCGACAGCCCGGATCAGGTGGCACAGTTCCTGGCAGCGGATGACAACAAACGCAAGAAGCTGATCGGTTACTTTGTCGGGCAAACCATGAAAGCCTCCAAGGGCAAAGCCAACCCACAGATGGTCAATCAGATTCTGGCGAAAAAACTGGTGTGATCCAGCTCACAAAAATGCCGAACAATCCCAGCGGATGTTCGGCATTTTTTTAAATCAATACAACACTTAAATACGACACTGACCAAACCTAAGTTTGCTACTGAGTACTTGAGTTCGCTACTGACCAGAAGGTGGCTGGCCCACCGGGCAGAGCCGCGATCACCACATTGATCGAATGCAGATTCACTGTTCTCTTCCTCAAATAACCACTGGACCCCCATCAATGGCCGAATTGAATGAGCAGCAATTTATTGAGCTGGTAAAACAATCCGAAGCGGAAGCTGAACAAGATATCAATCGCTACAAGATCAAGCTGGCCCTGTTTGCCGCCCTGGGTTATGGAGTAATATTTGCCGTGCTCATCACACTTGTTTTGCTGGTAGGTGGTACGGTGGTCACCGCGCTGGTCAGCAGCAGCCTGTTTTTGTTGCTGGTGAAGAAAAAATTCATCTTTCTGATTCTAATCGCCATCTGGACCTTTCTGCGTGCCCTGTGGGTCAAATTCGATCCCCCCAGCGGTTACCTGCTGGAACGGGATAAATACCCAGAGCTGTTCCAGGAAATAGACCACCTCACCCATACCCTGGACGCACTTACCATTCACCAGGTTATACTCGATGACCGGCTGAATGCGGCGGTTGTGCAGCACCCGCGATTCGGGCTTTTCGGTGGCCAGCAAAATACGCTGTTTCTGGGTTTGCAACTGCTGCTGGCCCTCTCGCCACAGGAGATGAAGTCGGTACTGGCCCACGAGTTCGGCCACCTATCAGGCAATCACAGCCGCTTTTCCGGCTGGATCTACCGCGTGCGCATTACCTGGTTTCGGGTCATGGAAGCCTTTGACCAAAGCAATTCGTTCGGGGCCGGATTAATGCGACGCTTCTTCGACTGGTATGCCCCTAAATTCTCCGCCTACTCATTTGCACTGGCCCGCAACAACGAGTACGAAGCAGACCGTGTTGCCGCAGAACTCACCTCGCCGGCCACGGCAGCGAAAGCGCTGATCAACGTATACACCAAAGCCCCCTACATCGAGCAGGAATACTGGGATCATTATTTTCAACAGGCCGACACAGCCCCCACACCACCGACCGCGCCCTATGCAGGTTTGGCGACATTCCTCAAACAATCCCCCATCAGCCGCGAGCAGGTGCTGGCACTAATCCGGCAGGAAATGCAGGTGGAAACACACTACGCCGACACCCACCCGGCGTTAAAAGATCGGGTCACCAGCCTGACCGATCAGGCGGTGGTGCCGGACACCTTCACCACCAACGCCGCAGAAGCCTGGCTGGGTTCCCGGTATGAGAAGTTGCTGCACCACTTCGATCAGCAGTGGATGAAAAACAACAATGAGAAATGGAAGAACCGCTACGAATACGTCCAACACTCGAAACAGCTACTGGCTGAGTCAAAAGACCTGGATCCACAGACGTTGACCGACGACAAACTCTGGGAATTGGCCCATGCGGCTTTTGAGTTCGAGAACGATGAAACCGCTTTACCCCTGTTCCTTGCGTTTCATCAGCGTCATCCACACAGTGTTGGCGCCGGCTACTATGTGGGCCTGATTCTGGCGCGCAAGCAGGATGAATCGGCGCTGGACTATCTGAGAATTGCATTTGAAAGCCCCAACACCATCGGCGATGCCGCACGCTGGGGATACGACCTCTTGATGAACCTGAAAAAAGAACGTGAAGCAGAACAATGGTGGCAACAAGCACGCACCGCAGCGGATAAACATCAGGCCATTGCCGAAGCACAGTCCCACATTGCGGACAGCGATCACTTTACCGCCCCCCGCATCGATGCAGACTTACAGGGCCAGTTGCTGCAAACCCTTGCCGCGCATAAAAATGTGGGGGCTACCTGGCTGGCGCAGAAAACCCTGCCCTACAACGACGCCGACCCGGTCTATATCCTGGCGTTCCGACCGAAAGGCCTTTACCTCAGCTTCGAAGCCATCATCAAGTCAGTGGAGGAGGCGCTGAATATCGACGCCAACGTGTTCGTGGTTTGCCTGTGGGGAGACGACAAAAGCATTGCGAAAAAAGTGAAAAAGGCCGGCACCAAAATCCAATAGCTGCCGGCCTGCAACCGCTACTGCAGAAACTGCCCGTGATAGCGCAAGTGATCCTCGATAAAGCTGGCAATAAAATAGTAGCTGTGATCATACCCGTCGCGGCGGTTCAAGGTTAACGGCACCCCCGCCTGCAGGCAGGCCTGCATCAGCAGTTCGGGTTTTAATTGATTCTCCAAAAAACCATCAGCCGCCCCCTGATCCACCAGGATTGGTTTATCGAAACCTCTCTCCAATAACAGCGCGACCGCGTCGTGGTTGGCCCAGGCGCTGCGGTCAGGCCCCAGGTAACCCGCCAGTGCCTTTTCGCCCCAGGCACACTGCGTGGGTGCGCAGATAGGGGCAAACGCAGACACTGATTGGTACTGTTGCGGGTGATTCAAGGCCAGAGTCAACGCACCATGGCCCCCCATGGAATGCCCCATGATACTCTGGCGCGCCATATCCAGCGGGAACGCCTCGGCGATGATGGCGGGCAGTTCCTGCTGCACGTAATCATACATGTGATAATGCCGGTCATAGGGTGACTCGGTGGCATTCACATAAAAACCAGCCCCCAAGCCAAAATCCCAGGCAGCCTCCGGATCATCCGCTACCCCATCCCCTCTGGGGCTGGTGTCCGGAGCGACAATGGCCAGGCCCAACGCACTTGCCATCCGCTGGGCACCGGCTTTGGTCACAAAATTCTGATCATTGCAGGTCAGACCGGACAACCACCATATCAGCGGCACCGGCCCCTGCTCCACCTGTGGTGGCAAAAACAGGGAGAACACCATGTCACATTGGCAGCATGCCGAACGATGCTTGAGGCGGAGCTGGCGCCCGTCAAAGCATTTCACCTCTTCCAGCAATTCCATCTTCCACTCCTGTCAGTAAATCACAACCGAGCGAATGGCCTTTCCGTCGTGCATCAGATCAAACGCGCGATTGATTTCGTCCAGAGGCATGGTGTACGTCACCATTTCATCAATCTTGATTTCGCCATTCATATAACGCTCTACATAATCCGGCAACTGAGTGCGGCCTTTTACCCCCCCGAACGCACTGCCCCGCCATACGCGCCCGGTCACCAGCTGAAATGGTCGGGTGGAGATCTCCTGTCCGGCACCGGCCACACCGATGATCACCGATTCACCCCAGCCCTTGTGGCAACACTCCAGTGCCGAGCGCATCACATTGACATTGCCGATGCACTCGAAGGAATAATCGACACCGCCGTCAGTCAATTCCACAATCACTTCCTGAATAGGTGCATCATAGTTTTTTGGATTCACAAAATCGGTGGCACCCAACATCCTGGCCATCTCAAACTTGTCTTCATTCAGGTCAACGGCAATGATACGTTCCGCCTTGGCCATCACCGCGCCCTGGATGACAGAGAGCCCGATCCCACCCAATCCAAACACCGCCACGGTGGCACCGGGTTCAACCTTGGCGGTATTCAGCACCGCACCAATCCCGGTGGTGATACCGCAACCCAGTAAACACACCTTATCCAGCGGCGCGGCCTGGTTGATTTTTGCCACCGCGATTTCCGGCAACACCGTATACTCGGAAAAAGTGGAGGTTCCCATATAATGGTGAATCATTTTGCCGTTCTGACTAAAGCGGGAGGAGCCATCCGGCATCAGCCCCTGCCCTTGGGTGGCCCGAATCGCCTGACACAAATTGGTTTTACCGGAGAGACAGAACTTGCACTTGCCGCACTCAGGGGTATACAGCGGAATCACATGATCACCCACGGCCACACTGTTTACCCCCGGGCCAACCTCCACCACCACACCCGCACCCTCGTGCCCCAGAATGGAAGGAAATATGCCTTCGGGATCCGCTCCACTCAGAGTATAGGCATCCGTATGGCAGACGCCGGTGGCCACCAACTGCACCATGACTTCCCCTTGTTTGGGGCCCTGCAGATCCACTTCTTCAATACAGAGGGGTTTGCCTGCTTCCCAGGCGACGGCGGCGCGGGTTTTCATAATCGAGGTTTCCTTGTGGTTAGAATGGGCTATACCGAGAACACAGATTAACGCCCCCACTTTGCAATGCCAAGCCTGCAGCAGCCAAGTCACGGTTTCCGGGCTCTGGCAGCGTTACGTGGGCGCCATTGTAAGATTGGATTATCCGCACACCGGACAAGTGGCATCTTGTTTCAGGCGGATGCTGCGGAATTCCATGGTGAGAAAATCCACCAGGACCAAATGCCCCACCAGACTGTCACCGATGCCGGCGATCAGCTTGACGGTTTCCGTCGCCTGCAGTGCGCCGATGACCCCCACCACGGGAGCCAGCACACCGTTGCTGGTACAGCGTTGATCCTCTGCACCGGTTTCCTGATAGAGGCAACGATAGCAGGGGCTGTCCGGCTGCCTTGGGTCATAGACGCTGACCTGCCCCTCCATCCGAATGGCCGCTCCGGACACCAGAGGAAGCTGATGTTTAACGCTCAACCGGTTCAACAGAAAACGCACCTGGAAATTGTCGCTGCAATCCACAATGACCTGGCAATCACCCACTAACGTTTCCCCGTTTTCATGACCGAGCTGAGCGGTGATGGTCTGCACCTGGCACTCCGGATTCAGCTGGGCAATGGCAATTTGGGCAGAGCGCACTTTGTCACAGCCAATTCGATCCGTTGTGTGAATAATCTGCCGCTGCAAATTGCTCAGATCCACCTGATCGTGATCCACCAACACCAGTTTACCGACACCTGCTGCCGCCAGATACATCGCCACCGGTGAGCCCAGCCCCCCCAGCCCAACCACCAGTACAGTGGCTTCACGCAGTTTTTCCTGGCCGGCAATATCCACTTCCGGCAACATGATCTGGCGGCTGTAACGCAACAATTCATCATCGGTCAGCATGACCGTTATCCTCCCTGTCTGTTTGCCGAACCGGCCATTGCCCCAGCGTCACACGCTCATTGGACGCCAGATCCCGCACGGTTTTGATGCCAACAAAGCCCTGCGCCTGCATCAGATCACGCACGGCCGCCCCCTGGTTGTAGCCATGTTCCAGCACTAACCAACCCTGCGCACGCAGGTGTTGCGGGGCAGCGGCCACAATGCAGCGGATGTCATCCAGGCCGTCGCGGCCGGATGCCAGGGCCCGCCTTGGTTCGAAACGCACGCCCAGTCCCTGCAGGTGCCCATCCAGCTCTTCGATGTAAGGGGGATTGGAGACAATGATATGGAAACGCTCATGCTCCAGGTTATCAAACCAGGCACTTTGCACACAGCGAACCGGTAGTGACAGCGTTTCACTGTTGTACCGTGCAACCTCTAAGGTCGGCGCGTACACATCGGTTGCGGTCACCTTCCAGCGAGGCCGTTCACTGGCCAACGCCAGGGCAATGGCGCCCGTCCCGGTACCAAGATCCACTACATCCAGCGGCCCGTCTTCCGCCAGCGCCAGCACCTGTTCCACCAGCAGCTCTGTATCCGGGCGCGGCACCAGAGTATCTTCCGTTACCGCAAGATCAAACGTCCAGAAGCCCTGTTGGCCAATCAGATACGCCACCGGTTCCCCGGCGCAACGTCGCTCAATCAAATGCTGGTACTGTTGCCACTGATCCGCTGTTAACCCATGCTCCGGCCAGGCCCGCAGCCAGGCACTGTTGCGCTGCACAACATGTGCAAGCAACCATTGGCTGTCCACCTTGCAATACTCCAGCAACTCCGGAGCAGCCTCCGCCAATCTGAGTTCCGCCCACCGCAGAGCGCTGGCGACCGTGGCCATCAGGCTTCTTCAGACAACGCGGCTAACTGATCCGCTTGATATTCACTGATCAGCGGCTGAATAACGTCACCCAGTTCACCTTCCATCACCTCCGACAGTTTGTACAAGGTCAAATTAATGCGGTGATCCGTGACCCGGCCCTGCGGGTAGTTATAAGTACGAATTCGCTCCGAGCGATCGCCGCTGCCCACCAGATTACGGCGGGCATCGCTGGTTTCCTTGTGTTGCTGATCCTGCGCATGCTGCAGCAAACGCGACTTCAGCAACGACATGGCCTTGGCCTTGTTTTTATGCTGCGAGCGTTCATCCTGACATTCCACCACAACACCGGATGGCAAATGGGTAATACGCACCGCGGAATCCGTGGTATTGACGTGTTGGCCTCCGGCACCGGAAGAACGATAGGTATCAATGCGCAAATCCTCACTGCGCACATCAATGTCGGTCACCTCATCGGCCTCCGGTAAAATGGCAACCGTACAGGCAGAGGTATGAATGCGGCCCTGGGATTCGGTGGCAGGAACCCGCTGCACCCGATGGGCACCGGATTCAAACTTCAGGTGGGAATAGACGTTATCACCGATAACACGGCAGATAATTTCCTTGTAGCCTCCGTGCTCCCCTTCATTCTGACTGACAATCTCAATGCGCCAGCCCCGGTTTTCCGCATAACGGGAATACATGCGATACAGGTCACCGGCAAAAATGGCAGCCTCATCCCCCCCGGTACCGGCACGTATTTCCAAAAATACATTACTGCCGTCGAAGGGGTCCCGGGGCAACATCAGGCGCTGCAGATCCTGCTCCAGCTGCTCACGCTTTTCTTCATTGACGGACAACTCTTCTTCACCCATTTCTTTCAGATCGGGATCACTGAGCCAGCTTTTTGCCTCATCAATATTTTTCAGCACCTGATCATACTCGCGGTAGCACTGTACCACCGGTTCTATTTCAGCGTATTCCTGGGACAGCTTGCGAAATTTATTTTGATCCGAAATCACATCCGGCTGGCTCAGCAGCATGCCCACTTCTTCATAGCGTTCGCTGCGGCTGGCCAATTTCATTCTCAAAGAATCTTTCATGTAACGATATCCTGTTCCGACGGGGCCCGTCTGGTGCAAAGGGTATTAAAAAGGAAGGTAAAAGGACAGCCCAGCTAATCCGGCTTGGTGGGTTCGGTAATACCCAGTAGTTTCTGTGCCCATTCGATCTGATCATTGCGACCGTTTTCCGCTGCCTGGCGCAGCTGGGTTGTGGGCGCATGCATGACTTTATTAATCAGCGAGCGGCTCATTCGCTGCAACACCTGCTCAGGGTCACCACCGGTGCGGATCTGGGCCAACGCTTTTTCCAGCTCCATTTGACGCAGGGCTTCCAGCTTGTGGCGATAATCGCGAATGGCATCCACAGCATCCAGGCTCTTGAGGGAGTCCATGAACTGCGCCATGCAGCTGTCCACCAGGCGCTCCGCTTTGCTGGCCGCCTCCTGGCGCTGGCGGCGGTTTTCATCCACCACCTGCTGCAGATCGTCCACCGTATACAGATACACGTCCGCCAGCTCCGCCACTTCCTCTTCGATGTCCCGCGGTACAGCGATATCCATCATGAACATGGGCTTGTGCTTGCGCAGTTTGAGCGCATGCTCCACCGCCCCTTTACCCAGAATCGGCAACGGGCTGGCGGTGGAGGAAATGACAATATCGGCCCGGGGCAGGGCCAGCGGAATATCGCTGAGGGTAATTGCGTGACCATTGAATTCTTCGGCAATGGCATTGGCGCGGGACAGGGTCCGGTTGGCAACCGTAATGTGCTTCACCCCTTGCTCCACCAAATGACGGGCTACCAGCTCCACAGTCTCGCCTGCTCCGATTAACAACACGGAGGTTTTGCTCAAGTCGGAAAAAATCCGCTTGGCCAGTTTAACCGAGGCAAATGCCACCGATACCGGATTGGTGCCGATCCCGGTCTGGGTTCGAACCTGTTTGGCGGCCGAGAACGAGTGCTGGAACAGGCGGCCCAGCTCGGGGCCCACGGTACGGGCCTCCTGTGCCACCGAATACGCAGATTTCAGTTGCCCCAGGATCTGGGGTTCCCCCAACACCATAGAATCCAGGCCACTGGCCACCCGCATCAGGTGACGTACTGCTGCTTCATTCCAGAATTCATACACACAACGGGAGATCTGGTCCATGGGTAATCCATGATAATGCCCCAACCAGGCCAGTAAAGGGCCGGAATCTTCAACCTCCGCACAACAGTACAGCTCGGTGCGGTTACAGGTCGAGAGGATGGCCACCTCACGCAGGCGCGCCTGATCCCGCACCTCGTTCAGTGCGCTGATAACGGTGTCCGGCGAGAATGCCAGCTTTTCCCGCATATCGACGGATGCGGTACGATGATTGATGCCGTATGCGAGTAATGCCATGGTACGGTTTAAGCCCGATCGGGGTCTTTATTCACCACCCTCTCTAAAAAGTCGCCGGATTATAACACAAGCCTTGATTTCGGCTGAGTTTGTTAACAGATACACAAAGACAGGCCCTGAAGGGGAACATACCGGCCCCCGGAGCATCTATAGTTAGAGAGGCTGTCTGTGGATAATTTCCTTGCATGGTCACCACATTCCTGCTTTTATTGAAGTTAACATAACGACAGGCCCGCCTGCATACGCATGATTTATAAACGAATTTTAGTAGTTGTTCTCGCCACAGTCATTTTAATGTTAAATGGGTGCTCATCCCTTGGCAGTGGCAAAACCGATCAACCGGAGGCAGCGGTCAAGCCCCCCGAAGCCACCGCCGAAGACCGTCCCACCCGCCCCTTCGAGCATGACACCCTGTTCGAACTGTTACTGGCCGAATTTGCCGGCAAGCGCAACCGGGCCGATGTGGCGCTGGGCAAATACCTGAAACAGGCCCATGAAACCCGCGATCCACAGGTCGTGGAACGGGCCACGTTCATCGCCCGCTACCTGGGTGCCCACCAGGCCACCCTGGATGCTTCCATGCTCTGGTCGGAAATCGAACCGCACAATCCGGTGCCCCGGGAGCTGGCCGCCATTGAACTCATTCGTTTTGGCAAACTGGAAGAGGCCATGGCGCAGGTGGACCTGCTGATGGCCAGCGGCGGCACCATGAACTTTGAGTATTTGCTGCAAGCATCCCGCACCTCCAACCAGGATACCCGGCAAACCATTCTGGCGAAGCTGACCGAATACACGGAAACCATCGAGGACGACAAGCTCTGGTACGCCAAAGGCGCGCTGGAAGCCATGAACGGTCAGCACAAGCAAGCCATCCACGATTACGATGAAGCCCTGGATATCACCCCCAGCTACGGCAACGCGATCCTGGCGCGGGCGCAATCCATGATCGCACTCAACCAGCACGACAAGGCCATGGAGTATCTGGCCAAGCAAACCAGCCTCTGGCCCGAAAACAAGCGACTGGGCGTCGCCTACGCCCGCTACCTGATGCAACAGAACCAGCTGGCAGCGGCCCAGCAGCAATTCTATCGCCTGTCCCGCAACTTCCCCCTGGACGGCGACCTGGTGCTGTCACTGGCGCTATTAAGCTGGGAGAACAAACAGATTGACGAGGCCAGGCTCTACTTCAACAAACTGCTGGACATGAAACACCGCGCCGATGAAGCCAACATCTACCTGGCCCGCATCGCAGCCAGCGAAAAAGACTTTGATCTCGCCAGCGTCCACTTTCAGCAGGTTCGGGTCGGGCCTCAATACCCGCTGGCACAGATCCAGATGGCACTGATGCTGGAGGACCAGAACAAAGTTGACCAGGCTCTGGCGGTACTTGACCAGGCGGCCGACGCCATGCCCGCAGAGAAAGCCAAATTCACCATGGCCAAGAGTGAAGTCCTGTCTGCATCGGGCCAAATGGCAAAAGCGATCACCGTGCTGGACCAAGGGCTGGAGCAACTCCCTGACGACACCAACATGCTCTATACCCGGGCCATGCTGAAAGAACAGCTGGATGATTTTGCCGGGATGGAAGCAGACCTGCGCAGAGTACTGGAGCTGCAACCCAACAACAGCGCCGCGCTGAACGCACTGGGCTACACCTTTGCCAACCGCAATCAACGCCTAAACGAAGCCTGGGAGTTGATCGAGCGTGCCTACAATCTCAACCCCAGCGATCCTGCCATTATTGATAGCATGGGATGGATCAAATACCGCCTGGGCGAGACCCAGGTGGCACTGGATTTCCTGCGCAAAGCTTATGAGGCGTTCGATGACCAGGAAATCGCCGCCCATCTGGGGGAAGTACTTTGGGTTTCCGGTCAACGGGAAGAAGCTGCTATTATCTGGCGCAATGCTCTGGAGAAGAACCCCGAGAGCGATGTATTGAAAGAAGTCATGGGACGCTTCCTACCCACAACGCCATAACCTGTATTGAAGAAACTCGTGCCAAACTACCGAACACTGAGATCAACCCTCGCCCTTTTTGTGGCGGGCATCCTGTTGGGCGGGTGCCAACTGTGGCAATCCAGCCATGACATGCCCGCGCCACCGCCGGACCAGCCAAAACTCGATTGGGTTGACCACGTCCGTACTCTGACCCTGATGCAGGAGTGGCAAATCAAAGGCAAGATCGGCGTCCGCACCGCCGACGACGGTGGCAGTGCCTATATGGACTGGAGCCAGTCATTTGACAGCTTCTATATTCTGCTGTCCGGCCCCCTGGGACAAGGCTCCACCATCATCAGCGGCAATCCCTATGGTGCGCGCCTGGAAAACAACGATGGCACCTACATCTCGGATTCTCCGGAACAACTGGTGGAACAGCACACCGGCTGGGTCATCCCCATTCACCAGCTCCTGTACTGGGTGAAGGGAATCCCCGCGCCCCATGGCAAAAGCAGCAAAACCCACAACGAATTCGGCACCCTGGAAACCCTCACCCAAAATGGCTGGACTCTGCAATACGATCGCTACGGCACCGCACTCAACACCCTGTTGCCACAAAAGATCAAAATCAGCAAAGGTGATCTGAAAGTCACATTGATTATCAAAGAGTGGCTGCCCCTGCCCGCCCACGAAGACACACCCCCATCACCAATATGACGTTAACGGTTAGATCCCCCGCCAAGCTCAACCTGTTCCTGCACATTACCGGACGGCGGGCCGATGGTTACCACAATCTGCAAACCCTGTTTCAATTCGTGGATCTGTGTGACACCCTCAGTTTTGAAACCCTGAGCACAGGGGAATGCCTGATCACCCCCCCTATTCCAGGCGTGCCCAATGAAGCCAACCTTATCTACCAGGCTGCCCGATGCCTGCAACAGGCAACCGGCACCCATCAGGGAGCGCACATCAGGGTTGAAAAACAGCTGCCGATGGGCGGCGGACTCGGCGGCGGCTCTTCCAATGCGGCCAGTACTCTGGTGGCCCTCAACCACCTCTGGAACACAGGGCTCACAAGGCAACAATTACAGCAGTTGGGGCTGGCCATTGGCGCGGATGTGCCCATCTTCATACACGGCCATGCGGCACTGGCTGAGGGTGTGGGAGAACGCTTCCAAGACGTTGATATTGCTGAGCCCTGGTACCTGATTGCGGCACCGGATTGCCATGCCAATACAGCGGAACTTTTCCAAGAAAAACAATTGACAAGAAATTCAAAGGTCATCAAAATACGCGACTTCTTGAACGGGGGTGGTCATAACGACTTCGAACCGGTCTTGAAAAAACGCTTTCCACTGATTCAACGATGCCTTGCATTGATGGAAACTGCAGGAAAAGCTAAAGTGACTGGAAGTGGCGCCTGCCTCTTCATCCAATGCAGCGATGAAGCGGATGCCCGGGCAAAACAGCAGACGCTGACTCTGGGAATGCCTGAATTTGGCATTACACATCAAGAAGTTACCTGGATGATCGCGAAAGGCTGCAACCACTCTCCATTGTTTTCCGGGCCCTTGGCCGATCAGTGCTAAATTCCGGAAAAAATGTCTAAAACATTTGGTGATTTTCTGGTAAGATTCGCCGCCCAGACTGATCACCGGATCTGTCAAAGCTGTAGGGCCGTCGCCAAGCGGTAAGGCAACGGGTTTTGATCCCGTCATTCCCAGGTTCGAATCCTGGCGGCCCTGCCATATTTCCCAAGATTCTCACAGTAGGCTGATATAACAAGGTGACTGGCGTGTCCAATCTGATCCTTTTTACTGGAAACGCAACCCCTGAACTTGCCGCCAGAATGGCGAAGCATCTGCACGTCCCCATGGGGGATGCTGAAGTAAGCAAGTTCAGCGATGGCGAGATCTCGGTCGAGATCAACGAGAACGTGCGCGGCAGCGACGTGTTCATCGTTCAGTCCACCTGCGCCCCAACCAATGACAGCATAATGGAACTACTGGTCATGGCCGACGCCCTGCGCCGCGCCTCAGCTGGCCGCATCACGGCGGTTGTTCCCTATTTCGGCTACGCCCGCCAGGATCGCCGGGTGCGATCTGCCCGCGTCCCCATTACCGCCAAAGTGGTGGCCGACATGCTGACAACCGTGGGCATTGATCGCCTGCTGACAGTAGACCTCCACGCAGACCAGATCCAGGGTTTTTTCGACATCCCGGTGGACAACGTCTATGGCACCCCGATACTGCTGGAAGACATTAAAAAGCAAAATTACGATGACCTGATGGTGGTCTCGCCGGACGTGGGCGGCGTTGTTCGTGCCCGCGCTGTTGCCAAGCAGCTGAACGATTGCGATCTGGCCATCATCGACAAACGACGCCCCAAAGCCAACACCTCACAGGTAATGCACATCATTGGTGAAGTGGAAGGCCGCACCTGCATCCTGGTGGACGACATGGTGGACACCGCCGGCACCTTATGCAAAGCAGCAGAAGCGCTCAAGGATCATGGTGCCAGCAAAGTGGTGGCCTACGCCACTCATGCGGTACTCTCCGGCCCGGCCATTGACAACCTGAACGCATCAAAAATGGATGAGCTGGTTATCACGGACACCATCCCCCTGTCTGCCACCGGCAAAACCTGCAAACGAATTCGCCAACTGAGCTTGGCTCCGATGCTGGCTGAATGCATCCGTCGCATCAATAACGAAGAATCCCTAAGCGCCATGTTTGCCCCCAAGGACTAACCCGGGGCAACAGGGCATTAACCACGCCTTCTGGTGTTTGGTCGCGAAACCCAAAAGGCTTTATACAGGAGAAACACCCATGTCAGGTGATTTTACCATTAGCGCAACATCTCGAGCTGACTCGGGGAAAGGTGCGAGCCGCCGCCTGCGTCGTCTCGAAAATAAAATCCCGGGTATCGTATACGGTGCCAACAAGCCTGCCCAGCAGATCGCCATTGAATTCAAGGTGCTGGTAAAAGCCCTGGAAAACGAAGCGTTCTATTCCCACGTTCTGACCCTGGACGTGGACGGCAGCGCCGAGCAGGTAGTGTTGAAAGACCTGCAACGTCACCCCTCGAAGTCACACCCGGTTCACGCCGACTTCCAACGGGTCGACACCACCCACAAACTGCACATGAACGTCCCACTGCACTTCATCAATGAAGAAAAGTGTGCAGGCGTCAAGCAGCACGGTGGCACCATCGCTCACCAAATGTCGGAAGTGGAAGTGGTCTGTCTGGCGAAAGACCTGCCTGAATTCATTGAAGTGGACCTGGCCGCTGCCGAAATCGGCACCATTATCCACTTAAGTGATCTGAAACTGCCTGCTGGCGTGGAGCTCAAGGAACTGCAGTTGGGCGCAGACCATGACCAACCGGTGGTATCGGTTAACGCGCCTCGCGGCGGTGCTGCCGATGAGGAAGAAGAAGGCGCGGCTGACGACGCCGAGTAAGCTCTGGAGCCCGGCATTTGAAAAACGGTATCGAACTCATTGTCGGACTGGGTAACCCCGGCCGCCAATATGAAGACACCCGACACAATGCCGGCGCCTGGTTCGTGGAGAGGTTGGCGCGTCAAACCAACGCCAGCCTAACCAACGACTCCAGGTACAACGCCCTGACCGGGCGGGCCACCCTCAACGGCCATGACGTCCGGCTTCTGATACCCACCACATTCATGAACATCAGCGGCCAGGCCGTTGCCCCTTTCGCTCATTTTTTTAAAATCCCTGTCGACCGAATTCTGGTGGCCCATGATGAATTGGACCTGCCTCCCGGTGTTGCCAAACTGAAACAGGGTGGCGGACACGGCGGCCACAACGGCTTGCGTGATATCATCAGCAAACTGGGTAACGACAAGAATTTTGCCCGCTTACGCATCGGCATCGGCCACCCGGGCAGTGCCGAGAAAGTGAGTGGATTTGTGCTCAGCAAGGCACCGGCCAAAGAACAGCAACTCATTGATGACGCCATCGACGAAGCCCTGCGCTCTCTTCCGGACCTGCTCGGCGGCGATGCCAACAAGGCGATGAACCGCCTGCACAGCTTCACCGCGTCGTCCTAACCAACCAAAGAGTGGAATCATCCTATGGGAATCAAGTGCGGTATTGTCGGTCTGCCAAATGTGGGCAAATCAACCCTCTTCAACGCGCTCACCAAAGCGGGCATTGAAGCCCAGAACTTTCCGTTTTGCACCATCGAGCCCAACACCGGTGTGGTTCCCGTACCCGACCCGCGCCAGGATAAACTGGCAGCAATCGTAAAGCCCGAACGCACGGTCCCCACCACCATGGAATTCGTCGATATTGCGGGCCTGGTGGAAGGCGCCTCCAAGGGAGAAGGCCTGGGCAATCAATTCCTCGCCAACATCCGCGAAACCGACGCCATTGCCCATGTGGTACGCTGCTTTGAAGATGGCAATATCGTGCACGTGGCCGGTAAAATTGACCCACTGTCGGACATTGAAATCATCAACACTGAACTGGCACTGGCGGATCTCGACAGCGTTGAAAAAGCCATTACCCGGGCGGCAAAGCTGGCTAAGGGCGGCGACAAAGAGGCTATTGCCCGGCAAAAGGTGCTGGAAAAGGTGTTGCCGTTGCTCAATGAAGGCAAGCCCGCCCGCGCTGCTGACCTGGATGCCGACGAACTGAAGCAGATACGCTCCCTGAACCTGCTCACCATCAAGCCCACCATGTATATCGCCAACGTGTCAGAAGAAGGCTTTGACGACAACCCCCTGCTACAAAAAGTGGTGGAACTGGCCGCAACGGAAAACGCACAGGTTGTCCCCATCTGCGCCAAGATTGAAGAGGAAATCATCGAGCTGGACGACGCCGACAAGGCGGAATTCATGGCCGATCTGGGCATGGACGAGCCCGGCCTGGACCGAGTGATCCGCGCCGGTTACCAGCTGCTGGGGCTGCAAACCTATTTCACCGCCGGGGTTAAGGAAGTGCGAGCCTGGACCGTTAAGGTGGGCGCAACCGCACCTCAGGCCGCCGGTGTCATCCATACGGATTTTGAGAAGGGGTTTATCCGCGCCGAAGTGGTGAGCTACGACGATTATGTTGCCAATAACGGCGAACAGGGGGCCAAGGAAGCGGGCAAATGGCGCCTGGAGGGAAAGGATTATATCGTCAAGGACGGTGACGTCATTCACTTCCGATTCAACGTCTAATTTGAGCACTTCTGCTTGACTTCGCAATAACGGTTTGCGAGAATTTGCGCCCTCGAAAAGGCTATGTAGCTCAGCTGGTTAGAGCACATCACTCATAATGATGGGGTCCCCTGTTCAAATCAGGGCATAGCCACCATATTCCAGACATAAAAAAACCGCCGGTTGGCGGTTTTTTTATGTCTTTCACAACGCTTCAAGACTCAGATAGCTTCCCCAAGAAATTCACTAGACTGCTCTTTAATCTGAGTCAGTAATTTCTTTCGGTCAGCGATCATGTCCCGATAGGTTCGCGCCGTGGACAGGCGAGTGTGACTGGAATCCCCCTCGACTCGAGCCAATTGCTCTTCCAGTCGGGCAATGTCCCGCAGGACCATGCTCTCCAGCTTATCCAAACTGTAGCGCGAGCTGATCGGGCTACTTCGCTTCACTTTTTTCATAGACATCCTTTCCAAATTAGGTTCGCTCACACCATCCCCAATGTAAGCCAACTTGGACACATATAGCCTATTAACGGATTATTTCCACTCATAGACAACCCACTTCCCAGTAAGCGTGCCCATTTTAACGACGAACGGCGGTTACTCTGTAGCCAATTACTGTATTGATTATGTTTCAACCAGTTTTGTTACCACCCCCGCCCGGCCCATAGGGAAAGCCTGGAAACTGGGTAACATTGCCACCTTTCACCTCAGTGATCTTGCCCACACCCTGCTTTTCCACCTCATCCACCCGGATCACAGAGTGCATGGGAATATAGGTTCGGCTGACATCCTGAAACTGCGCTTTCAAGCGCTCCTCCGATGGATCCACCACCATCTGCCGGCGCTCACCAAACAGGAACCCCTCAATTTCCAGAAAGCCATACAGGTCACTTTGGTATACGTTCTTTACGTATATTTCGTAGATTTCATTTTGATTGAGAAATACCACTCGATAGATCGGTTCTGCGCTCATGCTTCGTCTCTTCAACACCCCTCACAAATTGATTCAGGGTGTATACACCTAATTGCAGTTAAAGTCAGGCAAAGTATACCTTTTTTTCATCCTTGACTGGACATCCGAAGGGAGAGAACTTAGAGTTTACGTGGGCAAAACAGAGGGGCGCAGAAGGACCTCTACACCGGGGGAATCGTTCTGAGTCAGCCTACCAATTACTGACGGCGATGATAGCTTACAAATAAAACACTGAATTTATTATCGCTCGTCACTAGGCATAGCATTATAGTGACGCCCGCAGGTCTTTTAATGACCAAAATCAACTTTCGCATAGATGTCGCCAAATTTCTTGTTTTGGCAGGTGTGAGACTGATGCAACAGTAATGGCATTGGCTGAACGCAACTTTGGACATGTCCTCCCTGGATGATTGTGGGTGGCGATTCCTGTCGACTTTAATTCTCGTACTCCCAGCATTCGATTACTCCAGAAACGTTGATACCAGCGAGCTGATCGTCTGGTGTTGTCGTGGTTTACAAAACCAGGCAGTTCGCTCACCGACGAAAACCCATCACCGGTGAGCCGGCTAAAAATAAGAATCAGGGAGTAAATAATGCAGTCATTAGCAAAGCGATGTTCAGCTATCGGTCTTGCGCTAGCCACTGTTACCAGCAGCTCGGTGTTCGCGGAATGGCAACTGGATATGACCCCAGGCGTCACTGACATCAGCCAGCAGGTTTTTGATATGCACCGCACCATGCTGTGGTGGTGTGTTGCCATTGGGATCGTGGTGTTCGGCGCCATGTTCTATTCCATGATAAAGCACCGGCATTCCAAGGGGCACAAGGCGGCGCAGTTCCACGAGAGCACCACCGTGGAAATCATCTGGACCATCGTCCCCTTTCTCATCCTCATCCTGATGGCCATTCCCGCCACCAAAGTTCTGATCGCCATGAGTGACACCAGCGAATCGGCTCTGACGGTGAAAATCACCGGTTCCCAGTGGAAATGGCACTACGAATATCTGGATTGGGAAGGTGAAGGCGGGATAGGCGTTGACTACTACAGTGTGCTCTCCACACCGTCGGAAGAAGTCATTCGGCCGGCACTGGCCTCCGGCCTGTTCCCCAAAAACACCGCCAAAGACAGCTATCGTGCCGACGGCAACTACCCCGAACAAAGCGAACTGTACAAGCGTGATGTGGACAAGCCGCTGGTGATTCCCACCGGGCGCAAGGTTCGCTTCCTGATCACCTCCGACGATGTTATTCATTCCTGGTGGGTACCGGATTTCGCGATCAAGAAGGACGCCATACCCGGTTTTATCAACGAACTGTGGACCGAGGTGCCCGACGACAAACCCGGCCTGTACCGTGGCCAGTGTGCGGAGCTGTGCGGCAAGGATCACGCCTTTATGCCGGTGGTGGTGGATGCGCGCCCGGTAGCGGAATTTGAGCAATGGCTGGCCGATGCCAAGGAAGCGCAGAAAGCAGCGGATCTGGCTGCCGCCAGCAGCCTGGACAAGACCTTCAGCAAAGAGGAATTAATGGCAGAGGGTGAAAAGCACTACCTGGCGCGCTGTTCAGCCTGCCACCAGGCCAACGGGCAGGGTTTACCTCCCACATTCCCCGCACTGGCCGGAAGTGCCATCGCCGTTGGCCCTGTGGCTGACCACATTGACATTGTAAACAACGGTAAAAATGCGATGCCGGCGTTCAGCAGCATGCTGAGCCCCAAAGAAATCGCCGCCATTGTTACCTACGAACGCAACGCCTGGGGCAACACCCCATCGGATGGTGTTGATGTTGTACAACCACGCGACGTTGCGAAATAAGATAGGGGGAATTCAAGATGGGTGAACATCACGGCCCAATGAAGGGCATTAAACGCTGGCTATACGCAACCAACCATAAAGATATCGGCGCGATGTATCTGTGGTTCAGCTTCATCATGTTTCTGACCGGTGGCGCCCTGGCCATGGTCATACGTGCTGAGCTGATGTATCCCGGCCTGCAACTGGTAGATCCGAACTTTTTCAATCAAATGACCACCACCCACGGCCTGATTATGGTGTTTGGTGCGGTCATGCCCGGCTTCGTCGGCCTGGCAAACTACATGGTGCCCTTAATGATCGGCGCACCGGATATGGCATTACCGCGACTCAACAACTGGAGTTTCTGGATTCTGCCCTTTGCCTTCTCACTGCTGATCTTTTCCATCATTCAGTCGTTCCTGGGCATAGCGGATGCACCTAATTTCGGCTGGACATTCTATGCTCCCCTGTCCACCAAATACGGGCCCGCCTCCACTGACTTCTTTATCTTCTCGGTCCATATGATGGGTATCTCATCCATTATGGGTGCCGTAAATGTGATTGTGACCATCTTCAACCTGCGTGCACCCGGCATGACCCTGATGAAAATGCCGTTGTTCGTCTGGACCTGGTTGATCACCGCATTTCTGCTGATTGCGGTTATGCCGGTACTGGCAGGCGCCGTCACCATGATGCTGACCGACCGACATTTCGGCACCAGTTTCTTTGATGCCGCAGGCGGTGGTGATCCGGTGCTGTTCCAGCATGTATTCTGGTTCTTCGGCCACCCGGAAGTGTACATCATGATTCTGCCGGCCTTTGGTATCGTGTCGGCGATCATTCCCACCTTCGCCCGCAAACCGCTGTTTGGTTACGCCTCCATGGTGTACGCCACCGCGTCCATCGCCTTCCTGTCGTTTGTAGTATGGGCACACCACATGTTCACCGTTGGTCTGCCGCTGGCCGGCAACCTGTTCTATATGTACATGACCATGTTGATTGCAGTACCCACCGGGGTGAAGGTGTTTAACTGGGTGGCCACCATGTGGCGCGGCTCCATGAGCTTTGAAGTCCCTATGCTGTTCGCCATTGCCTTTGTCATCCTATTTACCATCGGTGGCTTCTCCGGCCTGATGCTGGCCATCACTCCGGTGGATCAGCAATACCATGACACCTACTTTGTGGTGGCCCACTTCCACTATGTGCTGGTCTCCGGTGCGGTGTTCTCCATTATCGCCGGGGTCTATTACTGGCTGCCGAAGTGGACCGGGCGCATGTACAACATCGGATTGGCCAAGCTGCACTTCTGGTGCTCATTGATCTTCGTCAACCTGTTATTCTTCCCCATGCACTTTGTGGGGCTGGCGGGCATGCCGCGGCGTTACTCCGATTACTCACTGCAGTTTGCCGATTTCAACTGGTGGATCAGTATTGGTGGCTTTGGTTTCGGCCTCAGCCAGCTGATTCTGTTGTGGATTCTGATTGACGTTTGCTTCCGCAAAAAAGGCGAAGCAGTCAGCGATCAGGTATGGGACGGCGCCGATGGCCTGGAGTGGACACTGCCCTCCCCTGCGCCGTACCACAGCTTCTCCACTCCACCGGTTGTGAAATAATCACGGGCAACAAGCAAGGGAGCCTGGCGCCATGACAGAGCAACACACAGCACAGCAAGCCAACAGCAAACTGGTGAAGAAACTTTTGCTGATTGTCGTTGGTATGTTTGTTTTTGCAGTGGGTGTGTTGCCTCCAATGTATGACGCGATCTGCGATATCACCGGCCTCAACGGCAAAACCTCCAATGAAGCCGCCGATACCAGCAACGCAGTGGTGGATGAGGAGAGGAGCGTTACCATTCAGTTCCTGGCGAACACGGATCCGGCCATGGTCTGGGATTTCAAACCCAACACCTTCAGCATGAAGGTGCATCCGGGGGAAATTCACAAGGTCGATTTCCATGTTCGCAACCCAACCTCCCGCTTCATCGTTGGCCAGGCTATCCCCTCGGTGGCACCGGCGCAGGCCACGCCCTATTTTAAAAAGACAGAATGCTTTTGTTTTAACAGTCAGGAATTAAAAGGCGGCTCCGAAATGGACATGCCGTTGATTTTTTATGTTGATCCTGAGCTACCGAAGAACGTGCGTACCATCACGCTTTCATACCAGCTCTACGATATTACGGAATCGACGGACAAGGCCCCATCACTGGCCGCCAATTAACAGGATTTTGATCGCTTGAGGAGATCAACAATGGCAGAAAAAAATACACAATACTATGTGCCGGAACAAAGCCCCTGGCCCTTCATCACCGCCGTCGCACTTTTTTTGGTGGCGCTGGGTGCGGCTACCTTCATACAGCAAAATTCCGGCAGTGGCATCGTCACCAATGAGGGTTCCTCGGGATCGATCATACTTCCGCTGGGGCTGACGCTGATCGTCATCATGATGTTTGTCTGGTTTCGTGACACCATCAAGGAAAGCCTGGCCAATATGAACAGCCCGCAGATGGATCGTTCCTATCGCATGGGGATGTTGTGGTTCATCTTCTCTGAAGTCATGTTCTTCGGGGCGTTCTTCGGGGCGCTTTTTTACGTGCGCATATTGGCGGTACCCTGGTTAGGCGGTGCCGGTGAAGAGGCTATGACCCATGAACTGCTGTGGCCCAACTTTCAGGCCATGTGGCCACTGACACAGACCCCGGGCGGCGGCACGACAGAAGCCATGCCGGCGTGGGGTTTGCCTTTCCTGAACACCGTGTTGCTGGTGAGCAGCAGTATTACCCTGACCATTGCCCACCATGCACTGGTGGCCGGACAACGTAACAAACTGCTGCTTAATCTGTTTATTACTCTGGTATTGGGCTTCGCTTTCCTGTTTTTCCAGATTGAGGAGTACATTCACGCCTACACCGAATTAGGGCTCACCCTGGACGCCGGCATCTATGGTTCCACGTTCTTTATGCTCACCGGTTTCCACGGCATGCACGTCACCATTGGAGCCACCATGCTGACCATCATGTTCCTGCGGGCATTGAAGGGCAACCTGACACCGGATAATCACTTTGCTTTTGAAGCATCCGCCTGGTACTGGCACTTTGTGGATGTGGTGTGGCTGTTTCTCTTTGTATGCGTCTATTGGTTGTAAACCGAAACAAGGCTGGGCTCGCGCGGCTCAGCCTTTTAAACCATGGGGTTGAATCCAGCCCATGGCAAAAGCAGCTGCCAACAGCACCAGCAAGAACGCAGAAAAGCCCACACGATAAGCCAGCATTTTGACCGTGCGCTGCTTATCCCCTTCCTGATTTCGCACCAAAGATCTGAGAGCACCAAACAGACTGAATGCAATCACGAACAACACGGCAACGACCGCAATCTTTATCAACATAATGGTTTCCATTGGAAATGAAGTAGCAGCAGTATAACAATGAGCAAATCAGTAGCACATAGCCGGAGAGGATTTGTCTTGGCCGGGTTTCATTTTACCCCAGGCATCATACCATCCATCGTTACGTTACTGGCGTTGGCGCTGCTGGTTAACCTCGGCCTGTGGCAATTACGCCGGGCAGAAGCCAAACAATCCATGGTGGATCGCATGCAGGCCCGCAGCCAGCAACCCAGCCAAAGCCTGGCCGAATTACTGACCACGCCATTACCCAAGGACATGACAGACTATCCCCTGCACGCCACCGGCCACTACCTAAACGAGTTCAATCTGTTACTGGATAACCGCACCCATCGCGGTGAACCCGGCTACCAGATCCTGACCGCCTTTCTTGTCAACGATGCCACCCACAATCGCATCTTGCTGGTCAATCGAGGGTGGCTGCCTCAGGGGCCGGACCGCTCAATACCGCCCAAGATACCGGCGGAATCCGGCGAGATCACCATTCACGGCAGCGCGCACACCCCCAACCCCGATTTTTTCGTGTTAAAAGAAGATAACTATCAACAGGTGAGCTGGCCATTTTTGATTCAGAAAATAGACCTTGAAAAATCATCGCAGCTGTTTGATTATCCGCTAATACCTTTTGTGTTGCGCTTGGCTCCGGACGAGTCCTCACAATTTGTACGCGAATGGCACAGCCATTTCATGGGGCCGGAAAAGCATTACGGTTACGCAGTTCAGTGGTTTTCTCTGGCTGCTGCTTTACTGGTAATATACGTCGTGGTCAACACGAAACGAAAACAATAATAAAGCAGTTATTCCGCATGGACACCAACTCCCAATCAACCAGACAACGAAATCGCAAAACGCTTTTGATTGCCCTGGCCGTTTTTCTGATCCCTTTCCTTGCTGCGTTGGCTTTGCACAAAACCGGACTTTACAAATCCGTTGGCACCAGTAATCGCGGCGCATTGATTACACCACCGGTGGCCTTCGAAAGCATTCCCCTGCTGGATGAGCAATCCCAACAACTGGACCCAGGCAGCTTCCGCAAGCGATGGTGGATGGTCTATGTCATGCCGGAAGAGTGTGATCAATCCTGCGAAAACAGCCTGTACCAGATGCGCCAGATTCATGCCGCACTGGGTCCGGAACAAAGCCGTGTAGCCACCATGCTGATCAGTGCCCATGAACTAAAGCCTCGATATCAAACCTTGATTGCGAACGAGTTTCCCGAGCTCACTGTTGCCTACACCAAACCATCCGGTTTAAGGGATTGGTTTAATGACACAGATAACGATGCCCTCAAATCCAGCCAGGTGGGCTATATCTATCTGGTGGATACCATGGGCGCAGTGTTTATGTATTACCCTACTTACGCAGACGAGCAGGAGTCCATATTGAAAGGCCGGGATATGCTGAAGGATCTGCAAAAAGTACTTAAACTCTCAAAAATTGGGTGACCGTCTCTATGTGGCTTAAGCGTCTCTCAATCTTTGCGGTATTTCTTGCCTGCGGCGTGGTGGCCCTGGGTGCGTACACCCGCCTGCAGGACGCCGGGCTGGGCTGCCCTGACTGGCCGGGTTGCTACGGACATCTGGTGGTTCCAAAGTCCAGCGAAGCCATTTCAAACGCCAACGCCGCTTTCCCCGAGCGACCGCTGGAATCCCACAAGGCCTGGCCGGAAATGATTCATCGCTATTTCGCCTCTACCCTTGGCCTGGTGATCCTAGCAATACTGGCCCTCTGTATTCGAGCCCGCAAAAACAATCCTCAGGTGCCATTGAAGCTACCGCTGTTTCTGGCGGCATTGGTGATATTCCAGGGGCTTTTGGGAATGTGGACGGTGACCCTCGGGCTGTTTCCCACCATCGTCATGGCGCACTTGTTAGGTGGTTTCACCACCCTGTGCCTGTTGTTCTTGCTGGCCGTGCGACTGCACAACGGCCTCCCCGTTGCCGCCAGTGGTAACAAAGACAGTGAACACGCCTTCCAGAAAAAGAATGCAGTGCTGCGTTTTGGTATCATCGGTATCGTCATCCTGGGGTTGCAGATTGCACTGGGCGGCTGGACTGCTGCCAACTATGCTGCCACCGTATGCAGTGAACTGCCGATCTGTCAGAGTGGATGGCAACAGCATGTGAATATTTCCGATGCCTTTCAATTCTGGGGGCATGGTGTAGAAGATTACGAATTTGCCACCCATCTGGGGGCAGATGCCAAAATCACGATTCATGTGGCACACCGCGTTGGCGCCATCATTACCACACTGTACCTGGGCAGCCTTTTTGTCTGGCTGCTGGTGCGCAGCAACCAGACACCGGTTACACGCAAGGCGGCCAGCATCGCCCTGCTATTACTTTTGGCACAAGTAGGCTTAGGCATCAGCAATGTTGTGCTGGATCTGCCGCTGCTGATTGCGGTTGCCCATAATGGTGTGGCCGCCATTCTGATGATGGCGCTGATATTTCTCAATCTAAGCTTGTATAGATCAGGGAGAACAATACGATGAGCAGAGCAATTAGCAATGCACTGACCAGCTCCGTCAGCTGGCGCGACTACCTGGAGCTAACCAAACCCCGTGTTGTCATGCTGTTGATGTTAACCGCCATCGTGGGTATGTTCATGTCCACCCCCGGGATGGTGCCGCTGGATGTTCTGATTTTGGGGTCCATGGGTATGGCCTTCGCCATGGCCGCCGCGGCGGCGGTTAATCACGTGGTAGACCAGCGTATCGACAGCATCATGGCGCGCACGGAAAACCGGCCTGTGGCCAAAGGCAAAATCAGCTCACAAAAAGCCATTGCCTTTGCTGCCGGCCTGTCGGTGGCGTCCATGTTCATCCTGTCATTTTTCATTAATCCATTAACCGCCTTCCTGACGCTATTCGGCATAGTTGGTTACGCATTTGTCTATACCATGTACCTGAAACGCGCCACGCCCCAGAATATTGTTATCGGTGGCCTGGCCGGCGCGATCCCTCCACTTTTGGGTTGGACCGCCGTCACCAACAGCGTGGATCCACATGCACTGTTGCTGGTGTTGATTGTCTTTGTCTGGACCCCACCACACTTCTGGGCATTGGCAATTCATCGCCGCGATGATTACGCAAAAGCGGGAATTCCCATGTTGCCCGTCACCCACGGCATTGAATACACCAAATCCGCTGTACTGCATTACACGATTTTAATGGCGTTGTGCACTCTGCTGCCCTACCTGACTGGAATGAGTGGGCTGATTTACCTGACTTCCGCCATCATCCTGAATGCCATATTTATTTACTACGCAGTGCGCCTCAAATTTGCTCCGGTAACGGGTATCGCCATGAAAACCTTTGGCTATTCCATCGTATACCTGATGTGTTTGTTTATCGTTTTGTTGGTTGATCACTACTTCATGATCACCCTGGTTACCTAACAGCGCCCCCCTGAAAGTGAAATCCCTGGCCGCCAGACCCGGCGGCCTGCTTTAACGGTTCCCCGCTTTCGACCTTGTGCAAAAACCGCTAGAATTCACTCTTTATCTCAATCCCCCTGAATTGTGCGGAGCTTCCCATAATGATGATACGTCACCGCAGTGCGACAGCACTTGCGCTGGTAGCGGCGGCCTGTACCTGGCCGACACCACTTTACGCCAACCAGAACCAGACTAATTTCGAGCAGGAAATTGATGCCGTCTGTGAAGAGATCTTCCAGAATGAGGATGAGGTGTGCTTCACCCGAAGCGAGCCGGCATCCACCAGCACAGAACAAATCACCCCGGACGAACAACCGGCGCTGTACACCTCATTGGTGCAAATAAGCCACAATCAGATCAACAGCATCAAGCACCATGTTACCGGCCAGCGGCGTCAGTCTTTGGGGGAAGGGCTGGCAGTGCATGATCCAAAGCTCACGGGATACATCGGGGGTGCAGCCGGCGCCGAATGGATCCCGGGAACACGGATCAGTGCTTTCTTCAGCGGGTCAAAGGTGGACGGCGACCAGGACAGCACCGGCTTTGAAACCGGCTATGACCTGGCAACGGATCATTATACTTTCGGAATAGACCTGCAGGTTAACGCTGAGTGGCTGGTGGGAATAGCCTACGGCGCTACCGAAACAGAGCTTGAGTACAGCAGCGACTATCAGGATCGTTCCGACAATGATTCCGATCACTATCTGATATACAGCAGTTGGTACCGCAAGAATTTCGCGCTGGATATGACACTGGGCTACTCCAGCGGCGAGTTTGAAACCCGGCGCCAGCTCCCCGACGCGGTGGCCACCGGCACAACAGATAACAGTATGATCTACCTCAGCGTGGGCGGCGCGTACGATTTCAGCCAGGGTGGCTGGACCTATGGACCACTGGCCACGCTGGACTATCTGGATGGAGAGATTGACGCCTTTGCGGAACAGGGCGAGAGCAACTGGAACGCGCAATATGATCAACAGGAGGTTAAATCACTGATTTATACCCTGGGGGCTCAAACATCTTATGCCCACAGCCTGAGCTGGGGAGTGATACTGCCCTACGCCAAAGCGGTGTGGCGCTATGAATTCGAAGACGAGCGGGACCTGATCGTTGGGCGCTTCGCAATTAACCCCAGCGAGGAGTTCACCATCATTGCGGATCAACCTGACGTTTCCTGGTATGAGGTCAGTGCAGGCTTATCCGCCGTTTTCCCCCACGGCTTCGCTGCTTTTATCCATTACGAAGAAGTGCTCCGTTACAACGACACCAAACTTGCCACCCTTTCAGCCGGAGCCCGACTGGAGTTTTAACCAGGTTTTGATCACCGCTGGTAGTAACAGCGGTGATCAAAAGAACCTTCCCATCTAAGCCGCTCCACCCACTTGCCAATTCCCCCAGACACAGCTAACAAGAATAATTACCTAATCAAAAAACTTGAGGCTAGCCATGTGGGATTCGGACTCCGACCCAGTGCGGGAATACCATTACTACAACCAGGACGGAGTGTTCATCGGTAAGAGTGAGGGCGCTTCACCTCAGAAAGACCTGTTCGATCAGGCCCATTACGTTTTTGATGATCGCAGTGATATTGTAAAAAATCTGGATTTACTGGCCATCGCCAAACGAAAGCTGGCTAACCTGAGGAAAGAGCTGCTGGGTGTGCCTTTGAAAGACATTACCCGCATCATCGAACTGAACCAGTCCATTGTCGAGCTGGAAGCCGGCATTGAAGCCCTGGCCAAATCCTTAAATCAGAATACCGCCTGAAAAACGACAGGCCCGAATACTGTACCAGGCCTGTCCTTAATGATGGAAAACAACAAGCTACCTTCAGGCAACCCGACCATAGCGATTCAAATGAAAATCGGTGTTTCCCAAGAGTGCATCCATCGCAGTGAGACGTTTGAAGTAGAATCCTACGTTCAGCTCATCGGTCATGCCCATACCACCGTGTAACTGGACCGCCTGCTGCCCGATAAAGCGACCTGCTTTGCCCACCTGTACCTTAAACGCCGAAGCGGCTTTCTTGGCCACCTCACCGCCTTCCAGGTTACGCAGGCCTGCCATATACATGCTGGATTGGGTCAGCTCATGGGCCATGAACATGTCCACCATTCGATGCTGTAACACCTGGAATTTTCCAATGGGCAGCCCGAATTGCTTACGGGTTTTACAATAGTCCACAGTGTTTTTATAGAGCACTTCCATGGCACCCACGGCTTCCGCACCCAGTGCAATCACCGCCTCATCCAGCACCGTTTCGATGGCCGGTAAAGCCTGACCGGCATCTCCCAGCAGCTCGGCCGGTGCGTTGTTGAAGCTGATATTGGCCGCTCGGCCACCTTCCATAGTCGGATAGGGGGTCACTGTCACACCCTCTGCAGCGGCCTCCACAACAAACACGCTGATGCCGTCCACATCAGTCAAGGAACCACGGGTACGGGCCGTTACCAGCAATTTATCCGCCGCGTGACCATTCAGCACCATCACTTTATCTCCGCTCAGGGTGTAGCCGTCCCCAACCGCTGTAGCGCGCGTTCCGACGCAGGCAGGATTGCCCCTGGACACGGGCTCATCATAGGCCAGCGCCAACTGCAGCTCACCCTGAATTACCGGTGCCAGCAGCGCCGCCTTCTGATCGGGATTACCCAATGTTTCCACCAGGCGGCCGCCCATGATCACAGTGGGGATAAAGGGCTCGGTGACCAGCGCCCTGCCGAACGCCTCCATCATCAACATGACGTCAACCGCCGTGCCGCCAAAGCCACCGTTGCCTTCAGCGAACGGCACACTCAACCAACCCAGCTCTGCAAACATCTTCCAGTGGTCGGCGCTGTACCCCAGCTCGCTGGCCGCCAGGCGACGGCGGGTTTCAAAATCATAATCGTTCTGAATAAATTTGTTGATGCTGTCCACCAGCATGTGCTGTTCTTCGGATAATTCGAAATTCATAATGCTCTCCTGTCAGCCCGCAATCACAAGCCCAAAACCATTTTTGCGATGATGCCCCGTTGAATCTCATTGGAGCCACCATAGATGCTGGTGGCCCGCGTATTGAGGTAACGGGGCATGGCGGTCAGTGCGTATTCCGGCCCGATGGGTGCCACACCGGAGCCGGGCTCAAGCGCTTCCAGCTGCAACGGCAGCCCGGCCACACCCACGGCCTCAATGGCAAGCTCGGTGAGCTTCTGACTCAGTTCGGTGCCGACAATTTTAGTCATGGATGCCACCGCCCCCGGGCTCTGTCCGCTGCCCAGTGCGGCTTTAATCCGGTTTTCGGTGAACTCAAGGGCACTGATTTCGATTTCGGCTTCATACAACCGGCGCATAAAGTGCGAATCATCCAGCAGACAGCCACCATAACCATCCGCTTCCTGCTCTGCCATGGCCTTGATCTGCTTCAGATAGTGGTGCAGCCCCGGTGCATACTCCTGACCACCACGCTCGAAGGTCAGCAGGAATTTTGCCACAGTCCAGCCCTGGTTTTCCTCGCCGATGCGATTGGCTTTCGGCACCCGCACGTTATCGAAAAACACCGTGTTCTGCTCGCGCACACCATCCAGGCCGATGATGGGCTCAACACTCACCCCGGGGGCATCCATATCCATCAACAAGAAGGTGATGCCTTCCTGTGGCTTGCAGTCTTTGTTGGTGCGTACCAGACAGAAAATCTTGTTGGCGTAATGGGCGTAGGTGGTCCAGATTTTGGTGCCGTTCACGATGTAATCGTCACCATCGGATACCGCTGTGGTTTGCAACGCGGCCAGGTCCGATCCGGCACCCGGTTCTGAGTAACCCTGACACCAGAAATCCTCTCCCGACAATATGCGGGGCAGGTAATACTCTTTCTGAGCATCGGTACCACAACCGATAATGCAGGGGCCACACATATGCAACCCCATGGGAATCAGCTGCGGTGCATCGGCCTTTAAACATTCTTCGGCAAAAATGGAACGCTGCACCACATCCCAACCGGTGCCGCCGTATTGCTTGGGCCAATGGGGCGCAACCCAGCCTTTGGCGTGCAGAATTTTCTGCCAGGCCATGGCCCGCTCTTTATCATGGAACACACTGGTACCCAGGCGACCCGCTGCACGAATATCATCGCTCAGGGAGTCATTGAGGAAATCACGCACTTCTTCGCGAAACTGCCGGTACTCCGGCTTCACAGACAGATCCATATTCACCTCTGGAAAAACAACAAAATGGCTGCTTCGTCAGGCCAAACGCCCGCCGCTTCTGCGAGCTCAGGCGAGCAGTAATTTTGCGATATTTTCCAATGACGTGAACGATCAGTCGATGGCCAAAACTATCTTTGTAATGCTTTGATCAGGCGAGTGAGGGCTTGGGACAGCTCCTTGGCGGCAGATTCATCCCGGGCGATAACGATCCAGTCGGCGCCGGTGACGGGGTGTTTGATAACACACTGATCGCTGGCTTTACTGCAGCGATAACTGACATAGGGATTGACCCCAAACGCATCCAGGCTGGTGGATGAAATGGCGGATTGGCCGCCGTTTGCCGGGTTTACCTGCTTACGCACCACCGACAATTGGGATGGCTTCTGCACCGACACCTGAAATTCCAGCCGGGGGGAGGTATTGCGGTTCTTGATGCGACCTTCCAGGTACTCATAGGCATTCAGCAGGCTGTTGATATGAAGCACCAGGGAATCCTGCAGGGTAGGGGCTATATAGAGTTTACTCACCTTATCGTCATAGGCTTGTCCGGCACGATCATCGCGCTCAATTCCGCCACTGGCCTGGATTAACTGGTCGCGGGATTGCGACACCGCGTCCCGGGAATCCCGTTGCAGTTCTATCTGAGTAATCTTGCGCAGGGCATCCTCATAGAATTCCGCCTCACGCCCCGCCTCTTCCACATACCGTGAAAGCTGCTCATTGGCCTTCACCAATTCGCCGTAGTGAAACGCTATCTGCCCGGCCAGGTAGTAAAATTTCGGCGCCGGGCTGACTTTCAGGGCATCGATACGATCGAGATAACCCCGCGCGGCATCGTAATTCTGCTCTGCCAGTTTTTCTTCTGCGGCCAGAATCAATCGATCCGCTTCCATGTCGGCGGGTAAGGCCCAGACAGACGAGCCGGTGGCAAACACCAGAATGGTGGCTAAAATGCGGCAAACAAAGGCTATATTCATAAATCTATCAGTGAGTTATCGATCACCAGATGATTGTGACAGCATCACTGCCGAGGAGCAACCAGGGCCACGGCACCAGGCCCCTGAGATGTGATTCAATCGAGCTTAAAACTGAAATAACTGCTGAGACCTTCGATCAGGGACATCAGTTCTTTGGGTGGATCGATCAGCTTGAAACCGGTATCGAAACAATCCGGGCTGACATCGGGGCGGCACCAGCAACTGAGGGCATCAAAATCGATGTTGCGGGCACCTTCAATTTCACGGGGCAGCTTGATCCGGAACTGAAACACGCTGTGGGTAAGCAACGGAATGTGGCTGACCAGGCGCAGGCCCTCGGTGGAGATATTGACGATATAACCAATCGGCTTTCCGGTTTTGCGGTTATACACGCTGAGATAGTACTTTAAGTGGTGCCTCTGGATGACACGCTTTTCTCTGATTCGCTTTTCCATAGTCCCCGGTTTTACGCTCAACAGGCCACTGAGTTACTGCGGCATTATTCAGTTCTGGTGATTATTAAGTTTAGCTGTCATTGACGCGACCTCAATAGCCGGCAGTGATTAATTGAAGAATCCCGATAGATCAAAAACTTACCAGACTGCCTTATTTTTGACCAGCCGCGAAAAAGATTTAGGCGAAACAGGTTAAGCACCTGAAAATTATCACCTTATCTGCTATTGATTATAGAATACAGAGATCAGAATTTCGCGGTAACCGGGTGTGATAAATATAATTCGACTAATGTTGGTGGTGGGCACGTGCCTGTATACGGCAAGCAGCCTGGCCAACTACTCTCTCGCCTTGCAAGCTAATCAGGAGGCGCAGTGGGAAGCCATGCGGCAACAGTACAGGGCCACGTTGGATCTTATCATAAAGGGTCAAAGGAGCCGCTTTCAGGAACAGGCAGAAACCCTGCGTGACTATCCGCTTTACCCGTACCTGAAATACCGGGAGTACAGCCGCTACATCAGCACAGTGAGCAAAGAAGAGCTGGATGAATTCATCGCTGAGTTTTCCGATTCTCCGCTGGCCGGCTGGCTGCGCCGTAAATGGATCAACAACCTTGCCTCCCAGAAAAAATGGGAAACCTATTTGCAGGAGTATCGCCCGGGGCAGTATTCCAACAAGTATGATTGTTTCTATTACTGGGCCCATTACAAAGTGGGTGAACGGGAAACCGCTTTTGCCGGTGCCCGCCAACTGTGGCTGGTGGGGGCCTCCCAGGATCACGCCTGCGACCCGTTGTTCGAGGTTTGGAAAACCACAGGGGAAATGCACGGATCCCTGGCCTGGGAGCGCACGGCGCTGGCCATGGCGAACCGCAAGCTGCAACTGGCGCGTTATCTGGAGAATCACCTGCCCAAGGAACTGCGACCACTGTCCCGCGAATGGCGGGATCTGTATCGGGACCCGCGTCGCCTGAAGTACATCAAGCGCTACACAAAATGGGGCGACAGCGCCCGCCCGCTATTGATTACGGCGTTTTCCCGCCTGATTCGCAAAGATGAATCCCTGGCGCAGTCACTCTGGCCACAGTATTTGGCGGCCTTCAATTTCAGCGCGGCGGAGCGGGCCAAGATCGCCAATGAGTTTGCCTTTGTGCTGGCGGTGCGCAAACAGGATAACGCGGAATACTGGCTCAGCCAGGCTGCACAGTACGGTTACGACGACGACCTGATCCCCATCGGCATTCGCCACGCTTTGTATGAGCAGGACTGGCCGCGGCTCAGAGTCTGGCTCAGCCTGCTCAACCCACAGCAGAACGAAGAAGAAAGCTGGCAGTACTGGTTATCCCGCGCCGAACAAAAACTGGGGCCGCTGGATATGGAGCAACAGCCCCGTATCCGTATCGACCAGTACCACGTCGACCTGGTGACCTTTCAACAGCGTTTTTCCCAGGCGCTCTACAGTAAAGACCGGTTTACTGACTTACTGCCGGACTCCGTGGTACAGAACAAGTTTGCCATGTACAACCCCGAAGCCCGCTTGCAGAAACTGTCCGGGAAACGCAATTACTATGGATTTCTCGCCAGCGAACGCCTCAATCGCCCCCTCGACCTGAACATTGAGCCGACACAGGTGCGCGAAGAAGCCTTGAATGCCATGATTGCCCAGCCTGCCGTGCAACGAACCCGGGAGCTGCACCTGATCGGTGAAATTCCTGAAGCACGTTCTGAGTGGGAACACCTCGTCCGGCGCAGCAACGAGCAGGAGCGCAGCATACTGGCCCATCTGGCCTATATGTGGGGTTGGCATCACCCCGCCATTCGTGCTGCCTATCAGTCAGACGCCTACAACAATCTGGAGATCCGCTTTCCCACGGCCTACAAGTCGGTGGTAGACAAATACGCAACCCGCACCGGTCTGGAGGAGGATTGGGTGTTTTCGTTAATCCGCCAGGAAAGCGCCTTCATGCCGCAGGCCCGCAGTGCAGTGGGCGCCATGGGAATGATGCAAATCATGCCCCGCACCGCCAAACAACTCTCCCGTGAGCTGGGCATTCCCACCCCCACCACCCGGGAGATGCTGACGCCGGAAACCAATGTACAACTGGGCACCCATTACATGCAGCAACTGCAGAAGCGCTTCAACGGTAATATTATCCTCGCCACCGCCGCCTACAATGCAGGCCCCCATCGTGCCAATGCCTGGCAACCGGAATATCTGCCGGTGAGCGGTGACATCTGGGTGGAGACCATTCCGTTCAGTGAAACCCGCGACTACGTGAAAAACATATTGACCTATCAGGCTATCTACCGGCATCACCTGGGTAAGGAGGTAAAACTCTCCAACGCCCTGAAACTGATTCCCGCCAAAAAGATGCACGCCACGGTAATGCGATAGATCCATGTGACGTTCGTCGCAAACCCGCTCGCATCGCTTTCCCATTGCCCTGCAGCCTTTTACTATAGGCCAGTGCATCTGATGGCGTGTTTCGATTCGGCAGTGCGAATCACCCCACAACGTTCCTGCGTCCCAATAAAACAACAAGGAATACCGCCATGGCTCGTGCTCACCCGACCCGCCTGTTACCGTGCCTGCTATTCGCACTGTGCTCACTGCTGACGGCCTGCGGCCCCACCAGCGAATTTTCCGCGCAATCACAACTGGACAACAACCAACAGGAATACGGCGTACTCAGTTGGCGTGCCGACACTGAGAAAGTGGACGGTTTTACCATCGAACGCATCAGTATTTCACCGGGGATCGGTGAGGTCGGTTTTTCCGGAGAGACAACCGTGTACCCCACCGCCACCACCACCTATACCCTGCAGGTGGAAACCCGCAATGACAACGGCCTGGTCTACAATTACACCCGCACAGCAACCGTTTACATCGGTCCGCGGGCGAATTACACAAAGATTCAGGATGCGGCGCTGCGCGGTTGCCTGGAAGACACCGGCAATACACACCTGGAGCAGTTCGATGTGATTTATTGCCTGGATCGCGGCATTGTCCAACTGGATGGCATTGAGCAGTTTCAACTGACCCGTTCGGTATCGCTGGATAACAATGAGATTGCGGATCTGTCACCCCTGACGGCGTTACCACAATTAACCGCGGTCAGCGTTTCCGGTAACGATCTGACCACGCTGGATGCCCTGACCCAATCCACCAGTCTGCGCAACATCGCCGCGCACAACAACCGAATCTTCGACCTCGGAGCGCTGGCCATGATGCCCCAGATCACCAGCCTGAGCCTTGATAATAACCAGATCACGGATACCTCACCGCTACAGAATCTGACGCAACTGCAGGGGCTGTCCATCACTTACAATCAGATTGAAGACATAAGCCCGCTGGCAGCCAACACAGAGCTGCTGGCCCTGGACATTTCCAACAATCCCATCAATACCGGCATTCTGGATTTAAACACCCTGACCCGGGCTTCGGTGATTCGCAGTGAGAATAACGGTGATGTGCTGTGCCTGACCTACGCGCAGTTACTGCTCGCCCTTGGCCCGGTGGTGTTGTTTGATCAATGCCGGCTGTTCTGATCAGCCGATGGTGGCCAGCAAATCATTTATGGCCCGGGCAAAGGGCACCGGGGAATCCTCCTGCAGAAAATGGCCGCCCACCAACGTCTGATGTGGCAGGCCCTGTGCACCGGGGATCCGCTCCTGCATAAACCTGTCGCCGCCGCGGGTAATGGGATCGCCGTTACTGAAGGTAGTCAGAAACGGCTTACTCCATTTTTCCAACACCTGCCAGGCTGCCCGGTTGGCTGCAGTAGCCGGATCGTCAGGCGTCACCGGTACCAACCGCGGAAAAGCACGGGCACCGGCTTTGTATTTGGAAGAAGGAAACGGCGCATCGTAGGCTTTGCGTTCCTCCGGCCCCAGTGTTTTAAAGGTTGCGGAATTAATGATGCGTGCAATGGGAAACCAGGGGCTGTACAGGGCGAAGTTTTTCCACAGCTTAAAAGCCGCTGGAACCTTATTGTCGCCGGTGGGCAACATCCCGTTCCCCACCACAATCGCCTTGAAGCGCGGCTCCTGTTCCGCCGCCAGACGCAGGCCGATCAACGATCCCCAATCCTGGCAAACCAAGGTGATGTTGTTGAGGTCCAGCTTCTCCACAAACGCCAGCATCCAGTCCATGTGTGACTGATAGGAATAATCCGCCAGCGCAGTGGGCTTATCCGACTTACCGAATCCAATCAGGTCCGGAGCAATCACCCGGTGCCCGGCGGCAGCCACGATGGGAATCATATGCCGGTACAGATAACTCCAGCTGGGTTCACCGTGCAGCATCAGAACAGGATCAGCGGAGGCAGGGCCCTCATCCAGATAATGCATTCGCATGCCATTGGAGCCGATCTCACAATAGTGAGCTGTGAACGGATAATCCGCCAGACGCTCAAAACAGTTTTCCGGGGTACGCACAAATTCCATATCAATCTCCGCTCCAAGGGGCCCGACCGTGAAAAGTCAAAGCCTAGGCTTGAAAGATTTTTTTGCAGCGCCGGGATATGGTGGTCAACAACATCACCAGACGTGGTACATGACTGCCAATAACCGGATTGCCCGAAGTCAGTAATGAAACCGAAATCATGCGCTCAGGATCAGCCCAGCAGAAGTTATTGGTCAGGCCAATGTGGCCATAGGCTTTCGGCGCCGCCGGCCCAAACAAACCAATGGGATAGTTGCCCAACATCATACCCGCGCTGTAACGCATGGGAAACAACAAGGTTCGATCCAATTCGGTGGCGTTCACTTCCCGCACCGCCCGTTCAATGGTGACCGGCTGAAAAATACGGGTGCCTTCATGATCCCCGCCGCTCAGCAGGCATTGGAAAAAACGGGAACACTCTTCGGCAGTGGCGGTAATGTTTCCGGCCGGAATAATCTGCTGATAAAAACGCGGATCGTTGGACAGCTCAATGGCGGTGGCCAGGTCTGCCCCAAGAATGCGTTTGATAAACTGCTTTACCGGAAACATCACCGGAAAGCCGGTCAGGTAATTGGTGGCCACCTCTGGAAAGCGCTCATCCGGGCAACCGTAATTAAAATTGCGCATGCCCATGGGCTCCTGCACATTTTTGCGAATATACTCGGCGATATTCTCGCCGGTAATACGCTGCACCAATTCACCCAGCACGTAGCCGCCGGTAAGGGCATGGTAGGCCAGTTCGCGCCCATGCACGTTGGTGGGTTCGGCGTTGTAGATCAGGTTCATAATGGCATCATGATCAAACAACACTGTCGGATCGATGTTCTTGAACGATGCGATACCGGCCCGGTGCGACAGTATCTGCTGTACCGTAATGCGCTTTTTACCGTGAGCGGCGAACTCCGGTATGTAAAAGCTGACCGGATTCATCAGGTTAATTTGGTTGCGCTCCTCCAGCAAATGGATGAGCATGGCGGTAATCGCCTTGGAAGCGGAAAACAAACAGAACGGTGTGTCCGGCGTGGCCACGATTTTTTCGCCGCTTTCACCAGGCCCGTTGCCTTTGGCGTGGCCGATGGAGCGATTCAGCAGGATCTCACCATGCCGGCGAATACAAATGGACAACGCCGGATAGGCTCCGGTCCGATACAAATCCTTTACCGCCTTCCAGATCACATGACGATCGTGGTCGGTGAGCCCCAGCAGCTCCGGGTCCATTTCGTTGTCGGCAATGCGGGTAATCCCGCGCAAAGATTTGGGTACCTGAATATTGTTTTCGATCATCCCCAATGGGTTCGGTAATGCCATCATCTCGACTACTGCTTCCGCCGCGGCGGCCCCTCTGTTGTTCTGTCTGCACAACCTGACTACGGGGAAACCCCCAGCAAATCAGCACCTTTCGGATAAATAAGGCCATAAGCCTACGAAAAATTATACACCCTGTCGACCAATTCATCTCGCTTGACTGATTGACCACTTAACAGCATACCTTCAGGGCCATAAAGCGTGTAAAATGACTGCGCATTTCCCGATTTCATTTAGGCCCAGACCAAGGAATGTGCTTGGGAATGCCGACATTCACGGAAGACTCTTCGACTTTTCAAGGTGTTACCTCATGGCAACAGACAGACCCGGAATCAACAGGCTCAGCGCCACCATTAAGGGCGCATTTCGAATCGGCCAGACCGTGCGCATTCTGGCACAAACCGGCATGGAGTGGATCATGGGTGACCGGCCACCAGCCCCTAAGCTGCTGCGTCAGACCTTCGAGCGACTGGGTACCACCTACATCAAATTGGGGCAGTTCATCGCCAGCTCACCGTCTGTTTTCCCGGACGATTATGTGGAAGAGTTCCAACTGTGCCTGGACAAGACCACCCCGGTACCGTTTTACATCATGAAACGGGTGCTGGAAAAAGAACTGGGAAAATCCCTGGAAACCGTGTTTGCGGAATTTGATCCGGTGCCCCTGGCCTCGGCTTCCATTGCCCAGGTCTATGCCGCCAAACTGGTCACCGGCGAAGACGTGGTGGTGAAAGTACAGAAACCCGGCGTGGAAAACATCCTGCTCACCGACCTCAATTTCCTCTATGTGGGCGCCAGAGTACTGGAATATTTTGTGCCCAACCTGGCCATGGCCTCCCTCTCCGACATCGTCGATGAAATACAGAAAGGCATGCTGGCAGAATGTGACTTTTATCAGGAAGCCAGTAACATCGGCGACTTTCACCAGTTTCTGGAAGAGACCGGCAACACCCAGGCCACCGCCCCCCGGGTTTATGAGCAAGCCTCTACCATGCGGGTACTGACCATGGAGCGCTTCTATGGCGTGCCGTTTACTGATCTGGAGAGCATTCAACATATCGTTCCCGATCCGGAATCCTCCCTCATCACCGCCATGAACACCTGGTTCTCCAGCCTGTTGTTCTGCGAATCCTTCCATGCCGATGTGCATGCCGGCAACCTGCTGGTATTGAAAGACGGCCGCATCGGCTTCATCGATTTTGGAATTGTGGGCCGCATCAAACCCAGCACCTGGGAATCCGTATCCAAATTCATCTGGGCCATCGGCCAGGAGAATTATCGGGAAATGGCGGAATCCATGCTGGGTATCGGCATGACCGACACCGAGGTGAACACCGAACGCCTGGCACAGGATATTGAAGCCCTTTACTCCAGCATGGATCGAGTGCTGCCGGACATGGATCTACACGCCGGTGACATGGCCTCCATCAGCGAGCACGAGGTCAATAAGGTGATGATGGATCTGGTGGGCATCGGCAAACGCCACGGCATTCACTTTCCCCGCGAATTTGCCCTGTTGCTGAAACAATTGCTGTACTTCGACCGCTATGTTCGCCTGTTGGCCATGGAGTCCAACATCTACATGGATGAGCGCTTGAACATCACACCGGATATGGACTGGAATATGATCCACTGATCCCGGTCAGGCACTGTAAAAATAGGCGATTGGGTGACAAACGCTCACCCAATCGCACTCACTTCCCCGTGAAACCTGATCAGAGAATACCCATCTCTTTTTTCTCCCGGTAGTAGGAAAAAATATCATCCAGGCTACGTCGCGGCTTGAAGCCGAAAGTCTTGTTGAAAAGACTACCATCGATGATCACCGGATACTTGTAGTAGTTCACAAGATAGGGCGGCCAGCCTTTCCAGTTCATACGCTTGCTGATCAGTTTCGGCAGCCCTTCCGGAATCGAAGGAATGGGCATGCGCCGACAGCCGCATTGGGTAACGGCCTCCTGATAACTGACCCAATCGTCGGTGGACACATTATAAATACCCGGCTTGTTCTGTTTGAACGCCAGGGTAACCGCGTGGGCCATGTCTTCTACATGAATAAACTGCATCATGGGGGAGAAGCCCATCAACACCGGCGCCATTTTACTGGATAACAACAGGCTCAGAGAGTTTAACACCCCCGGCCCGGAAATGTTGCAGGGCCGCAAAATGGTAATGTTCAACTCCGGATACTTCCACAGGTAAATATTGGCGAGATTCTCCAGTTCCACGGAATCCACCAGATCCATGGTCAGCTCGGACGCCTTCAGGGGTGCCTCTTCGGTCAGCAACGCCGGATTGTAGGGGCTGGCACCGTACACATAATAGGTGGACAGCACCACCACCTTGCGCACATCGTACTTATGGCACAGATCCAGTAGCCTCTGAGTACCCAGAACATTATGGTTGTAACGGTTGCGATGGGTGGACTCGTACAAGCCCATGCGCCCCAAGTGAATCACCGCCTCCAACTTGTGTTTGCGGAAGATATCCTCGAATCCACGCTTATTGTATTCGACCCGGTAACTGGACATCCCTTCGTCCAACTGCACCCGCCGGCGAAAATCCACCAGCACAACGTGGTAATCCTTTTTCAGTTCATTAATCACATACTGCGCCAGAGAACCACCGGCGCCGGTCACCAGAACTTCAGGTTTATGTTTGTGAATCATTCGAACCACCCACTCCTTTCCTGCAAACCACGCTGTATTAACGCGTTAATCTCATCCTTTACCCGTTCCACCTTCACAGCCACCTCATCCTCGCCGCCAATGGGGCCCGCAAACGTCATGGGTTTACCAAAATACAACCGCACCTTGGCCGGCAACGGTATGGGGGTGGTGACCGGAAAATAGGGCATTCCGAACAGGCGGGCCAGCCGTTTCAGATGAAACGGGGTGGGCATGGTTTCTTCACAACCCACAATCCCCACTGGAACGATGGGGGTGTTTTCGGTGATGGCCAGATGCATGAAACCCAGACCGAAGCGCTGCAGCTTGTAGCGTTTGTCCCAGGTTTTGCCGGACCCGCGCACCCCTTCCGGAAACACCACAATGGCCTCTTCGTTACGCAGCATCTTGGCGCAGTTTATGGGATCCCCCAACACCGCCCCCATCTCATTAAAGATGTTACCGACGAACGGAATCGTGGGAAACCAGCGTTCCACCATCACCCGCACAGCCCTAGGTGTATGGGGGTTGGTGGCCATGGCGTAGCCCACCAGGCTGCCATCAAAAGGTAACTGACCACTGTGATTGGCAATCACCAGCAAACGGCCGTTGGCGGGTATGTTTTCCAGCCCAAAGGCCTCCACCCGGAAGTAGTCTTCATAGATGGGCCGCATCACACTCAATGCGATTTTGACCGCGTCGGTGTTGTACCCCCATGGATCATAGCCAAAGGAACCCACCGGCTTTGGTATCTTATCCACCACGGCCTCCGTCGCCTCGGAGACCAGTAGGTTTTTCAACAAATTTCGGACACTCATGCACTCTCGCCTTTCATATTCCCGATCGGGCCCATATCCCTGCCCGTAGATTAAACACGCTCCCGCCGCAGGCCATTCCGGGCCGGCACTGACAGGTGTGAACTCTCTCCGATTTTTGATGCTCGCATGCATCGACGATGAAACAGGACGGAAGATGTTATTGTTTTAGGAAGGTACTGCCGCGGCATTGACGGGCAAATCGGTGCTCACCCTGCCGCTTTAAATTTTTTGAGCCGTCCAATAGAGCGCATTATAACAAACTTTTGATTCCTAACAGTAATCCTGGAGACAGCGAAATTGGGTGTACAGGCTATTTACACCAGCGGACGTCTGGCTTAGAGTCGCAAGGTTCGACTGGTTCCCATTAGCCGTAATTTTGAACAAAACCCACGCATATAAGTCAATAAAACAACTAAAATAAAATCATGCGGTCTTTAGCGACACAGAGGAAATCCAGATCGTGGCCAATGAAAAAGACGATAAACGCTTCAAGGCGACCACCCCCGGCAAGCGCTTTCTAAAGCTGGCGGGCATGTCTGCCAGCATCGCAAAAAACGTTGCAAGTCATAAGGTTAAGGGGCTGTTCAGAGATGACGCTGCCCACGCCCAAAGCCAGGAACAATTGTATTCCGATATCGGCAGGCAGATCGCCCAGACACTGGGGGAAATGAAAGGAGCGGTCATGAAAGTGGGGCAAATCGCCTCGCAAGTGAAAGACATGCTGCCCGATGAAGTGGCCAGTGCACTGGAGGTACTGCAGAAAGAATCCCCTCCCATGCCCTACCCCATGATCCGGCGTCAACTCATCAAAGCCCTGGGCGACACCCCGGAAAACCTGTTTGCCCATTTTGATGAAACCCCCTTTGCGGCCGCGTCCATCGGGCAGGTACACCGCGCGCTCACCAAAGAAGGCGAGGAATGCGTGGTGAAAATTCAGTACCCCGGGGTCAAGGAATCCTGCGATTCGGACCTGAAACACCTGAAACGGGCCCTGAAGCTGGCCGGTCTGGTGAAGGTAAGCCCGGAAGTGATCGACCAGACCTTTGAAGAAATCCGGCGCATGCTCTACGAGGAGCTGGATTACGTACATGAAGCGGAGAACATCAAGTTATTCCGCGACTATTACCAAAACCACCCCTACATCATCATGCCGGAGCTGATTGAATCCCTGTCCTCGGAAACCGTACTGACCCTGACCTATGTGGAAGGTGACCCGTTACAGAAAGTGAAGGAACCGGAATACAGCCAGGACACCATCAATCTCATCGGCTACCGTATTTTTGAAACCTTCGGCCGTCAGATATACGATTTGCGCGCCGTGCATTCCGATCCGCACCCCGGTAACTTTGCCTTTCGCCCGGATGGCCGCATTGTGCTTTACGACTTTGGTGCTGTAAAACGGATTCCCGAAGAGACCATTGATAAGCTGCGTAAACTGGTGAGCGATGCCATTGCCGGTAATGTGGATACTCTGGATGAACACCTGCTGGCCATTGGTGTACGCCAACTGGGGGGCAAGGAACCCGACCACGAGTTCTACAACGAATGGCTGGATATCTTTATGGCGCCGTTCAGGGATTACGAAGCGTTCGATTTCTCGGAATCCAACTTGCACAAGCGGATCATGGGCAAATTCAAACGGGACGGTTTGAAATACATCGGCTCCTTCCAGCCTTCGCCGGAAACCATGCATGTGGACCGCGTCATCAGTGGCCACTATTGGACCATGGTGGATCTGGGGGTAAAAGTCTCGTTCCGGCCCCTGGTGGATGAGATCGTGCTGCGAAAAGCCGCCGCATAGGCGGGGCGGCCTGTTCCCCCTACTGGTAGATCACCCGCTCAGGCTCTATGCGCTGGCTGCCATACCAGTTCATGGGGCGCAGGGTGACGATAATGTCTTCTGCCTTTAACCCGTGGACCGGCAGGGGCTGCATTAGCTCGATTTGGCTCTTTCCCTCAAAGACCGGAAAAACCTGGCGATTCATCGCCACAAACTTTTCCCCGGGCACCTCCACTTTCAGCAACATATCCACATAGAAGGTATAGGGCACATTGTCTCCCCGGGCCTCCAGCTGCGCCGAGCTTTTCAGGCGTGGTTGGAACATCTGCTCTTCTAGGGTGAGGGTCTGCCGGGAGATAACGAATTCAAGCTTGGGCACTTGCTCCAGTGCCTGCAGGCGCTGCTGCTGAACGGCCAGCTGTTCGCTCAGTTCATCCAGGCGTGCGGAGCCCTCCCCGCCACACCCGGTTACTGACATGGTGATTGCCAGCAGCCACCCTGCTCCCCGGCTCTGCCCTATCATAACGCCGCGTAATACGCTCTTCGCTTCAGCACTTTTTCCACGTACTGGCGGGTTTCCTTATGGGGCGCTTTCTTCACCAGGCGCTCCAGCACCTGTTCCGGGGTCATCCGGTTGATGGTATCGACGGCGTCGGTAAAACTGGCTTTGCCGATAAAGGCTCTGGCCACACTGGAAGCACCGGCATTGTAGGCCGCTATGGTGTAGTACAAGCGGCTTTCCGGGTTCTTGATGTCTTTCAGGTAATCGTAATACAGCACATTGAGATAGGCGGCCCCCACCTCGATATTCTTACGGGGGTTATACAGATACTGGGCACTGAGCAGGGAAGGCTTCTTGTACAGCTTACGGGTGGCATCCCGACCTGCAGTGGAGGGTACAATCTGCATCAACCCAAAGGCAGGAATATGGGATCGGGCCAACGGATTGAAATGGCTTTCCGTATGAATAATGGCCATCATTACATCGGAGCTCAACGCGAACCGCTGCGCATTTTTGCTGACCTCAGGGCGATACTCCACCACTTTTTTGCGAATACGGTTGTCCGGCAAGGGCACCACATAGGTGAGTTTCTTACCCGTGTTGACCGGAATCGCCGCCAGACTCAGGCTGGCGTTCAGCGCCTGGTAACGAATCGATGAATTACGCATCAAGGTTGCGGCTTTGTTGCGAACATCCTCCGCCGTGGGCCGGGGGGAATTGAACAACTCTTTCAGCACCAGCTCATTGCTTGCGTCAGAAGCCTTAATTTCCTTACCCAGGTTGGCATAGGTGGCATTAATGGCGCGCTGAATTGGATCCCCTTCCAGAGCAGCGGCGATGGAGGTACCTAAAGTGCGCTGCAACTGGCTGCCCGCCTTCTTGGACATGGCGGCAAAATCCAGGCGACCGCCCTGGTAAATACTGTCAACACTGATTTCAATCTGGTTGTGTTCGAAGTCCACTACCCGTTTGGATGAATAATCTCCGGAATAACTGACCCAACGGGTCTCACTGCTCACCTCCGGTGCGGACCAGTGAGTGCGAATACGCTCCTGCTCCTCTTTCAACGCAGCCCCGTAGGCGGTGGCCAGCGCCTGTTGCTCTTTCTGCTCGGGTGTCATGGCAATGGTTTTACGGTCTTTCAACAGCGGGCTGTCACCGCGATCATCACGCTCTATTACCCAGCCGCCATTGGCAATGCCGTTGCTGGCCGACAACACCATCACGGACACCAGCAAACACTTACGAACCATGCCGTTATTCAGATACGTTACTGCAGACACCTACAACCTCGTCAGCTAACTCTCTTTTTCATTCAAAGTTCATTCATTCAATGTTCAGTGTAGTTGCTCAGGCTTGCCTGAGAGCCGCCAAATGACGAGTGGGTCTCAACCCGGAACGGCAATGGTTAGCAACTATTCCACTTACCCGGAAATTATGACAAATTCCCCGCATTCAGGCGCAAACCGGTTAGAATTTATCCAGCCCTTCCCAGCGGACCTTATAACTGCAAGCCGGAACTCTTATGCACCTGAGTAAGCAAGCACTCACAACTTCTGTGACATTTTGTAACTCAACGGGAGCGGGATTCTGACTCATCCAGATACATAAAAGACAGAAACGTGGTAAACAGGGATACAAATACAATAAAGGGCAGCGCAGGCTCGATCAGCACGATCAACCCGGCTATGATCCAGAAGCTCTTCACCTGCTGGCGCCGCCGGCGATAGGCCTTGCACAGCCTGCGGTGTGAACCATGTTTCGGATCCGGGCGGGCGGATGATGTGCATTCGGTCTTCAGTACAGCCCACAACACTCGAAGCAACCACATACGTCTGTCCCCTTGTTTTTGTGGCCAATCGTTTGTAAGTATAGGCTGGGTTACAAGCCTCTCATTGAAACCCGCGCATAAATTTGGAATTATTTGGAAAAACGAGACTGGGCAGGGAAAGCACCAGCATAACTATTATCGACAGGATGTTCGCCTTGGGTCGAAAAACATGAAATCAATAGGATTAACTACAGGGGCTTGGGGGTTATTGTTGCTGTCCTGCATGAATATTCATGCAGAAGCCGTTGACCAGGAAAGCTATCTCGATATCACCGAATACCGCACGGAACACAAGACCCACGTCTGGCCTGATGGTGCCCGCTACGAGGGTGAGTGGTCCGGCAACCAACCCCACGGCTATGGCAGCCTCACCTACGCCAATGGCGCCCAATACTGGGGCCGCTTTGATCATGGACGCCGCCAGGGCCATGGCGTCATGAAATACACCAACGGGGACGAATACGAAGGTAACTGGCACAAGGATCAACCCCAGGGTAGCGGCGTGAAACGCTACGCGGCGGGCTCCATCTACGAAGGTGAGTTCAGGGATGGCCAGCCCAATGGGAAAGGCAAACAAACCTATATCGACAACACCTACTACCAGGGCAGTTGGCATCAGGGTAAACCCCACGGCTACGGCAAGCTGACCTTTATTTCCGGTGGCGAATATGAGGGCTCCTTTGATAACGGCAAGCCCCATGGCAAGGGCCACTACTACTATCCCAACGGTGATGTGTACTCCGGGCAGTGGCGTAACGGCAACCAGGATGGCAAGGGCCGTATCGACTACAGCACCGGCGGTTACTACGAAGGGGATTTTGTGGAAGGCATGCGGCACGGTGACGGCATCCTGGTATCGGCCCTGGGCAGTCAGTACCGCGGTTCGTTCAAGCACAATAATGCCCACGGCACCGGCACCTGCACCAATGCCGGCAAATCCAAACCCTGCCAGTACCGGAACAACAAACTGGTAAAAGCCACCTCGGTTGCCACAACCGCCACCCGCACCGCCACCGTTGCGCTGGCCGCGGTAGCCACGGAAACCGCGCTAGCCAAGGAAAAGGTGGCCGCCCCCACCACAGCGCAACCGGTGGCCCCCCGCCAAAAGCCAACACCAGCGCCAGCCACTGTTTCCCGGCCGGCCAAGCCTGAACACAAAGCGGCAGCCGAATCCCCTCCACCGGCCCCTGCACCCGTGGCCAAGCCTTTTGTGGCGGCCACGGCAGTGGCGGCCAACACTGCCCCGGCAGCGGCAAAGGCCAGCAGCAAACAGAAGTATGCTGCTGCCACCATGGCCATACCGAATTCAAAGCAGCAGTTCACACAAACCCTGAGCCAAGAAAAGCAAAAGCTGAAACACCTCACGGTGGCAGACCTGCGTCAGGATCGCAGCGATATTTATTTCAGTGACAACTGGGAGGCCAAAGACCTGATGGCCATACCGGAACAGGCTTGGTGGCAAAAACGGGCATCCCTGTTTTCAGATGCTGTGTACATCGTATCCCGGCATGGTGATACCGAACTCCGCATGGTCATTGCCGACTACAAGGGCCCGGGCACTTACACCATCAAGGAGGCGGTAGTCACCTCAGAATCCGCCGACGTCAATGCAACAACATTGGAATCCGGCACCATTGTGGTGGAGTCCGAGCAGGGCGACTGGATCAGTGGCTCATTTCAGTTTGAAGTAAAAGACGATGACAAGGGTCAGCAGTTGGCGTTTCACCATGGCGCCTTCCGGCTCAGCACCAAAGACAACCTGCCCGTTATCCGACGCTGAACACCACCGCCAACCAAAAAAGCCGCACTCATTACCAGTGCGGCTTTTTCTTGGCTACGCTCGAAACACGTCCTCTTACCAGTGAACGCCGCGCATCAGGTAGGCGAAGGCCATTTGCTCCGGTGACACCACCGGCGCCGGTGCCGACTCATCGCTGTTGCCTTTGGCCGCCGCCGAATCCGGGAACATACGGAATCCGGTATTAATGACGATTTCTGCAAACTTGGGTGCAACCGCATGCACCACCTGCCCAAACACACCCAGCTTGGTGGCAATACGTTTGCTGCGATAAATCACTGCCTCTGCCACCATATCGGCGGCTTCTTCCGGGCTGATGGTAGGAACATTATCGTAGATCTTTGTGGGGGCGATCATTGGGGTGCGCACCAATGGCATATTGATCGTCGTAAAATGAACGTTGCAGTCGGAATACTCCGATGCCGCACAGCGGGAGAACGCATCCAACGCAGACTTTGATGCCACATAGGCACTGAATCGTGCCGGCATGGTCAGGGTACCGATGGAAGAGATATTGATGATATGGCCACTGCGATTTTGCTCCATCACGGGGAGAAAATTCATAATCAAACGCAATGAGCCAAAATAGTTCAACTGCATGGTCCGTTCAAAATCATGGAAGCGATCATAGGACAGGTTAATAGAGCGGCGTATAGAGCGGCCAGCATTGTTCACCAGAATATCCACCCGCCCGAAATCCGCCAACACCTGCTGCGCAAAACGATCGCAATCTTCCATGCTGGCAATATCCACACTGTAGGAATACACCTTGCCGCCTTTCTCTTCAATCTCCTGCTTGGCTTTTTCCAGCTTGGTGGGTTTGCGGGCGGCCATAATGATCACCGCACCAGCCTCCGCCAGTTTAATCGCCGTGGCCTTGCCGATACCGGACGAGGCGCCGGTCACCACCACAATCTTGCCGGCAACACGCCCTTCCAGGGTGCGATCAATAAACAGGTCGGGATCCAGATTGCGCTCCCAAAAATCCCACAACCGCCAGGCATAGGATTCCAGTTTCGGGCATTTGATGTTTGAACCTTCCAGCGCGGCCTGCGCCTCACGATTATCAAACTTGGTGTAATAACGGGTAAATTTCAACACCGCACGGGGAATGCCCAAATCCTCCAACACCGTGTTGGTGATGCGTCTTACCGGTGGCAGGGTTCCCAATGTTTTACGCAAAAACGGCGGCATAAAACTGAACATGCGTGTGTCCACCCGCATATTCATTTGCGGCGCGTGGCCAGCGCGGGCAAAGATATTGATCACTTCGCCGATTTTGTAATGGGTCTCATCGGTGAGGTGGAAGCACTTACCGTCCAGCCCATCCTGGTGCGCCAGATGATCCAGGGCATCGGCCACATAATCCACCGGCACCAGATTGAATCGCCCCCCTTCTATACCCACCATGGGCATCCAGGGCGGCAGTAATTGACGCAGCTTTTTAATCAGGCTGAAGAAATAATAGGGGCCGTCGATCTTATCAATCTCACCGGTTTTGGAGTGGCCAACCACCATGGCGGGGCGATAGATTCGGTAAGGCACCTTGCACTGCTTGCGCACCAGGCCTTCCGCTTCATGCTTGGTGCGCAGATAGGGATCGTCCAGGTTTTCCGCTTCTTCAAACATATCCTCGCGGAATATACCGGGATACATGCCCGCCGCCGCAATGGAACTCGTATGATGAAAACAGCCGGCCTGCAAAGCCTTGGCTGCCCCCATGGCATTGCGGGTGCCTTCCACGTTGGCCATGATCTGCTCGGATTCTCCCGCTTCCAGATCATAAACTGCGGCCAGATGGAAAAAGTGATTCACCTGACCCCGCAGCTTGTCCTGGTCGGCGTCACTGATACCCAGCTCCGGTTGGGTTAAATCCCCCATCACCGGCACCACCCGACCATCAAGATCCCCTACTTTCTTGCGCAGGGTTTCCACCTTGCCCAGTGATGCTTCACGGCACAGTACGTAAATCGTACCTTCCCGTTGCAGCAGGTTTTCCACCAGATAACGGCCAATAAAGCCGGTTGCACCTGTTACAAAATACGCCATAACCAATACCTCATAATATTCCCTTAGCCAGCCTGACTAAGCATTTCCCACTTAAAACACATCAACAAAAGTCATACCAGAAACGATCGGCCATCAGGCCCTGGACAGCTCACCACTGAACGCAGGCGCTCCCAACACCTCCGCCTGTATGGATTTGAACTCATCCACAAAATCATCAATCATTGCCTGCGGCTCCGGCACCAGCGCCGCATCGGCAACAAAACCGAACTCGACCTTATTGTCGTAACTCAGAATACTCACACCAATACCAATACCACCGGATTGCGGCACCCAGAACATCGGCTTGGATAGCTTTTTTCCTTTCAGAATAACCGGCTCAGATGGGCCCGGAACATTGGTCATCACTGCGGACGCTTTGCTGGAGAAAAACCTCAACGCCCAACGTTCCACGGCGCTGGGGAAATAGCCCAGCATGCCCAGAATGTTATAGCTCATCTGTGCCTGCATGCCGTTCTTCAGTTTTTTCATATTGCACTGCACGGCTTTGATGCGCCCTTTAACGGAGTCCTCGCCCACCGGCAACGCCAGATACACAAGGCCAAAGCGATTACCCAGCTGCAACGCTTCTTCCAGGGGCCGCAGGTTCACCGGAATAGTAGCCCGCACACAGACCCCCGCAACCGGCTCTCCGATTCGTTGAAGGTAGCGGCGCAAGCTACCGGCAACGCAACCTAGGATGACATCATTGATGGTGCAGCCCATGGCTTTACCAACCTCTTTTACCTCATCCACCGGCAGTGACGGTGCCCACCCCACTTGTTTGTGAGGGGATAGATCACGCTTGTAAGCGGTCTTCGAATCCGGGCGACATAAGGACACCCGCAAAGCCTCGAACAACCAGGCAGCGCCAAAGGCCACACCATAGGCAGAATTGGATAACAAAAAAGCCAGCCGGTGCCACGGGGCACCGGATTTGGGCTTACGCTCCGGCATTTTAAAGCGAGCTGCCGGAGAACTGTGCAGCACCGAGTGATCTGCAATGGAATCCAGAACCGAGATCAGCGCAATGCCATCGGCGTAGCTGTGATGAACCCGCACCAGCACCGCGCTGCCTGATTTATAGTGAGATAGAAAATGAAACCGCCACAAAGGCTTGTCAGAAGCCAGGGGTTCAGGGATCAGCTTGCACACTGCTCCGCGCAACGCCGCCTCGCTATCACCCTGTTCGTCGATAGTAAGAGTGGTCAGGTGATAATCCATGTCTATGTGCGGCAACTCTTCCCAAAAGTAGTGACCGCCCTCGCATACCGGACGCTGACGAAAGCGCTTGTGCTGGGCCAGCAATCGCTCCTCCAACAACGCCTGAAATTCATCCTGGCCCATGGGCTCATCAAAAAACAACAAGCCATTTATCACCATCAGATTCTCGTTGGAATCCATGCGCAACCAAGCCGTATCGACGTTGGTCATTGGCTCCCGTGCCAATTGGTTGAAAGTCCTCATAATTCATTCCCTTAGCCCTGCTGGCTGCTGCAGGCAGCCATTGGGTACACAAAAAGCGATGCATATTTCAGCAAACAAGTGTTTGCCAATATACTCCATTTTTTATAAAACGCAAGAATCAAGTGGCGATTAACGCCAGAAAAGTGGCTAAATCAGCCGCTTTAAACCAACAATCAGACAAACCTGCTTCTGAAATTTGCTTTTTGAGCAAACACTTGTACACTTAACTCCACTATCCATAGCATCGCTGCCGGTCCCTGCCACCTCATTCCAATGGCCCAGTAAAGACCAGTATGGCGCAGACTGCGTGAAGTGCCTTAACAATAATACGGATCAACATGACAGAGCCCCTGACCAGAGCCGAACAAAAGCAGCAGACCCGCAACAACATCATGGCTGCTGCTTTGAAGAAGATGAATGAAGACAAGGGTTTTTCCAGCCTGGGATTGCGGGAAGTAACCAAAGAAGCCGGCATCGCCCCCGCTTCTTTTTATCGCCACTTCAAGAACATGGAAGAGCTGGGATTGGCTCTGGTGTCTGAGGCAGAAACGGCGTTGCAGGCTATATTGCAGGATGCCAAAGCGCAGGAGGAAAAAGGCGAGGACATTGTGGAAAGCAGCGTTGCGATCTGCATGCAACACTTTCACGACAACGGCGCCCTGTTCCGCGTTTTGGCGCGGGAAGCCACCGGCAACTCACCCTTGATTCGGCGCGCCATTCAACGCTGCCTGATGACGCTCAACCACCAACTGGCAGAGATCATCGAGCTGGAAATGCGGCGCCGGCATCGCAAAATCACCAATCCCCTGTTCATTGCCGAAGCCATTTCCACCCTGGTGTTCAATTTGGGGATTGCCAGTGCGGACTTACCCTACGCCAAGCAGAAAGAAGCGGAAAAACGCCTGGCCCATCATATCAGGGCCATATACTGGGGTGCGGAAGCCATGGCGAATTCGCAGCACATGTCGCGCAATATGATGCTGTCCTGATTATTTGACCGCAACACCGGCAATGATGGGAGCCATCAGCGGCGGCACCTTGGGATGATCAAAATCCTTGATGTGCTGATAGTGAAAGCCGGCGTTCTCAAACAGGCAACGGGTATCCCGGGTGATCTCGCATCCACAGGCCAGTTTGCGCCAAAGCGGATTGATTCGTTTCTGCCAGGCTCTGACACGGGGGCGGTTTGACGCCACATGCTCATAGAACACCAGTTTGCCACCGGGCTTTAATACACGGCGCATTTCTTCCACCGCCTGTTCCGGTTCGGGTATGGTGCAAAACACCAGGCAGGCAACCACACTGTCGAAGCTGTCATCCTCGAATGGCAAGGCCCTGGCGTCTCCCACCTGCAACTGCACAGGAAAGTCATGGCCGGTCTGCTGCACAACGCGCTGCGCTTTCTCAAGCATGGCCGCCACCGGTTCAATGCCTACCACCTCCATCACCGCCGCTGAGTAGAACCCCAGGTTGGCACCGGTACCCGCCCCGATCTCAAGCACTCTTCCCTCTGCCTGCGCAATCAGCTCGGCAATTTCCCGGCGAAAGGTTTTTGTGGCCTTTTCCATAAAATACGGAAATATTTTATCTTCATAAAAACTCATGCTTGAACTCTCATTGGTGCGGCAGGCTGGTGTGGTATGAATCAGCCACCATACAACACCAGCCTGCTGCAAAGTTCAATTGTTGAAAACGTCAAGCTTGCGGCCGCTTTGCCACAAACCCTATCTGACGCAACAGTTGGTCCCCCCAGTAAAACAACAACAGACAGGTGCAAATCATGCTGGCACCAATGGCCAGTGTCTCGGTTACCGTTTCACCATTCAAAAACACCCCCAGTGATATGGCCAGCACCGGCGTAATCATGGTGACCAGCGCCACCGAACTGGCCGCCAGATGCTTGAGAATGTAGAAATAGCAGAAAAACCCGATAAAGGAACCGAACAAAGTAAGGTACAGGATAGCGGCGATGGCCCTGGGGTGCGGCGAATCCACTTCCAACCCAATGAACAGGCCAGCCACCAGATACAGCGGCGCGGCCAGGGTGAGCGATCCCACGGTTTGTGCCAGCGGATGCATATCAATACTGTGACGCTTGATCAGCACACCACTGAGGGAAAAGCACAACATACCAATGCCCACCAACACGAAACCGGCATAACTGCTGTCGGTCAACGTCATATCCTGACTGAAGATCACCAACAACCCGCCCAGGCCCGTGGCCACCGCAAGCCATTTCGCCAACGAAAACGGCGGCTCATCCAACAGGAAACGCGCCAGGATGGCCGACGCCACCGGCGACAAGCCGAACAAAACCGAGATCATACCGCTGGTGATGTATTTCGCGCCGATGTACACGCACATCAAGCCAAAAAACAAACCGATATTGGATATGGCGTAGATTTTCAACGCCTGCCGATGCCAGGGCACCGTCACTTTTAACAATCGCGCCGCAATCCATCCGATAATCGCCGCTAAAAACATGCGGCTAAACGCACCGGCAAGGGGGGACAACCCCTCCGAACTCCATTGCACTCCCAAGGGCGTGGTGGCCCAAACCAATATTACTGCAAGATAAGCAGCTGGCACTGACATGACAGGTTCACTCCTATTTCCTCCTTCACGATGAACGCTTTGTTTCAGTAACCTGCCGCCTAAAACAGAAAAAGGCCGCAGGTTACTGGAACGCTGCGGCCTTTTTAAAACCGGGATCAGAATGTTTGCTTTATTCCCTCACCCTCCCGCAGCTCTTTCTGCCATGCGCCATACGCGGACGCGCGCCATCGCACAGCGTTTAAAGGCTGCGTTAATATGGCGAATGCTGAAAGCTGCGGTGTGAGTATTCATTGCTGTCTTTGAAAAAAACGTTAACTTGGTTTTGAATGAGATACACTATAGGGGCTGGGTTAAATGCAGGTCAACGCTTTTTTCTCGCTTTAAGAAATAATTCACACAACGAATTCAAAACAGGAATGGATCAGTCATTCATGAACGTGTACCTGGTGGGCGGCGCAGTACGGGACAAGTTATTGAATCTTCCGGTGAAAGATCGGGACTGGGTGGTGGTGGGTGCAACACCGGATGAACTGTTGCAACAAGGTTACCAGGCAGTGGGTAAAGATTTTCCGGTGTTTCTGCATCCTCAAACCCACGAGGAATATGCCCTGGCCCGCACCGAGCGTAAAACCAAAGCCGGATACACCGGATTTGAGTGCCACTTCGGCCAGGACGTTACCCTGGAGCAGGATCTGTCTCGCCGCGACCTGACTATCAACGCCATGGCCGAAGCCGGCGATGGCACTCTGGTTGACCCTTACGGCGGCCGGCAGGATCTGGAAAAACGAACCTTACGTCACGTGTCCCAGGCCTTTGTGGAAGACCCGTTACGGGTATTAAGGGTGGCCCGTTTTCTTGCCCGTTATCATCACCTGGGGTTCACCGTTGCCGCCGAAACCCAGAGCCTGATGCACACCATCGCAGTAAGCGGCGAACTGCAGCACCTGACCCCTGAGCGGATCTGGGTGGAAACCGAAAAAGCATTACTGGAACCCAGCCCCTGGCGCTACTTTGAAGTGTTGCGTGAATGCGGTGCCCTGGCCGAGATATTTCCGGAACTGGATGCGCTTTTTGGTGTGCCGCAACCAGAACAACATCACCCGGAAATCGACACCGGCCTGCATGTCATGATGACATTACAGTCGGCAACAGGATTGCTGTCACACAGTGGCTCGACATCAGAAACGGATTGCACACCGGCATTCAACGCCGAGCAACGGGTTGCCATTTTGTTTTCACTGCTGTGCCACGATCTGGGCAAAGGCTTAACCGCACCGGATCAGTTACCCAGCCACCCCGGCCACGAAGACATCAGCGAGCACCTCAGCAAAAAAGTCTGTGCACGTTGGCGGGCACCCAATCCGGTAAAGCGCCTGAGCAGCCTGGTGGCCCGTTACCACACCCACAGCCATCGCGCCTTTGAACTGAAACCCAGCACCGTTATGCGTTTGCTGGAAGCTCTGGATTACTTCCGCCGACCGGAAACCCTGAGTTTGTTTTTAACGGCCTGCGAGGCCGATGCCAAAGGCCGCACCGGATTGCAAGACCGACATTACCACCAGGCCGACTACCTGCGGGATTGCGCACAGGCCGCCAGCAATGTGCAGGCCCAAGCCCTGGTTAACCTTGGTTTCAAGGGGGAAACCCTGGGCATTGAATTACGCAAGCGGCGCATCGATGCCATACGCGACATGAAACACAGCTATGTCCGGCCTTGAGTAACACCACTTACAACACGGCAAGGCATCGCTGGGCAGATAAAAATGCAGAAAAGAAGGAAATCAACATGAGTGATGAGAAAGTCGCCCTGATCACGGGCTCGGCAAAGCGCATTGGAGCGTATACAGCGCAATACCTGCACGAACGGGGTTACGCTGTGATTCTGCATTACCGCAATAGCGCACAATCTGCCAAAGCCCTGCGCGATAAACTGAACCACAACCGCCCCCATTCCTGCATTGCCCTGCACGCCGACCTCTCATCGCCCGATGCCTGGCCACAACTGGCGGAGCAATCCGGCAGTTGGAAACACCGACTGGATCTACTGGTCAACAACGCTTCGGCGTTTTACCCAACAGCGCTGGGCCAAACCACCTTGGAACAGTGGCATGACCTGTTTGCCAGCAACGCCCAGGCGCCTTTTTTTCTCAGCCAGCATCTGGCCCCCTTGCTGAAAGCAAACCAGGGTTGCATCATCAACATTATTGATGCGCTGGCCGAACAGGCGAACCCGGATTTTATCCCGTACAGTATGGCCAAAACTGCATTGCGCACGCTGACCACCGCGCTGGCCAAGGCCCTGGCACCGGAGGTACGGGTCAACGGCATTTCACCCGGCGCCATGCTGTGGCCCGACGGGGAACACCAATTAACCGAACAACAAAAACAAAAAATTCTGCAGCAGATTCCCCTGCAGCGGGTGGGCACTGAATGGGATATTGCCCGCACACTTTATTTTCTGGTTGAAGAGGCCCCCTATATCACAGGGCAGGACATTGCGGTGGATGGCGGCAGAAGCCTGAACTCAGTTCAGCTCCACGCGCCATAGAGCCTGTTTTGACTTATCGTATTCGGCCCACAGCTCCCCATAGGAGCGCTGCAGTTGTGGGTGCAATTCAGTACCGGCCACATCCGCCAACGGCCACAGGACAAAGGCATTGTGCACGATTTCATCCCGTGGCAATGCCACTCCGTCAATGACACCCACGCAGTCATCGTAGGTGAGGATATCAATATCCAGGGTTCGCGAACTGAATTTGGGGCCACCCCGTACCCGGCCGTTTTCATCCTCGATGGCCTTGATCTTGCGCTGCAATTCCCCAACGCTGGACCCGGTATGAAGCCCCACCACCAGGTTATAGAAATTATCGCCGTCAAACCCCACCGCTTCACTTTCATAAACCGGCGACACCACCAGCTCACCAAATACCTGGCGCAGCGTGTCCAGTGCCACCCGTATATAATGGTGACGGTTGATGTTACTGCCCAGACTCAAATACACCCTTGCCATCAGGGCTTTTCTCCCCGTTCGATGATCACACCCACATCCCGCGCGGCTTTCACAGCCGCAGGCTTACTGACGCGCAGGCGCAGCCAGGGTACACCGAATTCCTGCAGCACCACCGACGCCACCTGTTCCGCCAATGTTTCCACCAGCTGGAACCGGCTGTCTTCCACAAACTGCACAACACGGGTGGACACCGCCGCATAATCCAGGGCATCGGCGATGTCATCGCTGGCTGCGCTCTTACTAATATCGCAGGCCATCTCCAGCTCCAGGCTGAGGGGTTGCCTGATGGCACGCTCCCAGTCCAGCACCCCGATCACGGCTTGAATCTTAAGGTCACGTATATAAACAATATCCATTCTCTGGCCACCTTGCGCGTAATTGCTGGCAATCTACCAAGATGCCCCCCATGTGACAACTTGAGCACACCCGGCTTAAATGAAACAATGAGCGCCCATCCACCCGGGAGACTGTGTTCTGGAAAGCCTGTTAGCCATTGTTCTATGGATTTTTTCCTACCTGCTGGGGTCCATATCGGCCGCCATTCTGGTGTGCCGGCTGTTCGGCTTTGCTGACCCCCGCTCCGAGGGCTCCCACAACCCCGGCGCCACCAACGTGTTGCGGGTGGGCAACACCTTTGCTGCCGCACTGACGCTGGTGGGGGATGTGGCCAAAGGCGTGGTGCCCGTGATCATTGCCCGCCGCCTGGGCATGCCGGAAAGCATGGCGGCACTCTGTGGCTTCTGCGCCTTTCTGGGCCATCTGTATCCGGTGTATTTCGACTTTCGCGGCGGCAAAGGTGTAGCCACTGCAATGGGAGTGCTGGCCATTCTGCATTGGCCTTCCATGCTGGTGGTGGGCGCTATCTGGCTACTGGTTTTTTTCAGCACCCGCTTCAGCTCTCTGGCCTCCATTGCTGCCTTTTTTCTGGCGCCCCTGATCATGCTGATCACCCACCCGGAGCTGTTTCACCCCATTTTGGTATTGAGCCTGATGCTGTTGTTCCGCCACCGGCACAACATTCTGCTGCTGATCAAGGGGCAGGAGCAGGGCTTCCGCCTGCCCCCAAAAGACTAGCCTGATAATTCAGACAGGGGCCAACGGGCCCGCACCTGCACATTGAGATTGGATTCCACGCCCGCCAGCAAACGCTGGTATCCCGCATAGGCGATCATGGCGCCGTTGTCGGTGCAATAACGCAACTGGGGGTAAAACACGTCGGCCTTTTCTTTGGCAACCATCTCGGCCAGCTTCTGTCGCAACAGCGTATTGGCACTGACACCACCGGCCACCACCAGCCGGCTGGCGCCGGTCTGACGCAGCGCACGGCGGCATTTCAGGGCCAGAGTATCCACCACCGCATCCTGAAACGCCCAGGCTATATCCGCCACATCCTGCTGCGTCAGACCACCCTCCTGCCCGGCACAATCATCCCGGGTGTTAAGGGTAAAGGTTTTCAAGCCACTGAAACTGAAATCCAGTCCAGGCCGGTCCACCATGGGGCGAGGGAACTGAAAACGGCCGCCGACACCCAGCTCGGCGGCCCGCGCAATGGCCGGCCCACCGGGATAACCCAGCCCCAGCATCTTGGCGGTTTTATCAAATGCTTCCCCGGCGGCATCATCCAGGGATTCCCCCAGGATTTCATAGCGGCCGATGGACTCCACATTAACCAACTGGGTATGGCCGCCACTCACCAGCAATGCAATAAAGGGAGCCTGGGGCGCGGGATCCTCCAGCAATGGCGCCAACAGATGGCCCTCCATATGATGCACGGGAATAGAAGGCATGCCCCAGGCAAAGGCCAGGCTCTTTGCCAGCGCGGCCCCCACCATAAGAGCCCCCACCAGGCCGGGCCCGGCGGTATAGGCAATGGCATCCAGATCCGATTGCGCACAACCGGCCCGCTGCATCACTTCATCAATAAGGGGGATCAATTTGCGCACATGATCACGGGAAGCCAGTTCCGGCACCACCCCCCCGTATTCCGCGTGCAACTCGATCTGGCTGTACAGGGCATCCGCCAGAATACCCTGCTCACTGTCGTAAATCGCAACACCTGTCTCATCACAGGACGTCTCAATGCCTAGAATTCGCACAAATTTCGCCTAATCCGTTTAATCAACAACCCCCGCAGGGAGAATTCCACGCAGTTTACCAAAAACCGGCTTTGCATTTAGCCATCAATGCCATTAAAATGCGGCACCCTTATGGCCACAGGCCTAGTAAGAACTGGTTTTTGTACCGTAAACAGAATTCATAAGTAAGGTGATTTGTTAATGCCTAATGTAAAGGTTAAAGAAAACGAGCCATTCGACGTAGCCCTGCGTCGCTTCAAGCGTTCCTGCGAAAAAGCGGGTGTGTTGGCGGAAGTTCGCCGTCGCGAGTTTTACGAGAAGCCCACCCAGGTTCGCAAGCGTAAGCAAGCCGCCGCCGTCAAGCGTCACGCCAAGAAAGTGGCTCGCGAACAGATCCGTCGCAAGCGCCTGTTCTAAGCCCCATTACGCTGCAAATACCTTACACAAACGCCGGCGGGCTTGCCCCGATCCGGCGTATTGTTGTTTTATTAGCTTTCTCTTTTGACCAGAACGGAAATCACCATGTCAGACATCAAAAGCAAACTGAACGATGCCGTTAAAGAAGCCATGCGCGCGAAAGACAAAGAGCGCCTGGCCACCCTGCGCCTGGCCACTTCGGCCCTGAAACAGGTGGAAGTAGACGAACGCATTGAGCTGGACGACACCCGCGTGCTGGCGATTCTGGATAAGATGGTGAAACAGCGCAAAGATTCCGTAGAACAGTTCACCCAGGGTGGGCGCGATGACCTGGCCCAGAAAGAACTGGCGGAAATTGAGGTGCTGAAAGGATTCCTGCCCGCCGCCATGAGCGAAGATGACGTTGCCGCCATCATTCAGTCTGCCATCGCGGAAACCGGGGCCGAAGGCATGAAAGACATGGGCAAAGTCATGGCCGTGGTGAAACCCCAGGTTCAGGGGCGTGCCGATATGGGCGCGGTCAGCAAGAAGGTTAAAGAGCTGCTGGGGTAATCCCCGCCCCCATGGCCGGCCGCATACCCGAAACCTTTATCGATGATGTTCTTGCCAGAACCGATCTGGTGGAACTCATCGACAGCTATGTGCACCTGAAACGCACCGGCAAAAACTACTCGGCCTGCTGCCCGTTCCATCAGGAGAAAACCCCTTCTTTTACCGTCAGCCCCGAAAAGCAGTTCTATTACTGCTTTGGCTGCGGTGCCAGTGGTAACGCCATCGGCTTTCTGATGGATTACACCCGCCTGGGGTTTGTGGAATCCATTGAAACCCTGGCCCGCAACCTGGGCCTGGACGTGCCCCGTGACGAGGATTTCAGCCAACCACGGGAGAATCACCAGCCGCTGTTTCACATTCTGGAAGCGGCCACCGCCTTTTACGAGCAACAGTTACGCAATCCCAAAACCCGCGAACGCCCGGTGAACTACCTGAAACAACGGGGCCTGTCCGGGCAAACCGCCAAACAGTTTCGCCTGGGCTACGCACCCCAGGGCTGGGACAACCTGATCAACGCACTGGGCAAAAGCGATACCGACCTCAACCACCTGATTAAAACCGGGCTATTGATCGAAAACGATCAGGGGCGGCGCTACGACCGCTTCCGCGACCGGGTGATGTTCCCCATCCGCGACAGCCGCGGCCGGGTCATTGCCTTTGGCGGCCGGGTGATGGGGGATGACAAACCCAAATACCTGAACTCACCGGAAACCCCGGTATTTCACAAAGGGCGCGAACTTTACGGCCTGTATGAAGCCCGGCAGGCCAGCAACAAGATCCGCCGCTTTGTGGTGGTGGAAGGCTACATGGATGTCATCGCCCTGGCCCAGTTCGGCATCCCCTACGCCGTGGCCACCCTGGGCACCGCCACCAGCCGCGACCATATCGAGACACTGTTTCGCCACAGCGAAGAGCTGATCTTCTGTTTTGATGGCGATGAAGCCGGCCGCCGGGCGGCCTGGCGCGCACTGGAAAACGCCCTGCCCACCGCCCGCGATGGACGCCAAATCAAATTTCTGCTGCTGCCGGAAGGGGAAGACCCCGACACCCTGGTGCGGCAAAACGGCAAAGACTACTTTGAAGGCCTGCTGGACGAGTGCGACACCCTGTCGGAGTACTTTTTCAAGCACCTTGCCGCCGAGGTGGATACTCGCACCATGGATGGCCGCGCCCGCCTGGCCAGCCTGGCCAAACCGCATCTGGAACAGCTGCCGGCCGGCGTGCTGCAACAGCTGATGCTGAAACGGCTGGGGGAGATCACCGAACTGGAAGACATCCAACTGGCAGCGCCGGTAGCCGCCAAGGCAGCGCCCCCCCGGCAAGCGGATGAATTTGCAGACTATTCAGAGTTTGAGGGGTTGCATTCTGATCAGCCACCCCCATATCACGACTACGATGGGGAATCTACAGGCTCCGGCCCGTCAAGATCGCCCCGCCCCAAGCCCGTCAGACGGCAGGCCCTGGATAAAAACAAGAAGCGGGACGAGATCTCCCTGGTGGATGCCACCATCCGCATGCTGCTCAATGCACCACGCCAGGCAACCGGCTTGACGCTGCCGGACGAACTGCAGCAATTGCAACTGCCGCGAATGGAAACTTTACTGGAACTGTTTGAATTTATTAAACAAAAGCCCGATGCATCCACCGCAGCCATCCTTGGCCACTGGCAGAACCGGGATGACAGCGACACCATTTTCAAACTGGCCGCCAAAGAGTTTCTGCTGCCCAACGACGAGCAGGGCCCCGAACTTGGCGACGCAATACGACGACTTTATTTACAGAAAGTGGAGCAGGATCTGGATCAAATCATCGCCGAAGGCGTCAAAGACAAGACGAGATTCAAAGAGCTACTACACTTACAGAAAGAATTGTCCAAATAATCACCATTTTACCCAGCCTGAGTGCGGCCACACCGCTGATCAGACACCACCAAGAGGCCTGAAATGTAATCAGATATCAATTATTACAAACTCCCGACAAACTCAGTGGGCTGCCAGTGGCAACGGCAACCCGTACCCTGTATAATGCCGCGTTCTTCGCGCACCAGACGGAATGGGCATTTCATGACCTCCAATACTGAACAGCAAAAGTCCCAGCTAAAACAACTGATTACCAAAGGAAAGGAGCAAGGCTTCCTGACCTATGCCGAGGTGAACGATCACCTACCGGCCGACATCACCGATCCCGATCAGATCGAAGATATCATTGGCATGATCAACGACATGGGCATTCCAGTGCACGAAGTGGCACCGGAAACCGATGAATTGTTGCTCAATGACAATGCCACCAGCCCAGATGAAGACGCTGCCGAAGAGGCCGCCGCTGCGCTGGCTTCCGTGGAAAGCGAACCTGGCCGCACCACCGATCCCGTGCGCATGTACATGCGTGAAATGGGTACCGTGGAGCTGCTCACCCGGGAAGGCGAAATCGTTATCGCCAAACGCATCGAGGAAGGCATCCGTGAAGTGATGCATGCCCTGGCCTACTGGCCCGGCTGCATCGACACCGTGCTGGGGGAATATCGCCGTGTTACCGAAAACGAAGAAGGCCGCATCTCTGATGTGATTGCCGGCTTTATTTCCGAGCATGACGAAATCGCCGCGCCCACCCCCATCAATCAGCAACCGGAAGCCAATAAAAACGATTCCGACGATGATGATGACGATGACGACGATGACGACAACTCTGCTGACAACGACATCGATCCCGAGCTGGCGAAAGAAAACTTCGACGAGCTGGAATCCCTGTACAAAAAGTCAGAAGCCGCCATCGCCAAGCATGGCCGTGAATCCAAGCGCGCCGAAACCGCATTGGGCAAACTGGCAGACCACTTTGTTACCTTCAAACTGGTGCCCCGTTTATTCGAGCAGGTGGAAAGCGAAATCCGCGACACCCTCACCGCCATTCGCGCCTCGGAACGCACCATCATGAACAACTGCATCCGGCTGGCCAAAATGCCGCGGAAAGAGTTCATCAAAAGCTTCCCCGGCAACGAGGTGGATCTGGAGTGGATTGATCCCCACATCAAAGCCGGCAAGCCCTACTCTGAAGGCCTGGCCAACGTGCGCCCGGAAGTACTGCGCGCCCAGCGCCGCATGGTGCAACTGCAGGAACACATCGGCCTGACCATTCCTGAGATCAAGGAAGTCAACCGCCGCATGTCCATTGGTGAGGCCAAAGCCCGCCGTGCCAAGAAGGAAATGGTGGAAGCCAACCTGCGTTTGGTAATCTCCATTGCCAAAAAGTACACCAACCGTGGCCTGCAGTTTTTGGATCTGATCCAGGAAGGCAACATCGGCTTGATGAAAGCGGTGGACAAGTTCGAATATCGCCGTGGTTACAAATTCTCGACCTACGCCACCTGGTGGATTCGTCAGGCCATCACCCGCTCCATTGCGGACCAGGCCCGCACCATTCGTATTCCGGTGCACATGATCGAAACCATCAACAAGCTGAACCGGGTATCCCGCCAGATGCTGCAGGAAATGGGCCGCGAGCCCACCCCTGAAGAGCTGGGCGTGCGCCTGGAAATGCCGGAAGACAAGGTGCGTAAAGTTCTGAAGATTGCGAAAGAACCCATCTCCATGGAAACCCCCATCGGTGATGACGAAGATTCGCACTTGGGTGACTTTATCGAGGATGCCACCATCGATTCACCGGTGGATTCCGCCACCATCGAAGGCTTGATGGAAGCCACCCGCGACGTACTGGCCGGCCTCACCGCCCGTGAAGCCAAGGTACTGAGCATGCGCTTCGGGATCGACATGAACACCGACCACACCCTGGAAGAAGTGGGCAAACAGTTTGATGTTACCCGCGAGCGTATTCGTCAGATCGAAGCCAAAGCACTGCGCAAACTGCGGCACCCCAGCCGTTCCGAACACCTGCGCAGCTTCCTGGATAGCGAAAACTAAAAGCGTTTGGCGCCATTATCGAATCCTCGTATAATGGCGCCCTCTTCTTTGGGGCCCGTAGCTCAGTTGGTTAGAGCATCCGACTCATAATCGGCAGGTCGACAGTTCAAGTCTGTCCGGGCCCACCATCTTCATGCAACATCTAACTTATGTGTTGTTGAAACCATAAAGTGGCCGCATTGGCCAAACTTGGGTCGCAAAATGTCCGCCTTTTTGCGACCGAATTCAGCTAAGTAGTGGACATTAGCGAGCTCGCGGTTTCGGACCTAAGATTGCATTTTTACCACACTCATTATGCGTGATCTAAAAAAATCAGAGAGTTATGACTCTTCTTGCTTTCCGTCCCTGAGTCTGAGCTCATGATTACAAACGTCGACCCCCCTATACTAAGAGTAACTTTAGTTGATTTGATGCTGCCTCGACCGTAGAGCCAACTCATAATTGCCCTATCAAGGCTACCAATCGATATGTAAAGTAATGACAGACGTACTTACAAAAGAACAACGCTCGTATTGCATGTCCCAAATTCGGGCCAAGAACACAAAACCGGAGGTTATTCTACGCAAAGCTCTATGGCGTATGGGATGGCGCTACCGGATAAACAACAAGCTTCCGGGAAAACCGGACTTAATTTATCCATCTTTGAAAGTTGCGATTTTTATTGACGGCTGCTTCTGGCATAAATGCCCAAAACATTACCAAGCACCGAAGTCCCGAGCATCCTTTTGGGAAAAGAAGATTCAAGGAAATGTAACTCGGGACCAAAGGAACAATGAATTACTTCAATCTGATGGCTGGTTGGTAGTACGTGTTTGGGAGCACGAAATCAAAGAGTCGTTAACCGATACCGTAAAATACATTTCGGAAATATTGTCATCTTGCAGGTCAAATAGTTTCCAGCCAACGTCTAGTTGAATCCGCAGAGCCGAGTCGGCTTTTCAGTATATTCACGATATCGATAGCAGTTATAAGAACCACTGGATGACCATCTTCTTTCAATTCGGAATAGGCTTGGGCACTTAGATACGACGTAGTGACAAGAATGCCGAATTGTCGGTGACGCAAGCGGGATAATAATCTGGAAAGTTCTTTTACCCCGACACCTGAATCAGGCTTGTAACACTTTGCCTCCAGGGCAAACTCAACATCAATTGAGCCTGGACCAATACCAATGCGATAACGCCCAATAGCGTCTCTGCCTCCATCCCGCCAGGGTCTGGTTATCTCACAGTCACCGATATCCGGCATCGAAAGACGTGCTATTTCAACGGCACAAGTCTCAAAGTCTACAGGGCTATCTTTGTACTTTTCGTACACCAGCGACAATAGTTTCAAGCCGTCTTTATCTCGGGGTAATTGCTGCTCCTTGCTTCTTATTTCAATAGTATGAGGGGAATATAACGGTGTAAATTTCCGATTTTTCACCCAGTCTAACCAAACTCCAGGAGCATGCCTGGAAGTAGACGTATCCCCTTTCTGTATATCATCAATCCATTCCCGCTTTACTACCGGCACATCCAACACCGTGAAAGTTGCACGGTAATTTTGAAATCGAAGATTTTCCGTTCCCGTGGACCTCCAGATTGCAACCAAGTCATCATCCGGCCCCAGGTTTTGAGCACCCGGTACAGCCAAGCCCAGGAATCTAACATCCCGATATTCTCCTGTTCCACCAAACAGCAATATCGGCGGGAAATGACCAAAACAATCGGTTCTATGTCGAGCATCAAACAAGTTGCGTAATATTAGATTACCTTGCCTTGGGGTATCGTGAATTTCCCGAACTGACTTATTGTCGCCATAATAAATAAACAACCCTGTTTCAGTATTTAAATGATCCGGCCAATCAGGATCATTAAGGTTCGTCTTTAAAACCAGAAGTTTCAACGTTTCGATACCAGGCCGCTTTCCCAAATGCCGAAAGCCTGCTCCATTGTCTACACCCAGAAGACTGGGCAAAGGATCATCAGATGCATTGCCATTTCTGGAGCCACTGTAAACACGATCAACCACCAAGTCTTCACGAGACAAGTCCATTTATGAAGCCAACTCCACTTCACTCAATTGAGTTTGGTAAATTTTCTTAAAAATTATTTCCATAACTGGCGAGCAAACACCATTACCGCAAAGCTTGACTTTGTCCCGCCTGTTTCCATGAGGAAGTAGATGCTTGGAGCCAACCCCCATTGCCTTCATTAACTCCGGCGGTTGAAGCATTCTCAAAAACGGAGTACTTCCCTGCCAGGTTACAAGTCCAAACCTGTCCAACGTAGTAATTGTGCGTAGCGGTGCATCCAACGACTGCCAACCTCCCGCATAATCGGAACCGTAATACACGATAATAAAATCCTTTTTCCGTCCAAGTTCCTTCATGGCCCGCTCAGCCCTTTCAATAGTCGCCTTAGCTCTGCCAGTTTTGTACAGCGGAGTGCTTTTGTAGTTTCCAGACCAGTCAATGATTGATCTGGCGGTCTTTTCACTCCGCTGATGCAGCCTATACAGGTCATCCGCCGTTATTACCGAGCCCCCCCTGTCACAAACCAAAAACATTCTCTTTCTTGACTGGGGTGTGCCAAAGTTAGCTGCATTTAGCAGTAGATCATTAACCTGATAGTCATATGATTTAATTGTTGAAATCAACTCGTTGTGGCGCTCCCATTGTTTCATCCGGTTTACGTTTTCAACAATTAACCAGCGTGGATTCATGGCTTCAATCCAGGGAATGATTCCAATCGCTGTTTCCCGACTCCTCTCACACTTTGGTTTGGCACCACGAGCAATCGAATGTGACGTACATTCCGGCGAAGTTAACAACACATCGGGAGAATGGCGCCTTGCCAGGACTTTTGGCTTTAACTTTTCGATAGGAGAACAAATAACTTCCGCATCCGGGAAATTACTCTTATATGTATCCGCCGCCAAACCCCAGGCATCAACCGCAAGGAGTGGTCTAGCACCTGCCGTCACAGCCCCTCTGGCACCAAATCCGCCTCCGCAGAACAAATCAACAAATGTCAGCATATGTTTTAATTCCACCATATATATCTTTATGCATGAATAAGATCCGAAAAATAACCACCTTGTGGATTAGCTTCAGATCCTACAATCAAAGCCCGATCCAATACTCTGTTTCCAAGCTCGCATGCTGTTTCCGGCAAAAGTGTGCAAGCATGACAGGCTGCGAGATTTAATCCGTAATACCCCTGCCCCTCACTTTCAAGGCATAGAGGGTCGGAAGCACAAAACTCTGCATTTTTAACCGCAGCAAGAATTGTTGCCTCCAGGTTCCCGCTCTCCCCTTGCCTGACCAGCCCACCAAGACTACCTTCAGAATCTCCGCCAGCCGTATATATAAGAATTCCACACATATTCCGGTCCACGTCATTTGATACGTAAAGCCTTTCTTTAAGTGTTGAACTGTCATAACCACAGTCAAAGCTTAGTTGCCGGATAACCAGATGTGAAAGGGTATGGGCCAGGAGCAATCTGGAACTATAAGGCCTGAACTCAGTCCCTCTTTCGGAACATACCCTGGCCCATTTATCATTAATCAGGTCAATTCTTTCTGCGATGTCAGAATGAGTTCGCTCCCAGATACTTAGTTTATTTTCGCTCAACTCCAAATAAATCCCCTCGCCATTAGAGGACACGGCAGGCAACCAGGAAAGTTCTTTTTTGGAAAGCGCAGCCAACCGGCTTAGATCGCCATCATATGGGGTAACCCTTGAGAACCCTACTAAAGCCCGTGTTTCTCGAAGCCTGGGGATCAGCACCACCTCGCTGAAGTAGTCTCGAACTACATATGAATAGTCCGAAATTTTAGTCTTTTTGATATCAAACTCGTCGCGCTCGGTTGGCGCAGGGCGAGGACCAAGGAAAGCCTGGCGTTCGGTATACCGATAGGCCGACTCAGTTTGCTCCGCTGTTCCAGACCACACTTCAGGGTGAAGATATTTTTCTGTTATCGCTGCTGCAAAAACTTCAGCCTCGATACCATACTTTTTTGCCTTGGAAGAAAACATGTTTGCTGAGATCACAGGCTCCCCGTTAACCCGGATATTATCGAGAACATCACAAATTTCATTCCATATACTCTGGTTATCCAGAATTCTGTGCAATGTTTCAGAATATGGGGGAATTAATATTGAACTAACCACGTAAGGGAAATAGACGTTTGATGCCCCCCGTTGTACAACCTGAACCGACTCCTGACAGTTCGGATCCTGAGCCTGCGGGCCCAACCAAGGCCGCTCACCGCTACACGACAGGCCCGTTGCTTCCGAAAACGTGGAGGGATTAAAAGCTCCTTTCATCGTTCTGTATGATCCACATTTCGAGCATTCTACTTTTATACCTTCAAGCCCAGCTCCTCCGGTTGATACAAGGAAAAGCGTTCCAGGTTCATGTCCGCATTCTTTTTTGTCACCGTGGGCCCATTTGCTCCAGGGAAAATCGGAAATATGTCCATGAGCACATGCAACAATAAATCGCACAGGTACCAACCGGGGCCGACGGTTTAGTGGAAGCGCACTACAGGGTTGTGTATTTGACTTGGCCTGACGGCGAAATTTGGAGTTCTTACATCTCAAGTCTTCATTTTTCGCATTACTGGGACTGTTCCATGGGACATACTGCATTGACCTGCATCGGGGGCAAAAATGCCAATTTGGGAAACGCACAAATGGTGTATGTGCAGTTATAACCGGCCCGTTCAAACCGGAGAAGCCACGTTCGGAAAGCTCCGGGGCTTCCGGTGGCATATACAGTCCGCTTACATCTTTTCCCAGCTCGTGTGAGAGCCTGGCTTGAAGTCTTGGTTCCGATAAGCACGTTGCTTCCTTCAAATACGCAGCGGCTTCAGGCTGCATTTCAATTGTCCATGCATCAAGCCCGGCAGCCATCAACGATTCATCAGGAAAATCGATAATGGCACCGACACCAAACGGCACAACACCCTGACTCCTTCTGAACTCTGGTCTTGCCACAATTTATTCTCCTGAATCGGGATAAGTTTGAAGGACTTTGGCGGAACAGGTCGCATCGACACTGCGCATACTGGTAAGAACAGGAAATGCCTTCCCTTCAAAATCTTCGTTTACATTCCGGCCAAGTGGGTACATCAACGTTTGCGTGGTTGGAGTGCCTGCCATCTGACCAAACTCCTGTGGCAAATAGTCTCTCCAATCCTTAAATATTCCTGATAGCTCCCTTAGCGCATCTTCGTACTCATCCGTGTCAACCCGCTGAACTCTATCCAGAATGACTTTTACCAGCTCATCCTGCACATCCGGATATTTGGATATATCTCCAGGCACCCTCATTCCGGTTATAAGTCTTGCCAACGCGATCACCATTCCTGCAAACCCACGGGATCTGGCCGGAGCGGAAAATGGCGTAACGCTTGTTGGCTCCACATAACGATAAATTGCCTGATGATAGCCAACAAACTGTTCATAGTGAGATCGGTCCCTGCTGCGCGCAGGGTTATACACTGTGACCACCAATCCGGGAAACCCACGGCCAACCCGACTGGTCGCCTGAATATATTCAGCGGTTGACTTGGGCTGACCGGCAACCACCATCAATCCAAGTCGTGAAACATCAACGCCAACAGAAATCATATTTGTTGCTAGCAACATATCGACTGGCCATGGACTATTTTCAGTCTTGGGCCATTTTCGATTCAGGCAATCAAGTATTGAAGGAATCTCTTCAGCGGTTTTCCTGCTTGTTAATTCCTCCACATTGGGGAACCTTCGCCGATACTCTTTCTCAATATTCTTTCTGGAGCAAAGATTGAAATGATGTTCAGGTATGTCGCCTGTAGACATAGTGACTGCGTGTCCAAGCTCTCTCAGGCTATTAAAATACCAAAGCAGAGTTGCGTACTTGTCAGCGATCTCCGGCGGCTGAGTGTCGGGAGGTTCCGGCATCACCGCCTGGAGCAAGGGGGAAATAACGCGAACCTGCGCAGTGGCGTGGGATTTTACCGCGGTTCCGAACACTCCCACATAAAGCCTGCCGGCGGCTTCCTGGTCTTCATACGCAAAATAGGAGTCCCCAGCATCCAGACCTTGTGGCGGAAATTCAAAGCGTTCTTTGGCGTACAGGCCATTACATTGTTTTGCGGATTGCCGGATGGTTGCTGTTGAGGCAACAATCTTCGGTGTCTTTCCATTCCTGGAGCAAAGCCTGTCAATGACAGTTTCGTAGAGACCAACGATGGTACCTAATGGCCCTGATATCAGGTGTAGCTCATCCTGAATAATCAGACTGGGGGGGGCGCTAAAATCATCGGTTCCAAAAATACGCCCCGTTTCAGGAACCCAGGCTAACTGTGCAAACTTATCCACTGTACCAAGCAACAGTGTCGGAGGATTTTCATAGATATCATCGTCAATGACTACAACCGGTAGTCGGTTTGTACTGGAATGCCACCGACACCCCGGATTACCACATCGAAAAATAACCGTATCATCGCTATTCGCAGACAGTGGTTCTTTTCGATACCCAAGCCAACCTCTTTTATCAAGTGAGGATCGGCACCAGGGACACCTCAATAGCTGGAAGGGGTTTTGAGCCCCAGGTGTGGCCGTTAATTCATTAAGCCTCTTAACAGCATCTTTACGTCGGTTTGGTGACAGTCCCATACCAACCCATAAGCCAATTGTAATGGGCGCCTCGCCAAGATCAGCCCCAAGATATTTATCCAGTCGCAGTGATTCCAATGCCGTAATCAACGCAGCAGCCCGTTGAAACTGTTGAGCTGTCAGTAGTCGGAGGGTATAACGCATTAATACCGCGACACCCTTGTCCTCAGAATCAGCCAGCCTGCGCATGCAGATAACGAATGCCGCCAGACCAAGATATGCCTCCGTTTTACCTCCGCCAGTTGGAAACCATATTAAATCGACCAGTTCCCTGTCAGGATGATCACTTTCAGAACAGCAGGCTATGTTCATTAGCACAAATGCTAACTGGAATGGTCTCCATACAGGGTCGCTTTCACCCGATACGCGATAATCTTCCGGAAGATCCAAATAAGTGTTGTCAGGATCTAAATCCTTCTGGAATCTCGTTCTTGCCTGCTGAATTAACATTGCCCGATTGGCCAATCTAAATGCCAACATCGCATCGCTATTTGATGAGAGGTATTCAATACCTTCCTTGATTCGCTTTAAGCATTCCCTACACTTTTCCAAATTTCCTGTCGCTGGTATTTGATATTGATCCGATAGGCTATTCTCCTGTTGATCCTGCCTGGCAATAATCCAGCTTTCATAGTCTTTTGCCAGGAGGCCAAGATTCCCAATAATATCGCTATCAGACGAATCACCTTCTGAAAGGCTACGCATTGACAGATCAAACTGATTGGCAAAAAGTGCCTTCTCTCTAGGCTTTACCGGCTTAATATCGCACGAAGGAAGAAAATCAGACCAAACTTGTTTTGCGACAGTCTTGTCGTTGGGATCTGTTGTCCAACCTGTGCCGCATCCATGCCCCAACGCGAAGGAACGTTTATCCCGATAAAGCATGTCCAATATCGCAAGCTCTTCATCTTCTGAAATACCACCCGCACGATCTATAGGATGGAAAACCGAAGCACCATTAGCCTCAGTTACGGACAACTCAACCTGAAAGAAAGCTGCGTTAAATGGCGGGGGAGAGTCTGCTCCACCCTTGTGCTGATTAATCAACGCTAAAGAGATCGAAGCTTTATTCCCCTTCTCAGGTCTAATGCGGACATTAAGCTTCAACATGCCATCTGTGTTTTTTACATCATGATTGAATACTCGATTTTCCAAAGATCCGGCAAGATCAATTTCGACCGTGTCCTGAATCGGCACCCGCCTGTAATTTGCCTCTTCACGAGTATCCGGAAATAACGAGCCATCCGCCTTTTCCTGGCCAGCCTTTGGATGACGTTTTTCAATTTTCTCTGTCTTATATTTACCAGCACTGATATCAACCAGAATTTTGCATCCCAAAGAAGCCTTGACAGTAATGCCTGCTGCTGAAGGGCTGAATTCATTTGCCAGATTGAGGGGTTGCTCTTCCAGCGAAGTCGCATCCCTCGTTTGCTTGCCGCCCTGTTTTACTTCCACCAAAGGACTATCATCCAGAGATGAGTCAGCATTCGGCACGCTATCTTCATCTTCCGCAGCATCATCTTCCAACTGATTGATTACTGATTTTTGCGGGAATAGCACTCCTGTTGAATAAAGCTGTAACGGTGATACATCGAGTAATTCACATTGCCGAAGCTGATCATCCGTGGACTCAGGGCCGAACAATTCATCGGTCATGAACTTCAATAACTTATTGCGATAGTTTGAATATTCAAGATCGCTATTCATTTTTATCCCTCTACTAAGCTCAAACGACGATCCACATGTTCCTGTCTACAAATAACGTAAGCAGCCGTGCGGGCCCGGGTAAGAGCAACGTAAAAATTTGCAACCTGCCATTCATTCATTTCCCTTTCCGGCAGGTCACCAATAATCACTATTTCTGATTCAAGCCCTTTAAACGCAGGAATAGAAGCGGCGGGAATTGCTCCCATTGGAATATCATCGTTACCACCATCGAGCACATGAACCTTTTTTCCGATAGATGAGTAACCACCTGCATAGAATGCTTCTGATGGCGCAAAAAATGATAACAAAACAATATCACTGGGATCGGCCCCCTCTGATATTAATTGGGTTATTAATGACATCGAAACTTTGTGATCGGTTTTCGCCCCATGAATGGTTCTGTAGTCTACTGGCGCGATAAATTGGCGCCTGCACTTGGGGGGCGTGGTTCCTGTAACCATCGCTGCCTCTCTGGCAATTGTCACAGGATTTCTCATATTAATGCTTAGTTTCAGGTTCATCGCCCGGGATGACAGGTGAGAATACAAGCTATCTTCAAGCTTGTTATACACGCTGGCTTGCAAAGCGGTATCCAGAAACATCACCCATCTTCCCCCGAACATTCCCTCATTCAAAAACCAATCCAGCGCATTCATAACATCCGGTGCTAACACATCCTGAGCTTCATCGATCACCAAAACATCATAGGGATTCAGCTCGCCAGTCTCAGTGGCAGTTATGGCCGCCTCTTCTGCCATGGCCAGAACTGCTTTAAACTGCTTCCCCTCTGGAATTTGACCTGGAAACGCTTTACCCACTAACTGGTACAATATTCCCCAGATAGTGCGCAAAGTAATATTCTTGTGTTTTGCAAATTCCTGTTGTTGTAATTGCAAGGCCAGATTACGGTTGAAGCAGAGAAACAATACACGCAGTCCACTTTGAGCCAACCGTCTGGCAGCCTCTGCAGCAAGAACAGTTTTACCCGTACCTGCGGCCCCTTCACAAATTACCCTCGGATTACCCGGATGCAGGAGCGTTTCCAGGGATGAGTATTGCTCATCGGAGAGGGACAACAGTTCATTATGACTTTCTCTTATCAGGCTTGTAATTCCGGGCACCAAGTCAAAATCAGCACGAAAACTATGGACAATGGCTTCAATATCCCGCCGCGATAAAGGCGTTTGAAATTTTCTGCCTCTACTTGCTTCATGCGCCAGGGTATATTCCGCAAGCTTTATCAAATAGTCAGAAACCGGGAGCTCTTTGTCTCTCTCGTCAAAAATACACTCCTGGTCCCATTCGGGGTCCTGTTCAACAAACTGCACATCAGGAAACATAACCCCCCAACCAAACGGTACACGCCTGATTAAGTTCTTTCCAAGTCTGGCGCGAACCTCATGCAACAACGTGCCTCTTGCAGATTGAGCCTGCTTGAACGGCCCTTCCATTGATGTATAAGACTTACCGGGCCAGCCTATCGTCCACGCTCCATCCCGTCTGCTAACATGACCGCCCTTGACTTCTAGACAATACACCCCAAGCGGGCCAATTATCACAAAATCACATTCCGCATAGCTCTTTCTTTTATGGCGTGCCAAACCAAGCGAATGCAGTATCACATGCCCATCCAGAGCCGGGTCTTCCGCCAACTGGTTGAATACCCACTGCTCAGACTTTGTCGTATCAGAATGGGGCCGGAAGGGAAGCATTCGGCTCATGTTCCTGCCTCCAGAAATCCGTCATGAATGGAGCGAACCCCCAGCAAAGACGCATCAAACCTGGCGGGTTCATCAATGGCAGATATGGAAAGAACCCTGTAACGGATTTTCCTTCCATTAATTTCGATAAATGCACTATCACCCAGGCCACTTAGAGACGCAGTAGAAAGCTGAGCCACCAGGAAATGCCCGGCTTTTCTCCTGGCCCTATAGACTGTGTTTACGTGTTTAAGAATGTTATCTGCCAGCTCTTTGGAATTATCGATGTCTGCACATAACAGGATGCTGGGAATGGTTTGAGATGGATTTTGGGGAGCCACAGTTTTTGTAGTAAAAAGCCATGACACCAAAGTGACGCGAGCCCTGTCTATACCATGGCGAGACAATTCGTTTTGCATTTTGTCAAGGTCATAGTCATTTGCCTCATAGATCTTCTGTAGAGCATTACGCCAAAGGCTGGACTGTTTTCTAGTGGCTCCATCATCATCAAGAATAGCATCGGCCAACTCGTCAACTACATCCCCCAATGCAGGATCATCAGGGAACGCTAACACATCTCCTGGTTCCAGCAGTTTTGTACTCTTCCACAAGAGTTTCTCTGCGTCAGACTCACTGAGTTCGGCAGTATTTAGTGCTCCGCCCAATATTTCGTTCAAACATACAAGCTTTGCGTTATCAGCGAACAGGGCATAGTGTTGGCCATCATTAAAAAACATTAGACGCCCAAGAACCTGCGTTTGCCTGCCCTGACCAACGGTAGATGAACTCATGTGTTCACGTACAGCAGACTCCAGCCAATCATCACCTTCAGGGGGCTCATCCTCGTGTTCATCTACGTTCAAACTGGATTCGGGGACTTTAATATCCCTTGGCACTGAGGGAGGATTTCCTGCTTCCGGGTTTTTCCTGGAAAAAGACTTCCAGCTCTCCTGTGTTTTTTTATCAAGATAGATAAATGTTTTTTCCAGCTTTCTGGCTTGCTTTGACGAGCGTTGGCACTCAAATTCATATAGCATGTGTATTTGAACACCAGACCAACCACCAAGTCGCAGGTGGAGCATTTCTTTGCGCCCAAGCCATCCAGGCACCAAAAGCAATTCAACGTTTTCTAACGATTGCAAATCATGCACTGGAATCAACTTAATCTTGCTATGCGCCAGGTTTAACTCCCTATTTGAAAATGTCTCCGCAACGGAACGGGAAGCAACCGCGATATGGCATGTTTTATAGTCCTTTATAATTTCATACAGGGCTTGCGCTTTTGGGTTTTTCTCTTTGACAGCTTTGAGAAGCTTGTCACTGGCAGATTCCAGATTGTTGATATCCTGGTCATACATTCCCATTGCGGCTGCGTGTTGTGCCAGACTTCCAAGAACATGAACCAAATGCTTATCAGAAATATCATTTCCCATAGGAGGGTAAGTTGATATGTGCTTTAAGACTGTTTCCGCACTAATGGCAAAGGATAAAAGGGCCGAGTCCTCATCGAATGCGCGCAGCTTGATTTTCTGGGCAATTTGATAAAACTCGTCCAACTCCGCAAACTCAACAAAATGAGTTACTAACCTGACATCGGATGCCCTGTTTTGCCTTTTCACATACTTGGCAAGAGGCCCTCTGCCAATATCAGTGATAGAAATCGGGTTTGTCGCAGTCGAAATAGGGTCGACAGCTTCAGGCTGAATAAACCAAACAGATTCATCCTTACTTTCAGGGTAAGATCCTGCCCGCGTATCAACCCGGGAAATTACGATTACTTTCATATCAGGGTTGTATTGTCGGCACCTCTCTTTCAGCGCCTCCATCGCAACATGATCCACAGCCCGGTCTACAATCATGTACTGAGGTTTGGGAGAGCCCTCAACCCTGTCACGAAGTATACTTTCAGCCACATCCAGGCTACTACACACAATCATTGTCGGGTCTACAACCGACGTTTCCGATCCCAAAGCAGACCTGTTTACACGACTTCGGTATTCAATCGTTATGAGCTCATCGAGCCTGCGGCCGTAGGGGCAGATGGTCTCGAGATAAGCGAAAAAGTCTGATCGTGTCGTTACATAAAGAACGGATGTTTGCGTATCTGCAGCATGAAATTTATGAACTGCCGTTTGGCTGTCTTCTTCTACTGTCGATAGCCAGCGTTCTAACTGTTTTTTAGTCGCAAAGGTAACTTCTTTGCTATTTGCCGGTTCAAGCAACAAGGCTTTTTCAGATGGTATATGTACTTTTTTATTGTCATCACCCTTAAGCCTCACCATTGGCAACTCGGAACCATCCGGGGCCTTATAGGGATCAGCCATCATCACGTACCGAAGGGTGTGTCCATCTCTGAATGCAGCCAGCGTTCCTGGAGTTGGTATAGTGCTCTTTTTCTCAGAGCCCACTTCTTTCAGAACACAGGCAGCTGCTGACAAAAATCCGCATGGCCCGACATCCGGCAGTACTATATTACGTGTTTGATTTTGTTCTAATGAAGAGTCAAGGCAGCAGGAAACAACAGCTTTTAACAATAATGTAAGGTGATTTTTGGAGTCTTCGTCCTGCCAGTATACACGGGTTATAAAAGGCCATTTCTCGGCAGCATGATCTATTAACCGTTTCCATGGAAGCTCACCAAACACAAACCCATACATGTTTTCGATAACATGTATATCATCCAAAAAGCCAACGTATCCCTGGCTATCATTTATTACGTCGTCTTCAAGACACACGTATCGTAGAGCCGCTTTTGCCCAATATCCCGCTTCTGAGGATTCATGTGCTATCTGACACAATCCCAAAAGTTTGTTGGCAATTGAGGGAAAATACGCTGTGTGATGGATTTCAGAGAACTCTGTTGCAACTCCTTCCGCAAAGGCCTTTAACTGGTCCAGATCCTCGTTTTCAGCTTCTGCAAGCTCAATAATCAGATCATCCATTCGTTTCTGTTCTTCAGGTGATATAAATTTATTAATCGCCCTGGCACCCAGCATTCCAAGAAGAGTCTCCACAGTTCGATCTGTCAGCCAGCATATATCCATGAGCACATCCTGGTTTCCACTTTCCAACTGCTGAACCAAGGTTACAAACAAACTGATCGCAGACCAGGATGTCCGGGCAACCTCTTCATTAGACGGGTGTGCTATGCGAAATTGTGCATTTATCCAGACCCAGTCCCGAAGCAAATAAGGCTCTGAAACGGCATATTGAGTAAGTAGGCGTATGGCCCTGGAGATACGGTGATAAAATTCAGGAGTGTCACATTCCGGGCTCCAGGACGTATCCCACTGCTCAAGCGCACCATGAAGTTTTGTGGTGTTGATCCTGTAATCAGTCCTGGTCGCCGTCTTCATCCCAATTGCATCCCATCTTTTTATTGTTCTAAGCGATTACAAAACTCCAGAAGATCACCTACGTCGCACTGAAGCAGACAACAAAGCTTATCCAGGGCTTCCAGATCGATTTTTTGCGCCATTTCCTTGTACATTAGCGTCGCGGTATCCGGCTGAGGCCGGTTTCACGAAAAACGTCGAAGATCTTCATTTTTCGCTCCCCCATCAAGCGAGCGAGATGGCAACGTATCATGGCCGGGTCCCACTGCACATACAATTAGCTCAAATCATAGCCCAATTACCTGTATGAATTAAAGATTACATGAAATACTTTCTCTTTAACGAGAAAAGGAGTGCAGGTCACCGAAAGTTGGAGCTTCAAAGTAGATTCCTACTCCTCCAGGTAGGCGAGCCTCCGCAAACTAATTGTTAGTGATTTTTACGCACTACATCGATTCTTTCATATTACAGGATAATGGGATGCTTTTACTGATAGCACCCCCAAAGGAATAACGTTTACGCTGCAGCGGTAAATTGAAGTTGCTAGGCAACTTTGCCACAGACTAAAGCGGTTGGTTCGGCACACCTGGGAACAACTGCTCACTGGGGCCCACTGTTACCAACCCCATAAGTTTGGTGGCAAGATGTGGCGCAAACACGGAAAGATAAACAGCGTGGCCAATGGCAATGAACGCTGCAATAGAGAGCAAAGAGGCGCGCAGGCGGCTTTGTGTTTTCGAATCTGCCCATACTTCAACTATCGTGCGGCCCTGAAAATCGGTTCGCCCGAGAAGATAGGTGAACGCCATCACCTGCACCCCCATTGCAATGGAGTCATACCAGGGGTACTGATGCTTGGTGCCGGGCCAGAACGCCAGCCCTTCGATGACGTAGCCGTAGTAGAACACGCCAAGGCGGGCGCCAAAACCCGCGTTGAAGACAAAGGCCCACAGGGTGCCCAGAACGAAACCTACCAGAAGCAATGTGCCAGGTAACCGCCAACTAAGGCTCCCGCTGATCCGGTGCCCAAGATAAGCAGCGATCACGGTGGGTAAAATGAAATAAGCAATGTATCCAGGTGGAACAGCTGACGGGAGCCCGCCCCAGGTCATGTTCAAGGGCCACCAAGATGGCATGCGCGGCAGCTCGGGTGGGAATTGCGCGTATACGGCCCAATCATAAGGTGCCTCAATCCAACTGAAGGACAAAGCGGAGATACTCACCAGCAGGAGCGGATGGAGCCGGCCTCGCTGCCAGCTCAACCAGATTCCAATCGCAAAAAAGGCTATCCCGCCCAGATAGGCAAAGCCAACTCCGATTTTCAAAATCAGGGGTAATTCAGACATCATTGATCTCTCTTCCGCTCTGAGGAACCACGGGCCTGGGGATCAAATCGAAACACCAGCCCCACAATCAACGCTATTAACCCAAACAATGTGCCCAGCATTATCACAGCACCCAAGGCCTTACCCCCCCAGTGACAGATTATCTGTCTCAGACATCACTTTAATTTCAGTAACCGCTTTAACTAATGTGCAACGCGATTAGTTACATTTGACTGACGAGTAAATCATTATTTTACTTTACAGTCAAAAAATATTACCGGCCAGTTGAAAACTAATTTTGAAAGCTATGATATTCTTGCGCAGGATTTGGCAATGCCCTGATATCCAGATACCCGTTTTGTATTACAGCGAGAATCACATTGACAACCACTCCCTCAAAATCCCCCACCAAAGCTGAGCGGCGACGCCTTGCCATACTCGAAGCAGCGGAGCGCTTTTTTGCACGCTATGGCTACAAAGCGACGCGCCTTGAAGATGTAGCGGAGGATTTGGGGCTGACACGCCCGGCACTGTTCTATCATTTTCCCGACAAGCAAGCGCTTTACCAGGCAACGCTTGCAAATGCATTTGGATCGCTGGCCAATCAGCTGGAAGAAGCCTTGACCAGTGCCGGTACTATTGTCGAGCGGTTTGAACAGGCTACCAACGTTTTGGTGGATGAAATTGCGCGGCGGCCTTCACTTGGAAGGCTTATCCTGCGCTATGTAACGGATGAAAACGAGCAGCAGCAACAGAGTATCTATCCCGAATCCAACCGGCTCATTCAGGTCGCATGGGCATTGTTCGATCAAGGATGTAAAAGCGGAGAGCTCAAACCACTGCATGGGCATCCGCTGCATGCCGCAAGCGTGGTAATAGGCAGTACTGTGTTCTTTGCATCCGCTATCACCAAACTGATTCCAAATAGCGACTTTGATCCACTATCAGCAGAACACATTGCTGCCCAGAAAAGTGAAACCCTGCAAATCGTACGTTTCCTGCTGGGAGTGCCGCCCGCTACGGTTTAATGACCTACCCTGAACATGCAACTGCCGGCGCTGCTGGCTTGCTGCGGTCATTGAACAACGCGGGCACCGCATTCACCCCCCCTCTACATACACACAACCCTGCACCCCGGCGCTGATCAAGTGTTCTTGGATCTGATCACTTGGGCCTGATCTGTTGTGGAAGCTTTATGAAACGGGGCGCCCAGGGGAGCATCACCCTAATTACATTTTACTTGTGAGTAAGCCACTAAATCCGTAGAGTATGTTTTAAGATCGCTGTGCAGAGTCTGCGATGGCCTTCCCTTACGCTCATAACTGCTTGAATACCAACCAGTTAGATAACAAGAACCAATCCATGCTGAGGAGAATGACGCAATGTGGTACTTGATCTGGGCCTGGCTGATCCGGCTGGGTTTGGTATTGGCGGATGGATTCCCTGGTGACTTTTTTACCCATGCTGGGGGCTTTCTAGCCCATCAGGAACGTTGCTGGAGAGGTGCCCGTGGCTGAGAACTCAAAGCAAGATCAGGCAAACCGGGTGGAACGCAGCTGCATGCTGGTTGCGGCCGCGTTATCGGGCGGGGGTTGTCAACGGGTGCGCTTGGTTTCCGGTGAGCAACGCGCCTTTGCCACGAACCACCGCCGCACAGAGCTCTATGTACCCTATCCTGCCCAAACCCCAGGCTGGACGCTTCGAACCTGGACCTGTGGCATCGCCCTGCAATGCGCCCCGTCCAAACAACGACTGGAGTCATTCTCGCTTGCGGCCTTAACCGAGCGGCAGGCGGCGGCGCTGTCGCGGGTGGAGGGCGGCGTCGCCCTGGGATGGCTTGGCAATCATTGGCCGGGCCTGGTTGGGGAAGTAAAGCGATTGCTGCCAGACCTGGAAGCGCTGGATGAGCACATGACAGGTGTCGAGATGCTGCAGCGGGCGATCGCGTTGGCGAAAACCCATCAAGCACTCCTCACCCACCCGGTACTGGGTTCGCTGCCGAAGGGCCTGGCGGGTAAACAAGGCATCCTGGCTGCACTGCAACGGGCCCAGGCTCGGGCACCCTGGTCCATCAACAAAAGGTATATTTCCCCAGGGTACGAATCCATTCCGGCGGGAGGAGAAAGCAATATCAAAAGTTCCAGATTGCCTTCTGCCAGCAGGCCGGAAGAAGACGATATCGAGATACGCGCGGATCAACGCGCTGGCATCCCCTACCCCGAATGGAATATGTGGACCGAGCAGTTTCTCAAGAATCATGTTGCCGTACTGGAGCGCAAAATCAAAACGACACAAAGAACGGCTAAACCGGTTTCCGTAGAACTTCGCAGGTGGTTTGAAGAACACACGCACCGGGTCATGAAAAATCGGCTGGAGGATGGTTCCGATCTGGATATCGAACAATACATACGTTATCGCGTCAATCTGCTCACGGGCATGCAAACCGATGGCCGCCTGTTCCGCGATCTGCAGCCGGCTTTTCGCGACGTGACCACCGCGTTGTTACTGGATGGCAGCGCCTCGTTAAGTGCCGGTGGTGGGGATGTTTTCAAACTGGAACTGGCTTGCGCCGATGGCCTCTGTAACGCCATGGCACTGGCCAAGGAACGGCACGGCCTGTTCGTGTTCAGCGGCAAAACCAGGCATCGGGTAGACATCACCTGCCTGAGGGATTTCAAAGATGCCTATTCGGTTGCACCCGGTGAGCTGGGCCTTAAAACCGGCGGCTATACCCGTTTAGGCGCCCCTCTCAGGCATCTGACCAACCGTCTGCTGGAACAAAAGTCTGAAAGACGATTACTCATCATTATTGGAGATGGGCTGATATCCGATGAAGGTTATGAAGGACGTTACGCCTGGGCGGATTCAGCCCATGCGGTTACCGAAGCCGAAGAGGCCGGGGTATCCACGTTCTATATCGGCGTGGGGCAAACAAAGGTTGACCCCCTTCCTGATGTGTTCGGCCCAAGGCGATCAACCCGAATACGTAATATCGAAGCGTTACCCGGGGTGTTGGCACGGGTCCATCGTGAACTGGTTGCCGCCTAGCCTTAGGGGCATCAGAACTAAAACCACAGCATTAAAAAATAGGGATCAATATGAACGACAGGTTCTATAAAGCCAATAAAAACGAAGTGGAACTGTTCAAGCAGGCAGCGGAACAACGGCTCCCTGTGATGCTTACCGGGCCCACAGGATGCGGTAAAACCCGCCTCATAGAGCATATGGGTGAAGTACTGGGGCGCCATGTCATTACCATCAGTTGCCACGATGACCTGACCAGCGCTGATTTAGTGGGGCGATTCATGGTAACAGGTGGCGATGTAATCTGGAGTGACGGACCGCTGACCCGGGCGGTGAAAGAAGGCGCAATCTGCTACATGGACGAAGTGGTGGAAGCCCGTCACGATTCCCTGGCGGTTCTGCATTCACTCACAGATCATCGGCGGACGTTGTACCTGGATCGTGCCGACGACGTCATCCAGGCTCCGGATACCTTCATGCTGGTCTGCTCCTACAACCCGGCCTACCGCAGTTCGTTAAAGGAACTTAAGCCTTCATTCCGTCAGCGCTTTGTTACCGTGGCCATGAACTTCCTGCAACCCGAGCAGGAAATTGAAGTGCTGATGTCCGAAGCCAATATCAGTGAAAGCATTGCGAAAAGATTGGTGAAATGTGCCACTGCCATCCGGGATGCCGATGATGTTTTCCACTTTGAACCACCCTCAACCCGGGCTTTGGTCACCGCGGCAAAAATGATAGCGGTTGGCGCCAGCGAGCTGGAAGCCGCAGAGGTTGCCATACTGGCCCCCCTCAGCAACGACGGTGCAGTGACTGATGGGCTGAGTGAAATCGCTGCAGCCTGCTTGGCACACACTGAATAGGCACCGCCAACGGGCAGGAGCGGCGTTTCGGAGCAATGCCGCCCTGAACAGGTAAGACTGGCTGCCGTGGCTTGAAAATCGATAAACCGAACCCACATTAATAATCGTAAACGGGGCACTGTCTATTCAGAACGCCTTAGTATCAACTTTGAAGAGCAACAAGGCCGAGTAATGTTTGCTTAACCATTCTCTTTATAACCAAAGCATTCTCTTTTTAAACAGGAGGATTCGTTATGGACTGGAAAAAGCTTAACCCCTGGAACTGGTTCAAACATGAAGAGTCAGGTAATCATGCCGCGGGGCAGATACCGGTCAAACGGGAGGCCCATTCTGCGGCGATGCCTGAAACCGGTGATCACTACCTGCAACCCATGCTGCAGTTGCATCGCGACATTGATCGAATCTTTGAAGACACCTTGCGTGGGTTTGGTTTTCCCTCGCTGGGTTCACGGCTGAGCAATATTGCCTCAGGTGAATCAGGTAACGCATTTTATGCGTCGGCCTTCAGGCCCAGCTTGAACGTGTCGAGCGATGATGAGAGTTATCAAATTACGGTAGAAGCACCGGGCCTGAAGCAAGACGATTTCTCCATCGAGATCAATGGTGACGTAATGACCATTCAAGGCCAGAAGCAGGAGGAAACTGAAAATAAAGACCGCCACTTTTATCGTGTGGAAAGAAGCTACGGCTGCTTTCAGCGGACCCTCGCCTTGCCTGAGGATGCATTGACTGAAGATGTCCGTGCGAACTTAAAGCAAGGGGTCCTTACCATTACCATTCCCCGCAAAGAACTGCCCGCCGGCAGCGTAAAAAAAATAGAAGTCAGCACTTAACCAATAGGCAACGCAGCTGGCGAGCCCATTGGCTCGTCAGCTTTGTCTTTGAAAGCAGTTGTATAGTTGCCCAGCCCACATAATCACCTAAGCCGATTTTAAGGAACTTTTACACTGCAGTGCAGTATCAGATAGGTATGGGTCAGAACTGAAGGAAGCGAGCATATGGACATCCCGCAGTGGTTTGTTCTGGTTGGATTACTGCTGTTGCTCATGGGGTTAACAGCACCCGCCATCAAACGGATACCGGTCACCTCCGCCATCATCTACCTGGCGGTGGGCATTATTCTTGGCCCATCGGTACTGGGGCTGTTTCACATCAATCCCATCGAAAACGCCAAAGCACTGGAATTGCTCACCGAGGTGGCGGTACTGATCTCGCTGTTTGCCGCGGGCGTGAAAATGCCCGTACCGGTGTCATTGGAGCGTTGGCAAAGCCCGTTTCGCCTGGCGTTTCTTGGCATGGCCGTGAGCGTGGGTTTGGTGGCTGCCTTTGCCCATCTGGCGCTGGGGCTGTCCCTGGGCGCGGCCGTGCTGTTGGGTGCGATCATCGCCCCCACCGACCCGGTATTGGCAACCGATGTTCAGGTGCGCCACCCCGGTGATCGGGATCACCTGCGTTTTACCCTTACCAGCGAGGCCGGAATGAACGACGGAAGCGCCTTTCCGTTTGTGATGCTGGGGCTGGGGCTGTTGGGCGTGCACGATCTGGGGCGCGGTGGTGATGACTGGATTCTGTACGATGTGTTCTGGGCTACCGCAGCCGGCTTGGGTATCGGTGTGCTGGGTGGCTATCTTCTGGCGCGGCTGGCAGCGCCCCACTACCAACAGGCCGGTAAGCCCGGTGTGTTGGGGGATTTTCTTGGCCTGGGCCTGATCTGTGTTGTTTACGGTACCTGCCTGCACCTGAATGCCTGGGGATTTTTAGGTGTATTCGCCGCTGCGGTTACGTTACGGCAAACCGAACATGCCCTGGTGGGGGCAACACCGGAACGGGAGTTTAAGTTGCAATCTGAAATACTGGGCGATGATACCACTGAGGTAGGCACGCGCAGTTTGAGTGAAGCATCCCTGATCTTTAAGGAACATCTGGAGCGGTTATCGGAGGTGTTGTTGATCCTGCTCATCGGAGGCACGCTTTTTCTGGATTCCTGGAGTTGGCGAGCAGTGGGGTTGGCGTTTTTCCTGTTCTTTGTTGCCCGCCCGCTGAGTGTATTCATCAGTTTTCTGGGTACCAATACTCCCTGGCGTATTCGCTGCTTGTCAGGCTGGTTTGGCGTTCGGGGCATCGGCTCTCTGTATTATCTGGCTTATGCCATACAGCAGGGCATCGACGACACGGTTGCATTGCAGCTTACCCATTTCACGCTGATCATCGTTACGTTGTCCATCATTGTGCATGGTATGAGTGTAAAACCACTGATCAAGCGCTTCTGGACGGAAAGAGGGGTGTTGGCCTAAGGTAACGCCCACCCTGTGAACGGATTGGCTAATGCCTGCGGATTGGCGCGGTACAATTGACCCATGAATACGACCTCCCTGAAACAACGCATTGAGGCGATCTACCGCGATGAATCGCGGCGGGTGCTGGCCACACTGATCCGCCTGCTGCATGGCAACTTCGACCTGGCCGAGGAATCCCTGCAGGATGCTTTTATGGCTGCGCTGTCACAATGGCAACAGGATGGCATCCCGGACAACCCCCGCGCCTGGCTGGTGTCCACCGGCCGTTTCAAAGCCATTGATCGCCTGCGCAAACGCACCCGCCAGGATAATCACCTGGAAGAACTCGCCCTCACGCTGGAATCCGAAATGCAAAGTCAGCTGCTGGTGGAGGATGAAACCATTGAAGACGACCGGCTGCGGTTGATTTTTACCTGTTGCCACCCCAGCCTGTCGATGGAAGGCCGCGTGGCCTTAACCCTGCGGGAAGTCTGCGGCCTGACCACGGAAGCGGTGGCGGCCGCTTTTCTGCTGCCGGTACCAACCCTGGCCCAGCGCATCGTCCGCACCAAAAGCAAAATTCGCGACGCCGGCATTCCCTATGAGGTACCGTCCCCTGAGCTAATGCCGGAGCGCCTGGAAGCGGTGCTGCCGGTAATTTATCTGGTGTTCAACGAAGGCTATTCTGCCTCCAGTGGCGCACAACTGACGCAGCGGGATCTGTCGGCGGAGGCCATCCGCCTGGGCCGGCTGCTGCAGGCTTTATTACCCAATGGCGAAGTCACTGGTCTACTGGCCTTGATGCTGCTGCATGACGCCAGGCGTGGTGGCCGCACCACCGCCAGCGGCGACCTGATTCCACTGGAAGAGCAGGATCGTACTCTGTGGAATCGCGCCCAGATCCGCGAGGGCTGTGATCTGGTGATCCAGGCGTTGCGGGCGGGGCCACCCGGGGTCTATACCCTGCAGGCCGCGATTGCCGCCGTACACGCCGAAGCAAGCAGCACTGAGGAAACCGATTGGGCGGAAATCACCGGCCTGTATGATGTTCTACTGCGCATCAATCCCTCCCCCATTGTGGCGCTGAACCGTGCCGCTGCCATCGCCATGCGCGATGGGCCGGAAGCGGGCCTGCAGGCAATGGACAACCTGACAGAGCATAAGGAATTACGCCGCTATCACCTGCTCTACGCCGCCCGCGCCGATTTGCTGCGCCGCCTGGATCAAACCCAAGAGGCCATTCAGTGTTATCAACAAGCCCTGGAGCTGGTACAGCAGGAGCCTGAGCGACGTTTCCTGCAGCAGCGCCTGAACACTTTGCAAAAAAATTCATAAAATTTTGCCGGCGCTGTCGATTCTGTGGATGGACGGGCGACTAACCGATAAACCCACCAAACACGGATGAAGAAACACATCATGAGTTACATCGATGGCATTATTCTGGCTGTGCCAAAAACCAATAACGAAAAATTTGTTCAACACGCGGAAACCGGCCACAAACACAGCAACAATGTGAGGAATCAATGAATGAAATACCTATGCCTGGTGTATTACGACGAAAAGAAAATGCAGCAACTCACCCAGCAGGAGTGGGACAACCTCAACCAGGAATGCATGGGCTGCGTGGAGGATTTAACCCAGGGTGGTTATTTTCTGGATGGTGCACCCCTGCTTTCCACAGACACTGCAACCACCCTGCGCATGCGTGACAACAAGCCGCTGATTACCGACGGCCCTTTTGCCGAAACCAAAGAACAGCTCGCCGGTTTTTATATGCTGGAGGCCCGGGATATGAATGAGGCCATTCGCCTGGCGGAAAAGATCCCGCCGGCACGTTACGGCTGTGTGGAAATCCGCCCGGTTCGGGATCTGATGGCACAAGACAATCTGCGTTAACACAGGGAAGGCCATGACAGCTTGCTCTGCTGACTGGCGTTGCCTTTATGATATCTTTATACCGGTACAACAAAGCCGATATTGCATCTTTATGGCAACTTTGATGCACTGGGAAGCAGTAATGGCTTGTGCCTATATAACTGATTTTAAGTCACAACTGGATTTAAATCACAACTGAAAAAGGAGAGCGCCATGACGAACGTAATGAAGCAAATACAGGCTTCGCCTGAAACGGCGATGTGGCAACAGTTGGAGAACGTCACCGCGGTCATGCTGGGTGTGGAGGGCAAAGATACCTTTATGTCACCCATGGCGCCCATGGTGGATGCAGAAGAAAAAATCATCTGGTTCTTCACCAGCAAAGACAACAAGCACTACGGCAGCATCGATGGCGGCTGCCAGGCGCAAATTTGCCTGGCCAATGAAAAAGACAACTTCTGGGCCTGTATCAATGGCTGGATTGCGCCAGAAAACGATCGAAAGGTTATGGAAAGATTCTGGTCCGCCAAAATTGAGGCCTGGTATGAACACGGCATCAAGGACGACAATATACTGTTGCTGGCTTTCCATCCGGAAGCAGCGGAATTGTCCTGTTCCACCACAAGCATGCTGCGTTTCAACTGGGAAATCGCCAAAGCCAACCTGACCCATCGCGAGCATCCCCATGTCAGCACCCAGACCAGAATAAGCCTGGTCAGCTGACCCGCGCTATGCGCATTCCCAGTAAAAAGGCCAGGAAAAAGAGGTTGAAGGCACCGCCACTTCCGCCGCCCCCATCCCCCCCGCCATTAGCATTGCGATCGGGCTGGGGATCGGAACTGCTGTCTTCAACAGATTCAAGCGCATAGCCAAGAAGCGCGGATTCCTCTGCGTCTGTGAGTACAAGATAGGCCAATTGATACGTTCCGGCTGCCAGGGTAAGGTCGCCGGAACCGGCCATTCCAATTAGCCCATTGGGGTAATATTTTCTATAACGGTTTTCCTCACCATACAATCCGATGGCCACCGCTGATGCCGCCTCAGGAAAGCTGTGATCCGCAAGTGCCAGTCGATAGGTTCCCCGGGCCACCTCCAGGTTTTGGATCAACACTAAACCCTCCCCGGCATTCAGGTAGCCCTCCCCCAATAGACTGGAGCCGGAAACAACTCGACTTCGCAATAAGGCATTTCCGTTATTGACCACGGTTGCCTGTCCCAATAAACAATAGGTACCGGGCGTTGGAATAGGAACATCAATCTGGCTATCGCCATACACTACTTGGGAGCTGATTCCATAGGCGCCGTCTGTAACCGCGTAACGCACAGATTCAACCGAGTTCACAAACTCCAGGTCATCTGAGTATATGGATACGACCTCTGGAGAGTTGACCTGAAACTCACCTATAAGGCGCACATTCCCCACCGGCAAGCATGTTGAAAACTGAGTGATACCATCATCACGTCGCTTGATTTTAATCCCCACCCCCGCGTTTTCCCCGCCGGGATGGCTTATGTACATTTGGTAGCTGCCTTCGAGCGTCGCGGGCAGCACGTGTTCATTTTCAGGAGACAATGTAAACCAGTTATCACCCTGTTCCAGCGTAACGCCATAGGCTGCATTACCTGCCCCCAACAACCATACGGACTCCAATAGATATTGAGCTTTTGCAAAATCATCTGTTTCACCCAAAGCAATGACTTCGGGGGGATTGGTGACGTTGTCAGCCTTGAGATTTACCTTATCACCATAGCGTTGTTCTCCCACTTGTAACTGCCAGAAAAAGCCGGATGCACCGACATCGGGGAGCGCAGCAGCAATGGTTAGTGAATACGTGCCAACAGGTAACGTAACGGCGTCACTCATGCTGTGCGAAGTCAATGGAAAAGTTGCAACAATGGCCTCATCAGAATCGGTAATCAGCACCACAGGAAACGCGATGTCCGCAAAGAGATCGGCTACATCAAATTGTTCAAATCCCGTGTAACGAAACTCAACCTGAGATTGCCCGTTATCTACAACAAACGGCTGCTGAACGGTTACTGAGTCGCTGTCTTCTTCAAATAATATCTTGCGGGCAGACAATGACTCATTGTAGAGCACGTTTCCCGTATCGGTCTGCAAATTTAATAGCAGCTCGGCAACTGGCTCCAATCCCAGATCAGCGTAGGCCAACAAACTATACTCACCTGCCGGCAAATCAACATAGTTACCCGCCGCACCAAGCGCCACGGCCGAATAGGTATCCACGCCCCGCGCCAGTATTGCACTTCCATTGACTGGGCCGCCTCCAATAGCAATTTGGGAATAGGCCAATCGAACACGGGTTGGTTCGGTGACACTCACGGATTCGATCACAGTTTGTGTCGAACCTTGTACCCAATAAAGGCCCTCTTTGGCTAGAGCCCCGTATACCTGACTGTTCAACAACGCACCCAATACCAGTGCCAACAGTAGCCTGGCCATCATGATCCCCCCCGACCTATTGCTAGGTTGCACCCAAATGCCTCTCAACATACATTGAATTTTTCCTATAACGCAGATAGCTTCTCTTCCAACGCCACCAGAGTTTCTTCCGCTGTACTTTTACCCCGAAACACTGCACCGTCCTGCAAGGCAACTCTAAGATATTGTTCTGCCTTCTCAAATTCAGCAATTTTGTAGTACGTCATGCCAAGGTGAAAATTGATCTCGGGGTGCTGGGGATAAGCTATCAAAGCACGACGAATCAAGGGTAATGCCTTGTCGTAGTCACCTTTTGAATAGTAAAGCCACCCCATGGTGTCTTTATAAAGTGGATTTTCGTCTGCCAACAACTTCTGGCCCAGTCGCATTGCCCGCTCCTGTACACCCTCGTCCGTATGATCCATGGCAATCAATACCATCACCAGGTTATTAATGGCAGCAACGTTATCGTCATCTGCGGCGACGATACTCTCATACTGTTTAAGCGCTTCGGCCAGCTTATTCTGGCGCTCGTATAACATGGCCAGTTCCATTTTCAAGCGCGAATCACCACCCGTTTTGTCAATGCCGAGCTGCAACATATCGACCGCAGCGGCCACATCCCCCACCGCCATCTTCGCCAACGTCAAATTCCGGTACGGGAGCCACCAACCGGATTGAGCCTTGACCGCCTGCTCGAACGCCAATTCGGCTGCTTTATATTCTTGTTTTGCTAAGTGAACCTCACCTTTGAAATTCATGGCCGGAGCATTATTCGGCTGCTGCTTTACAACCTCTGCCAGCCAAGCACTGGCCTGATCTAATTGTTTTAAGGCAAGTAAACTACGAACTTTTGCAGAAAGAGGCTCGATGGCTTCAGGAAGCAAGGCAAGTGACTGATCAAAATAGTCAATCGCCCGCTCATGCTTGCCTTCGATCTGATAGCTCAACCCTGTATACAACGGATATATTGGGTTCTCAGGTTTCATCTCCATCAGTTCAAGGGACAACTCACGGGATGCACCGCTTGCATCGGCAGCCAAATAAGTGGAAGCCATTTTCTGTTTGATGAATTCGTTATTGGGGGAGAGGCTGTCAGCAATCTTGTATTGATCTAAGGCTGGCTCCAATTTACCCGAAGCGGAATACAGCTCCGCCAATTGAAGATGTGCCTGGACATCGCGCGGGTCAAGGTTGCTCACCGCCTTTAACATTTGAATCGCCAGATCCGAGTTCTCGTTCAATAGGTAGGCATGAGCCAAAGCCTTAAGAATCGAAATATTTTCGGGATTGGCATTGAGCACCGTACGCAAATCAGAAATAGCGTTGACGGCATCTTCCTTATCCAGATACATCTTGCCTCGAAGCGTCAATGCATCGATATTTCCTGGATACTCTTTCAAAACGTCAGCCAGATATGTTTCCGCCTGATCCAGCTTTCCCTGTCGCTCCATCAAATACGCAAGTCGGGTGCGGGCACGAGTGGATACGGAATCATTCTCACTCAGATAGGATTGATACATGGATTCTGCCGTATCGTATTGTTTACTGTTTACATAAAATTCAGCCAGCTTGAATTTCAAATCAAAATCGTCGGGATAGGTTGCGATAAATTCTTCCAGCGTGGATTTCGCTTTGTCCTGGTTCTTGCGCATCATGTATAAATCGTGTAGCGCAATGATGGCCTCAGTCTGGTTTTCGCCAGAGGCAATAATTTCCCGATAGATTTTTTCGGCTTCTTGTTCGCGGCCAGTTCTTTCGTAAAACAAAACCAGCTTGTGTTTGAAAGCCACGTTTTCAGGCGCTATCTGGGTCAGCCTTTTAAGTTCTTCTTCGGCCAGTATGAGTTGGTTTTTTGACAGATAATAATTCGCTAACATGGAATGTAGGGTGATGCTGTCCGGCCACACATCCAGAGCCTTTTCCAGTACCGACAGCCCCTCCGCAGCCCGGTTGTTGGCCACCAGCAAAGAGGAATACAACACCGTTGCATCCAGGTCATGTTTATCCAGCTTATGGGCTTGCTCCACTATACCGAGTGCCTTAGATACATTCCCCTCTTTGGCAACGGCGCCTGCCTTGAGAGTAAGCCCGGCTACACTGGTGGGCTCACCTGCCAGTATCGTTTCGGCCAGCTCCATGGCCATGCTGTACTCGTTCGCCATGAGATAAAGCTGCCCCAGCTTAACCTTGGCTTCAACGTTATCCGGCTCAATCTCCAACACCGCCCGATAACGCCCCACCGCACCACGCCAGTCCGCCAATTTCTCCAAAGTACGGGCAAAGCCCATCAACCCATTCACATCCTTCGGATCAATCTTCAATACATTTTTATAATTGATCCGCGCCTTCTCATAGTCTTGTTCCAGAAAACTCTGCTCTGCTTCGGTCAAATACTTCTGTTTACGGGATTCCTGTCCATCGCAGCCTGACAAGGTTACGCCAAACAGCAGTATTATACAGAACGTTCGTATGTAATTAGTGATCATAGTCATGTGAATAATCTGGGTATCTGAATTTAACAAGGCCCACACCATGTCACACTTTCAAGGCAAAAAAGTGACAGCACAGATTACTGCACCATACCTTTCGCTGCGATGAACAGTGCTCCACCAGCCAGCACCAACCCGATCGCCCGGAATCTATAGTAAATTCCGCTACTTATCACATATTCGAAAAGATACAAAAGTACGACAAACTTGATCACCTCCAGCGGCAAGTGATCGATGTCAGATGAAGACCGGGCAAAAACAGGCAGCAAAAGAGCCAGTAGAATCAACAGCACGTCCAGGGGGCTGGTTTCAAATCTGCGGGTGGACTGCTGCGTGGAAATGGTAAAGAACACCCATACACTGGCTACCACAATTAATGCCCATTCCACAGTATAAATCAGAGTCGCAGCGGTCTGGCCCCGGTAACCCAGATAACTCAATAATGCACAGAATGTGTAGACACCCAATCGATCGACCCAAGGTGTGTGCATAGTCCGGGTAATACTGAAGGTCAGGGTAATAGCGAGTAAAGCAGCCAGCAGACTGACGTCAAAGCTGATGGTGGCGGAGGTGATTCCGGTAAATGCAATCAACAGAACCAGAACGCACAGAATGTACAACGGCAGATAACGTTCAAAGTCCAATGTCCGCAGCCCAAGCCTAATGCGGGTGAATCGCGCAGACCAGAACATGGTCCACTGTTCACTTTTATCAAACTGAAAGTTCTTTATCTCCAGACAATGAAAAACCAGGCCAACAGCCAACAAATAACCAAAAAAAATACAACCCGGCAACCAATCGCTGGCATAGGCAGATAAAAACGCACTGATTACGAAAGCCGATTGAATAAAATAGAGAATCACTACGGTTTCATAATGGCTGAAGCCAAGTGCCAAAAGACGATGGTGCATATGATTCCTGTCCGGTGAGAACGGTGATTTCCCCGTCAGCACCCGCTTCAACATCACGGTGATCGTGTCCAATAGAGGCAGACCAAGCAGCAGCAGAGGAACAGACCAGGACAGGGCCGGATCGGCAATCTGGGTTAACAGAATCAGTTCAACCCCAAGAATAAAGCCCAGAAACTGACTGCCGGTATCCCCCATGAAGATGGACGCAGGATGCGAGTTAAAGCGCAGGAATCCAAGCACCCCCCCCACCACGGCCATCGCAACATACAAAATATAGTCGGCTCCGGCGTTGTAGGCCAAAATACCAATCAAGCCAAAACTGAGTAGAGTCGTCCCTCCGGCCAGACCATCAAGGCCGTCCGCAAGATTCAGGGCATTGGTTACCGCCAGCAAACAAAGCAAGGTAAAGAGCCAGGAAACCAACAAAGGAAGCTCACCCAACAAGGGCACATCAAGCACACGGATATCACCCCAGCCTACCACCAAAATACCGGCCAGAGCCTGGCCGAGAAACTTGTACTTGTAGGAGATATCACACCGATCATCCCACAAACCAAACGCGGCCAGCACCAAAATGGAGGCGGTAATGGCCAAATATCGATTTTCAAAAGGTAACCAGATTAGTAACGAAATCATGGCGCCCAAAACAATGGCTACACCTCCGATTCTGGGTACCACCTTCTGGTGTACCTTACGTTCATTAGGTATATCCACGGCACCTATCACCCCAGCCCACCGGATCAACGGAGGAATTGACACCAGAGTGAACAGCATCGCTACCAGCAGTGAAGCATAAAATGCCATAAAAAACCTGTACAGAACGCTGATTCTAATCCGGTATGTGAGCTGACAAATCGCCCGAGATTTGCTGTATAAACGCCAGCAGTTCCTGCTCTTGCGCGACGGGATCATCGAACTCGCCCAATTCGGTCATCACCCTAACCAGCGCACCATCTGAGCGCCCCTGCGTCAAGCGATCCCAGAAAATCCACCATTTGGCCAAAAATTCGTTGGTAATAATTCGATCCCGCCCCTGCAGCCAGTAGTAAGCGAGAATTCTTTCCTTACCCTTGGTGATAATAGCTCGATTGGCAAGCAATGGCTTACCATTGAAGTTCACTTCGGGAACTGTACGTTGTTCCAGGGATTTGATTTGCCAGCCCGTACCGGGAAGACAGGAGCGGGGCGAGTGAATGGTACCCTCACCTTCCGCCTGCACATCATAATATGCGGCATACAGATTAATCGTGCTTCCGCTTGATGCTTTGAAATCCGCCAACAAATAGTCATCGAGCTTCAGCTCATCGAGAAAATGCGATTCTATGGCGCCCGGCCTGCCATACCAGTCCCCTTGCAACATAGAAAAGCCACTGAATTTCTGTCGTTCTGGAAAAATCGTTTCCGCCACCTGCAGCCGGATGTTCAGCAGCAAAATGCTCAACAGAATGGCCATCGCCAGAAACCCCTGTACGGGAAAACGTTGATTCACCTGCTCTACCGGCTCGGACGACACCGGTTCACCATAAAGATCAAGTGCTTCTGAGAACGTACGTCGGTCACCAACGGCCCAACTGATCAGTTTCATTTCTATAAACAACAGCATCAGGGCTCCCATAAAAACAACCCACCCTTCAAAATCGTGTAGCACACCTTCGGCCATCTCCTGCCCCCAGTATTCCACTGTCACACCGATCACACCGATTCGAATGCTGTTCATCAAAATGGAGATCGGCACGCTGGACACAACGATAATCACGCGCCGCCACATGGGTGCACGATAGAGAATGGCGATGATCATGCTCAGCGCCATCAGCGGAAACAGGTAACGCAGCCCATTACAGGCTTCGACCACCTGCAACTGCATAACACCCAGATCAATAACATTGCCTTCATAGTACACACTGATGTCGAACAACTGGATGAACCACACGCCTATCTGTGTCGAGATCAATTGCAAGTGGCTGGACATGTTGTTGTAAAGAAAAGTGGGCAGTTTGACCATAAATATCAGCATTAGCAGTGCGGGCCAGATGATCTTAAACCCACGCCACCCCAGCATAGCCAGGGCAAAGCCCCAAATACTGATCACCAGGGCGTACTGCCCCATTGTGGACACCACTGCAAGCCGACCGCCAATCAGCAGCAGCCCCCCTGCCAGCAATATCATCAAGCCAAACCACGAACCGGTAAACGCTATCGCTGCCAACTGTTGCCGTCTCTGATAGATAAAGTAGGCACTGATAAGAGGTATAAAAAAGCCGTGGCTATACTCCTCCTGCCCATTCCAGGTGTTGTAAAGGGATAACATCACCTTGAAGAAAAGGCCGCCAATCAACAGCGAGCCGACTATCAACGCCCCCATGAACATAGGTGAGCTATTCCAGCGCTGGCTGGGTGTGAGATTGGAAGTGTGCAAATTTGTTCTCCCATGGAATCAGGAACACTCCGTACCGGATCGGAAATGCTATGTCAGAACTGTGTAGGTTATATGAATGAATGCTTGTTCTCTTACCGTCGGGCACCCGCCCCCCTGGCGCCAATAAAAACGTAAGAATTCTGAAACATTGATGCGGCACCATAATAGGTTCTGACCTATATCCTTTTCTCTGCGGCCTAAGAATGTTGGTACAAGCCCTCCGCTCAGTGATCTACCCGACAACAACTCACCGCTTCCACACAACCATTCCGTTGTTATGGCTGGTGGTATTTATGGGTGCATTCCAGGCGACGTATTTGGTTATAACCGGACAAATGAATGCTGAAGGCGGGCGGGAAATGGCTGACATCGCCGAGCGTATGGTGCTGGGCTTCGGCTACAGCTCGCCTTACCTGCCGACAGGAGAAGGCGGACCAACCCGGGTTTCCCCTCCCCTCTATGTATGGCTTATCGGAGCTGTCTACTGGCTGCTGGGAATCAAAACCGAAGCCGCCAACACGGTATTGCACCTAATGAACATTGCTTTCAACGGCATTACCCTGGTAACGCTCTATGATGTAAACAGAAAATGGTTCGGAGAACGCTTCGCGCAGTTGTACGCACTGGTATTCAGTGTACAACCACATATTCTGCTATTGACCGGCGGAATCTGGGAAAGCACGCTCACGCTCATGTTTCTGGCACTGATCCTTAAATACGTTGTTTGCGGTTTTAACCCAGACCAGATCATGCATTGGCTAAAGCTGGGTATTCTGTTCGGGCTGACCGCCTTATGCAATCCCGCCTGGACACTTATGTACCCGTTACTGTGCTTGCTGCTGCTGGGCTCTGCACGACTCCTACAGCAACCATCACGCTCCATTTCTTGCATCATGATCGCCGTTATCGCCTATGGGGTCATCATCTCACCTTGGCTGATCCGCAACCATAACGCGTCGGGCACCCTTAGCTATATTCGCAATATGGACGGTCCGGAACTGTATAAAGGTAATCATCCCGCTGCCCTGGGGGGACACGGTACGTTGTTTGCTGAATATTGGATCTATAAGAGCCCCGAACAACAGCACTTGTACCAGGAAATGGGAGAGGCTGACTATGATCGGTACATGCTCGAGCGGGCAATGTCGATCATAGTAGAGGATCCATTGCGCTATACCGGTAAAATTATAATGAGAATCGCCATGTGGTATAGCGGGGATGTGGATGCATTACTGTACTGGCACGAAGTGGAAAACTGGAAAAAATTTAGCTTTGGAATCGTCCTTACGGCATTTGGAATAGTAACTGGGGGGCTTGCACTCTACGGCACTTGGGCCATGCGAAAATTGAACACTGATCACTACCCGGAGCGATTGTGGTCTTTGTGGATATACGTCTACTTTCTACCGGTTCCGTATTTTCTCATCATTACCGGGTTTCGCTATCAGGCGTCCTTAATGCCATTTACCCTGATTCCGGCACTGTACGCTCTTACCTATCTACAATCAAAATGCGCCCACACTCGTAAATGAGTACGCCCTCTTATCTCCGGTTGCTGAAAAATATGACCGCGTTTGGCGCCATTAAAGGCGGCAACTTTTTGATTCCGTTGGTCACCCTACCCTATCTGGTCAGAACACTGGGTCTTGAGGGCTACGGCAGCCTGAATTTTGCCCTTGCATTAGCTCAGTTTCTCGCGGTCACCATACAATATGGATTCACCATAACGGCAACTCGCCAGATCGCGCGCATTCAGGGTAATCACCGGAAACTCAATATCTGCTACTCGACTTACTTCTATAGTACCTTTTTATTGGCTTTGGTGGGATTTGCCGTCTATCTTCTAATCGTTTTCATGATTCCGGAATTTAGCCGAGACAGCTATCTTTTCATATACTGTGGCTTGTATCTTGCTATGCAAGCAATGGTTCCCGTATGGGCATTCCAGGGCACCGAACACATGCCTATGCTCACCTGGATCTTTTTGTCCACACGGTTACTGTTTCTGGTTCTTCTCATCTGTCTGGTGCAGGATCAAAGTCATGTTATCCGAGTGGCTTTGATTAATATGGTATGCGCATTAATCGCATTACTGCTTGCGTTATTTGTATTACATAAACAGCTCAAATTGCGTCTGATTGCCGTTCCCCTGGGATCGATCCGACAGACAATCAAAAATGGCCGTGACATTTTTATCGCACAATTCGCACCCAACCTTTACAAGAACGCATCCGTGTTTGTGTTAGGGCTCTATTCAAGCGATCTGGTGGTCGGTGCCTACAGTGCCGCACTGAAACTCATCGAGGTAACCGTAACCATCGGCCAGGTAATCTCATCCGCGGTTTTACCAATACTGGCGCGCAATATACAACATCACCGCCTATACAGTCAGGTTATGCTTGGCCTCGGGATACTGTTTACAGCCCTCGTTGTTTCCTTCTCCCACTCTATCGCGGAATTTGCCTTTGACTCAACCCGTAAGGAGCTGGTTATCTGCCTTCAGGTGCTATCCATTTCAATCACATTTGTCTACCTGTACACCACGTTTGGCGTCAACTACTTGATGTTGCAAGGCTTGGATCACCTGGCCAGGAATTTGAGTGTGGCCGTTTCCCTGGTGGGGCTATTGAGCCTGTTGGTATCAGTGCCCCAGTTCGGTTACATCGCTTGCCTGGCTGTGGTGGTAACAAGCCGCATGCTAATGGGATTGGGTAGTGTTGCACTCTATCAACTAAACCAATCAAATCAACGAACCCGATGACAAAAAAGGTCAGCCACGAGCAGCCACAATTTTGCAACCAAGTCACACTATACTGCGGGCCTATCACAATTACACACGTAACAGGATAGCCGTTTATGCGGCTATTTAGCCGCACCATGCAGAGAATCTCCATCTTACTACCATCGTTACGCGGCGGTGGTGCAGAAAGAGTTATGTTGACCATCGCTACTGAACTGGCTGAGAGAGGTCATGAAGTGGATTTGGTTTTGTGTAAGGCTGAAGGTGCCTATATAAATGATGTTCCTGCCAGTGTGAATCTGATTGATCTTAGGAACCACAGGCTGAGCCGGTGCCTGGTTCCGCTGCTGAAGCATATCAGGCGAAGACAACCAGAGGCGCTTCTTTCCACCATGCGTCATGTAAACCTTTTGGCTGTGACCGCAAAACTGATGTCACCCCATTCGTTTAGGTTGATCGTCAGGGAGGCCAATACCATTGGCACACAACTGATGGAGGACAACAATCTGAAAGAGCGGTGTATGCCGTTTCTGATGAAATGGCTATACCCCCGCGCAGACGCAATTGTTGCAGTGTCCGAAGATACTCGAAAGGATCTTATCACCCACGCAGGCATTGATCCTTACCGGGTCCAAATTATTCACAATCCCGTCGTATCCGATCTCATGTTTAAGCACGCTGAAAGCGCCGTAACCCATCCCTGGCTTAAAAGCCACACTGTGCCCGTCATCGTTGCAGCCGGTAGATTGTGCCGACAAAAGGACTTCCCAACCCTGATAGATGCGTTTGCCAAACTGAGACAACATCTGGTAGCTAGGTTGATTATTCTTGGTGAAGGTGAGGAAAGAGCGAACCTGATGCAACAGGCCCGCGCACTTGGAATAGCAGAGCATGTAGATCTGCCGGGATTCGTCAACAACCCATTTTGTTACATGAAACAGGCAGATTTGTTTGTACTCAGTTCTCTGTGGGAGGGCCTGCCAAATACCTTGATCCAGGCTATGGCGTTGGGCACCCCGGTCATCTCCACTGACTGTTCCGGAGGCTCAAGAGAAATCCTAAACAATGGCACATTGGGTGAACTGGTTCCTACCCGTTCCTCGGACCGACTGAGCATCGTGATGCGTAACGTCATTCAATCACGCTTTTCGCCCACCACTACATTGAGAAACAAAAGGGCAATGGCGCATTGCGCAGGCACTTTCGGCCTCCGACCTATCGTTGATCAATACCAGATTCTGGTTTCAACTTTGAGCCTGAGTACCCCGTGAGAATTTTATACGTGATAAAAAAGCTGGAGTACGGTGGCGCAGAATTCCAGCTCCTGGCGATTGCTGATCGCCAGAGAAATCTGGGGCACGCCATCAAGATCATCACCCTGAACATGCCAGAGCCATATTTTCTGGACAAGGTAAAGCAGGCCGATTTGGACTTTCAGTGTGTGGATTTCGATGAATCTTACCAGCTGCCAGTGGCGCTAATCAGGTTACGCAAAGCCATTGTACAATACCGCCCGGACATTGTGCATTCACATATGTACCATTCCAACATACTCACACGGCTTATTTATATTACCTGGAGACGTGCCCTGTTCGTGTCCACCGCCCACAACATACGGGAAGGCAGCAGGTTTCGTGACTGGATGTATCGTATCACCGACAAATTCTGCGATGTAACCACTAATGTGAGTCGTGCTGCCGTTGACCGATACAATGTTGATGGATTGGTACGAAATCATGCATGTGAGCTGGTTGAAAATGGCATCGACACAAACGCATTCCGCCGCGACCAGACTGCAAGGCGGGTATATCGCAAAAAGATGAATTCAACAGATAACTTCATCTGGCTGTATGTCGGTAGTCTCACAACTCAGAAAGATCTACCTAATTTACTGCAGGCATTCAGTCAAATAGCAGAACATCGTGCTAAACCTAAGCTGTATATTGTGGGAGATGGCCCGGAACAACGTTCCGTTTCCTCTCGAGTGACATCCTTGGGCCTGGATGACAGGGTCACTCTGCTGGGAAACCGCAATGATCTGATGGAATGGTACAGCATGGCGGATGGATTCGTACTGGGATCGGCTTGGGAAGGATTGCCCATCGTATTGCTTGAAGCACTCAGCTGCTCCCTGCCGGCCGTTGTGACTAATGTGGGTGGTAACAGCGATCTGGTGGTGGAGGGAAGCAACGGTTACCTGGCCCCGCCACAGAACCCAACATTGCTCGCAGATAAAATGGCAGAGCTAATGAATCTACCAGAGTGTGATCGACAATATTTTGGCGAATACGCCCGCTCCCATATAGTCCAAAATTTTGACTTGGACATTATTGCAACTCGTTGGCGTGAACTCTACCAGCGGCCATTTAGAAATTCACCCTTCAGAAAGCTCATTCCATGATTTCCCACGAGCATCGGTTCATCTTTATCCACATTCCAAAATGCGCTGGCACCAGCATCGAACAGGTTTTCGGGCACCTGGACTCCCATCGCGGCAGAGGTGGACAGGATCATCGCAGCCTGCGCATGCTGCAGCCAGCCTTCAGCAACCTGCATCGACTCCATGAACGTGGAAATCTGTTCGAAGTCGGGCGCCGGTTTAAACATCACCTTTCCCCCAACGTGAGCAATCCCAATAACAAAATTCAGGTCAGCCCTCGCCAATACCAGGACTACTTTAAATTCACCATTGTAAGAAACCCGTGGGCCAGGGCCTACTCATGGTATCGTAATTATATACGTGATCCGCTCCATAAAGGAGCAGCTGGGCAAAGCGATATCTCATTTCATGAATTTTTACATCAACATGCCGGCAGAGGCATGCTCCGTTCTCAACTCTATTGGATAACAGATTACACCGGCAGAGTTGACATGGACTACATCGGCCGATTCGAGAATCTCAATGCGGATTTCGGCACTATATGCAACAAAATAGGAATTGAAACGCCTGATCTCCCTCATAAGACAAAAGGCGATGGAGCGGATTATCGCGACGCCTACGATCAGGCTAACCGAGATCTGATTTCAACGATCTACCAAGAAGAAATAAAATTGTTCGACTACGCTTTTGATTAAGAGTAAAGAGGCATTATTTTTACTTCACTCTGGCGGTACAAAGTCTGGTACTGAAACATCCTGATACTGACGATTATTTATGTGGTTAACTTTTCTTTCGGAAATATACCAACCATAGCTAACCCGTCGCTCATAGTCTATGTCTGCCAGATTCGATTTCGCTATCCCATCCCACCCGGAAAACAATGGTTGAGCTGTTTTGATGCTGTAGAATTGTGCCCAGATCGGTTCTGCCTTTGAATCTCGTACCACCACTTTGTCATAACCAAACCGGCCACCATCAAATCTATGATAGTCAGGCTGTCCGGCAGGGTCTTCCGTATAGTAAAGCGTAAAGATCTGATCCCATCTATCGTTATACACTTTTCTCACTTCGACGTTTTCAATCTTTGCCCAGCGCAACCAATTGATTGCAGAATTGACAGCCGTCTTCATCTTCAGTGACGGGCTCTTGTCACGCAATAAGAGCTTTATTATGCCTATTGTTTCCTTGGTTGAGATGGCAGGCAGCTCATAAATACGCCCCTGTGCCGGCGTATACTGGGTGTCAGGCAGATATTGTTGAGCCCACCCAGTGGGAAAACCATTGACTTCAATCTGCGCATTGAGAATATATTGCATCCCTCTGTCATAAGCGCGTTCACATCGTACCAATAGTGGTTCAGACAGATAATCATATGCACCTTCCATCGCATCAGATAAGGCTGTCATGGCCCCAACCATGGCACCATCATTAAAGGTTACGTATTTTCCGTAGCTACTTAAATTAGGATAGTTTTGCGGCCAGCCACCAAAGCTGTATTGTGCGTCCAGAATGTATTCCAGCCCCCTGATAATCGCCAATTCAAACTCGTCACGTGGGTAATATTGATTGACCCGCATCAGGAACCGGATGTGGGAATGGGTTGCGTTGTTGTCCAAGGTACTGACATTATGATGATACTGCTGTATTTGAGGATAGAAATGATCTGCCGCCGTATCAAACAGCCGTTGTGCGTCATCTTGGGTAAGCAAACTGCACTCGGGGCTGACATTTTTTCTCCAGCCTCCGGACGGCATCTGGAGCATCACTATATTTTCGGCCACTAACAGGGCTTTTCTGGAATTGTAAAAGCTAAGATCTCTATTCAGTGGTATGATGGTGTACCAGCGGCGATCGGTTCCTTCGAGCAAATTGTGCAGACCGATGTAGGTGGCTTTTCGGCTGTCACTATCGTGACATATTTCTGCAACAACAGGCACCGAATATCCCCCCAACATTGCAAGCACTACCCATAAGACACTGCAGTATCGAGATAAAATAATCATATTGCACAACTCGTGTTCAAGTATGACTGCATATCGTTCGGACTACCGACACCTATTACACAAAATTAAACTGCTTTTCTGCCTGTGTATCCACGTGTGAATCGGTATATAGAACGTAGTTAATGCGAATAGAATTGTCCAGTCGAGCAGGGGCATGAATTGGATTACTCTGAAGGGTCGTTGCATGTGACGTTTTCGTATCTCGTCTTGCCAACCACCAAAGCAACACGATACCAATAATAAAGTGGAAGTTGCGGACGATTATGTGCTTCGGGTCTCCGTAGAGTACGGTGTTGGTTGCAACAAAAAGCACTGAGTAACTCAGTAACATCGCCCGTGTTCCACCATAAAAATGCCGGGCGATAAACACATCCAGCCTGCACAGCACGGCCCCAATCAGAAATCCGACGATCACTGCGCCAAGATAATGTGCCTGCATGAATGAGAATGTTACGATATCCACCGGTGCCGCCGTCGTTGAACCCCGCTCCCCTTTACTAACGCCGATTATATTTCTGGTATTGACATCGGTGGCCGTATCCAATCCCAGCATGCCCTGCCAGACACGTGTGGGAAAGAGATAGGCCGGGGCAGCCAGAATATCCTTCATGTATCTTAGGCTGTTAGTCTCATGGGCCCTGGTGAGCGACACAACAGGGTACGAAAGTTCTTTTACAAAAAAGGCCCCAACATTTTCCAAGTTGGATGATTTCCCCCATATAGCGCTACTGGCGGGTAAAACAATTGCCGGAATGATAACAAGCAGTAGCGACCTTCTCAGGGTCTTTAGAGATGGACCGCTTTTATGGAGAAGATAACCAAGCGGAACAATCAATAAAAACATCACCAGACCGAGCCGCCCTTCCCAGCTGTAAAGTATGAACAGTGACACCGCAAATGAGATCGAAAAACCACTCCAACTTAGAACAGAATGTAGTGCCCCTTTGCTTTTGGTCAGTATTATTCCAGAGAAGATCAACACAGAGAAGAAAACAAAGCCACCAAAACGCTTAAGAAATGTATACGGGTTATCTCCTACATCAACCAACCCCGCTCGAATACCTGCAGCCTGCGCCAACAACTGCGAAAAGCCTCCATAGGATCGGGCGTAGAGCCAATAGCTCACCAGCCCGATCACTAGCATCGCCACAGCCACTATTTGATATCGCATCAATGGTGGAACAATCGCCCAGTGTTGATTCAAGGGATTGAGTTTGTCGGCTGGATTGAATGCCCATATTGACAACCAGGTGCCGACAATGACCAGGCAGCACAGCACAGGATAGATCCACGCAAGGGTGCTGTGCTCTGAAACGAGCAATCTGGCATCCGGATTGGCAGCCAGATAGCCTATAAACGTCAGCATGGCGAAACCACCATACCCTACCAACGCAGCCACAAACCAGTCAGCCAGGTACAAGATTTCGTTTGTCCGATAACGAAACAGGGTGCCTACTGCACCAAATACAATGAGCAGGCTGGATGTAATGCCTAATAGTATGAGATTTTGATCCATTCCGACGCAAGCATGAAGCATGGATATGTCAGCATAATGACCAACTCATTACCGGTTTATTCGTGATCGAGATACTTACAGTGCTGATACCAACCAGAAATCAAATAGAGGCGGTATATGTTGCGGGCCAACATTCTGGCGTACTTGTGTCTAGAATTGGCGGTAGCATAACAGCGCTCAAGCAACTTATTGACAGCTGCGGTATTCCACAATGAGCTGGTCAGGATGGTTTCCAGTATCAATTTACGGTTCATATTGATAACTGATGTAAAATTGTAGCTATAACCCATTTTGCCGATTTTATCGCTATCCAGACCAATATGCTCCTTTAGAATACTCCGAAAAATCAGCTTATTCTTCCCGGATGCAGTGTCAAATAGCGCTTTCTCAGGCAGACGGGAAAAATAGCTGGCAACGCTGGAGCTGGAAAACGGCAGCACCAGATTATGATTGAAGGCGTCACTAAATGAACGTACCTTGCGGATATGCAGCTCAGCAGCTGTTATACCGGCATGAATATCCGTTTTATGTTCAACCGCATCCAATTCGCTCCGCTGATCCGAAATTCGGCGCCAATGATCATAAACCGCCTCCCCTGCCGGATATATCCTCAGTGCATCCCTTGTGCTCAGGCCGCTCATTCCATAATGTTCGGCGGGCGTTTTCAGTAACGGAGCCAATCTGCTCTCCGATGCCGTCAGATAACGTAACCACGCCAGCCGGGAACTGTAGTTCAATATGGGCAACATGCGGTAGTCTTTCATACTGGGTGGAATAAAGAGGTAGCAGTCATTGCCACCGCCGTCGATGATATTGGAGCCTGATATTAAGCCCTCCACCTGCAGAGTATACAGCGGATAGGCCAAGGTCACCGGGTCGATACCGGGGAATGGTGCATTAATGAAGAAACTTTCTATAGCCGACTTCTCGCTTTCCCCCAGTCGATCAACCTCCTCCAGTACCTGATGACGAAATCCCAACTTTCTGGCAATGGATTCACTGATCTCACTTTCGTCATTACCCCCATTGGAATGATGGGTAAGCAAGGTAATTCTATCCTGCCAACCAGCCTCAGCGGCGGCACATGCCAACATATTGCTGTCTTTTCCTGCACTGTGAAACAGAAAACTTGGCCTTCCCACCTTTAGCCGCTCAGCCATCGCCGCAGACAGTAATGAGAATATATCCTCTTTGTCTGTACTTACCGGCGGCGCCTCGGTTCGCTGGTTTCGACGAAAAGGGAACTTATGATGGAAGTGAGTGACCACACGCCCTTTCTCAGTAGTTACTTTAAGGCTGTCACCAAACCCCAACACATATACATTCTGGTAGATGGTGGCCGGCGGCGGCACGACGCCGCTTTGCAGCAAAAATGATAACCCTGAACTGGACACCTTAACCCGCACCCTGTCATCACTCAGCAATGCGGTGACGGAGTTGGAATACAACATATAGTCTGGGTGTGTGTAAATATACAGTGGGTTCTCTGCGGCAATATCAGAACGCAGATTCAGCTCCCTCTGACCAGGGTAATAGGTGTTAATCATTTCGCAATCATCTTTCGCTTTAATAGGTGTTTCAATTCGCCGCTTTGCCTGCTTAACGGTACGGTAAGCCTCTATTTGATCACAGTAGTATGAAAAAAATTGTACTGTTCGCCAATACCGCCTGGTACCTCTATAACTTTCGTTTGCCCTTAGCCCACGCGCTTGTTGAACGAGGCTGGCATGTCATTCTGATTGCCCCAAAAGACAGGTACATCGCGTCACTTCGCGATCAGGGGTTCACAGTTATTGAACTCAGAATGAATCGCCGTAGCCTTAATCCGTTGCAAGAGCTGGCACTGATTCTACGCCTGTCTCATCTACTTAAAGGCCTCAAACCTAACGTAATTTTCAACTTTACCATTAAATGCGTTGTCCATGGATCCATTGCCGCGCGCTTGGCTGGCCTGCATCGCAGGGTTAATACGGTAGCGGGGATGGGCTCGGTTTTCAGCTCCCGGCATTGGGCAATGAAGCTATTGAAACCAGCGGTAAGATTCTTGATGAAGCATTCCCTTGCGGGCCGTCACTCCCACTGCATCGTACAAAACCCTGACGATCAGACATTCTTCTTAAACAACGGAATCATTTCACCTGGGCAATTGCATTTGATCAAAGGCTCCGGTGTGGACGGCTCCCGCTTCCAACCCTCCGCATCGTGGTTGGCGCGTCAATCACACACTCTCACCCCAACATCCCCGTATCCATCATGCAGCGGTAACAAGCGCGTACTATTTGCTTCGCGTCTATTAAGATCCAAAGGAATTGACTACTTTATTGGCGCAGCGAAGCAACTGGGTGAAGCCTATGAATTCTGTATTGCAGGCCAACCTGATCCGGGCAATCCTGAATCTCTGCAACAGGAAGATCTTGACCAACTCTGTCACACCAACATTACCCTGCTAGGTCATATAGAGGACATGGCTCCGCTGTTACGCAGCGTCGATCTTGTTGTTCTACCTTCCATGTATGGCGAAGGGGTACCCCGTATATTAGTAGAGGCCGCAGCCACCGGCTTGCCACTGATCGCATTTGACACCGCAGGCTGCCGGGAGATTGTCGTTGATGGCAGGAACGGATACCTGGTCAAACCCGGCAATCAGCAAGCCCTCAACCAGGCGATCCAGTCTATATTCTCCAGCCAACAACACTATCAGACCCTGGCAACCAACAGCCGCCGCCATTTTTTATCGCAATTTGAACAGTGCAGCGTGATTGCAGCGACCATCAATATCATCGATCTGACTGCAGCCGACAATAAGATTCCCGCTACATCTGCTTCCAACTAGCGAGTCAAAACAAATCCGATCAAGGCACCTGAGGCGGATCGATCGATTTTTTACCGTAGGGTGCAGCCATCGGGTCGCCAACAAATACGCCTTGCCCTGGCATCTTTACACTGCGCCAATAGGCGGTCACCAGTGATTCACCTGCCTCAACCGACTTGATCAGCTTCACGGGATCTGGAAACTTACCCACATCGTTGCAAGGCTCAACCACTGTTCCATAACTGGCAGTGGCGCCGGCTTCCAGCCATCTTAACGCGCTCATCTGATAGCTGTCCGTGAGCATGCCGCCTGCAGACGTAAGATGATCTGCCACTGCACCAGGTAGGAAACGATTTGTTCCAAGATAAGGCACTACATGTAACCCGGTAAAATAGAACATCACTCTGGGCTGACCTGTCAAAAACTGAGTTTCCATGAAATGCAGATCATTGTACCTGGATTCATAATCCTCAAAACGGCTTCGATAAGCGGCCGCTCTGACGTTGCGCCTTGCATCTTTGGTCCGAAGCAAATAGGCATCCCCTTGGGGGAAACTGCCATCCGCGCGGCGGCCACGGTCAATTAACTTTTTAACGTCTCTCTCCGACTGGCCAGCCAGCATCATGGATACCACGATGGTTGATTCCAGCATTTCATTGCCACCATTATGATATAGTGGTGATACCAAAGTCGTACTGCAGTCATTTGCACACAATCGCTGATCCACGCCCAGACTCAAAGCACTAGTCACAGACATGCATCCAACACGATATGGCTCGGTCCAGGTCACGGCATAGGCCTTAATTCGAGGCAACGTGTTGGCGACAATTATTCTCCGCAGCGTTTTGAAATCCTCCTCCGAAACTTCACCGCCATTGCTATGAAAGCTGATATAGATGACATTCTCGTCCGGAATCCCTCTGGCGGTCTTATAATACTTCGCCACAGCAAGACTTTGCGGGTCCACATCATTAACAATCAGGCCAACCTGTTCAGGATGAAGGGGCTCCGCCACTAAAGGCTCCGTGTAAAACAGCATTAACCAGCAAAGTCCAATCGCAACTTTGATCATACGCTACTTCGCATTATTTAAAACTGCACCCAATATGGGTTTATCGCCCAGCAACTCAGATATTCTGCGCATATCGGATTTCCGGGTCACCCCCTCTTCAATAATCAACAAGCCTGCATCGTACTGGTCCATAAAGGCCACGGCATCATCGGTTTCCAGTATCGGGGGAAGATCAAATATGATAATTCTCTGGGCATACCGCCCTTTCATCTCTTGCACCAGATTACTCATCCGCGGCGTGGTAAGAAACTCCGATGAGTGAATGATGCGCTCCCGCCCCGGCAACACCACCAGGCTATCAATACCGGGGGTGAACAACATATCAAGCACGTCCGCCTTATCGTTTAGGTAGTCGCCAATACCGAACTCCGGACAATAATTGAAATAGGTGTGAATGGATGGCTGGCGCAGGTTAAAATCCGCCAACAATACTGTGCGGCTGTGTTCCAGTGCAATACTAATGGCCAGGTTTATCGCGGTCAAGGTGGCACCCTGACCCGACCGCGCACCGATGATACCAATGCTGTTCCAGTTATTCTGGTACATGGTCTTAAGTATCTGGGTACGCAGTAGCTTATACGCATGAATAGTATCCTGATCGGCACCTGGCCCCAACAGCCGGTTGCTTTTGAACCAAGCCTGATCCACCTGATGTATCTCGGTAAACTGATAACGATGCGACATCTGGGTTTTCTGCATCGCCGGCTCCCAGCTGGACGGTCCGGATTCCAGAGCCGGACCAAATGTATTATTCATGCTCTTCTCCCACCGATTAACCTATTTTCCTCAGTGCCACATACCAAAGTACATCCAGAGGCATCCACGCAATATGTGTAATTATGGCAACACCAAGGCAGGCCAGCATCAACCCACCTGCCATCACAACCCTGCTACGGCGCGTTATTGCGACTTCGCGCGGTGTACGAATGTGTTGAACCGTCACCAAAGGAGCTTTACCCAGTAGTTGTGTAACTACCCTGGCTGAGTAGAAGGTTGGATCCATTTTCTCCAAAACAATTATCACACCCACAGCAATAACAATAGCGACAATAAATCCGGCAATGAGGATAAGAATGCGGTTAGGACTGATGGGCCGTTCAGGCATCAGAGGCGGTTGTATTAACGTGAAGCGTTCACCCTTGCTTTCCTGCTCCAGGGTGCGTGCCAAACCCGCTTCCGACTGCTTTGCTCTGAGCTCCTGGTACTTTCGGGTGGTATTTTCATAATCACGGGTCAGCTCCAGATATTCCTTTTCCACCATCGGTGCTTCAATGATCGCCATCTCCAGATCATGGAGTTTGGCTTTCAACTTATCCCGTGTTGCCTTCATCGACTCCAGTTCCAACCTCACACTTTTTAGTGCGGTGGCCAATTGAACATAGGATGGATTACTGGCGGATTCCATATCCTGTTGTTCCACTTCCGGAACCACAGCCAGCTTGTGCTGGAAAGAATCGACCAGCGCCTGCAATCTGGCCACATCCGGATGGGAAACACCGTAACGCTGGCGCAATCCGGTCAACTCTGCACTGTATATTTCCAGTTGACGCTTAACAAACGTTCGTTCATTGGGAAATTCGTCATCTCCGATCAGGTTTTCAAGTTCTCGTTTGGTACGGATGACATCAGGATGGCTTTCGGAATAGGTTGCCAACAGCGTCACATATTGGTTCTGCAACAACCTAGCCCTAGCCGTAGGGGTTAATGCCGCTTCTTGACCCTTACCAACCAGGGCGGGCTGAGGGTCCTGTTGAGATAAATTGGATTCAAGGTATATTCGACGCTCCTCCAACGCCTGTATCTGGCGGTTGGTTTCGAAGTACTCTCGCTCTGTTCGATCCATCAGATTCATATTTAATGGTGTCAGCTCCGGTAGCTTGCGAAAATTTTTCTCCTTAAACTCCGCCAATCGTGATTCCAGCTCTGCGCTTTTTATCTTGAGTCTTTGCACTTCATCCGCGAAGAACGATTCTGCGTTGTCCGCCATCTCCTGTCGGGTTTTGATATTCTCGCTCAAGAACAGTGATGTAAGTTCGTTAGCCACCAGTTGGGACGTCTTGGCGAACCGGCTTTCATAGCCGATATTAAACGCAATGGTGGCCTCCACCGGCCGCCCGCTACGCGGGTCAACCACATCAGCGCTGATCATTCGGTGATGAATATCATCACGCATATCATTAACAACGCTCTCCAGTGGTTCGCTCTCCCGCTCTTTCGCATACAAATCGTATTTCTTTATTAGTTCAACCAATTTCGAGTACGTCATGACCCGCTGTATTATCATTTGAATTCGCTGATCGGCAAAACTGGTGACTGTTGAACGCACCAGATCTTTGGGAATTTCCTGTTGCTCAATCAATATGGTGGATTCCGAACGAAATGTCGGCGGGGCAAAAATCGCATAGACCACACTGAGGATCACCACCAGCATGAAAGCGACCAACGCCGGCCGCCCCCGACGCTTGATCATTCCAATCAACTCTTCAGTATCAAGCTGTGTGTCTTTGTTCGCATTCACAAAAATAGCACCTGTAATTCGGGTTCACCGTAATTATGCTTTCTTCACCATTGCAGTATGTCTGGAGACCACTGTACGCCGACTTGAATCCGGTTTGATTCAGTGTCGACGTTATTGACCACATATTTTCGATAAAGATAGCGGTAATATCCATTCAGATGCAGCGTTTTACTCACTCTCCATGCAGTGCCCAGTGAAGCATATATTACATCAATGTTATCCCTGCTGATCTGGTTCACATCACTTCGCTGCTGACTGGCAAAGGTATCGAACGTTAAGCTGAATACCGCTGAAAATTCGGCATCCAAGCTCAGCGTAATTCGCTTCTCATCAATAAGTGATCCAGATGAGTTAGGCTCAACGGAACGAAAGTAGGCCATACCAACATCAGCTCTCTCGCCCTTATAGTTAAGGGTGATATTACTCACCAAGCCATTACCTTCCTGCTCGTTATCCAGTTTGTATATCCATAATCCGTCTGTAAAATAGAGTCGCGATCTGTATTCTGTCTGGCGATAACCCAAATACGTGTCCAATTTCAGATTTTCCGACATTGCCCAGTCAAACCCAACACCACCGCTCTTTATTTCCGTTTTGTCCGGCAGCAATAACTGCGAGCGAAACAGCTCTGGCCGAAAATTATCCCGATAGTCCACAACACTGAAGGAAAAGTTACCGTATATTTTCATCACGGCACTGCTTAGCCAGAACGCATTGGAACTGGCAGTGCTGTAATCGTATTCGTTAAGCTGGGCAGGAACCTCATTGAAACGAACCTGCTCAGTGGTTAGGTTAAAGCCAGCGCCAATGGTAGATGAAAAGTAACGCTGCCCTGTCCCCGATGCTCGGTAACGTTTTCGGTCCACATCGATACGACCACCTCCCTGACTCAACGCGTCATCCGCCAACGTGGTATCCTGTATTGCCGATACGCTGGCAGACAGATCGCTAATATCTGACTGACGGCCAGCATTCAAGGCCAATAGAATAATATCGTTCTCATCCACATTCTCGGTATTTAAGCTTTCTTCCACCACACGACCACGCACACCAACATGACCGGCAAGACCTTTGTATTGGTAGTCGCCCTGCAATTGAATCTGCCCACCTAATACATCATTTTTCTGCGGCTGCCGCAGACCGTAGTTATCGTCACTCAGTCCAAACACGCCAACATCGTAATCAAACTGATTACTGCCGGCCACGGCCCCTGCACAGAGCAGTGACATCCAACTCAATAAAAAACCGGCTTTTAGCATCAAGGAACCAGAACCACGTCACCACTTTTCAGGATTACGTTCTGCTCAAGATTCTCACCATCTGCCATATCATCGTAACGAAAGGGAATGGCTTCATCCTGCCCCGGGCGGATGATTTTAACTTGATTTTCACTGGCGAAGGTTGTCATGCCACCGGCCATACTCAGAGCCTGCAGCACACTGGTGGGGCCTAGCATGGGATACTGACCCGGTCGGTTTACCTTACCAACCACATAGTAGAGATTACCGGCTGCCTTCAGCAGAGAGACAGTAACACTGGGGTCGGGAATATACTCAGACAACCTCAGTGTGATCTCGTCATTCAGCCCCTTGACTGATTTTCCGGTGACGGCAATCATGCCCACCAGCGGTAACGAAATATAGCCATCAGGAGATACAACCAAATCCCGTGAAAGATCCGGTTCCTTCCACACGGATACCTGCATTACATCACCAGGCTGCAGTAGATAACCTTGAAACGGATGCCCGCCATCACCTTCAGCCAAGCCATGGGTGAAAGCAGACATCATGAGCAGAAACGTACACAATACAGAAATAGATTTAGGCACAACCAGACCACTTACCGTTTTCCAACAGATTTAACAACAAACTGGTCAGCCTAATTTACCTGCGGAACATGAACCTTTTGTTTCAGTTAGCTTTCAGCTCCATGTAACAAGCCAGCCATGATCCTGCGGAAACCTCCCCAGGCCAACCTTATCTGATAAATCGTCTACGCTTTCGCAGCCACAACAACACCAAACCGGATCCGAGATACACGGCAGACAGAGGCAGCGGTACTGGTGATATCATTTTTAGCTCAACCCCATACAGTCCCAGTGCGGCAATGCTGTTAGATCGTCCAAACATGGAAAGGTAGTACGAATCTTCCGCGCTAATATCAAACAGGATGGATTTCTGCAGCTGACCGTTATCACTCAATATCAGGTCGGCAATACTTGCAGTTGCCGTTACCAGGTTCACACCCACCTTTGCAAGCGGATCAGGAAACTCAAAGTCGGTCAAAGTTAACTGATAAGATCCCAACTCAAGATTGTCCAGTTGAACGATCTGATAACTGTAGTCATCAACAAACTCAACACTTTCGTAGACTATGTTACTGTTTTCAGCCAAATCTGGCTGCACTAACGATATACTTGATTTGCCAATAGTTGCACCATACGCGTTGTGGGCCTTAATGACGGAAATGCCGCCCTGATCAGACAGGCCACAACAGTCCGCCACATCAACCATAACAGCCGATGCGCAGGCAGAATAAGCCAACAAACCAAGCCCCATGGCCGCATTCACGCACTTATGAAATAGCATAATCTTTGTCTCCTATTGTCATGAATTTGCTACGACTATCACTACAATTGTCCTTTGAATTGTCACCTTGTGAGATTTTTTCCAGCGTGCCGATATTGAGATATTTCTCATACAAATAGTCACGCAATGAACTAATCATCCTGTTGTTGTGTGAGCTAACACGACGCAAAGCATTGTTCTTATACGTCATATACGGGGCACCAAGCCCAGCGGACACGAGGATATCAAGGTCTTCTGGATCTACTTTTTTATGCTGATCCAGCAAATCGCTGTTCACGATACGCTCCAGATCAGAACTGTCCAGCTCGAGATAATGTGTCAGCTCACTACCACACTCGATAAGGGCCGGAATCAGGTCTACGCCTTTGGCATCCTTGTCACGAAACGCCATTAATTTCGACAACGACTGCTTTACCGTAAAGCGTAATAGATCCGATTCCTTAACCCCAAGACGCGTCGATATCTCTTTCAATTTGGCTAGATCTGACTCATTTAACCGTAATGAAACTGTTCTTTTTTGACTCATTTTCGTGGTCCCAAGTTGCACTAAACATCATTAATTGTCTGCATTTTCTGGTTGTTACTACCCCCAACAAAGCACACCAACCGCATGCATAAATTACCAAAACGGAATCACTTTGTGGTGAATCTTAGGATACGAATTGATTACAGATTGATGGGCACAATATGACGAATCCATAACGCATTGCAGACAGATTTACCCTGATACCACAAGCACGGAATACATCAAGCTCCAACTGAATCAGAGCTTGATTACAGCAACAACTTAATTAAGGTATATAAGCAGGAGGATTCAGGACTTCTGACTGGTGGCGGGATTGGGAATTTACTATCGGTTTCAGTTATTCACTATCTTTTCAGAGTCCAGAGCGTTCTCAGAACCCGGGGAATCATTAACCAAATGATCTTCATTTCGGAAACGATAATGCTGTATGATATTTTCCACTTCAACCTGTTTGAATCCGGTAAGCGGCTCACTGGCATGCAATACATCCCAGAAGCCCTTATCCTTATACTTTCCCAGAATCTCATTATTAATTGAATAAAGATCAAGGTTGTGGTTCCGGCATTGCTCGAATTGATTCTTCTGTACAGCCAACGCCTTGTCCAGGGATTCGTTATCAGCCTGCTGCTGTCTAAGCACACTCAATAAATCCAGATAACGGGCCTGCAGCTCCGAGTATTTCTCGTTATATAGCGCCAGTTTATCACCCAGCTTGGCCGATGCTTTTTCCCTGGCTGCAAGCTTGGATTCCGATTCTTGTTTAAGAAGTTCAAGTTGTTCCTCTTTGTCGTGCAGCTGGCGTTCCAGGCCCTGTTTTTCCGCAGTAATCTGACGCAGCATATACTGGGCCTTGGCCAAGGCATTCTGCAGCGCACGATCTTCTGCCTGCACCGAACTACAGAACAACAAAGCAGACACACCCATGATCATTGCAAATTTATGCATATTCCCCCCCTTGTGTCAGCGCACAAAATCGATAGTCCCTTCGGATCACGTAGCCTCGTCCACGGTAACACTCACACGTACACAATTATCGTGAATTTTTTGCTACAGCCTGTTGCGCTCGATAGATTCCACAGGCTTCACCAAGCACACCTTTGACATAGTCCTGCGCACTCGTAAAACGCTCTTTGCTGTATGCAAACTCTCTGATCTCACCCCGGGGATGGCTCAGTAAACTGAGCGTTCTATCATAGAATTCACAGGTATTGTCCGGCTTACCGGCCCGCATGTTTGTGAGTGCTAACATATAGGTGCTCTGGGCCTGCAGCCACTCTTCCTTTAACGCCTTATAGTATCGAACACTGAGTTGCAGGCTCTGCTTGGCATGCTCATAATTTCCGACATCAGTTTGATCAGCGCGCATCGCATTGTAAAATTGCATACCCTGCAGAAAGTAGAAATCTCCCAGCCCCAACAGGGTTTGACTGGCAAGCAACTGGCTTTCAGTACTCGACGCAAGGCTTGGCTCCATCGATCCAGTTTTTCGAAGTTGCTCCCTCAGTTGGTCCAACCGGGCAAATACCTCACCCTCTCGGCTCAACTTACGATTCCCACCTGGCCCTGTAACAGTACATGCCATCACAGACAAACAAAGCATCATGATGGCCCAGCGAACGATAGAACTCTGGTTCATGGAATTACCTCACATTAACAGATTTTTCACGCGCTACTAATCATATTGGGCGCTGCCCCGAAACTAAAATGCAGCTTGCAAACTCAGTTGCAGAGTATCGACACTGATGTTAAACAGGGCATCCCCCGGGTCCACATCAATGGAATCGGCACTGATCCACTTAAGCGAGGCAACGGTATCATCATACAAGGCGTACTGCGCCTCAATGATGTAACCTTCCGCATCAGTCCCACCGAGCAAAAAATCAGAATCGGAGAACGCATCCAGTACAGCATCTCCTTCCAAGTGGCGATAGGTAAAGGTCACACGCCAGTCTCGAATATAGTCCAGCGTTGCCGTTCCCGCGGCGATCGAAAGTTGGTAACCGGTATCACGCTCCGGTAATTCCGTACCCACCAGTGCAGAAACCTCCTTCTGATCAAAGGCTATATTCTTTACATAGTCCGCTTGCAGAAATACATAGGTGGGAAAGAAGTCAGCCATCTGGTATTCGACAGTAGCATTCAGTAATTTATAACTGGCTGCCAATCCCAGAAAAGGTTCATCGTTAGGATGGTTGATGTTATAGACCGAATTGCCCACCTGGTAGAACGGTGATGCAGTTGAGTAGCTTGCTTCTGTTCCCTGATATGGGTTTCTCTTGCCTTCTGTTTGATCATAATGATAGTAAGATAAGGCCATGGACAATTTATTGGTACTAACAAACTGGTAGTCTGTACCAATCTGCGCCGCATACAAGTACTTGTCACGATCATTGACTTCGGACACTATCTGCGCCGCATCTTCACTCAGGTTGGCAATATTCCGATGAATTTCCTGAATGGGGAACAGGCCCAGCCTAATATAGGGATCCCAATTGTTGGTGTCGCTGAATGGTGAGGTTTCGCGCATAAAATAGTAGCTGCCGCCAATGCCTTCAAAGGTCATATCACTGTCAAAAACCAGATCCGTATGCAGAAACGGAGTTTGGAAGCGCCCTCCAATCAACTCCACTTGCTCCTCCAAAGACGTGTATTTCAGATAACCCAGGTCAAAGTTGGCGTCCCATTTGGAGGAAAAGCCCCCCAGCGTCTGGTTGCTGGATACTGGATTACCTTCATTGCCTGTGGTCAGCCTCATTCCCACTTCAATCCGATCTGTGGGTTGTGCTTTCAACATAATACGAAAGCGCGCCAGGAAGCGGTTACGGGTGTCATTGACATTGTCATACATCTCCTCGCCACTGGCATTGATGCCAACATAATCAGGGTAGCCATATAAAGCATTGTCATCGGGAAACATATCAGATTGATAGCGGAGACGACCATCACCAGAAAGTTTGACTTTGTGCACCCAGGAAGGGGAATCCTTGATGCCCCAACCATAAATACGGGCTGTGCGCACCGCTTCTTCTTTGACCTTATCCACTACTTCCACTTCCACTTGTTGGGAGATGGATTGCTGCAAATCGCGGCGAATATAATCAGGGAGGAAAGGTACTCTGACATCGTCTGGGGCAGGTTCTCTGCCTTTACCTTGCTTGATCGCAGCCTGGCGTTGCCGTAAGCGCTCCTGCATTTTCAGATAGCTCTGCTCGCTAATGAGTTTCTCTTCCCGCAACAACGTTAATATATCGTCTGCCTGGATCCCTCTCTCATTGGCCGGAGCTCCCCCCCGTCGTTGGTGCACCTGATCAACCAGCGTCTGTGCCTGCGCTTTGGTAATAATGCCGTTGTCCAGCATCAGGTTCAGCAGATCAGTGCCGGTAAGTTCACCTGCCTGTAAGCTGGTACAATGCAGCGGCAACACCAAAGCAAACATCAATAGTGAACCGCGAATTTTACACAGAATCATTCCATTCATAATCTTCGTCTCTTTACAGCCTACAGCTCTGAGCTGATTCGTAATCTGAACACCTTCTCTCTTTCTTCCAGCGGTACCGGCCGCCCAAGCCCACCCATTGCGGAAAACAGCGCCAACAACAATTCTTTAGCCCGCTGCGACCCCTGCTCAAGAGCGATATGGATATTGTTAAACTGGCCGTTTTCCCCCAGATCCAGGCTCACCACAGCCACGTAATCCAGATACCTGAGCTCTGCATCAGCGGTCACTGCTTTATTCAGTTCTTGCTTCAAGTAAGCGCCAAACCCACCACCACTGAGCAAACCTCTTCCGCCTTTACGTGCTGTCAGTCCAAAAGAGTCTCCACCGGCAACCCCCTCAGCATCCAACCCCAGATCGTCTCCTGCCGGTTGATCGGACGGCTGGTCCGGTAAAGGCTCCGGATCATCGGGAACCTCTTCCTCCAATTCCTCCTCCACCGGTTCCGGTTCTTCTTCCGGTGGTGGTGGCGGCTCCGGAGGTGGCGTGGGTGGCTTAATCACCGTAATTTGCTGGATTACTTTTTTCGGTTCACCCTGATCCTTCAGGCCGGACACCAGGTAATAACCCACGACCACCAAAAGCAATACCAGTAGTGCTCCAACCAATAGCGGAAGATGCTTAGCAAAACGTTTTTTCATACTAACCAGACAGGAGTTGTGAGCACGTCACTTGACCACATTCTTGGTAACCAGGCCTAACTGATGAATTTCAAGTCGCCCCACCAGATCCAGCACATCAACCACACGTTGATATTGAATTGTGGCATCGGCCTTGATAATGACAGGCAGGTCCGGAGTTACGGCTTTGTACTGTTGTAAAAGAGACTCCAGCTCCCCCATGCTGACCGGATACGTATCCAGATACAGGGTGCCGTCTTCGGTGATGGTAATGGCCTTGGTTTTGGATTCCGCCAAACTGGGCGCAGCGCTGGCCTTAGGCAGGTTGACCTTAATACCCTGCACGGTTGCCGTAGTAAGAATGATAAAGATCACCAACAACACGTAGGATAGATCCAGCATGGGTGTGACGTTGACCTCATCATAGATTTTACTGTCATCAAGGTATTTCATAGCATTACTCGCTGTACTGTTCAGCCAACCGTGTGACCAGCTCATCAGTGAACATATGCATGTCCGCCACCATTTCCTTAATGCGGGTTGCCAGCCAGTTGTAGCCAAACAAAGCTGGAATGGCCACCACCAGCCCGGCGACAGTGGTGAGCAAGGCAGCGGCCACCCCCGGTGCTATGGCGGCAATGTTGACATCACCACTGGCAGCAATGGCAGCAAAGGTGATCATGACACCCAACACGGTTCCCAGCAGTCCAAGGAAGGGGCCGCCAGAAACGGCGATAGTCAACAACACCATGTTTCGATTCAGCGCCTGTATTTCCCTCACTACATAGGCTTCCAAACCTGATCGAATAGCGTTGATCGCACTATCATTCAGATAGGAGGGTGCATCCCGGTTGGCATCAGCACTGAGAGATCGATGTTGGGTCCGAGTGCTACTCAGACGGTTACGCACTTCTGTAATCGCGCGATGATAAATGTGGTACAGAGGCGATGATTGAAAGTGATCATGTTTCCCGAACAATGACAGCACCTGAGATTCACTGGCCACGTTTGCGGAGTCATCATTGGCTACATCCAGCGCATCGAAGTGCTGATTGTCCAACTGTCTATACTGTGCCAGAAAAGCGTCATTGTCTTTCTTTGCGCGGCCAATAAACAACGCCTTAAACACCATAACTCCCCAACTGATCACCGCCATAACCGTCAGCAGGAATATGACCGTCCAACCTTCATCACCGGTGCTCTGAAAAATGGTGATGAAGTAAGATGTGCCTGCTGCATTGCCAAGTTGCTCGGCTTTGCCGGCGGTCACCGCGGTGCTTAACATTCCCTGGGTACGGGCGGCAAATTGCATAAACGGGAAAGGTACGGCTGACCGTTCGATCTGTAATTCATCCAACTCACCAACAAAACCCGGAGCACTGTCTTCAGCAGACCCTATGGTCAATGGGCCTTGCAGTGACAACGCCGAAGGTAATGCGTGACTGGCAGCCAGCTCTCCCCCCACCAGAAGACTTAGCTTTTCCGGTGTAACAATCACCGCAATGTGTTGCCATTGCTCCATTGCCAAAGGCTGGGATGAACTCACGCTAACATTCAGTTCACCAGTAGTCAGATTCACCTCAGGTACATTACCCCGTAACGCCAGCTCAAGCGCGTTGTCACCATCGGTCTGAATCAGTATGGTTGCTTTCTGCGTTGACACCGGGTCGATGGGAAGCGGCTTTACCCACGCGGACCAACTATGGCCACGTTCAGATTCCACCGCCAGCGTTGGCGATTGGGCAATAGTCCATGCCCCCGGTCCGCTCAGGGACAACCCCCCGGCGATCAATGAAGCCGGCACCACCAGTCCATCACCGGACACATTTGAATTCTGATAGGCCGAAACATCCTGCGGGCTGGGATTCCCGGGGTTAAAGTGATACACCGCGACTTTGTCCACCCCATAGGTACCCGCCGCATCCTGCGCAGCCACCGCCTGCGAATTACCGTAGTACATCCATATTTTTCGCGGAGCATCCCCCACAGCCTGAGTCAGGGGCAGCTTAACCCAGATGAATGCCAGCTGGTTCAGTAAATCGAATGATTCCACATGAAACTTGAGAGGTGTTTTGTCGTCCTGGGCAACAAAGCGGATATCCGACAGATCTTCCTTCACCAGAAAAAAGTCTTCAAAATTGGCAGAGTGTAGCCGAACCAGCAATGGAACACCGTCACTATCGGCCACTGGTGTTGTCGCCAACACACTGGTATCCACGGTAAATCCAACCCTATAGGGCCATTCGTCATTCCACCAGGCAGAAGCCATTCCCGGTAGCATCATCATCAGTAACATCAGCACGATCGAACGCATACAATCCCCCGCATTTTCGAGCGCCCAATTTAAACAGCAGCCTGTAACAAAACGGTTACAGGCTGTCATTTAATTGCGTAAAGTTTAATTGGCTGAGGGCCCGGCCCCCTGTCAGAGCAGCTCGATGGTGACGAAAGCCGCATTCTGCCTGGCTTGTTCAGCAGCCGCCTTCTCAGCACTTTCCTGGATAGAATTGGTGGCAGCGTCAACCGCTGAGCCCAGCCCCCCCACATCGGCACTGATACTGGTGGCGGTGGGTACCCCGGTTGATATGCCCCCCACACTGATGTTATCTGCCCCGCTGACTTTAGCAGCCCCCAGAAACAGGTCACCGGCCGATTGAATACCAGCTTCACCGGCATCAACGATGCCCAGCGGGGTGGCCAGAGCAATGGACCCTACGCCTTCGGCGATACTGAAATAACGTTCTGTGTTGGAGGGTTTAGCGCTAGAGGCCACCCGGCTGGAGCGCGTCTGAATACCACTACCGGCCACCGTCGGAGGTACGATGAAGGTCACAGCGGCGGTTTCCGGATGCACTGTGAAGGTGGTGGCTGGTGCCGCCACTGCAGTCTTGGCGCCACGCCCGGCGTCAATATCACCAAACACCGACCACAGGTTGATATCCCCCCCGGCCGCAGGAATCACACGGGATTCATTGACATTGAAGGCATCCGCCACCACGGCACTGATGTTGCCCTTGGCCAACGAGAAAACACCCAGTTCCCCATTGCTTTTGTCGAAGCCCAGGGCATCCACCAGGGATTGCGATACGCCCACATCGGTACTGCCGGCAGGCGTAAACAGGCCTATGTCGCCACCGGAACGGGTCTGGATGGTTGAGAACCGCATATCAATATTGCCCCCTCCGGCCACCCCGGCAGGAAAGGCAAAATCAACGCCAGCATCCTGCTGCCACGACGCCAGCAATGCTCCCAGTGACTGCAGGTCGGTGGTGCTCGGGCCACCCAGATTGAAATCTTCCAACTGTTGGGTGCCCTGGATAATATCCACAACCATCTGCGAATCCATTGCACTGAAATCCAGGCGACTTAACTGCAGCAAGCGACGGTCAAGCGCGTCACGGTCAATCACCCCACGGCGAAAATCTTCATGCGCCGACAGCATGTTCTGCAGTGTTCCCGGGCTTTTGCTTCTGATATCAATCATGGCAGACTTCAGATCCATACCACGCAGGGCCAGATCATAGTCTGAACCAAAGAACTGCCGTTGCGCTACATAACCCCGTTCGAAGTTGAACACAGCGCTACCGGCAGCAGCCCCTTCTTCCGCTGCCGCCGCGTTGTGATGCAACATAACGGACTCAGCCACCAGCAATTGCTTGCCTGCGTCCAATTGGTTGAATGCGGTGGCCGCCAACTGCAATTGCTGCCAAGCAGGTAACTGGGCCACCTGTTCCAGCGTTCTGTTATCCGCCAGGGCCAGAAAATCTTGCGTTCTATTGGCTCCCTGCAGGTAATCCAAGGCAATAAAACTGCCCGCGCTTTCCAGGTACGACCGGAACAGATTGCTGCGCGCTGCCCCTGATTGCAGTCCGGAATCCCCAATGGCCGGTAAAGTAAATAGATCACCGGCACCCACCACCAACCGATCCGGCTGCTTCATCACCACCTGCTTAACAAAGTTCACTGCCAAACGCTGCTGCAGGGAGACTTCCAGTTCCGCAAAATCACGGCGCATGGCACTCAGGTTGAGGTCAAGCTGGGCAGACTCATATCGATCACCGGTCGCACTGGAAAGCACCTCGGCCAGGATCAGGTAGAGGTCGTAATCCGTGTTATCCGAATCGGGTGCGGCGCTGTTCAACAGGGATTCTGCCAGATCAATGAAGCTGGCCTGCTGCCGCTGAGATGCCCCCAGTTGCGATCTGAACAGTGCTATTTCGTTGTTGTTGGTAATTCCATCCCCCACCAGATTACGGTATCCCTCGAGGTTGAAGGAATCAGAATAGAGAGTGTTACGTAGGCCGGCGTATACGTGCAGAGAGGCTCCGTTGGCAGACAGATTCCGGTTCTCATCATTGGCAATGGAAAGAATGCCACGGGATGCACCAAGTTCAACATTGCCACCAGCCTGCATCAGCAGATCACCAGGCCCGGCCACCTGAATCACCTGAGTTCCCCCTGTGGTGGTCAGGTTATTACCCCGACTATCCAGAGTAAAACGAATGTCGCCGGCAGCAACGATCGTGCTGAGATCATTATCGTTATTGTGCTGCAAAACGAAACTGGCATTGGTCATGTCAGCACCGGAATAGGCCTCCACCCGGTGTGGCAACCGGAACATAATGGCTTCGTCTTCCGAGCCGATCCCACCGGACAGGGAAACAATCCTGCTGGCAATGGACTCATCTCGCTCAATCCGGGAACTGCGATGATTGAACTGCAGATTATCCGAGTTCATACCATAGGGCAGCAGAATTCCCGCCACCTGTCCCCGGCTGCGCAGGGAATTCACCGGATTCTCCATGGAAGGCAGATCCTGAGGCAGAAAATCCGGCAGGTAGATTTCCAGACTTTCATTCACATTCGCCGCAGTCGCGCGCGCTTTGATGCCGTTTGCAGCATAGAGTTTGATACGGGATGAAGTGGAAGGAAACAGGGTGAGCACATTGGTGGACAATGTAAGCGAACCGGTTGCCAGCGGAATATTCCTTTCATCAATGTTCACACTACCGGCAAGAGCCGCCACCCCCACCCTGCTGGGCAAGACATAGTAAGCTGGCAACAGCTGTTCATAAGCAGAAGAAAAACGTGGAAAATGACGCTTCAACCCGCTGTTGGATTCCATATCCGCCAATAGGTTTAAGTCACCGGCAACACTGGTCAGTTGCAATGAACTGGAATCGTAGCCTTTGAAATAATAAGAGGACAGTTGATCTATCAGCGACGGATTAACGAAAGGCTGGGCCGACTGTCTGAGATCCCCCGGCAGCATGAAGGTATTGATCATACCGCCGAAATCCAGCTGCCCGATGGTAGTAATCTCCGCATCGGCTTCCGAGCCGATAAACAGGCTGTCAGCAAGCGCCCCACGGACCAGCAACTTCAACCGACCGTTATCAACGTGATAATAACCGTTATTAACATCCGCCCGGGCGGACAGGTCAATATCACCACCGGCAAGCTCCAGTGACTGGCTAACACCCTGGCTGGGCGCAGCAAAGCCGGCAGCATACACCGTCCCACCAACCTGCGCAGCAATGGACCCGCCACCTACGGCATTCACACCACCGCGCAAATCACCTATGGCGGCATACCAGGAGGTGATGTTGCTATAATCTATCCCAAGTACACTCACATCGTCCTCAGTGTTGTAACGGATCATATAATCCGCGCTGGTGATCCCAGCGCTATTGCCTTGCAGATCACCTCCCACGGCAAGACGGATATCGCCACCCTGCACACCAAAGCCACCGAATTTTCCATACAACAACCAAAGAGATGGGTCGGAACCGGGAGTGATACCGGACAGGTAATCTAGATCGCCCCAAGCGGGAAGCCCGGCAGAATCCAGCTTGAAATTGCGTCCCAAGGTGGCAATATAGGATGTGCCTTCCTGCAGCAGGTCACCGGACGCCTGCACATCGATGTTACCGGTGCCAGTACGAACATAGCTGTTGTTCCGCAGCAGAATGTCGGCGGAACCAAGACGCAGACTCCGATTCATCGCTGACCCCTCGGCAACACCGGCGGTCAACTGAAGGCTGGAGGACTCATCAGCGGCCAATACCGGCACGGCGGCCGCAGACTGATTCAGGTCATCGGTGTAATCAAAAGTGATTCCCGCGGGACTCAAATTCGACAGCAGTCCACGGACACCATCACTGATACCCCCCTGAACAGTAATACCCTCTCGGGCCCGAAACGACACCCGTCCGGGATCACCCGTCGCTGTGCGATAGCTCATCAAATCCAATGCCTGCCCCGGCTCCCCAATCACCAGATCAGCATCACTGACGATATCCAGTTGCGGCCGTAACCGTAGCGCAACCGGATCCACGCCCGCCTGCACCGAAATGAAGTCAGTGGGGCTCAAACCATCCAGCGCTGCCAGGCTGCTCTGCAGTTCCTGGCTCAGGGTGGGTACATTATCACTGGCAAAGGTGCTGACCCCAAACACATCGATGCCCGCTGCGCCAATCACATCATTATTGCTGATCACCACATCGCCAACACCGGCAGCACTCGCCGGTAGCATCACCTCCAATCCACTCTCCAGATTCAAGCGCGCCCCTGCAGACACCACCAATGCACCGTTTCCACTGTGCAATAGCAAGGGAGCACCACCAGCTTCAGACTGAGAGACGGTGATACTTGCCGTGTTCCCGAGCGACAAACCCTGCTGTCCAAACAGCCCGGATTGATGCTGGGCATTAGCTGCTGCAAGATCAGAGGCAACCGTCAAGCTGCCACGGGCAGCTGCAAGATAGAATGACTCAGCAGCCAGGTCATGCTGCCCCTCTAACAGATTCAGATTGCTGCCAACACCGGTAAGAATCAGTTCAAGATCACCATTGGCACCAGCTGCATTGAGCCCGGTGATGGCATCCAGTTCCGACAGCCCGTTGCTGTCCGTTTGCGCTTGCGCAAACCGTTGCGCCTGTATCCGTAAATCAACACCACCATTTCCCAGCTTGAGGTTCTGCACTGACGCCAGATCCAGTTTGTCGCCGGCAATGATCTCCAGTACCCCATCATTCGCACTCTGCCCCTCATCACCATAGTCAAACGCACTCATTTCCTCGATTGTTATATCCTGGGCGGCACGCAGACTGATTATTCCCGCTGGCCCGGTTATCGTTTCGTCGAGGAAGGTCTGCCGATACGCACTGGCGTCAATGTACGCCTCCCCGCCCAAAGTGAGTTGGCCACTGTCTGCAACCAGTGTGGTGATACCACTGCGATTGGCAATGGCTGTGTCCAGTTCAACAGCATCACCGAACAAGCGAATACTATGACCGGGCGCCAGCGCCGCCAACTCCGCAGGTATGGCCGCTTGACCATCACTGTTGCGCAGCACCAGATCTCCCTCAGTTGCAAGTTCAATACGGGCGCCTGCCTGGCGTGATCCCAATAATGGAGAATCCACTACAAGCCCGCCCTGACCTGAACCAGCCCGCAAACTAAGGCGGCCGGTCAGATTGACCAGATTGCCTCCGCCAAGCTCCACTTGCTCCGCCAGCAGACTGATCCCGGCGGCCTGCTCTCCATCGCTGCCTTGAATGTTCAGCGTATCCGCCGCCACCAGCAGAGATGATCCCGCCGCTATACTTCCATTGGTGATGGAACCTGCGCCAGCCTGAATCGTCGCCTGCTCATTGGCACGCAGCTCAACCCGACTGTTTTCCGCCACGGCCACACTGTTGGCAGCCAATTGCAATGTATTCAGGTCGAGAGTCAGATCATTTGCAAATCGCATCACGTCGCCGGATCGCAACTCCAAGTTACTGGCCGTGGTCAATATCGCTGTATCCAGGTTTGCGTCAGCAGTCGAGGCATCGCCCAGCGTCAATTCGTTGGCAAACACCTGTAGGCGCCCGCCTAGCGCATCCACCACACCCGCGAGCAAACCTTGCCCACGTTCTTGTCCAAGTTCTTCATCGCTGTCATTACTGCCACGGTGAGCAATCGCCACGGTACCACTGCCTTGAATACGACTGCCTGAAGCAAGATTCAGCACCCCCGTCATGTTTGCGAGATCATCCAGCAGAAACTGGCTGTCCGACGAATTTGATGTGAGCAAGGCAGCGCCCGCTTCACTGATATCCCAGGCGTTACCACGATAGGACGCGGTACCAGTGGCCGAGATCTCCACCGCGCTGCCCAGATTTATGGTGTCTGCAGACACCAGTAAAATTTCGTCACCCGAGATCGAATCGTCAACCATGATATCACTAGTGAGATTACGTTCATCATCGATTGCCCAGCCACCGTCCTGCCAGGTCCTGTTGCCACCCAGTAAGATGGAGCCTGCACCGATTTGATCAAACAGCGAAGCCGATAACTGCAGTGTATCCTCCAGTGACCGGTTCGGATTGTCACCAACCAGAATGTCTCCGGGTGAAGTAATATCAACAAAGGTGCCGACTTTGGAACGTGAGGAACCCCGCACCATTGCATCAAAGTCCAACTGCTGGATAACATCAATACCCACGCCACCATTCGCACCGGGTAAGCGCCCGGGCGCCAGGTCACTGTCAGCAAAGTAATCGTCCACTGACGTCAGGTTATAGGTGCCGTATTTACTCAGTTCTGTATCCGCCTCCAGTGTGAAGCCGGTCCACAGCGACTCACCACGACCACCATCATGCACCACCCGACCGGATACCACTTCGATACCATTCAGGTTATCCGCCGCATAACCCCTGCGCACCAGTTGATCGCCATCAGGACGCACCAGATAGGCACCGGGCAGCAACGCGTAGTTAGCCGGAAGAACAGTATAGAGGCCATCGCCAATCTGCCGCGACCCGCTGACCTGGAACTGCGTACCCCATTCCTCATTCAGACCACTGCCCCGAAATTCCAGCGGATCATAGGCAGCATAACCTGAGCGCATGGTGGGCACGATGGCAAACAGCTCGGTGTAATGGGCATCCGCCAGAATATCCACCGAGCCTTCAAGGCCCGCTTCGAATTCACGACCATACACGCTGCCACCCGCAGACACATCCAGCACACTGCCGGCATCCGCCAGCACCCGGTTTCCTTTCAGGCTCACAATCTTGTTCACAGGATTAGTGTCGATGGTGTTAATTTCCGTGGGGTTCTGGTAATTGAACAGCAGCTCCCATTCCACGCCATCAGCCTTGATTCTACCCATGGGCACGTTCTCGGTGGACGCAACCGAAAGCACGGCATTCTCTCCCAGAACCAGATCGCCGGACGCCAGACCATAGCGCTGATGAGCAGCTGTCTCATTCCCCGGTGTGCCCGTTGCATCCAGAACAATCTCACCGAAACTGGCTGCAACCCGGGTGTCTACCGCGATCGCATCCCCTGCCAGTTTCAAGGTGGATCCTACCGACAGAATACTATCGGTATTATTGCCGGTGCGCTTGAGATTAATGACGCCGTCCGAATACAACGTGGCATTGGCGTATGACTCGGTCCAGATAACGGGGGTTGCAATGTCCAAGCTGCCGTTCACCCTCAACAGCGATTCATTGAACAATCCATCCAAGGTATCAAAAGCGTTGCTATTGAGTAATACCGAGCGCAACCGAAGCCCCTGCTGCGCCATCAATTGGGCTTGGCCATCACCCGACAGAATGAGATCCCCGAACAGGTCCACCAGACCCCCATTGATGTTAAGCCTTCCCACACCGTTACCCGGCAGGCCCTGTGGCATTAACGCGGGATCTGTCAACAGCGACCGGTTATCACTGTCGCCAATCTGGACGTAGGCCGAATTCAGGCTTAACTGATGATCCGCCAGATCCAGCGCTACCGAATCCAGGATCAGGGATTCAGATGTGGATACATCAACATCACTGGCCAGGCGGATATTACTCTGGGCGGAGAGACTAACGTTATTATTGGCCACGTAACGGTCGGTATTGAGACGAGCCGAACGCACATGGTTTTGTTCCAGGTTATCGGTGGCAATCAAGCCCAGGTTTTTCGTTAGGTTACTCAATTCTCCGAAAGACCCGTCAGCATTTCTGACGGCATTCAGGCTCAAGTCATTGAGCAAACTGAACGCACTGCTCTGGTCATCACCACGGTCGGCTCCCAGTACGATCGAATGCACCTGCGGCCGTTCACCACCTGAGTAGCCTCTGCCGGAAGACAGATCGAAGTTCAGCACGCCCCCCCGATAACCTTGTCCAGCGGCGCCAAAATCCACTTCCGCCGCCATCACGAAACCACCGTCTGCTTTTAGTTTAAAGGTACCCGCCGCTGCCGCCCTATTCACATCACGTGTTACACCCTGAATGTCTTCCACACCACTGAAAACACCGCCTTGTAAGCTGATGGTTGCGCTTTCATCCACCAGCACGTATCCCAGGTTGGATTCCAGGTTGACCTGCCCTGCTGCAATCAAGTCGCGGGAAGGAGCGGGATTGACGCCGGGGCGGGAGATCATATCTGCGGCCAGATCAATCACTGCATTTTCACCCAGGTAGATACTGTTGCCGATGCTTGGCACATCCGTTGTTTCAAACTGATCCAATACCGCATTGAAGACTCCACCTTTGGAGCGGAAGGTACCATCAAACAGGATCGCCTCGTCCGCGTGTAGGTTCAACGTAGACCCATACAACCCGTGAATAGTGGCTCCTTGCTCCACTACCACAGAGCCTTTCGTGGAAACGGAATTGGTTTTTCCCGCCTGCAGGGTCAATGAACCAGCGAGGGCTTCGTAGGTCGGTACTTCATAATGCGCCAGTGCACCGGCAATGGAATCCCCACTGATGGTACCTGCCGTGCCGTTGCTTTCACGATAGGCGTGTTGATGCATGCGGATGTCAGCATCCGAGCCCAGCGTGATATCACCCTCCCGGGCACTCAACGTGACATTGCCCACACGCAACTGGTCAAACCATTGGTTAGCAATGGTCACGGTGTCGGGGTTTGCACCACCACTATCCAATAGACGGGTAGGATCATCACCCCCAATGCGAATGTCCGAGGCCACCAGCGAAAATTGTCCACCCTGCCGGTTATCCAGTGCCTCAACCCTTCCCCGCATGTCCAATGCCGGTCGATCCGGGGCGTTACTGGCACCGGGGCGACCATCATCGGTCAATCTCAGTGCAACCTCACCCGCGTGTCCTATCTGTAGCTTGCCATCAGCACTCAATCGGGCGCCAGCGTTGGCTCTTAACCGGGCTTCATCCTCTATAACCAGGCTTTTTCCTGCGGCAAAATCAATGGTTCCGGCATCCAGCACAGATACCAGGGAGCTTGATTCCACCTGATCCAGACGCCGGTTAACCCAATTTCCGCTGACATCGATGGTGCCCGCCACATCCACCCAGTCTGCCGCATCAAGTACAACATCCCCTCCCAGACTGCGCACATCGCCCAACATTTGAATGTAACCGGCACCCAGCTCCAGCCCCTGATTCCGCCCCAATGCCAGCTGCACACCGGGTTCCAGAACAATAGACTGCGTACCGGAAATCCTGAAGCTGTCTGCGCCACTGCTTTCTATGATATCGGCACTGAGATAAAGCGCTTCCATATCATCTTCAATCAGCGCCATACCGTCCTGAATATAGATGTTCTGGGTACCGCTCAACCCGGCGACATCAATGTGCACTGATCCGCCGGTCGCCCCCAAGTCATCCCTCTGATACAGACCTATATAGGGCGCCGCCCGCAGATTGATGCCGTCTGCAATGCTCTGCCGGTTGGCCACGATATCAATGGAACCCCCGTCGTGCCCCTCTTCATAGGTTGGATAGTAATTCAGGGAAGACATCAGCACTGTGCCGGCATGATGGGAATCCCGCTCCCCCCATTTGCTATCCATCACCGAAGACCTTTGCAGGTCAATCACGTCATCGATGGTTGCGTTGGCCGGTGCTTCACTAATATCCATCAGGCGCCCATTGGCAATGACTTTGGATGTCTCAGCAATGCCTTCCTGGTAGGTCACCTTGCCACCGGAGACATCCACCGTTGCCCCCTGGTCCAAGTTAACAGAGCCGGTAGAGGACACCACCACGCGCCCACCCTGCGCTGAGCGTTCACTGGCAGTCTTCTGTACGGTATCCAGTGCCGAGCGCCAGTCAAACAGCTGCGTACCCTTGCGGATATCAACGGCAACCGTCTTGCGCAGCAGCTCGCCCCCTTTCTGAACCGCGTTGTCTTTCACTTCACTGGAGGTAACAAACATGCTGACCACATTGCGTTCCGCCTCCAATACCGTATTAGTAGTACCGGAGGCGTCGATCAATGCGTTTTTACCAATGGTAATACTGGCCTCTGAGTTTGCTTCCCGCACATCGTTGCCCGGCAGCGGATCCTCTTTGGCAACCAGACTGATGGCAGCACCCTCATTCACCCATGCACCGGTTCCGCTTACTTCCGTAATTTTTGCACCTTTGGCACGCAGAACACTGTTCTCTTGCAGATCAATGCTTTTACCCGCCACGTGAAGGCGGGAATCACGTTGCAGAGATTGATTGGTCGCATACTTAACGTGGTCTGAAAGACGGAACTGACGCTCCGCATCGCTTTCCAATTTCTTTATCTGAGCGATCTGCTGCGCCTCAGACTGTTTGTAAAAAGCCACCGGGTCGACACCATGATCCACCAACAACGGCGTCAGTTTACCGTGATCCAGATCCTGAACCGCAACCTGCGTAACGCTACCCGGCGCAAAGGTGACACTGCCACCTTCCCGCCCGATAAAGGCTTTACCGGTGGAAGGACGTTGATTGGTTTGTTGATCCGCCGGAGGATCGGGAACCAGTCCTGCACTACTGGTCACACCATCGGGTTTAAGGTTGGTAGACTCCCGAGCCACATCAAAATTGGCGGCACTCCAGTAAGCTGAGTTGCGGGCCAGAGTCTGAAAATCGCCTACCTCTTTAGCCTGATCACGGGCCATAATATGGATACTACCGTTTACATCCACTGCCGAAGTCGCCTTGATCTCACCGGCCTGAATGATCTCGCTGCCAACCAGGGTTACGTTACCCAGCGTGGCAACGATGCTGCCGGCGTTCGTCACCTTACCCCGCTCACTGCCTGAACCGGAGTTGACTTCAACCAGATAGCCCCGCAAATCATAATCGTTATCGCTCACCGCCAGATAAAAGTCTTTGCGGCCACCTGCCAACACCACCTGTGAATTGGAAGCCAGAATATCCCCGTAATTCTCCACTTCCGGCCCCGCCAACACCACTGGTGCATCATTGGAGTGTATGGCCGCACCTTTTTCCACGATAATACGCGGCAGATTTTCTTCACCGAGTTCGCGGATGGCCTCGTCGTCTACAACCAATAGCGCTTTACCATCACCAATCACGTCCAGTAGCGAGTTCTGCAGGAACGTTAGCTTTTGATCCTCACTGATTGAGGCCAGGTCATCGTAACCATTGAGTTTTGCCGCAGCGGCGATCATCCCACGTACATTCACCTGGGACCCTTCCCCAAAGATAACGCCATTCTGGTTCAACAAATAGATCTGACCATCCGCTACCAGTTTGCCAAATATGCGGCTGGGCCTGGCATCTTGAATTACGTTGACGGCCACATCTTCGGGATTCTGATTGAACTTCACCGTGCTGCCTGATCCAATATCAAACGTAGCCCACTCCAGCAGTACCTTAGCCGTCTCCTGGTCGATCACCAGCGTATTGTCTTGTTGTGTCAGGGACGCTGCACCGGCACGAACAAAATCTCCACTGGCTGTTCCGGGCAACGCATTGGCAGCCGGAGCCGGCACTTTGATGTGACGGCTGATCACTGCCTGCTGCATCTGCGCCGGTAAGGTACGGGCATACAGGGAACTGATCGGCCAACTCAGATAAATCACCAAATACAGTACAAGAAATCGCTTTAACATAATCATAACCTGCAGCAAAACTGCCTAGAATTCGTAACGTAACTTAGCATTGACCCGAACATCACCCTGCTTAACCTCATCAATGTCCTTCAGGGGATAACCAGCGTCCAGATTTACAAACCATTGCTTTTTTAACTGAGCCCGCACCCCGATTCCGAACGAGGCCAACCTGAATTCACTTTCCTCTTCAATGCCTGTATCGGTATTTTCCAAATAGGCACCCTCCAAAAAAGTCAAAGCCCATAATTCGCCCAACTTGCCCGCATAACTGGGGGTGCTTATTTCAAAACCCAGGCGCGCTCCCATATCGGCAGACACCTGTGATTCATAGTAACCACGGACGGTATCCACACCGCCAGCCGACATCTGTTCGTTACTCACCAATGGCGTCGAACTCCACTGTGCACTCAGAGCTCCCAGCGCCGACCAACCCTCCCCCAGAAAATAATTAAGTTCATAGTCCAGTTTCAAAACGGTGAAATTGGGTTCTCCCCTGGAACGCTTGTTATTGAACTCTTCGTTCTCATTAAACAATTCCCGCACCCCGAATTTCAGCGCCAGCCCCAGATTATCGGCCCACTGTTCGGAGCGATTGAACGAGCTGTACTGGCTGGTTAACACCATATAGTCAATGGGCGTGGTCAAATCGTCTGTACCGGCCACGCTGATTGCTTCGTCAAAGTCCTTATAGTCAAAACCGAATATCAGTGTACTGATGCCCGTATCCCGACGCTGAAAAGGGTGGATATAACGACCGCCTAGAATGAAACCATCACCCACTACCCGTGTGTTGCCAACCGTTGCCACATCGGAATCCGACAGCACTGCGTAGAGCGCCACCTTGTTGCCCTTGAAACCAACGGGTAACACATAGGTACCGGCCAGCACCTGGACTTCGTCGGTGTCTTCAGGAGAAACCTGTATCTGAAAAGACAGATCATGCAGCTTCTGCCATAGATTGCTGTACTGGATCTCACCAATCAGGCGAGCATCCGTTGTGTTGGCCGAGTTGTAATCGTTCAGCTCTAGCGCACCCGACAAGGGCAGCTGATCATCCACTTCCAGATCAACCTCAATGGTCTTTGCAGTGGGGCCCTGTTTCAGCATTGGCAGCAGTTTCAAATTCGGGTTCAGGGCATTGGCATATTGAATATCTTCCTGCAGATCTCGCAGATTCAAGGCATTGCCGGTTTGCAATGAAGGCAATGCCTGCCGGATCATACTCGGCAGGAAATATTCGGCCCCCGACACTCGCAGCCGCCGTAACCGGGTTTCCACTACCTGCAGGCGAAACACCCCCTGCACCACCGTTTGTGGCGGTATTTCCACAAACACCGCCGGATATCCCGCCCGTTTATACAATTCCTGCAATACCTTGGCTGCCCGCTCCACATCCTCAAGTGTTCTGGCCGCCCCCAGATACGGAGCGAGCTCCCGTTGAATCAGCTCATCAGCCAACAATGAGTTACCTTGTACACGGTATTCCCAAATATCCAGATACTGCACGGCTGCTGTAACGGAAGTCGAAACAACCACCACGCAAACCGCCCAAAACCGCATTATCCCCTTCACCATAAAACCCACTACTGTCCAGTGCTCTCACTAATCTGCTTTCTATCTCTACCGTTAGAAAACGCAAGAACAGGAGCACCCTAAGGTACTCCTGTCTTGGCGTTGTACTACTGGATTTTTACTGTGCTTTAATCCGTATTACTGACTCACATCAATACCGGTAGAACCCAGGGTTGGAACGGCACAAGAACTCTGGCCTGTCAGCCCTTTATTAAACGGCATCACCGGATTTGAAGCATCAAACGGGAAAGAAGGAACGTTGGTGCTGTCGGCAAACACCAGGCTGCCCACGTTTACCGGTCCGGCACCGCCGGTAACCAGAATCTCCGGAGTATTGAAGCCACCCACAGGACGGTTATCATTGTTGGTGCTGCCATCATCAGTCTGCAGACCCAGGTTAAAGTCTTTCACGTCATCAATATTGCGAGCGATCTCAACAAATTTTTCTGCCAGTGCTTCAGCGTCGGAGCCCGGCGTCACAACATCAGTACGCCATTGAATGGTCATGGAAGCCCAGTTCTGATACAGGCCGGCCTGCACGTTTTCCAAAGTAGGAGCGACACCGTCGATTGCCAGGTACTTGAAGTTGTTACGGTCAGTACGACCTTCGTCCACTTTTTCCAGCGACTGCACACCCAACGCCCAACGTCCGTCTGCAGAAACGTTGGTCACACATTTACCCATATCGGAAGAACCTTCGTTTTTGTGGATATGAGGACCTGGAGCCGGGAACAAACCACCGATCAGGGGAACAGACGAATTGTTTTCTACGCCGTCACTGTCAACAGCAGTGGAGAAACCCACATAGCCGTAATCGCCCGCGCCACGGTAGTTACAGGGATTACCCAGATAATAAGCGTTGAACTGGGCCTGGGTACCGGAACCAGGTGTGCGCACACAAATATTCACAGCACCATTGCTGAGACCGGCACTGGCATCAATGCCCAGGCCTGCCGCATCACGCAGCTGCGACCAGTTCGCCACTTTACCGGAGAACAGGTTGGCAATCAGATCAGAAGACATGGACGGCATATCCTGGACTTCGTCAGAACCCACCGACAGCCCCTGAGCCGCCTGCAACGCGTCACGCAAACCGGGGGATGCTACCACACCAAATGTTTGCGCGTTCACAGTGTTCACCTTACGGGGAGCGTTCAGGTTAATCTGTACACCGGCTTCGTTGTTATCACTAATGGTGAACAGTTCAGGTTCAACATCAGAAATACCAACCATCGCCGCTGCGGGTACAGTCCCGGTGCAGGTATATTCGCCAGCAACGGTTCCGGTGTTGGCAGATATCTGGGTGCAGGTGCTCAGATCCACCGCTTCAACCGGAGTCACGTTGAAAACGGGTGCTACACCATCAATAGAACCACCGCTCTGCTTGTGGAACAGCACATTGCGGTCAGTTGCAAACACACCCGCTGACGCTGGCACGGTGCAGAATACGGCACTTGCATCGGTACCGGAGCCATCAAATTCATAGTTATCCTGAGTGGAAATATCACACAGTGTGGAGTAGTAGGTTTGTACCTGGACGTCAGCCGCAGTGGCACCTGACAACTGGAATACTGCATCAGGTGTGGTGGTTGGGCTCAACGCGTAAGCGTGAGACGCCACAGTGGCTGCTACTGCAACCGCCAGTTTGTTCAATTTCATGATGTTAACCTCTTGGTCGAATTGGGAGTATTACTGTGCCGGGGAACCAGCCGGAAGGCTGACTCCCGCTCACAGGATTAACTGATGGGAATCAGGCTTGACGACGGCGGCGAGCTACACCCGCCAGACCCAGTACGCCGGAAGCGAAGAGCCATACTGCGGCCGGAACCGGCACGTAGGACAGCGTGGAGCTTTCAAGATCCACAACCCAGTAACCGGCAGATTGAACCGCATAAGGTGTGAAATCCTGCTGCGCGATATCGGACAACTGGAAGCTGTAGGCATACAGTGAATCACCGACCACGGCAGCGGAGTCTATTACCCCTACGCCCTGGTTGGTCATACCGCCCATGGTAGTACCCCAGTAGCCATTGAAACCAGAGTACTGAGTTCCACCTGACATCAGGATGGTAGGATCTTCTTCAGTGGAAGTGGCTGACTGAGAACCGTAGTTGAGCAACTGTAGACCGTAGTTGGACACACGACCCAACATCCCACCACCCATGGTAGCGAAGGTAAATGTGGGAGTAGGCTGAGCCACCTGGGTGGCATACAGAGAATAGCTCTCAGGATTGTTAACGATATTGGCCTGATCGGCGTTTGAACCTACTAGGTTGAAATACAGATCGCCAGCACCGGCAGTAGCCGCGCTGATGTGATCCAGACCACCTTGGTCCAGTGCAAAGGTAGTACCGATGGCCAGGCTGGTGGCATCCACGGTGGATACTCCAAGATCCATAGACATGGAGGTTTCTGTAGCATTATTCCAGATAGTCAACATCAACTCCCCATTAGGAGAAGACACTCCACCACCGTTTTCCCAGGCAGCGTTTGCAGTAGCAGACACGGCAGCCAACGCAACGGAAGCTGCAATAGCTTTCAATTTCATATTCACATCCTCGGTCAAAAATCAGTTTTTTGTTCGTAACTACCAAGCCGAATGCTGTATTGCGCCAGCACACCCCAGTAGGAATGAGTGTCAATGCAACTTCCCCACTGCACCGACGGGCACAATAATGGCGATGAAATATGAAAAATTGTTGAATTCATGGGAGAAATCCTCATGAATTTTTCGTGAGAGAACAGAGTAGCTTTCAGGTCGCTTTTGTTACGTTGATTGAAATAAAATATTCATCAATACTACGTATTGGTGCCACCTGATCGTTCATGTGGCGTAGATTCACCTTCGCAGTCAGAGTTACTGTGATGAATTGGACTCACCAGGTCGCGCAAAAATCCCCAACAGCAAATAAAAAAACAACCATAACAGAAGCATCAAAAAAACATCATAAAAATGCAACCCGGCAGGCGGCCATGCTGATACGCTTGCCGTTGATACACGTATCAGGACCAGCTCAAATCCTGTTTGCGAAACGGTGTTGAACGCACCCGTTTGCCGGTGGCCTGAAAAATGGCATTACCGATGGCAGGGCCGATGGGCCCCACCGGCGCCTCACCAATAATCGCAAACCGGTCGTGGCCGGAGAGCGCATCAAAGTGAATATTGATCTCGGGCATGTCGCCCATCTTGAGTAGGGGCAGGCTGTCAAAATTTGCCTCTACGATAGCGCCATCACTAACCGTCAAGCCTTCATTCAACGCCATGTTCAAACCAAAAATAATCCCGCCCTGCAGCTGGGACAACACCGCGTCCTGATTGACAACCCGCCCGCAATCAAAGGTGAAATCGATTTGATGAACGATCAACTTGCCTGCGGGGGTCACCTCAACCCGCGCCACCGCACACACGGTTGAGCCCGCTTGCTTTGATCCTGAATGCGGCCAGTTACTGATGGCAATTCCGCGGCCTTGCCCCGGCGGCAATGCTTGACCCCAGTGGGCTTTTTCCGCTGCAATTCTCAGGCAGTCCGACCAGGCCGGATCCCAGTTTGCCAACAGCCTGAGACGGTATTGCAGCGGATCAATCCCCGCGGCAACCGCACACTCATCAATGAAGGTTTCCACAGTGAATGCATGGGAGTTGTAACAGGGGGCCCGGTAGGCACCGGTGGCAATGTGCAAGGGCAGTTTGCTGGTGGCAATGCGCACATTGGGGATGGCACCGGCAGCGGCGTACGCCATGTCGGTATAACCCAGGCTTAACTCCATACCGCTGAAGCAGGTTTCACTCTGCAGCGACAGGGGCATCCCCTGCTCGTCCAACCCGGCCTTGTAACGGGCGGCCAGCATGGTGCGGTACGATCCCTGGCGCGTGGTTTCCTCCCGCGACCAAATGACCTTTACCGGCACTCCGGGGTACTGGCGGGCTACCGCCACCACCGTACGCACATCATCGCCAATCACCCGGCGGCCAAAGCCACCTCCCACCATGGTCTGGTGAAAGTGCACGTGCTCCGGTGCCAGCCCCGACTCATCCACCGCCACCCAGAATGCCTGTTGCATGTCCTGCGTGGGATGCCAAAGCTCCAGGCTGCTCTCGGTATACTGAGCCGTGCCGTTCAGCGGCTCCATGGCCGCATGCTCAGAAAACGGCGTGCGATAAGTGGCTTCAACCGTTGTGGCCGCCTGCACACCGTTCACATCACCGGCCTTGGTGAGTGCCGCGCCACCCCACTTTTGCAATACCTTATCCTGGCGCTGGTGGATTTTCTTCTCCGACTCCCAGAAGGTTCCCAGGCCCGGAGCCCAAGTCACCGGCAATGCATCCAGGGCTGTTTTCGCCTGCCAGTAATGCTCTGCGATCACCGCAACGCCACTGTGACATTGCGAGCCTTCAAAGCCGAAGGTAGGGTCCGCCGGCACCGGCGAGCCCACCGTTGCCGCCGGATCAATCACCACCACCGCTTTCACACCAGGCATGCCCAGTACCGCATCAGGGTCATGGCTTTTCAGTAAGCCGCCGTGCACGGGGCACTGCAGCACCGCGGCGTACACCATGTTCGGCAAGATCACATCCATGCCATAAACGGCTGTGCCCCGCACCACATCCGGCAGCTGCAGTTTGTGGGGTTTACCTTTGCCCAACAGGCGCCAGTCACTCTGTGGTTTCAGTGCAGGTTCGGATTCCAACTGCACGGCGGCCGCAGCCAGGGCCACTTCACCAAAACGCACTGTACGGCCACTGGGTACATGGGTCAGCACACTGTCCCGGGCTGTGATCTCGGCAACCGGCACACCCCAACGCAATGCCGCGGCCATTTTCAGGCGCTCACGGGCGCTGGCCCCCAGTTGCAGGGTATAGGGCATGCGGGCGTGATCGGTACTGTGGCCACCGAAGAACGGCTGCAGGCCCACCGCGTAACTGCCGGGCGTGCGATACTCGCGGCTGTAAGAGGCAAACTCCACCCGGACCTTGCTCCAGGCACACTCCAGTTCTTCGGCAATATTCATGGCCTGCTGCGTAGAGGCGCCATTGCCGATTTCCGGAGTGGGCACAGTTACCACCACGGTATCGTCCGGCTGAATCACCAACCAGGGCGACAGCTCCCCTGCGTTGTCCTGGGCGGCTGCGGTGGCGGACGCCAGGCCGGCAACCGGCAGCAATCGCAGGGACAGCCCCCCCGCCAAAGCCGAGGCCGACACCAGGAATTGCCGCCGGGTCAGATGCTTTTTCTGCAAAACGTTCTGTTTCATGCCTTCAGCTCCTGTGCCGCCCGCCGAATCGCAACCTTGATGCGTGGATAAGTACCGCAGCGGCAGAGGTTGGAGATGTGAGCGTCGATCTCCTCATCGGTGGGATCCGGCGTACGCTTAAGCAGGTCTGCTGCGGCCATCAAAACCCCGGACTGGCAATACCCACACTGGGGCACATTCAACTCCACCCACAAGGTTTGCAGGATGTGATCACCGGCTTCCGACAGGCCCTCAATCGTGCGGATATCCGCACCGGCCACCGCTGCAGCCGGAATCTGACAGGAGCGCACGGCGGCACCGTTGAAATGCACCGTGCAGGCGCCACACAGGCCGGCGCCGCAACCGAATTTAGTGCCGGTCATTTGCAGATGATCCCGTAACACCCATAACAGTGGCGTGCTGGGATCAATATCCAGCGATTGCGCCTGCCCGTTGACCGTAAACGTCAGCTTTTTCATTCCAACCCCGCCCTCTTTCTGGCCAACGCTTCAAAGTCAGCATTTATTTTTTCCAGCTTGGCATCGGTAATCGCCTCACGGTCAAATTTCTGCATGAAATTCAGGGTAAAGCCGCGCCCCTGGCCGATATCCGGATGCGTTGAGAATCCCGGCAGGTAGCTGTCTACAATATCCCGTGCTTCGGGATCATCCAGTATCACCCCCACCAGGGTGGAACCGGTGGTGTAAACCACCACATTCGACCCTTCCAACTGCCTCAGTTCTGCATCAATGGCGGCCAGCCGGCCATCGGTAATCATCTGCGGAAAATAGGGCTGAATATCCTCCAGTGTCAGTGGGCGGGCCACGTCGATCTGGCGCAGGCCGGTGAGGCCCGGCACGTGTCGCTCCAGCACCGCCCGCGCCTCTGAATAGTTCAACAAAGAGTCTATATCGGATTCCGCTACGGAATAGGACAGGCCGGGCAGCGTCACGGTGGGCTGGGGCGCCATGATGTAGTAAAACCAGCCGCCGGCCGCCGCAGCCAGCAGGACAGCCACAACGCTGCCAACAATGAGGGATAGTTTAAGTCGGGTCATGATTTGTGGGCCCCGGAATATTTGTTATTATGTCGCTATTGTACACCACTGTTGATCATATGAAAACGACAGGCAGAGCGCGGTCAGCCCGGATTAACACTTTCACAAGTGCTTGATTTCCAATTATGGTGTCAACTGGGGTAAATCCGTTCAAAATAGAGAAACAGAAGAGAAAGGATCAACAGGTTCTATGCACAGTCTGGATCATCAGGTTCTCCACACCTTACAAAGCTGGGTGGAACAACACCACGCCGCCTGGTTATGTACCATCGTTGCCACCCATGGCTCATCACCTCGCCCGGTGGGCTCCTTGATGGCCTGCAACAATCACGGCCAGGTGGTGGGGTCCCTGTCCGGCGGCTGCGTGGAAGAGGAGCTGCTGGAACAGCTCCTGGGGGGAGAGTACACAACCCTCCCCTGTACCGTACGCTATGGCTTGAACGCTGATGACAACGCGCGCCTGGGCTTGCCCTGCGGCGGACACCTGACCGTGCTGATCGAAAAGATAGACAAAACCTCGCTTCCTGATCTCATCACTATTAACAACCGGCTGAATGAGCGTAAATGCATAAAACGCACGGTGGCACTCAACAGCGGTCGAATGTGGCTTGAACCGGTAGCGCAATTCGAGGCCCTCACCATGGATGAACACCACTGTGCCCAGGTGTATGGCCCGCGCTATACCCTGCTATTGGTTGGTGCCGGGCAACTGGCCGCCAGCCTGGCACAGATGGCAACCATGATGGATTACCGGGTGCTGGTGACCGACCCGCGGGCCCAAAAGCTGGAGGATTTTCAGGCTCATCTGTTAGGCCCGGACACCGAGGTTCTGTGTATCCATGGCATGCCGGATGATGTAGTACGGGAACAAGGAAACGATCCTTTTAGCATTGTGATCACCCTCACCCATGACCCCCGCATTGACGACATGGCGCTGATGGAAGCACTGACCCAGAATAATTTTTACGTGGGTGCGCTGGGATCCCGCAAAACCACCAACCAACGCCTGCAACGACTGCAGCAACTGGATCTGTCGCCCCAACAACTGGCGCGTCTGCATGCTCCGGTGGGGCTCGCCATCGGTAGCAAAACGGCACCGGAAATCGCTGTCGCTATTTTGGCTGAGCTCACTGAAATCAGGCGCACCGCCCTGCGCCACCCACCACAGGCACAGGGCACCCGGTGAATAACACCGGTGTTATCATCCTGGCGGCCGGCCGTGGCGAACGATTCGGCAGCGACAAGCGCGAGGCATTGATCGGGGACACCCCCATGCTGCTGCATACGGTGCAGCAATACGCGCCCCTCGCTACCCCTATATTGGTGGTGGCGAGCCCAACGTTATCCGCCGGGTTGCGCCAGCAGGTACAGCAATGGGCCGAGGTGATAGTGCTGCCGGAGCGGGCACACCCAGATCAAGCCGCAGGTATGGGCGATAGCCTGGCACTGGGCGTGCAACAGGCACACAGCAACGGATGGGATGCCGCGCTGATCGCGCTGGGGGATATGCCCTGGGTTCGGCACGGCACCCTGAATCAAATTAACCGGGCACTGCAAACCAACCGTGCGGTCGTACCGGTTTTTAATGGCCGCTGGGGGCACCCGGTGGGTTTTCAACGCGACCATTTTGCAGCGTTTGAATCCTTGCAGGGTGAGCGGGGTGGACGGGCGATTTTAACCGGTATCGCCCCCAGGGAAATACCGGTTACCGACCCCGGAGTTATTCTGGATGTCGACACGCCGGACCAGCTGAATTTACACCATTAACCACTAACCACTGACACTGAGCAGGCAACCGAGATTACGCTAATGAAAGAAAATTTTGCAGCCATTATTAATGCCATTGGCGAGGACTTATCCCGCCCCGGCCTGGAGAAAACACCAGAGCGTGCCGCCAAGGCGTTCGAGTACTTGACTCGAGGTTATCATCAGAATCTGGACGACGTCATCAACGATGCCTTGTTCCCCTCGGATGCCAGTGAAATGGTGGTGGTGAAAGACATTGAACTTTATTCCATGTGCGAGCATCACCTGTTGCCGTTTATCGGCCGGGCCCACGTCGCCTACATTCCTTCCGGCAAGGTATTGGGCTTATCCAAAATCGCCCGCATTGTGGATATGTATGCGCGCCGGCTGCAAATCCAGGAGCAGCTCACCACCCAGATTGCTGAAACCATTCAGAATGTGGTGAACGCTGCAGGGGTGGGTGTCGTGATTGAAGCTCAACACATGTGCATGATGATGCGCGGTGTGGAAAAACAGAACTCCGTAATGAAAACTTCCGCCATGCTGGGTACATTCCGCGACAATCAGGCAACCCGCACTGAGTTCTTATCACTGATTAACGCACGATAAACCAATGAAGACAGCCGTGGTTACTGCACACGGAGCACATACAGCTCAGACAGGCTGCTTTCAAGGCGGTTGATGTCCACTGTGGATAATGCGAATTTGTATTCACCAAACGTCAGATCCTGCAACACCGCTCTGGTGTTGCTGCCATCCACTTCGATCATATTGCTGTATCCGGACTCCGACGTTAACCCATAATAAATTCGGTAGGTATCGATCTCGGTTTGACTCAACCAACTGCCATCCATCCGGGACGAAGGCGCGCTCCATGAAATCGCCACATCGGCACTGCCCGCAACCGCCAGCACATTCACGGTGATGGTTCCACTGCGCGTACTACCGGCGGCATTACTGGCAACGCAGTAATAACTGCCACCATCGTCACTGTCGACGTCGTTCAATGACAGCGCATTGGCGGTGGCACCCGGAATGCTCACCCCATCCCGATACCACTGATAGAGAATGCCGGAGCCCATGGCCGAGATACGCAAGACCACGTCACTGCCTTCGGAAACAACCTGATTACCGGACTGGGTTGTCACCACCGGTGGCTGCAGATCGCCGCCGGTGAAATCATCAACCGAGTCACGAACCAATACGGTTATGGTGGCGGGCATGGTGACCGGCTTAGTGCCGGAAAAAGCCTGGGCAGTGAGGGTGAAATCATCGGAAAACCCAGTGCAACTGAGATAATTGCCGCTGTAATCACCACATGCCGCGTAAGGCGCCGCGCCTTCCTGCCGACTGCTGCCATTGGACGTATTGAATTTCACTCGATCATAGGCAACACCGGAGAACTGCACATTGAAATTGAACGCCGAGTTCTGCTGCAACACAACCTGGCTGCCGGGGAAAAATGAGGCCAACGGCACATCCGTATCCGCATCAATCAACCCAAACGTGGCTTGCGCAGAGCCGCCACCAGACGCCCCCCTTGCAACCGACAAGGTGGCGGGCTCGCCAACCGGTGAGCCACCCGAGTAGGCCTGTGCCGACAGCACGAAATTACCGGCAAAACCCGATACTCCGGAACAACTAAAATAATCCCCGTTGTTATCACCGCAGGCCGCATAGGGCGAAACACCCTCCTCCCGCACGGCGCCGCCCGTGGTGGTGAAGCGCACACGATCGTAGGTGATATTCAGAAAACGCACATTAACATTGAATTTTGCGTTGTCGGGTAAAGCCAACTGACTGCCACTGGCCAGTGTACTCGTCACCTGGTTGGTGTTGGCGTCCACCAAGCCGAAATAGGCGTCGGCTACCGGTGTCGGTTGCGGTTGCTGCACCAACACACGAATGGAAGCGGCACTGCCCACCGGGGCATTGCCTGAATAGGCTTGGGCGGTAAGCGTAAAGTCACTGGTAAAACCGGCCCGGGCGGAACAATCCAGGTAACGGCCGTTGATATCACCGCACAGGGCATAGGGTGCCACGCTTTCTGTCTGGCTGTGTCCATTGGAGGTGAAGAAATGGATCCGGTCGTACTTAAGATCCGTAATCTGCACACTGACATTAAAGGCCGACACATCACCCAGCACAATCTGCTGTGACGGTGCGATATTCGATTGCACCACAGCGCCGGACTCGGCATTGATCAGATTGAATCGAGTAAGGGCGCTAACCTGATTGCTGAAAACCTGACTGGTAAAAAAGAGGGCACTAAAAAGAATAAAACGGAAAACGGTACATCGATCACTCATCACTTCAATCGCTCATAATGGTAATTGGGGGAGTGTCTGTTCTCTGATAGACGAGAATAGTGGTTATTCCTGATAGCCTTTTAAAGCTCTTTTCGCAGTTAGCCGCAGCCCTGAGCAACCAGTCACATGCAAGCTTTGAACCCAATCACACAACACGAAAAGCACGCTGACAAAGCAGTTCGTATTTTGATCAATGCCGAACCCAACACCGTTGCACATTGCTCGGGCAGCGTCGTTTAAACCGTATCCAATCCGGCTTTTTTGAAATATTTGTGCAACTTTTTGGAGCGCAGTGAAAGCCCATTGTGCAGCGCACTTAAGCGCGCTGGCACCATCAGGTTATCGGCGTGTGATGAAGTGGTGCGATCCTTCCCCATCGCTTGAGCGAAGATCGGGCCTATCAGGGATGCCCTTCACTCCACCCGCAATACCGTCATCCCAACCTGCGATGAAACACCATCGCGATGGCATTGTTATAGAGAAAGTCAGGCAGCAGTTTTCTTACCGTCAATGTAAAGCGGGCATCGTGACCCACCACATAGCGCAGCTTTTTACGACCATCGGTGGCTGCTGCCAGAATCGCCTTGGCAACCGCTTGCGGTTGCGACGATATTTTTGCCGCAGTGCCATCAATAAATCCAAGAACCTTATTGCTGTAGTCAGTATAGACATCGACACCGGTCTGGTTTTCCCGATCAGTGGAGCGGCCCCAGAATTCCGTTCTAATGGTTCCCGGTTCAATGATTTTTACCCGAATATTAAAGCTGCTTAGTTCAAAGGCCAGCGAATCCGAAAAGCCTTCAACGGCCCATTTGCTGGCGTGATAAACGCTGTACAGTGGCACCGTGGATCGCCCGGCAAAGCTGGCGATGTTGATGATGGTGCCACTGTTGCGCTGCCGGAAATGGGGCAACAACGCCCGTGTCAATTCCATCAAGCCAAACACGTTAGTCTGGAATTGGCGTTCAATCTGCTCCCGGGAGAGCGTTTCAAAGGCACCAATCAAACCGTAACCTGCATTGTTCACCAACACATCAACGGCTCCAAATAGTTCCAATGCCTGATCCACAGCCTGCTGGATACTGTCACCGTCACACACATCCAGTTTCAGGCAGGTTACGTTCTGCAGTTGATTCAACTCTTGCTCTTGTTCCGGCGAGCGCATGGTGGCCACCACATTCCAGCCCTGTTGCTGAAACAGTTTTGCCGTCTCCCGACCAATCCCACTGGAACAGCCGGTAATCAATACGGTTTGTGTCATGATTATTATCTCAAGGGTTATCCCAGTATGCTGGGTGGGGGAATCGATCAGATTCACATCCAGGGCGATTTCAGGAGCCCTGAAACCGCCCAGACGGGTATCGGCAGTATTTGCACATTGCACTGATTAGGATCGAGAAACGCGCGCCTGATATTCTCGGGTCTGTTCATTATCCGGTGCTATGCGTTCCTGTGCACCTGCCATTTTCTTAATCCAGTTACCCACTCGTTCAGGCAAGGCCTGCTCGATAGTACCAATCGGAAACAACCATTTCGGCATGGTTACCTCCGGCTGACCATGCCCACAGGATGCGACAACCTCTGCCGCGATATCAGAAGGCTTGGCCTTGGGAATTCCACGAATATTCATACCGGCCGTCAGATCAGTATCCACTGCGGACGGCATAATCGTAGTAATGGACACGCCCGAACCCATAATTTCGGCACGCACCGAGCGCGATAATCCAGCCACTGCAAATTTACTTGCGGTGTAAACGGCAGCCCCCGCGCAAGTCATTTTTCCCGCCATGGAGGACACATTCACAATATGCCCATAACCCCGTTGCAGCATTTCCGGAAGGACAAGGCGCATGCCATTGATCACACCACCGGTATTAATCGCCATTTCCCGGTGCAACAATGCCAGGTCGATGCTGGCGAACTCGCCGGTACGCATAATACCGGCATTGTTCACCAGCAAATCCACCGGCCCCAGTTCACGCGCCACATTCAAAAATTCTGCGAACGACTCGGGGTCGGCCACATCCAGTTTTACTGCTCTTACACCTGAGAGTGACGCCGCTACGGCCTCTGCAGCTTTGGCATCAATGTCACCGATAACCACGCGTGCCCCGTGATCAACCAGGGCTCTGACCGTCGCCTCGCCGATTCCTCTACCGCCACCGGTAACACAGGCAACCGCACCATTCAGAGTGATGGACATAAACGACAGCCTCTTAGCGAACGAAGGGATAACGAAGGGCGAAGTAACCGACAATATCCCAGCCGTGTTTCACCTTGTACACCACCCGACCCAAAAATACGTCTGGCACGATTTCCACGATCTCGTCCCGAACTTTAGGAAGAATCAGTGGATTCTTGAATGACGGTTCATCATAAGTAATGGCGCGAACTTTCAGGTGAGGTGCCACAGGTGAGCTGTCAATGCGATGATGGAAATCGAATCCAAGCAACTCATTACCCTGCTTTTGCAGCTTGTAGTGAGGCATAGCAAGCTTGGTAGGGATATAAGCAGAGGCGGTGATTCGGTTGTAGCCGGTGCCGGTTTTTCGATTAAACGTTTTGCCTGTCCAACCCATGCGCCCCAGAAGCTGCCCCAGCATAACGGCGCTGTTAATCGTCCGCATCAGGAATGAACCGTGCAGGTTCATCACCATGCCTTCAGTGTCACCATTGGGTGCTTCTGCGTCACCATTGCCCTGGGCAAACAACCAGGGTAAGCGATAGAACTGCGATTCGTTTTGCAGCTCTTTGAGCAGCTCCCAGGCATTTTCTTTCGCCAATTCGGGGTGGCTCTCGGCTTGCGCCCTGAGATTCTTCAGTCGTTGCTCGTCTGATATTGGCGCCGGAACGGTGGATGCCTGTTTTAACGTGGCTTGCATAGTGTTACTCCCTCTACTGATCTGAACGTTTATAGTCTATAGTTGGTACAGCACAGTACCAACTATATATTCAGTCATCTCGGCCTGTCAATGCTTGCTCGACTGAACTTCATACTGCTACGATAATTGCCTGATCTAATGGAATATTTTAGCCAATGACCCATCCTACTCGCCCTTTTCAGGGGCAATCAGCAGAGTCACGGGTTCACGCTCGGCGACAACAATTATTAAGTAAGGCTTATGAAATCATTGCCGCTGAGGGTTGGCGAAACCTGTCTATCCACAAACTCTGCGTTGAGGCGGGGCTGAACAAACGCTATTTCTATGAAAGCTTTGATAGTCTTGATTCATTGGCTGCGGCGCTGGTGAATGAGCTTGCAGATGAACTGATTGGCGTCGGTCAGAATGCAGCACAAAGCGGCTGGCAGAAAGGGCTGGACACTTCAACACTCGCGCGCTACGTGCTTGATCATTGTATTAGCTGGATGGTGGATGAACCGGCGCGCACCCGATTACTCTTTTCCTCAGCGTCCGAGAATCCGCAGGCTCTTGTGCAGCGTAAGTTGGTTATCCGAAAAATGGCGCAGGTGCTGTCCGCCTTCAGTATCCAATACCACCAGGCGGGTGAGCCCCTGTCAATTGCACATGTCGGCTCAGCTTTTCTGATCGGCGGAACAATCGAAGCGGTGATGACATGGCTGGACCAAGACGTTGCTGTCAGTCGGGAAGAGTTTATAGAGGATCTGGCTTGTTTCTGGGTTGCCGTGGGTGACAGTGCGGTCTCGCTTGCTCGTAGTCGAGGCGCTACACCGACTAGCTCGCCCGGCACCGAACCAAATTCAGACAGCTAAAGCCCCGCAGGTTCCATTGTAAAAATCGGATACCCCATGTCCGGCAGCACAGGATTACAGATTTTGCATCGTCAACAAGAAAACTTATACACTTCTGTTTTATCAATACACTACAAGCGCCGCACAGCATTTCATAACCATCTCGCCCGATGGCTGCGCTGACATTCAATTCTGCTGGAGGAGCGGCCGGTTGGCCTTGGTTACTCGGCCAAATACATCTGCTCGTACGTATTTAGTATCAAGATTGAACTGCGGGTTAGACGAAGACCTCGTCATTGATCAGTTTCTTCGCGGGCCATCAGGGTCAACACATAGTGGTATTTCCATCCTTGCAGCAGCCCCGCCCCTACAGCCCGGTTACAATCATGTGATGTTGGTCTGCTGGCTGAATGCCCCGCGCATCCGTCGCGATAAACTGTCCACCAACATATTCAGCAACGCGGTTACCACAATCAGCAGAAAGGCCCGGTCGTAACGGATTTCTTCAAACGCCGAATCAATATAAAACCCCAGTGTTGCCACGCCCAGTATGCCCATAATCGCACTCTCCCGCAGAATCACCTCCCAGCGGTAGAATAAAAACGCCATCAGCGCCGGCAGGCGCCGCGGGGTTTCGATGTAAGCATAACGGGTGAGACCCCGGGGATCATCGGCGCGGGCCTGCCCGCTCCTGAACGCCGCATCACTGGCATTGGCCACCAGAAACGCGATCAACCCACCATTATGCAAAGCCAGCGCCAGCACCACCGGTAACCCGGAGGGCCCAAACAGCAGCAACAAAACAAAGGCCAGAACCATCTCCGGAGTGCAACGCAACACCAGCAACACAAAGCGCCCGGGCCAACGCAACCACGGCCCCACCAATGCCCGTGAGGCAAAGGGATAGGTGAACAGGACAATAAACCCGGTCAACACCACGGCAATCTGGGTCAGTAACAAGGTTTGCACCACACCGGGCCACACCTGCTGGCTGAACATGACACTGAACCAATGCAGCAAGCCGTGCCAGTCTCCTGCCAGCAGTGCGGCGGGCCAGATATCCACACTCACAAAACGCCACAACGAACCACCGTCACTGAACCCGATGGTGTCCGGTAATAGCCAGATGGCGGCAATGAGGTAAGGAACAATCAGCCACGGGCGCAACCACCAGCGGATGCTGGCGATCAGCAACAGAAACGCCCACATCAAAGCGCCGGCTTCACTGTACTGACCCTGCTTGAAGGCCGTCTCCAGATGAAACCCCAGAGTGGGCAAACCAATAAAGCCCAGAATGGCGCTGGAGCGCAGGGCACACTCAAAGCGATAACGGGTATAACTTAACAACGCCGGCCAGGATTGGGGAATCAACGTGTACAGGGTGCGTATGAAAACAGAGGCCCCCTTGGGTGCCGCACGGGCCGGCAAGGGCGATTGCTGCTCAAAGATTTCAGCAAACACCTTGGCAAACACACCACTAAAGGGAACAATGATCGCCAGCAATCCCGTCAGTGGGCTGATGCCGAACAACTGCATGAAAATAAGGCCCCAAAACAATTCGTGCACCGAGCGAAGCGCCGCACACAGCATTCGCACCAGACGCCAACGAAAGGCCATGGCCAGCAACAGGCCCAAGGGTGTGGACACAGCCACCGCCAGCAAGGCGAACGCCACCGTCTGCAGCAGAGCTTGAATGAGCGTTGTTGCTTCGCTCCAGCCCGGCAGCAGCAAGCCCCAGCCAATACGGGACAGCTCCTGCCAGGGGTCCACCGGATAGCGTTGAAAATCCACGCCCAACAGTGCCAGCACGGCGGCACCGATCATCAACAGACAAACGGCATTGAGGCGCCGTGCACTGGAATGCGACGGCCACCAACGTTTTGTGGATACCTTCATGAGGTGCGGATTACCCAGCCATCGGTTTGATGCCCGCAAGCAACCGGATTCAGCGGAGAGGTGTCCTGTTGATAAAAGTGATCCAGTTGTTCCGCGCTGAGATCCCCCGCCGGCGCATCACAACAAATGCGTCCGCCCTGCAGCACAACAATCCGATCAAACAAATCCAGTGCCAGGCGCCGGTTATGCAAGCACACCACCGCCGTTTCATGTTGTTGTAAAACGTAGGTTAACAGCTCCGCCGCCTGCACCGGATCCACCGCGGACACCGGTTCATCCCCCAGAAACACCGGCTGCTGCCGGAACAGGGCGCGCCCCAGGGCCACCCGTTGCCGTTGCCCGCCGGAGAGCCGGTCCACCGAATGCCAGAGTTTGTCCTGCAAACCCAGCCGTTGCGCCAGATCTGTGATGGCCTGCCGTTGACCTGCCAGCGGGCGCACCAGGTTCCACAGGGCGGCCACAGTGCCAACCCGGTCCAGGCCACCAATAAAAATATTCTGGTAAGCCGATAACAAATCCACCAGGCCACCCCCCTGGGGTTGCAGAGCGCTGCACTGGGGTTGCTGCTGATACAAAAGATCCAGCAAGGTTGACTTTCCCGCACCGGAAGGCCCCAGCAACGCCACCTTTTCCCCTGGCCCGATGGTGAGGGTGATGTCGGCCAGAGCCGGGCGTTCCCCCTGCTCCGGGCCGCTGTAACGAAAGGTGCACCGGATCAGCTGAAACAGCTCCGCAGACGCCGTCATCAATCCAGCAACCCGATCGCTTTGGCAGTGGCTTCTATGGGTTCGTAATCCCCATTACTGGCGGGGACGAAACGCAGCCGTGGAAAACTCGCCAGCAGTTCGGCATCGTTCATTTCCAGTAACGCCTTGCGCACGTTGTCGGTAAACCCCACACCAAAGTGCTGATCCACATCGCCGCGAATCGTCCACTGATAATCAGGGTAAGTGGGTGTGGTCCAGATCACCTGAACTTTATTGGTATCGATCTTACCCGCCGCCAACTCGCTTTCCCACACTGCATAATTCACCGCACCCACCTGATAGGCGCCGGACTGCACCTGGGCGATGGTGCGACTGTGATCGCCGGAAAAACCCACCCGGGAAAACAGCGCCTGTGGCGCACTCTTGAACTGCTGCCGCAGATAGAACTCCGGCATCAAACGCCCGGAAGTGGATCCTTTGGAACCGAAGGTAAAGGTTTTACCTTTAAGCGCCGCGGGCAATTCATCAGCCTGTTCCAGGCCTGCATCCTGATGGGCAATAAAGTAGGTTTTAAAGAGTTGGTCTTCGTAGCCCTGGGCCAACGCCTGTGAACCGGGCACCAGACGCCGGGCCTGTACCCCGGAAAGCCCGCCGAACCAGGCCAACTGCACCTGGTTATTACGAAACGCCGTGATGGCGGCGGCATAGGATTTTACCGGAATGTATTGCACCTCCACTCCCAGTTGGGCACTGAGATAATCCGCCACCTTGCCAAAACGTTGCTGCAGCCGGGATTCATCCTGATCCGGTATCGCGGTGAACACAAACGCTTGCGCCTGCGCCCACAATGGCAGTGCCAGCAACAACAACGAACTACAGATCAGCCGTACACACACCAGACTTTTCAGCAAACCATACAACCTTGACATAAACACTCCCGTAAAAAATCAACCCGGTTTAAATGAAGTAGAATTCCAGAGCCCCGGCTCCGCGAAGTGGGCGGCCTGACAGCCCAGATAATCCTGTACCGCCTCCCGATTGCCCTGAAAAGCGATCAGATCCTGCCGCTTGGCCAGCTGATAGTCGTACATGGGATCGTAGTAATTGACCAACAGCAATCGAATCAAATCGCGATGGCGCAGGGGATTGCCCTGGCGGTGCTCAACCAGGGCCTGCTCCAGCAAGGCACCGATTTCGCGGTAACGCACCCCCCCCAAACGCTTGCGCACCCGATACAGGGATTGGGTCAGATCATCGGCAAAGGCGTCAAAGCCCGCCGCCTCCCCCAGATACGCCTGCCACTCCGCCAACTTATTCAGGATATAATTGCGATAACTGTGTTCAATCCGTTCTTCCAGGGGAGCTTCCAACACCACCACCGGGCAACGGCCCATGGCCTGCAGCAAAGGCGGTGGCAATGAACAACGCCCCACCAGCCGGCTTTCGTCTTCCAACAGAACAGGCAGATGGTGACTCTGTGCCTGCTGCTCCGCTTTCAATAGCGCCACGGCCACCCGGTTTTCAAAGTTCAATTGCGATGGCTGGCCACCGGGGCGGCGGCCAAAACTGGAACCCCGGTGATGGGCCAGCGCCTCCAGATCCACCGCCTGCGGCAGGGCCTCAATGAGCGCGGTTTTGTTGCATCCGGTGCGCCCGGCCAGCAACTGCATGGGATAGTGCTGACAAATCCGTTCAAACTCATCAAGCAGAAACCGGCGCAACGCCTTGTATCCGCCGCCTATACGGGGATACTCACAGCCGGCTTCCCGCATCCATTGCTGGCAGATTTCACTGCGCAAACCGCCACGCCAGCAATACAAATAACCTTCAGGGTGGCGTTGGGCGAAATCAACCCAGGCACTCACCCGCTGCTGCTGCAGTTGCGGTGTGACCAATGCACGGCCCAATTCCATAGCGGCCTCCTGGCCGTGCCGCTTGTAACAGGTGCCCACCTGCGCCCGTTCCTCATCGGTCATTAACGGCAGATTCACGCTGGTGGGAAAGGCACCCCGTTTGAATTCCACCGGCGCACGGGTATCGATCAAGGGCACGTCATTGAGAAAGAGGGCGCGAAAATCCCCACTGTCTGGGCTGGCATCCGGGCGCGTCACGCTGTTTCCTCTTCCGTTACCTGCACACGATGCTCACCGGTGGCCCGGGTTAACGTGCCAATGGCCTGTGCAGGCAGGCCCTGATCCCGCAACAGTGCCTCCAGTGCGGCCGCCTGGTCCGGCCGCACCGCAATCAACAGGCCGCCACTGGTTTGCGGATCGCACAGCAGTTGCTGCAGGGGTACGCTCATGGGCCCCAGGTGATGGCCATAGCTTTCATGGTTGCGGGTCGTGCCGCCGGGGATGCATCCCTGCTGTAAATAGTCACGGGCCGCCGGAATCACCGGAATCCGGTGGGCCTGAATGCTGGCCTGCAATCCACTGCCCTCGCACAACTCCAGCAGATGCCCCATCAGGCCAAAGCCGGTGACGTCGGTCATGGCGGTAACACCCGCCAGCCGCGCCGCCAGCGCACCCACTGTGTTCAACTGGCACATAATATCCCGGGCCAGGTGTTGGTGTTGCGGCTGCAGCTTCTTCTGTTTCTGGGCCGTGGTCAGGATGCCGATGCCCAGGGGCTTGGTCAGGTACAACAGGTCACCCGCCTGAGCCTGGTTATTCTGTTTCAGATCAGCGCGCTCACTGAGCCCGGTAACCGCCAAACCGAATATGGGCTCGGGCGCGTCAATACTGTGCCCACCGGCCAGCGGGATACCGGCCTCGGCACAGGCCTGCCGGCCACCCTCCACCACCTGTTGCGCCACCTCGGGCCCCAGGCTGTTCACCGGCCAGCCCAGTATGGCGATGGCCATCAGGGGATTGCCGCCCATGGCGTAAATATCACTGATGGCATTGGTGGCAGCAATGCGGCCAAAATCAAACGGATCGTCCACAATGGGCATAAAGAAATCCGTCGTGCTGAGCACCACCCGGCCATCCCCCAGGTCATAGGCGGCGGCGTCGTCCTTGCTGCTGTTGCCCACCAGAAGCTGGGGCCAATCCGGCAATGTCAGCCTGGAAACCAGAATCTTGTCCAGTACCTGCGGTGAGATTTTGCAGCCGCAACCCGCGCCATGACTGTATTCGGTCAGGCGGATGGGGGTATCACTCATGCGTTGGCCTCCGGTTGGTATAGCCCTTGATTAAACAGGGGGAATGATACGGACTCGGCAGCGTTTTGTCAGTGCAGAAGCCGTTCCTTTCCTGTCACGTGGGCAGCTTGGCATTAATTTGATAAGGTCAGAGAGACGCTGTGCCACCCAGTAAGGAGAACCCCATGTCCGTAAAAACGGCTTTAGTCCCCGTGGCCGACGGCTCGGAGGACATCGAGACAGTCTGCATCATCGACGTATTGAGGCGGGCGGAAGTGGCGGTAACCGTTGCCTGCGTCATGGCCGGGCGTCTGGAAATCGAGGCCGCCCGCGGTACACGCATTGTGGCGGATATCAACATCGAGGATTGCCGACACCTGCAGTACGACCTGATCGCCTTACCCGGCGGCCTGGCGGGGGCTGAAAATCTGCGCGATTGCGCCACCCTGATCGAGATGCTGAACCGGCAACGGGACAGTGGCCAGTGGTTCGCCGCCATTTGCGCCAGCCCGGCACTGGTATTTGCAGGCCACCACTTGGATGAGGGGTTTCGCACCACAGCGCATCCTGGCTTTACCCAATCCCTGAGTGCGTTTCAGGATGCGACCACGGTGGTGGACCGCCACTGTATCACCAGTCAGGGCCCCGGTACCGCCATTGAGTTCGCCCTCACCCTGGTGGAAGCCCTGTTGGGTAAAGCAAAACGGGAAGAGGTGGCCAAACCTATGGTTTTGGGGCACGCAGCTGCAGCACCCACATAAGAAAACAGGGCAGAAACGTCAGTGTAATGATGGTGGAGCAGAAGATGCCGGCCAACACCACAACCCCCACCCCCCGATACAGCTCCGTGCCGGCGCCGGGGATCAGCACCAGCGGTGCCAGTCCAAAAATGGTGGTGAAGGTGGACATCAGGATCGGCCTGAGCCGCATGGACACCGCCGACATGACCGCCTGCTCCACCGACTGATCCGCCACCCGCATGTTGTGTCGGGTCTGGTCCACAATCAGGATGGGATTGTTCACCACCGTGCCCAGCAGAATCAGAAAGCCCAGCATGGTGATCATATCGAAGGGCTGGGAAACACCTGCGCCGTTGAGCGCGATCAGCCCCACCAGGCCGCCGGCCAACCCCAGGGGAATGGTGGTCAGAATCACCAGCGGGTACCCCCAGTGATTGAAGATCGCCACCAGCAGCAGGTAAATCAAAACCAACGCCACCGCGAAATTATCGGTCAATGCCTGGCGAGTGGCCTGTAGCTGGTCAGCCGCACCGGAAATACTGACACTGACACCATCACCGATTTCACCTTCGGCCCGCATCCGGGGCAGCAACTCGTTTTCCACCCGCGCCACCGCTGTCTCCAGTGCCACGGCGCGGGGAGGAATAATGCGTAACGTGACCGTGCGGTGGCCATCCACCCGCCGCAACTGGGCGCTGTCGACGGTTTCATGCAAGGTGGCCAACGCCCCCAAGGGCATCACTCCGCCACTGGCGGTCATCACCGGCAGATCATTCATGTGCTCCAACTGCCGTTTCTGACCGGCATCACTGAGCAGGAATATATCCACCTTGTTGTCATCAAGAATGAATTCATCAACAAAGGCACCATCACTGAGGGCCGCCACCGCATAACCAAATTCATCGGCGCTGACGCCAAACTCCGCCAGGCGCTCCCAGTTCGGGCGCACCTCCACCAGCGGCTGATCCAATGACAGGGACGACGGCTCAGACTGAATCTGGGGATTATCGAACAAGGCCTCCGCCCGGCGGTAAGCGCTTTCACCCGTGGCGTACAATTGCGCCAGATCGGGCCCCGAAATATCCAGGTTCACTGCCCGGGTACCGCCATCGTTGCTGGAAATGATGGAGCCCCGGGACGAAAACGCCCGCATGCCGGGATACTCCCGGAACAGTTTGGTGAGCGCATTCATCATCGGAATAATGTCATCCTCACGCACCGGTTCCGATAGAAACCAGAGCCGATCCGCGGACACGCTCATGGAGGCGTACTTCAGGGCCGGTACCGGAATCTCGCCCTCATCAAACAACCGGGGATCGGCGTTTAATGACGGTGCCACCCTGGCCCGCACCTGGGCACCGATGCTCTCCATTTCCTGCAGGTTGTATCCCGGCGGTGCGATCATCATGCTGAACGCTTTGGGCTCTTCCCCTTCCGGCAGGTACTCCGCCGCCGGCATCAGCCAGATGGCCAACCCCAGCGTCAAGGCCAGTGCCGCCAGCATGGTCACAGCGCGGCGCGGCACCGTGTGAATCAACCAGGCCACCCGCTCCAGAATCCACTCCTGCAAGACACTGGGCCGCCCCTGTTGGGCCTTGCCGCCGAATCCCATGCGGGCACTGGCCGAGGGCACCACCGTAATGGCCACCAGCAGAGATGCCAGGATGGCGGCGGCAATGGCGATGGCAATATCCGAGTACAGTTGCCCGGCTTCTTCCTCCACAAACAGAATGGGTGCAAAAACCAGCACGGTGGTCAGCGATGACGCCAATACCGCGGGCCACACTTCCCGCACCCCGGTTAATGCCGCATCGAACAACGACAAACCACGGCGACGGGATTGCTCGATACTTTCCAGCACCACGATGGTGTTATCCACGGTCATGCCGATGGCAAAGGCAACACCGGCCAGGGAAATCACGTTGATGGTACGGCCGAAAGCCAACAGCCCGAGGAACGCAGCAATGGTACAAATAGGAATGCTGAGCACACCCACCAGGGTGGCACGGAAGGAACGTAAGAACAGAAACATCACCAGGGTGGCCAGGGCAGCGCCCAAGGCCAGATTGGTCCACACGTTTCGGATAGAGGCCTGCACGTAGCGGACATCGTCCCCCAGCAACACCATACGCAATCCGTTGGGCTCCAGCAGCTCGGTGCCCATGGTCTCAACCAATGGCAACAACTGTTCCTTGATGTTGATGACGTTGGAGCCGGCCTCGCGCTTGACCGCCAACCGGATCACCCGTTCCCCATCCTGATAGCCATAACTGCGCACTTCGTAGTGATCCAGCACCACCGTGGCAACATCCTTCAGGCGCACCGTGGCGTTATCCTGTTGCAGCAGGATCAGGTTTTCCAATTGCCGCAATTCGGAAAAACGCCCCACGGTGCGCAGCAGGTAGCGGCGCTTGCCACTGTCAATATCACCGGCGGAGGTATCGGAATTACGCGCCCGAATCAGGTTACGAACCTGGCTCAGCGTCAATCCGCGCTGCGCCAGCTTTTCGGGGTTGAACAGAATCTGGATCTGACGTTCGGATCCGCCACGCAACTGTACTTCCGATATGCCCTCCACACGCTCCATGCGAGGCCGAATATAGTCGTCCACAAAATCGTACATCATGTCCATATCCAGCCCCAATGGGTTGTCCTGCAAGGGCAGCACACTGAAATACATGAACGCGTTTTCAGAGAAAGAACTGCTGTACAAGCGGGGCTGATCCACGTTCTCCGGATAGGAGGACACCTGACTGAGGGCATTACTCACTTCAATCAGGGTTTGATTGATGTCGATACCAAAAGGGAATTCCAACTCAATGGAGGCACGGCCGGTCTCGGCGGTGGCCAACATGCGCTGCAAGTTGGGCACCGCGCTCAGATAACGCTCCTGCTCAATGAGAATTTCCTTTTCTATATCCTGCGGGGTGGCGCCACTCCACCCGGTACGTACGCTGATGGTACGCACCTCCAGATCCGGAATCATCTGCACCGGAATACGAAAGGCGGACACCACCCCGAGCACGCACAGAATCAATACCGTGACGCTGACAATAATGCCTTTGCGAATGCTGGCTTCAAACATAGGACACTACAACCTGCTCAGGACTCATTGACCAACTTGACCGGCTGGTTGTGGCGTAAAATCTCATTACCCCGCACCACCACCTGTTCATCCGGCTCGATGCCGCCGGTAACCTCGATGACGTCACCCAGCGTGCGGCCCAATTGAACCTGACGCCGCTGGGCAGTGAGTTGACCGGCCTTATCTGTGAGCGTGAAAACACTGAAGCTCCCGTCGGGATTGCGCAGCAGCGCGTCCCGCGGCAACGTAAGCACCGACCTGTCGGCGTTTGTGATGGTGAATACGGCGGTGGCGGACGCCCCCGGCAACAGGGCGGTTTCACCGGCGGTGCTCTGCAGCCGCAAGCGGAAAGAGCGGCTCACCGCATCGGCCACCGGCACACTGGCGGCAATCCGTGCCGGAATGTCTCTGCCGGGTGCGGTATCAGGCCGTATGCTGACCTCCGCGCCGCTGGCCAGTTCACCATAACGCTCCTGCGGCACCTGTACGTCCAGATACACATTTTGGGTGGCCACCAGTTCCAGCACCGGCGTGCCACGGGTTACCCACTCCCCCCGTTCCGTCATGCGCCGGTACACCACCCCCTTGAAGGGTGCCTTGATGGCGTGCCAGTCCAAACGCTGCTGTTGGGCCTGCCGTTCGGCGCTGGCCGCATCCAGCAATGCCTGGGAGGTTGCCAATGCGGCTTTACGCAGGGCCAGTTCGTTCTGGGGCAGATGGTTATCCCGGGTCAGGCGCAAAGCCTCATCCACCAAGCGCTGGTTCTCGTTCACCGTGGCCTGGGCCGAGGCCACATTGGCGCTCAGGCGCGCCAGTTCATAGCGCTGCAGGCTGTCATCCAGTTGCAGCAGTAACGCCCCGGCCTCCACTTCGGCACCGGCATCCACCAGCACATTGGCCACCGCACCATCCACCCGCGCCGACAACTGTGCCCGCTGTACCGCCACCACCGTGCCCGACAATCGCAACTCATTCACCGCGGCACTCTGGCTGGGCAATACCACCGCCACCGGTGTGGCATCCTGACCGAAAGCATGACCCGCCAAAAACAAAAAAATCGCTGACCACGTTCGTAGCATGCCCGCATCCCCGGTTTACTGCGCCAAATCAAATGAGAACTATTATTAACATTGAAGTATCTCAAACTCAATGCGTGTCGAACAAAGATTCAACTGTTGCAGCCGGGGCCTGGGTACCGGCTGGCAACACAGGCCCCGCTGTGGTAAACAGAAAAGGATTTTCATCACAAATCCGCAGTGGGTGACGGGCATGAGTATCTGGGCTCTGGACAAAGGCAATCACGTCAAGCAGGCATTGATTCTGATCGAGCACCATCTGGGCCGCGATGCCTTCCTGCTGGATCAAACACTCCCCCTCAACACCGATGGCGTGTATCTGAATCACCCCGCCGAGCCTGGTGTGCGCGCGTATCTGTTCACCCAGGGGCAGGCAGAAAACCGATACGGCCTGCACCTGGAGTATCCACCGGCACAGATCAATAACAACCTGATCGATGCCTACGACAATCTGACGCTGCGCTCCCTGCTTAACATTCTGGCGGTGCATTTTGACGTGGCCGACATCAAGGATCTCGAGCGGCTGAGCTGAACACGGGTTTTAGCGCGGGTTCTCATGCTCCGGCGCACCGGGCCCCAGCGGCTGCCCATAGCTGAATTCCACATAGTTACCCGATGGGTCTTTAACACCGCAGTAGTACCCAACCGGATAGGGATCCTCTCGGGGAGGCCAGATCAGGATTCCTTCGGCCCTGGCCAGTTCTGCAATGGCATCCACCTGAGCCCGGGACGCCAACGCAAATCCCAGGTGCGCGTAGTCCGGCTCCGCATGCTGCACCGGTGAGCCGCCTCCCATGATCACAAAAATCATTTCGGTTTCCCGACCCGCTTCCGCCATCCAGCAGATGTGGCCATTGTCGCGCTCGTGTACCACTTCCATGCCGCAGTAACGCTGATAAAAATCCACACTGGCTTTGATGTCCACCGCATGCAGGGCGACATGTGTTAACGTTGCCTTCACTTGATTCTACCTTTCTGATTTTCCCAATCGCACCGCATCCAGAAAATGCATGTGTTTCTCGTACTGATCGATGATGTCAGCGATCAGTTGATCGATGGTCCAACCCATCACGTCATAATCCTGACCGCCTTCTTTCAGATAGACTTCAGCCCGGTAATAACGCAGCGCCTCATTACGGCGCGGCGTCACATCACGCATGACAAAACTGGGTGGCTCGTAAGGCCGCAGATGAACGGAATAGAAAAAATCGATCTCATCGCCGTGTGCCACTTCCAGCCAGGTACGATCCTGATCATCGTTGTTCACCCTGGCCTGCAGTTCGCGTTTTTCAAACTCAGCCGCCACCTGCTGCATGGCCTGGGTTACCGTGTGCTCGATAAAGGTCAGCACTTCCTCATGGTTCGGGTGTTTGATGATTCGAGCCAGGCGCTTTTGCCAGGGAACCGGATTATGGGCAATGCGGGGTGCCAGCATTGCCTCTTTCAGGCTGACCTTTCTGACAATTTCCAAACGCAGCGCCCGCAGCAACCCCCAGCACATCAACAGCATTACCACCGTAAACGGCAAGGCACTGGCGATGGTGGCCGTTTGCAATGCGACCAGCCCGCCGGCCAGCAACAACGCAGCGGCAATGGCGCCTTCTGTCACTGACCAGAAAATTCGCTGCCATACCGGGCTGTCTCCTTCCCCTGCGCCGGACGTGAGCATGTCCACCACCAGGGAGCCGGAATCCGATGACGTCACAAAAAACGTGATCACCAGAATGGTTGCCAACAAAGACGCCAGTGATGAAAGCGGAAAGTGCTCAAAAAATTTGAACAGGGCCACCGAGGTGTCCGCCGACACCGCCTGCGCCAATTCCACCATGCCCTGATCAAACACCAGGTGCAGCGCACTGTTGCCGAAAAACGTCATCCACATAAAGGTAAAACCGGTGGGCACCATCAGCACACCAATCACAAACTCACGGATGGTACGACCGCGTGAAATACGGGCGATAAACATGCCCACAAAGGGTGACCAGGCGATCCACCACCCCCAATAGAACAGCGTCCAGCCGCCCATCCACCCCTTGGGTTCATAAGCGTTCAGTTGAAAGGTGGCGTCCACCAGTTTCGACAGGTAATGACCGGTGTTTTGCACCAGGGTTTGCAGCAAGTAGACCGTTGGCCCCGCCAGCAGTACAAACCCCAGCAGCACCAAAGCCAGCACCAGGTTGAGTTCCGAAATGCGGCGAATACCGCCGTCCAGCCCCAGCACCACGGAGGTGGTGGCCAGGGCAGTGATGCCGGCGATCAGCAACACCTGAACCCCGACTCCAGTGGGCACATCGAACAGATAATTGAGCCCGGAATTCACCTGAATCACGCCCAGCCCCAACGAGGTGGCGACACCAAACAAGGTACCCAGCACTGCAAACACATCCACCGCGTGGCCAATGGGGCCATAAATCCGTTCACCGATCAGGGGGTACAAGGCGGAACGCACCGTGAGCGGCAACCCTTGCCGGAAACTGAAATAGGCCAGTGACAACGCCACCACCGCATAGATCGCCCATGCGTGCACGCCCCAGTGAAAAAAGGTAATGCGCATGGCATCACGGGCAGCCTGGACCGATTCCGGTGCGGCGTGCGGGGGCGCACTGTAATGCATGACCGGTTCCGCCACACTGTAAAACATTAAGCCGATACCCATGCCGGCGGAAAACAGCATGGCAAACCAGGAACCGTAACTGTATTCCGGCTCACTGTGATCCGGGCCCAACTTGATGTGACCGTAACTGGACAGCGCCAGCACCACCACAAAAATCAGAAACAACGCCACAGCCAGCACGTAAAACCAACCGGCTGAACTGACCACCCAGCTTTGCACCGCAGCAAACACACCGGCTGCCTGCACCGGCCACAGCACCGCGTACAACACAATGCTAAGACACAAACCGGCAGCCCAGAAGAACACCGGCGGGTTGATTTTGATCCAGCTCGCTTCATTGAGGCGGTTCATGCATTGCACTCCTTATAGATAGAAGTCCAGGGAGACATAGAGTGCTTCGAAATCCCCTTCATTAACCCGACCATCACGATCGATGTAGCCATCCTGATTGAGATACTCCAGGTACACCCAGCCCGGACCATAGTCGTAACTGAATCCCGGGGCAGCGGCACTGATAGCGTCTGTGGAAGAACCCCGTGTATCCGGTTCCGCCACTGAAGCATCCAGATAGAAACGCCACGGCCCCACACTGTAGCCGGCTTCAACAGTGAGGCGTTGATTTTCTATACGTTCCGGCACGGCAGCGGAAATCACATAATCATCCGGTAGATCACGCTGCATGATGATCCAGGAGGCCTTACCAAACCACTGGTCAACGGTACCTTCGTAAAACAGCACCGCCGCCTGGTGGTCACCGTCCACCGGCCGCTCAGCGCTCATCAGGTTCTGCAGACGGCCTGCCTGCAGCGACAGCCCCAGGGTGTGATCGGATTGCACCTGCCATTCGCCGTTCACCACCAACGTCTGCACCTTGCGGTACGTGGTGGCGCTACCCCAATGTCGATTGTCATCCACGGTGTCGGTGCTGGTGGAGCCCCAATCGTCAGCCAGATACAGTGCCGCATCGTAATGCAGTGTGTTATGGTCACCGGACAGCTTCACCCCCACATCCATTTGATCACCGAACCCGGCCAGAAAAATATCACCGGGCCAGAAGTTCGTGGTTTTCCAGCCGAAGGGCACCTGACTTTTGCCTACCCGCACTATATGATCCGCATTCAACTGCCATCCCACCCAGGCCTTGTGGATCACCCAATAATCACCGGTAGAGTTGTTGTCCGGATCAGTGAAACTGCCGGGCCCCGCCCGCACTTCGGCGGAATAGCGCCAGTTGCCGGTACCCTCGTCAGCGGCACCATCCAGATAGATGATCAATGCTTCGTTGCCGATCTCACCCCAACTGTTCTTATTGGCTTCATCATCTGGAAGGTATTGATAATTAGCCCAAATTCCACCGGACAGCGCACTTTGGGCAAAGAGGGGAGAACAGAAAGGAAACACACACAAGAGCCACGCGACCGCGCTTAAGGGAATGAGTGTACTGATGCTGCGATAGGCCATGGTGAACCTCCTTGTCGAGCCAGGACACTGTACACCATGGCAGGATACCGCCGCTGTATCAAGTCCGTGCTAGCTTACAGGCCCAGCCCGCTCAATCGCTGCAGGATCGACTGCAGCTCGTCCACGCTCATATCAACTTGTTCGATCACCCGGCCATACAGCATTGCGGTGGGCACGTTACGGCCACCCAGCTCCTTCTGGGTTTCATGCAGACAAACCAGTACGACACGTTCACGGCGAGTCAGTCCATCGCGGACATCAGGCAGGTAATCTCTGGGATCAGGCTGATCTTGCATCGTATATCAGGACAAACGTAACGGCAAATCCCGCAACCGCTGCCCGGTGGCGGCAAACAGGGCATTGGCAAGCGCAGGTGCAATGGGCGGTACAGCGGGTTCCCCCACGCCGCCCGGCGCCTCGGCACTGGAGAGGATGTGCACGGTGATAGCGGGCGCTTCATGGATGCGCAGCAGCGGGTAATCATGAAAGTTGGTCTGCTGCACCCTGCCATCCTGCAGGGTGATTTCTCCGCGCAACGCCGCGGTTAAGCCGAAAATCACGCCCCCTTCCATTTGCGCTTTGATGATGTCGGGATTGATGGTTTTCCCGCAGTCGATGGCCACGGTTACCCGGTGCACCCGAATGTCCCCCTCCACCACACTGACTTCCACCAACTGCGCCACATAGGATCCGAAAGAATAATGTGCCGCAATACCCTGGGCGGAACCCGGCTCCATAGGCGCTCCCCAACGCCCCACCTCGGCAACCTGCCGCAACACTGCGGCCAGGCGAGGATTGCCGGCAAGATGCTGCAACCGGAACTGCAACGGATCCCGGCCCGCCCGGTGCGCCAGCTCATCCATAAAACTTTCCACCACAAAAGCGTTGATGGAATGCCCCACCGAGCGCCAGTAGCCGGTGCGCAAACCCGGATCGGCTTGCACGTGACGCACTTCTGCGCTGACACTGTCATAGCCAAATTCCACCGCGCCTTCGGTACTGGCCGGATCCATCAGCAGGGTGCCGTATACCCAGGGGCCCAGATTGGCCAGTCCACGCACCAACCCATCCGGCAGCCAGGCGGGCAACACCGCCGTGGCAAATTCCTGAAAAGCGTAGGGCAGAATATTGGGATTCACGTTTTTCTGGTGCCAGCCGGTGATCCGCCCCTGCTCGTCCAGGCCGGCCTTTATCTCGGCGTGGGCTGCGGGCCGATAATAATCATGCTGCATATCGTCTTCACGACTGAACACCAACTTGATCGTCAGGCCGGTGGCCTTGGCAATCTGAGTGGCTTCCAGCGCATAATCCACACTCAGGCGCCGACCGAAGCCCCCGCCCAGCAATGTGGTGTGCACCGTTATTTGATGACGGCGTAATCCCGTCACCTCTTCGGCAATGGCGGCACAAACGGAAGGTACCTGGGTGGGCACCCAGATTTCACAATGATCGTCACGCAGGCGTACCGTACAGTTCATGGGTTCCATGGTGGCATGGGCCAGATACGGCAGACGATAGGTGGCTGCGTGCTGTAAAGCCGCGGCACGGATATCAGCGCGCGCATCGCCCACCGACAAGGCACTGCGCCCGGATTCACTGGCTGCCAGCGCCTCAAACTCACGGCGGATATCCTCGCTGGAACGCTGTGACAACGCCGGCATCGCCCAGCTCACGGTAATAGCCTGCAGCGCCCGCTGGGCATGCCAATAGGTTTCTGCCACCACGGCCACCCCGTTGGCAATGGGCACAATGGCTTTCACGCCGGGCAACTCATCGGCACCATTGGGGCTCCAGCTTTCTATGTGTCCGCCCTGCACGGGGCAGCGTTTCACCAGGGCAGTAAACAGGTCCGGCAGCTGCACGTCGATTCCATATTGCGCTGTGCCCCGCACCTTCATGGCACCGTCCAGGCGCACGGAGGGGCGTCCGATAAAGCGGAAATCCCGCTCCGACTTCAAGCTGACTTCGGGCCGGGACAGCGATTGTGCCGCCTGCACAAACCGCCCCATGGGAAGACGGGTATCCCGATATATAATGTGCTTGTCCCGCACTTCCAACAGCGCCACATCAACACCCAATTCAGCCGCCGCAGCCGCCCGCAACATCTCTCTCGCCTGGGCGGCCGAGCGCCGCAAAACATCGTAGTAGATGCGTGTACTGGTGCTGCCGCCGGTGACCTGCACGCCATAGAAGGGGTTCACATAATCTGCATGCACCCCGGCTGACTTCACCTCAATCATGTACGGCTCGGTATTCAATTCTTCTGCAATCAGGGTGGCCATGCCGGTCATGGTGCCCTGCCCCATTTCCACACTGTTCAGATAGAAGCGGATATCATTCTGCGGCGTTATCTGCAGCCAGGCATCAGGTTCAAAATCACGGGCATTGCCATGGGGTAGCGGTGTGGTGCAGCCGGACAACGACAGCTCCAGAATCAGGCCACCCCCAACCAGCCCCATGGCTTTCAGAAATTCACGCCTGGAGTTCATACGGTCACCTCCACTCAGCTTTCCAGATTGCTCTGATAATAGGGTGCCGGGGTCTGACCGGAATCAGACTGCAATTGCCCCGCCGCATCATGAATGGCGGCCCGGATGCGGCTGTAAGTGCCACAGCGGCACAGGTTGCCCGCCATAGCCCGATCAATATCCTCATCCGTGGGGCTGGGATTCTGTGCCAGTAAGGCGCTGGCTGCCATGATCTGCCCCGGTTGACAATACCCGCATTGCGCCACGTTATGCCTGATCCAGGCATCCTGCAGCGGATGATCGGCTTGCCCGCCCAACCCTTCAATGGTGGTGATTCGCCTGCCCTGCACCGAGGACATCGGCGTGGTGCAGGCACGAATGGCCTCGCCTTCCCTATGCACAGTACAGGCGCCGCACAAACCGGCACCACATCCGAACTTGGTACCGGTTAACTTCAACACATCACGCAGCGCCCACAACAGCGGCATCTCGCCTTCCACGTCCAGGCTTATGGAACGGTCGTTGAGCATAAAAGTGATTGGCATCGCGCTTTCCTTACTTGTGTCCGTACCAGAAATATAGCCCATATTATCAATACACAGGTTCACTGACAGTGTACCTTCCACCGGCCATGGAACGTCAGATCCAGGCAGGACAGTTCCCTTGTCATCCGCGGACAGGGTTGGTGGACAGGGCTTGTGGCCCGTGCAGCATGCCTTTCCTGCAACAGTGCTGTTAAACTGCCTCTCGTTCACCACAACCAACCATTGGACCCCTATGAAATTCAAACGAGTGCACAGTCATGACAGCGACAAATTATTGGTGGAATGGAACAGCCAATGGTACAGCGTGGCGGATCTCAAGGGTTTACCCACCGCACCAAATGAACTGCTGCCGCTGCTGGCCGACTGGGATCACTGGAAGCCGCTGCTGGAATCCGCATTGACGGAGTCAGGCGCTACCCCCTTTGCCCCCGATGGCCCGCTGCAACCATTACTGCCGTTTACTCCGTTGTCGCTGCGGGATTATATGTTGTCGGAAACCCATGCAACCAATGCGGCCCGCGGCTTTGTCAAACACTTCATGCCAACGCTGTATCCCATCATCACCGGCTATGAGCGGTTGCTTCGGCGCCCGTTCCCGGCCCTGCGCCCGAAGCCCATCTGGTATCGACAACCGGTTTATTACTTCAGCAACCATATGAATATGGCCTGCGAGGGTGACACTGTGCACTGGCCTGCCTATACCGACTATTTGGATTACGAGCTGGAGTTGGCGTTTGTATTGGCCAAACCGCTGCTGAATGCTACCCGGGAACAGGCTTTGCAGGCCATCGGCGGCTTTATGGTGCTGAACGATTTCAGCGCCAGGGATGTACAGCTGGAAGAAATGCGCAGCGGCTTCGGGCCACAAAAATCAAAACACTTCGTGAACGCACTGTCGGCAACGGTGGTCAGCGCCGACGCGATCCTGCCCAGGGTGGACCAACTTAAAGCCGAGGTCAGAATCAACAACAGGTGTATAAGCCAAACCCATACCGGAGATTTTCAACACAGTATTGCCGATATGCTGGTGCATGCCAGCCGCGATGAGCCCTTGTATCCGGGTGAAGTTTTTGCCACCGGAACATTGCCCAATGGTTGCGCCATGGAAAACGACCACTGGTTGCAACCAGGGGACACCATAGAACTGTGGATCGAAGCCGTCGGCTCACTCACCAATACGATCAGCAAGAAGGATTAACCATGAACGACCTGAAACAACTGGTGAACACCGGGCGCAGCCATACCCGCCACGGGGAAGCGGTTCAGTTCCAGGAGGGACTGTATCAGCTCAGCAAACAATGCTATGGCTGGATGGTGCCCAATGGTTCCTGGGGCGAAACCAATATCGGCCTGATTGACTGCCATGGAAAAAGTGTTTTGATAGACACCTGCTGGGATCTGCATTTTACCCGGCAAATGCTGGAGGGCATGCAGCCTGTTATTGAAAAATCCCCCATTGACACCGTCATCAACACGCACTCTGACGGTGATCACTGCTGGGGCAATCAGTTGTTCAAGGATCGCAACATCATTGCCACCCAATCCTGCCATGCACAAATGCATCACATGAAACCGGCTTCACTCAGTGCCCTTCAGCATAGCTGCAAAGCACTGCGCCATGTTCCCTTTGGCGGCATGAATACGTTTTCCAACTACATGATCGACATGCTGGCACCCTATCAGTTCGGCGGCATACACATCACCGAACCGGGGCTTACCTTTCAACAGGAACACAGCCTGAATCTCAACGGCAAAGACATCGTACTGTATGAAGTGGGGCCCGGGCACACCAGCGGCGACGCCATTGTCTATGTCCCCGATGAACAGGTTGTCTATGCCGGCGACATCGCCTTTATCGGCAGCACCCCGGTGATGTGGAGCGGGCCGGTGGAAAATCTGCTGCGGGCACTGGAAAAACTGCAAAGCTTAAATGCCCGTGTCATCGTACCGGGGCACGGCCCGCTGGCAAACAGCAATGACATACAAAATATTATCGATTACTGGCACTTTGTGCATGAGAATATTCATCAACGCTACCAACAGGACAAGCAGCCCCATGAAGCGGCCAGCGAAGTCCTGTACAGCAAGGCGTTTCTGCAATCGCCCTACGCGCGCTGGAGCTGTGCGGAGCGCATGGTAACCAATGCGTTCACACTGTACCGACAATGGGGCGCCAAGCTCACCAATTTGCCGGAGCCAATGGGCACACTGGACATCATGCGCAAACAAGCAAAGGTTGCCCACCAGTTTCAACAACAAACCGCCCACTGACTGATTGTGCCACCGGAAAGATGTGGCCAAGATCGCCCTGGCCTTGCATAAACCCTTCCTGGAAGGGGATACCCGCTGAGCTTTCCCCTAACCAGGTTTGGCGTTATTGCGACGGGCATTGACGCCAGGCACTACGATGTTATATTTTGTATTACATTAATTCTGCAGTGCGGAGATCGATCTGTGCCCGAGCGCGAAACACCCGACAACAAGACACCCCGCAAAGCCGCTTCCCGGCGCCGGGGCCGTCGTCCAGCAGCGGCAGAAGAGCGCAAGGACCGGGTCATTCAGGCGCGGGTCCCCGAGGATCTGGAAACCACACTGAAGGAAGCGGCGGAGAAACGTCGCATGTCGGTATCTCACCTGATCCGCAACGTACTGGAGGATACCTTCACCCTGGTGGATAACATCGTAGCCGACTCCAGTGCCCTGGTGGAACAGGTGAGCCGGGACGCCAAACGGGTGGCAGCCAGCGTACGGGGCGACGGCGAGTCATCCCAGGCCAATACCCAGCAACTGCTGGACAGTGTGGATGCCTGGCAGGATGTTATCGTCAACAAGCCCGGCCACTGCGCTGAATGCAACGCCGAACTGAAGCGTGGCCAGCGTGCCTACCGGGGATTGAGCCAATTACAGGGGCGGGAACTGCCGCCCATCTGGCTGTGCCCGCACTGTATTGAGACTTTGTAAGATCAGAACAGGCCGGCACCGCCGGTTTTTTTAAACCCTAAAATGTACTACAAAAAAAGACACCAAGACCATCACCATCGAGGAACCCAATATGGATAGCACCACACCGACACAATCCGGCTCCCGTAACGAAGGCCTGAAGGCGTGGCTCAATGTGATGAACGCATCCCTGTCAGCACTGGAACAAACACTGTGGCAGGGGCGCGAACTGGCAGAGCAGGCCGTTGCCGCCCTCAAGAAAGTGAGCTCCGGCGTTGAACTGGCAAAAGAAGAGTACGAGGCCCTGGCCGAGGAAGCAGCGCAGTGGCCGGCCCGCGTCAAACGCATGAAGACTACCGGCTGGATGCTGACCCGCATCACCGCCCGGTACCGCCTGTGGGGCATCCGCTCGGCGTTTATTTCCAAGCGCCGGACGCCGGCGGCCCTGGCCGAGCTACACCGTAAAAACGCGCGCCTGTTCCGCGATGTGTCCCTTTCGCAAGGGGGCGCCTTCCTGAAGGTGGGCCAACTGCTGTCCGCCCGCGCCGATATCCTGCCCAAGCCCTGGGTGGAGGAACTGAGAGTGCTGCAGGATCAAGCGTCGCCGGTGGCCTTTGAGGACGTGCGCCAGGTGATCGAATCCGAACTGGGCAAGTCGCTGAAAGACATGTTTGCCGAATTTGATCCACAACCCATTGCCGCAGCCAGTATCGGCCAGGTCCACCAGGCAGTGTTGCCCACCGGCCAGAAAGTAGCGGTAAAAATACAACGGCCCGGCCTGGAGCACATTATTGATTTGGATATGGCGCTGCTGAAGCTGTTCACCAACAGCATCGCCTCCATGCTGCCACCCACCGACCTGGACACCATCACCGGGGAAATCGAGCGTACGATCCGCGAGGAACTGGATTACACCCATGAAGCCCGCGCCATGGTGCAGGTGGGGGATTTTCTCAGTAATGTGGAAAACGTAGTTGTCCCCCACCCGGTGCCCGGATTCACCCGCAAGCGGGTTATGGTGAGCAACTTTGTGGTGGGAACACCGCTGATGCAGGAGCTGGACCGCCGTCAGGCTGAAGGGGATGAAGACGGCATTGCCGATCTGCTGGGGCGCCTGCTGGACCTGTATCTGCGGCAAGTGCTGCAGGCCGGTGTCTTTCAGGCAGATCCCCATCCGGGCAACCTGCTGGTGACACCGGACAACAAGCTGGTGTTGCTGGATTTTGGCTGCACCATGACCCTGTCGGAGCCATTCCGCGAGGGGTACTATAACGTGCTCGGAGCCGCTCTGATGGGCGAACGGGATACCATGGCGCGGGAATTGAAGGCCATGGGGTTCACCACCCGCAGCGGTAAACCCGACACCTTACTGGCCTTCGCAGACGCACTGTTGTCACAGATCCAGCGCACCGCGTTTGAAATGAGCCGGGACAAACCCAACTGGCCCAGCCAAAAGGACATCCTGTCCGGGGCAAAAAACCTGTTGGCCCAGGCGGAAGCCGATCCGGTGGACAAACTGCCCTCTGAATTCATCATGCTGGCCCGGGTCTTCACCACGCTGGGCGGTTTGTTCATGCACTATCAGCCCAACATTGATGTGAATACCTATCTGTTCCCACACCTGGTGGGGCCCGCATTAAGTCAGGCTATCTAGGCTGCACCGCGTCGGGTCGCAAACAGCGACCTGACCATTTCGCCCCTGTATCAGACGCTGGATTTGTGCAATGATCTGCACCCAATTGTTGTACAGATCCAAGCGTCATGAACCAAATCCGCGTTGGGGAATTCGTTGCCCTGGCGGCCATGTTGATCTCTCTGGTTGCCCTCTCCATCGATGCCATGCTGCCAGCCTTACCGGCCATCGCCGCCGATCTGGCCGTGGCCGATCAAAATGACCAGCAATACATCATCACCAGTCTGTTCCTGGGGTTGGGTATTGGTCAGCTGATTTATGGGCCTCTGTCCGATTCCATCGGCCGCAAACGGCCCATTTATGCAGGTATTACGTTGTTCGTTGCCGGCAGCGCTCTGTGTCTTTTCGCGCCCAGCTTCCAACTGTTGCTGTTGGGCCGCTTTCTACAGGGATTGGGTGGGTCCAGCTCCCGCATCGTCACCATAGCCATTGTTCGCGATCGCTTTGAAGGCAACGCCATGGCCAAGGTCATGTCATTCATCATGGCGGTGTTTATTCTGGTACCGGCACTGGCCCCGTTGCTGGGGCAAAGTATTTTGTTGCTGGGTGACTGGCATCTGATTTTTGTCGCCATACTGGTGTTTGCGCTGGTGGCGGTGATCTGGTTTGCGGTGCGCCTGGATGAATCTCTGCCACCGGAAAAGCGTCATGCACTGCAGCTGAAAACAGTGCTCACCGGTATCCGCTTTATTCTGCGGCAACCGGTCAGCATCGGCGCCATTCTGGTGATGGGGTTGATGTTCGGCGGCTTTGTAGCCTACCTCAGTAACGCCCAACAGATATTCGTGGACATCTATGGCACCGGCACCGCCTTTCCGGTTTACTTTGCGCTGCTGGCATTATCCATCGGAGCGGCATCCATACTGAACGCCCGCATTGTGATGCGACTGGGCATTGTTCAAGTATGCCTGCTGGCACTCATCGGCCAATGTGTCCTGACCGCGGTTATGCTGATGCCATCAATATTGATTTATGATCACCAGCCACCGTTGTGGCTGTTTATGCTGTATTGCGTGCCGCTGTTTTTTTGCCTGGGCCTGCAGTTCGGCAACCTGAATGCGCTGGCAATGCAACCCCTGGGCGCCATCGCCGGTCTGGGTGCATCCTTCGCCGGCGCCGTTTCCACCACCCTGGCGGTACCGTTGGGGGCATTGGTGGCGCATCAATACAATGGCACACCCACCCCCCTTATCATGGGTTTCCTGGCCTTTGGTGTGGGCGGCCTGTTGTTGTTTCGGCCACTGTGTTTGCAAGGGGCAAGTTCACCATGATGCGGGGTTACCTGTTTGCCGCCATCGCGGTGTTGATCTGGAGTGGTTTTATTCTGGTTTCCCGCTTTGGCGGTATCGGGCCATTATTACCGGCGGACGTGATTGCCATCCGTTATTTCACCTGTTCAGTTTTGGTGTTGCCGGTCTGGCTTTTTTTCTTTCGTTTTAACCTGTTGAATCCGAAACTGATTACCGCAGCCCTGATCGGCGGGCTGGGTTACGCCCTGTGTGCCTTTCAGGGCTTCCAAACCGCACCGGCCTCCCATGCGGCCATTCTGTTGCCGGGCATGCTGCCGCTGATCATTTCCCTGATCAGTTATTTCTCCGGGGCAGAAGCCTTCACCCCCATTAAATGGCTGGGTATCACGTTGATCAGCAGCGGTATATTCTGCCTGTTCTGGTTCGAGATTCTCACCAGCGATGGTGTCCAGGGTGGCCAACTGTGGTTTGTGGGAGCGGCTTTTTGCTGGGCGATTTTCTCGGTGCTGATCAAACGCTGGCAGATCTCACCCTGGCAGGCAACGGTGAGCCTGTCAGTGGTGACGGCCGTTGTCTATCTGCCTTTCTATGCCGTCAGCATGAGCAAGAACATCAGCCTTGATCACTGGCAACACATTGCCCTGCAGAGCGTGTATCAGGGCTTTCTTGCCACCATCGTGCAGATGCTGTGTTACGTGCAGGCCGTACGCCGTATTGGCCCCGCCAACATGGGCTCGATGATGGCGCTGGTGCCTTTACTGGCCGGGTTTTCGGCCGTTGCTTTGTATGATGAGCCCTTGGGCATTCCGCTGCTGGTGTGCCTGCTGCTGGTCAGTTGTGGTGTGTGGATTGCGAATATTCAACGCAACGGGCACAAAGAAAAGCGCGCGGGGCACTCTTCTTTGCGCTCCGCCCAGGCCCATGACCAGGCGGGGCCATGATCAGGCGGGCCGATAGCCCAGAATGGATTTCACTTCCAGGTATTCCTCAAAGCCTTCCCGCCCCCACTCACGGCCATTGCCACTTTGCTTGTAACCACCAAACGGGCAGCTGAAATCCACTTCGGCGCCGTTGATGTGCACATCACCGCTGCGGATTTGCCTGGCCACGTTCAACGCTCTCTCGTGGCTGCCGGACACATAACCGGACAGGCCATAGGGCGTGTCATTGGCGATGGCCACCGCATCCGCATCATCCTCGTAGGGCAGGATACACAACACCGGCCCGAAAATTTCCTCCCGCGCAATGGTCATCTGATTATTTACATTGCTGAACACCGTCGGCTTGACGTAATAGCCGGTTTCCAGGCCCTCCGGTTTGCCGGGGCCACCGCTTACCAACTCAGCTCCAGCGGCGATTCCGGACTGAATCAAACCTTGGATCTTATTGAACTGAGCGGCACTAACCACCGGACCAATGGTGGTGCCATCGGCATCCGGTGCCCCCACGACAATGCGCTGCGCCGCCGCTTTGGCAATGGCGGTGGCTTGCGCCAGACGGCTGACAGGTACCAGCATGCGGGTTGGCGCATTACAGGATTGGCCGCTGTTGATAAAACAGGATTTTACCCCAGCGGCCACTGCCGATTCAAAATCAGCATCATCAAGAATGATGTTGGCGGACTTGCCGCCCAACTCCTGAGCCACCCGCTTCACGGTATCGGCTGCGTTTTTGGCAATGGCGATCCCGGCACGGGTGCTGCCGGTGAAAGAAACCATATCCACATCCGGGTGCTGGGTCAGCGCGGTACCCACACCGGGCCCATCACCGTTCACCAGATTAAACACCCCAGGGGGCAAGCCGGCATCATGCACGATTTCCGCCAGAATCATGGCGTCAAAGGGCGCCACTTCACTGGGCTTCAGCACCAGGGTGCAGCCGGTTGCCAGCGCCGGCGCAACCTTGCAGGCGATTTGGTTGATGGGCCAGTTCCAGGGGGTAATCATTCCGCACACACCAATGGGTTCTTTGCGCAGACAGCTGCTGCCCCGCACTGCTTCGAACTCATACTGTTTCAGGATTTCCAGCGCCTGCATAAAGTGTCCCAAACCGGCGGGGCCGTGGGCCGCCTTGGCCAACCAGGAGGGGGCCCCCATCTCCAGAGTAATGGCCTGGGCGATGTCTTCCATACGGTTCTGGTAGCCCCGGATGATGGCTTCCAGATAGCCTATACGTTCGTCCCGGGACAGGGCCGACCAGGATGGGAACGCGGCCCTGGCAGCGGCCACCGCCTTGTCCACGTCTTCGCGTCCACCCAATGAAATAACACCTGCAGGCTGTTCCGTGGCGGGGTTGATCACTTGCAGGGTATTTTCTTCTGTTGCCGGCTGCACCCACTGCCCATTGATGTAAAAGTTTGTATATTCGTACATTAGCCTCTCCATGTCCGTTGTCTCACCTTTGATTCAGCGCTATAGTGATTATATTGATGTACTGAATTCGGTCGCAAATCATGCTGCGCAGTTTCCTGATACTGATTACAGCGTTTCTGTTACCCATTGTGGCAATGGGCAATGCTGTCGCATTCAACGCAGAGAAAACCCTTCAGCAATCCACTCTGGATTGCGATCCGTTCACCCTTGCCCTCGAAGACAGCAGCGACGATACCGATGGTACCTTAACTGCAAACACGTTACCGCCTTTCTCTTCTACCCCGGCGCTGAATAAAGCCACAATAGTGGCGGCTTATTCAGGGCAATCATCCAACGGCTTTCCTATTCGTGGCCCACCTGCCCCGGTTTTGAAATAAGCGCATACCTTCATCCTTCGCTTGTTGCCCGTGCGGCTACGCAGTCTCTGCGCCAAAGCGAATTCTGCTTATTGCAACCGAGGTTCTTAATATGAAACATCTGCATTTATTTCGTGCCGACCAGGCACATCATGTAGCTTATCCGGAGACGGTAAAAACCATCACCACGCGGGATTCTGCCCTGGAAATTTTTACTGATTTTCAGCACGCCCCTGCGCTGGTGATCGACTCAACGCTTTCCCCCCAACAAGCTGAGATACAAATGCGCACCGCCCACGTGAGGATGAAAATCGTGGTGGATCGTGACAATCAGGTGCTGGGTATCGTCAGTCTGGATGACCTGAGCAACCAGGAAATCATCAAGCGTATTTCCCAGGGATACCAGCGATCTGAATTGAACGTAACCGACTTTATGCACCCCTTGTCCAGCCTGAAAGCGTTTTCCTGGGAGGAACTGCAGGATGCCAGCATTCAGGATGTAATCGATACACTGCAAAACAGCGGTCAACAGCACTGCCTGGTATTGGATGGCGAAGAAATCCGGGGCCTGATTTCAGCCAGCGACATCGCCCGCAAACTGAAGCTGCCCCTGGACATTCACAGGGAATCCAATTTCTCACGTATCTCCCATGTTATCTATCATCAAATCCACCCCCACCCAACAGTGGTCAGCAATGGTTGACACTGAGGTCTTGGAGGTGAATGACTGATCGTGACGCTCCACCGCCGGCTTTAAAGGTTGTGCGGTGGAAGGGATGCAACCAGTAGCAGTTTTTCACAGCGGGACAGTTTTTTGATCTGGGCTTCCCGTCTCGCCGCCTCGGAGCGGCTGCCGGCCGGTTCGGAGTAAACCAGGGTGACAGGCCGCCTGACCCGCGTGTAGCGGGCTCCGGCTTTGGCCTCGTTGTGTTCCCGCAGACGCCGCTGCAGGTCTGTGGTAATCCCCGTGTACAGCGTGCGATCCGAACATTGCAACATGTAAACAAACCAGCTTGACGGCATACCTTAACGCATCCAGCGTAACCAACGCAGCGCGCCCAGCACACTGGCCAGTGACGCGCTGACATAGGTGAGGGCACAGGCGGTCAGAATGTTGCGGGCAGCCGCCATATCACCCGGGGATAGATACTGACCTTCCTGCAAAATGGGCAATGCCTTGTTGAAGCTGGCATCCCACTCCACCGGCAAGGTCACCAGGTGAACCAGGGTCGACAGCAGAATGCCCACCACAATCACCACAATGGCCAAGCGCATCAAGCCCGGATTCAGCCCGGCCAGCAGCGGCAGTGCGATGAGCGCCACTTGCGACACCCGGGCCGCCAGTCCGGCTACCACAGCCAAGCGATAGCGGGTTGCCAGTCCGCCTGAACCCCGCTGGTGCTGAATCGCATGCCCCACCTCATGGGCTGCAACCACCACCGACGTCAGGGATTTACCCTCATAGTACTGCGGGCTCAAGCGCACCATCTTTTGTGACGGATCATAGTGATCGCCCTGATTGGTCTGCTCCACTCCAACGCCGTCGACGCTGAAGCGCTCCAGTAAATGACGGGCAAACTCGCCCCCGGTGCCGGGAAAATCCGGCCGGGGCACGGCGTGTTTTTGCAAAATCCTGCGGGTGGCGTACTGAGGCAGGAACATCACCCCCAGCAACAGCAACACCCCAATTAGGTAAATCATAGCAATTCAACAGTTTAGGAAATCAGATGGCATCATCGTTTACTGTAAATGATCGAAAAGGCAATAGGAACCTGCGCCGAGATGGATAGCATGTTGGTTTTTCTCTGCATCCTATCCAACCATCGTCCAACCATCGCGATCAGCGACGCAGATTGTGCAGGAACCGAAGCATGCGCGATAGTCCCCTGGCCATGAATCTGGCCAAGCACGTACCCAAACATGGCTTTTTATGGGGGCTGCTGCTGTTCATTCTATTGTTCGCTATAGTGCTGATAAAACCGGCCCCTGCAACCTTGCCTGACACCGGTGAGCTGGTACTGGATGCGGAAACCGGTGGCGTCGAGCTGGGCCCCTATATTGAGTATGCCCCGGCGGCTAAGGAATACACCCCGACAGAGCATGCCAACTCCATAGGTGCCGATCCACAACTACTGGCCGTGACCGGCTGGCAGCGTGCCCAGGCCGATGCCATCAGCCTCGGCTATCAACCATCCGCCTACTGGTTTCGCACCCGCTGGCGCACCGCCGCAAGCCTGGGGGAGCAAGCCTGGACATTGGTGATCAATAATTCCCACATAGATCACATTGAACTTCGCCTGTTCCAAAACGGCGAACAGATTCACCACTGGCAAACCGGCGATGCACTGCCCTACTCACAACGCCCCATTGACCATCCCATGTTTGTGTTTCCCATTACGCTGCAGGCAGACAGCGGCTATCAACTCTACCTGCGTATTCAAAATACGGAGGCCATGGAGCTGCCTATCAGGCTGCTGGATCAGCCCCACTTCACCACCTTCAACACCCTACACTCCTGGGTAGATGGAATATTCAACGGATTCCTGATCATTATGGCGGCCTACAGTTTGGCACTGTATGCCATTCTGAAAGACAAAACCTACCTGTATTACGTTTCCTACATCATTTCCATGCTGCTGTTTTTTCTGTATCAGCAGGGCTTGTTGTACCGTTTTGTTTATCCGCAATGGCCGCTTGTACAACATTATTTTCCACTGCTGATTTCGCTGTACATCTTTTTCTCCATCGCGCTGTTCTTTCGCACCTTACTGGCGCTGCCGCGACTGCTGCCAAAACACTGGTTGGTGTACAAACTGCTGTTATTGCTGCATGGGGTGTATTGCCTGCTTTTTCTGGTATTGGAATATCAGACAGCCATGTATCTGCTGATCGTGAATACGTTACTGTCGACACTGATGGCGGTCACCTCCATTATCATCCTCGCGGTCAAAGGTTCCCGCTCCGCGCAAATTGTGTTGGTGGGATGGACGCTGTTGCTGTTTTTCCTGGTGATCTTTACCGCCGCCAAAACCGGGGTTATCTACAACGAATTTATGGCGGTGTACGGACTACGCATTGGTATCAGCTTTGAGATATTGATCTTCTCATTTGCCCTTTCATTTCGCATCAATCAGGAACGCCAGGAGAAAGCGCAGGCGCTGCAGCAGGCCAATCAGGAGCGCACTGCAAAGCTGCAAGCACAAGAGCTGGCCCTGCAGCGGGAAATCGAGGCCAGCCAAGCCAAGGAAGAAGCCCTGCAGGTTGAAATACGCCACCGGGAAAACCTGGAAAAAGTAGTGATTGAGCGCACCGCCGATCTGGAGCGGACGCTACAGGAGCTGGAAAAATCCAACCGGGAACTGGCCTTGCTGAGCAGCAGGGACAGCCTGACCGGCCTCTACAACCGCCGCCTGTTCGATCTGAAACTGAAGGAGTACTGGAACCTGGCGCAACGCAATCAACAGCGCCTCTCATTACTGATCATCGACCTTGATCATTTCAAGCAGATCAATGATACCCGGGGACACCAGTGTGGTGATTATGTGCTGGCGACATTTGCCGAGCTGTTAATGAAAAATCTGCATCGCCCCAGTGATTTCATTTCCCGTTACGGCGGCGAAGAGTTTGCCATCCTGCTGGCCGACACCCCCTTGACCGGCGCCGAAATGATTGCAGACAAGATCGTCAACAAAACCGCCAACACCGTTTTCACCTGGGCTGGTGAAGAGTTTCACCTCAGTGTCAGCATTGGTATTGCCACCCAACAGAACACCAGCAACCTGGCTCCGGCGTCTCTGGTCAGCGAGGCCGACAAGGCGCTCTATGAGGCCAAGTACAGGGGCCGCAACTGCTGGATCAGCCATCACTGACAACGCGGCAATACACGGCCGCGCGACGGTTTGGCAAGCTGTTTGCTACCAATCGGGTTTGATGCATAAAAAGCGGTGCAAGGTGATCTATAGTGCGGATTTTTGTCGGATATACGACTCAAACACCTGCGCTGGTTGGATTCACCACACACCGGATGTTCTATGCCCGCCTGACAACGTTACCAAGACACTAGCCCTATGATCCGCTTCATCGTTTGCCATCTGCACCGCTCCAGCGCCCGCTTGCGCTTTCTGAATTTCAATGATCACCTGTGTGGCCCCGCTCCGTTACCCAAATTGGTGGAACTGATCGACGAGCCGCCAGCGGCGGGTGCCCCCAGTGAACACCCGTCGCCGGCCTTGCAGCAATTGAAAACCCACCTCCAACTGGCGGAGCCACAACTGGAACTGATTCCGGGATTTCGTTGCTGGATCGAGGCGCCGGGGGAGGTCATCCCGGTGTACATGGCAGCCGCCACTGACCGGGACCCATTCCCCCCGCCTGCCGGCAATCACTGGATCGAACTGCCGGAAAGCTGGATGTTTACACCACTGGAAAGGGAGTTACTGCGGGAAGCCTACGAATTTCTGCTGACCTGAATCAGCTTCAACCGGCGTAATAAGCAGCACGCAGCTTCATCAAACTCGGTGCACGCAGTTCCTGGCCATCGGCAGCGCGGGTTACCGCATATTCTGCGCCTTCCAGAACAATCTCTTCGCCACCTTCCGCGAAAGCCACCACATTGCGTTCTTTGACCCACTTGTGACGATACAAGCCACCTTTCGCCTTACTGAAATCGGCAACGATTCCGGCATGGGGAGGATTCACCACCACCACCCACCAGGGTGTATGGGCATCGTAAGACCAGGCATTACCCACTGTCTCCGGTGGCAGAAAACGCTCCACCAGGGTTTCCCCCACCACGCCATGTTGGTGTCGGCCGGCGGCATCCAGCCCCTCACCATTTTTGGGCTCCCGGGTCTCCAACACCTCTTCATTCACAAAGGCTTCCCAAGCAGGCAACACTCGATGCTTGTCGCCATCCAGACTCTTATGTTCGAACATCTCATCACTCCTCAAAATTGTTGCATTGGCAGGTTACACACCGGGGGATAGCAAGGCCTATGCCAGCTGCCACAATTGATCCCGAATTGCGCCACAGGGATGCCGAACTGATGCCCCATGGTGAAATCCGTGAGCAGCCGGGCTTTGAAACATTCCACAGGGACTACATCAACTTCCAAACCTCAGATCGACGGGGCATCCAATCCCAACCCGTGCTGAAGGTGAATGCGGAGGAGCTGCCGGTAGGCGCCAACGCTCAAGCGCTGCCCTTTCCATCCGGCCTGCATTCGATACTGCAACCCATTAATGAATATAACGAAGACATCAGGTTCGATGCGTAACTTGCACTATCGGGGATGCAACAGTTTTCCCTGACCCCAATGGCAAACCGTGCCCAAATCACCCTGCGCTCCAATTGGCCACACCCTGAATTCACCGGTGCGGGCCTATGGAATTTCTGCGCTGGCATGCTGTTCGTTGTTGCAGTTTTATCTACGCCATGTGTTGCACCGGATGAGCACAGCTTGGGTGTTCAGCGGCGCCCTGCTGTGCCTTTACAGTCTGCTGTTTGTCATTTTACAGGCCGAGGATTTTGCTCAGCTGATGGGCACACTTCTGGTGTTTGCGCTGCTGGCAGCGCTGATGATATCCACCCGCAAGCTGAACTGGTATGAGATTGCCAAAATTTCGAAGACTGACCTGAAACGGCCGAGACTGCATGCCAAAAAAAGGGGAGCTAGCGCTCCCCTATTTCCAGATATTTCTGCTTGATGGTTTCCAGATCCGCCAACCGATCATGCTGCCAGGGGTGGAAATCTTTTTTATAAAAATCCAGATATTCCGGCAACAGTTTCCAGACCATCCCTTTACGGCCCCAAAAATAGCGGGTGCCGTTCAACCACATTTTCCAATTGGTTAACTGATCTGTGTCCCGCAGCAGTTGTACCGTACTGGTGGCGGTTTCCAACACAAACAACGCCGTAAGCAAGGCCATCTGTGAGCGACGCAGCCATTGATCATCAACAGTACGCTGATATACATCAAAGGCCACCGCCTTGTGCTCGGTCTCTTCTATCACATGCCAGGCCCAGATTTTTCTCACCTGCGGGTGCAGTTTTTCCAATTCCTGCGGCGATTTGGTCATGAAAAAATCGGCCATGATGGCGGTGATGTGTTCAGCGCAGACCGTATTGGCCAGCTGCCGCTCCGGGGACCAGTTATCCCGCATCCATTGCGCCATTTTTGTCATGCGTTTTTCGATGCGCAAGACAGAAAAACCTTTACGCTTCATCAAGTCATTCAAGGCATCGTGTTCTTTGGAATGATGGGCTTCCTGTCCAATAAAGGCTCGAATCTGCTTGCGCAACTCCGGATCGGTGATTTGCTCCTGAAAATTGCGCACACTCTGGATGAATTGCTTTTCTCCTTCAGGAAAGGTGGCAGACAGGGCAGTCAGAAACAGGGTCAGCAGCGCATCGTTGCCATACCAATAATCCGGTATGGCATCACCAAACTCAAAATCCATGCGCCGAACCTTGATGCCCACCTCCATGATGCCTGTTGTATCCAGCTTCTTCGCAGCCGCGGTCATAGGGTTTCCCTCTGCGTCATTGTTATTATCGATCTACAGGATTATGCCAGCTGTGCCACAAAGCCATTAGGCCAGGGCAGGACAGAATGCTTGTCATCAGTGGCCAAGCAGGGTGCCCGTGGCGTCCGTCAGCCAGATCACCACCGCGTAGCGCGCGCCCTTACCGATGCCGCATAACAACAGCAGCACCCACCAGCGCACCCGCATCACCCCGGCAATAAAGGTTAATGCATCCCCTCCCACCGGTAGCCAGGCAAACAGCAATGTCCAGCTGCCGTAGCGCTGAAACCAGGCCTGGGATTTATGCAGGGTTTCAGGTTTGAAGGGAAACCAGCGGTGATGTTGAAAGTGCAGTAGATAACGCCCCATTACCCAGTTAACCCAGGCCCCCAGGGTATTGCCGAGTGTGGCATAGAACCATAATGCCAGCGCCGGCTTACCCTCCAGCAGCAGGGAGACCAACACCACTTCAGAATAAAACGGGAGTATCGTGGCGGCCAGAAAGGCGCTCACGAACAGCAGGCCATAACTCATCATGACAACTGCGGATCGTGTAATTCGAGATGGCTGTCATTACGGCGCACAGCCTGCTCAAACAGTCTGAACAGGGCTCGCTGGCGACGCTGGTAAAACAGGTATTCAGGGTGCCACTGCACGCCCAGCAAAAAGCCATAGCGGCCCTCAATCGCCTGCACAAACCCATCCCGGTCCCGGCCCACAATCGTCAAGCCATCGCCAAGACGTTCTATGGCCTGCTCATGGAGGCTGTTGACCTTAACCGCCTCCACCGCCAGCCCCGTGGCCAGTCGGCTGCCGGGTTCCAGATCCACCCATTTTACCGGGCGCAGACTGCGCCGGTTGGACGTTACCCGGCGCAAGGGGCGAATGTCCTGTTGCAGAGAGCCGCCGGCAACCACATTGATTAACTGGGCCCCGCGACAAATACCCAGCATGGGCAGGTTGGCTTCCAGTGCCTGTTCGATCATGGCAATTTCAAATCGGTCCCGTTCCACATCGTAACGGCGCCGGGGATGCAATTCACCACCGTAATGGTCCGGTTCAATATCATCACCCCCGCCAATAACGATTCCGTGCACCGGCACCTGGGGCATGCCGGTGTGGGCAGTGACGTATTGCGCCCGTAATCCGGCCAGCCGCAGCATCAAGCGCGTGGCCCACCAGGCAAAGGGGAAGCGCTTATGAGCACCGGTTACCGCGATCAAGGGCGATTCAACGGGAACATGTTCCACCGGTGTTTTCATGGATGGCTGCATCGACGGCTGCATGGGCGGTTGTGGTGAAATGCTCATGACTCCTTAACCAGGCGGGACGATGTCCTGAGCCATTCCGTGTCGAACGGTGTGGTAAAGGATTGCAGATACTGCTGGTAACGGTGACAGAATGCCTGCAGGCGCTTTGGGTCGGCCGCCAAACGTTCCACCTGCAACCAGTTTCGCCAGGGCTGATCCAGATTCCACTTGGGGTTATCGATATCGCAGTTAGGCAATCGATAATGCAATGTGGGCCGCGCCTTGATGCGGGGATCATCCAGACGGTTGCGGACCCGCGCCTCGTCCAGGTGCGTGAATAACGGCAACATGTCCATGCTGCGGTTTCGTGTGGGATTGAAATCGATATAGTCGTCGATCAGCTGTGACCGGCCCGGCTGGTACTGCCAGTCAATCACCTTCTGAATATAGTCTTTACCGAAATGCTTAATGTAATTGGTCAGTTTACGGGTCAGGTCAATCTGATCCTGATCGGCGATCCAGTCATACAGACACAGATACGCCCGCAGGTACGCCAGAATGGTGCTGACATCGGTGCCCGGCAACTCCGGATTCAAATGCAGGCCAAAGGCATAGCGAATACTGTTGCGGGTACCCAGGGCGCCCGCTTGCCGTAAACGGGTGAATAAATCCTGCACGCGGTGTAATTCCGACAGCGGCACCGGTGGTGTGACCAGCTCCCAGGGGACAATCTGCTCCGCCGCCTTGGTCAACAATTCGGTGGCCACCGCCTCGATGGAGAATTCATCCTCCAGATCCGCCGATTCCTCCAGGTGCGCACCCACCGCCTTAACGTAGGTGGCATCCAGCTCAATCACAAATTTACCCAATGCGGTGTCGTGAATGGTGAAGTCGAAACTGCTGTGGCGCTCCACCTTGCCACCCAGCTCCGCCTGCACACACTGGATGATCTGCTCCGGTTGCAGCCCGGCAAACTCCAGCTCCACACCTACCCGGCGCTCTTTATCCTGCTCGGTCCGGGTCGCCCCGGGTAACCAACTGCTGGTATTTGTCACACAAGCCTCCCAGATGGGTAACGGTCGGCAGATTGTCTGCCTAATCAATATTGTACAGATTCAAAGCCGGGGCCACACCTTTGTCGCATTTTGCCAGCCGATGATTTCAATATGTTGATGAGCAGACTAAACTTGCTTATAAATCATTCAGCAATAGTGTGCCCTGCAGTAATGGAACAGCATATCATCAGCCGTGACCAGTTCGAGGCTCAACTGGCGCGGGCGGCCGCCCAGGTCAAAGATCCCGAAGTGGGCCTGTTCGGGCCGGATTCCATGATGTGGCGGCTCTCACGCCATGCACTGTTCGGAGCCCACGGCGCCGGCCGTGCCCTGCTGCTGCAGATTGCCCATCCCTGGGTAACCCGCGGCGTGGACGAGCACTCCAACACCCGCACAGACCCTTTGGGCCGCGCCAAACGCACTTTCACCTCAGTGCTCTCCATCGTGTACGGCAATCTGGAACAAGCCACCAAATACGCCCGTGCGGTACACAACATTCATAGCCGGATTCAGGGCCGGATGGATTATGATGCCGGCGCTTTTGGCCGGGATACGCCCTATCAGGCCAACGAAGCACAGGCCATGCTCTGGGTACACGCCACCCTGTGGGATACCACGGTGATGATGTACGAACTGTTCCGTCGCCCCCTCAGCCAGCAGGAAAAAGATCAGTTCTACGAAGAAACCCGGTTGTTTGCCTATATGTTCGGGATTCCGGACGAGATTCTGCCCCCGGACTGGAATGCCTTCATGGAGTACAACCAGACCATGTGGAATTCGGATCAGCTTGCTGTCACCCCGGCCACCCGGGAGTTGACCGCGTTTCTGTTTCAGCCTCTGCATTTCACCCTGGCACCGGCCATGGCCTGGCTGAAAATAGCCACCGCGGCCACCCTGCCCCCCCGCCTGCGGGAGGATTTTGGCCTGCACTATGGCAACAAGGAGCGGTTGCTGTTCGCCAGCGGCCGCACCGTACTGAGCCTTGCCGAGCCGGCTGCCCCGGCTATCATCCGCAATGGGCCCGCCTATGTAGAGGCCACCCGCCGCATACGGGGCCTACCGTCCACCCTGCTGACCCGGGCTTTCACCCGGGCGATTTTTGGCCGCCCCGAATTGGTGGCGCTGAAGCCGCCCGGCGCCAAGTAATCGAGGCGTATGCATAGCCCGCACCGCCCACCACTGACGGCCCGTTGCCGCCGCCGCGCCATAGGACAAACCGGGCCGGGTGGACTATAAATACTAAAAACCCTTCATGGACAGAGGTGGACCTTCCTGAGCAACTATGCACGCTATTACATCTGGTTAATTCCTGCTTTTCTGACACTGCTCATCGTGGCCGGCGGCGTGTTGGTCGACCAACTCAACAACCAAACTGCAGACAGGCGACTGCGCAACGATATCCTGAGTGATATCAGCCTGTTACGTGCCAACCTGGAAGGTAGCCTAAGTTCCAATCTACAAACAGTACAGGGCCTGGTGGCGGCCATTCGACTGGAGCCCGACCTGAATCAGCAGCGCTTCTCGGACATCGCGCGACACCTGCTGGACAGCCAGCATCAGCTGAAAAACATTGGTGGCGCTCCCGACATGATCATCCGCCTGATGTACCCGCTCGCCGGCAACGAAGGCGCCATCGGGCTCAACCTGGCCCGGAATGAAGAGCAACGGCGGGCGGCACTGGAAGCCAAGTCCAGCAATGATATGGTCATTGCCGGGCCGTTGCAGCTGGTGCAGGGTGGTAGCGGCATCATCGGTCGCATCCCGGTGTTCGTTGAGCGCAATGGCCGGGAGGAATTCTGGGGCCTGATTTCCGCGGTCATCGATGCCGAGCAACTCTATCAGCAAGCGGGATTACACAACCCTTCGCTGCCTTACCAAATCGCCCTGCGGGGCAAGGATGGCAAAGGCGAACAGGGTGAGGTGTTTTTTGGAAACCCCGACCTGTTCCAGCGGAATCCGGTGCTGTCACAGGTCACCCTGCCCTCCGGTGCCTGGCAAATTGCTGCGATTCCAAAGCGCGGATGGCCACCCCATGCCCCCAACGCCATGGTATTGCGAACCACCATGGCGGTCATCGGAGGCCTGTTTATCTTCGGTCTGTGCACCTTGGTGCGGCTCTACCAACACCACCGCCTGAACAACCATCGATTACAAACCCTGGTGGAACTTTCCGAGGCGCAGAAAGCGTCCCTGGAACAGATGAGCCGGCAGGCCCGTATCGGTGCCTGGGAAGCGGACCTGGAGGCTGGCACCCTGTACTGGTCGCCGGTGACCAAGGAAATTCAGGAGGTGGCACCGGATTTCCAGCCCGGGCCCGGCGATGCGGTGCGTTTTTTTGAGGAAGGCGCCCACCGCCGGGCCATGGAGCAGGCCATTACCCTGTGCCGAACCCAGCAACAGCCCTGGAAGCTGGAAGCCAAGATCATCACCGCCCAGGGCAGCGAAATATGGGTGACCAGTACCGGTCAGGGTGAATTTGAAAACGGTCACTGCATTCGGCTGTATGGCTCCCTGCAGGACATCACCGAACGCAAATTGAATGAACAGCGCCTGGCCCAGACGCACGAGCAACTGGAACGGCAGATGTCCCTGCTCAGGGCCATTGGCCGGGCGCAATCCGCTTTCATCGTCAATGAGAATTACCTGGAGGCACTGCAAAGCTTGCTGAAGAATGTGCTGGCCCTGACCCAAAGCCGGGAGGGTTTTATCGGTGAAATTCTTTATGGGGATGACGGCGCACCCTATCTTAAAGTGCAGGCCATGATCAGCGAACCGGACCCCCATGAACTGCATGAAGAGAGCCAGGCATTCTATGAACAATTCGCCGTTCAGGGCATGGAGTTTCATAACCCGGACTTCCTGATCGGTCAGGCCATGACTTCGCTGCAGCCTGTGCTCTCCAACAGCCCCGGCAACGATATGCGGGCCGCAGGGCTACCGGATAATCATCCACCCATGCAGGCCTTTCTCGGTATTCCCATCATCCATAAAGGGCGAGGATTGGCGATGGTGGGGCTGGCCAATCGGCAGGCAGGTTACGATCTGGGCATGGTGACCTGGCTGCAACCGCTGATGACCACCATCGCCCAGTTGATCGACGGCTACCGTAACCAGGCCGCACGCCGCCGCGCCGAACAGGATCTGGTTGCGGCCAAAGAAGCCGCCGAACAGGCGGCCCGCACCAAGAGCGAGTTTCTGGCCACCATGAGCCACGAAATCCGCACCCCCATGAACGGCGTATTGGGTATGCTCAACCTGCTGCAAAAAACCCACCTGGACAGCAACCAGTTGCGGCGCCTGAACCTGGCCATGAGTAGCGCGGAATCCCTGCTCTTGCTGATCAACGATATCCTGGATTTCTCCAAGGTGGACGCCGGCAAACTGGACATCGAATTACTGGATTTCGATTTACGGGCCATGTTGGGTGACGTTTCCGAAGCAATGGCGCTGAAGGCGCAGGAAAAAGGCTTGGAGCTGATTCTGGATCTGACCGGGGTGGACGCCAGCATGGTGCGGGGCGACCCCAGTCGCATCCGCCAGATCTTCACCAACCTGGTGGGCAACGCGATCAAGTTTACCCTCCAAGGCGAAATTTTAATTCGCTGTGCACTGTCCCCAAACGAAAACGGCCTGATGTTTACTGCCAGCATCATAGACTCAGGCATAGGCATTCCCCAGGCCAAGCTGGCAACGCTTTTCTCCCCATTCACACAAGTGGATGCCAGCACTACCCGACAATACGGCGGTACCGGCCTGGGGCTGGCCATTTGCAAACAACTGGCCCAAACAATGGGCGGTGATATCCAGGTTGAAAGCGCACCGGGGCAAGGCAGTTGCTTCACCTTTCATCTGCGCCTGGAACCCAGTCAGATGGCCCGCCCGGTATTGCCGGAGATTGATACCCGCAGCCTGAGGATTCTGGTGGTAGACGACAACAGCACCAACCTCGAGGTGCTCCATGGCCAATTGACCCACTGGGGCATCAGCGTGTGCGAAGCCGGCAGCGGCCAGGCAGCATTGCAGCGTTGCGAAGAGCAAATGGCCAGAGAGCCGCAGCGCCGCCCCCCGTTCGATATTGCCATCCTGGACATGAGCATGCCCGGCATGAGTGGTGCACAACTGGCACAACGGTTAAAGGCGGATCATCAGCTAAAGGACATCAAACTGGTCATGATGACCAGCATGGCCCACCGTGGGGATGCCCGTTACTTCGGGGAGCTGGGGTTCAGCGCCTACTTCCCCAAACCGGTTACCACGGAAGATCTGCTCACCACCCTGTCGGTGATATCCACGCAGGATGCCGACGCGCCGCTGATCACTCGCCATGTCTTGAAATCACTGCGCCACGAACTGACACCAGGCGACACCCTGCACTGGCCGCAGGCCACCCGCATTCTTCTGGTGGAGGACAACAACGTCAATATCGAAGTGGCCAAACAGATCCTGGCCGACTATGGCTTGAATGCCGATATCGCCGGCAACGGCCTGGAGGCCATGGAATCCCTCTTATCCTCACCGGCACAGGAACCTTATACGCTGATTCTGATGGACTGCCAGATGCCGGAACTGGACGGCTATGAAACCACCCGGCGCATCCGCCAGGGTTTGGCAGGCGAACACTATCGCAAGATTCCCATCATTGCCATGACCGCCAATGCCATGAAAGGGGATCGGGAAAAGTGCCTGCAGGCCGGTATGGACGATTACCTGAGCAAACCCATTTCCACCGAGCGCCTGGTGGAAAAGCTACAACAGTGGGTGCTGGGCAGGGCGCCACAGCAAGCCGATACGGAACCCAACGATCAACCTCCTTCCGGGTACAGCACAGGCGCAGGCGTGTGGAATGAAAGCGAAGCCCTGACCATGGTCAAACAGCGGCAGGATCGCCTGCGCCTGTTGCTGGAATCCTTCTGCGATCATATTCCGCAACATCTACACACCCTTGATGACACCATACACCAGCACAATTTTGCCAAAATACGCTATCTGGCGCACACCATCAAAGGCAGCGCCGGGCAAATGAAAGCAGCCCAGCTGGAACAGATATCCGCCGCCATGGAACTGGCCGCAAAGAACCAGAACATCCAAGAAATAGAAGCCCTGAAAACCAGCTTGCATGCAGCCGCCAAGGCGGTGCTGGAGCGCTTCCGGGATTGGCTGAACACACATTCAACCTGATATTGGCTTTACACCACCACTGCGTTACCCTCGAACAAACAACAAACATAAGCCCAGGTAATGCAGGACATCCCCCAGATTCAAAAAGTGACGCACACCCTGCAGCAAGGCCGTTGGTTCAGTGCCATTGCCACACCGTTACAAGACGCCCTGATTGCTGCCGGCAAAGTCAAGACCCTGTCCCGGGGCAATACGTTGTTCTTGCGTGGCGACGCTCCCTGTGGCCTGTATGCCGTCATTGAAGGTGCTTTGCGCATCGGCATGCTGGGTGAAGACGGCAAGGAGGCCATCCTGACGTTTATCGATCCACCCAACTGGATTGGAGAAATCTCGCTGTTTGATGGCGAAGCCCGCACCCACGATGCCATTGCCGAGACCGATTGCCTGTTATTGCATGTACCCCAGCCAGCACTGGATGCACTGCTGGCGGAACAGCCCCGATACTGGCGTGCCTTTGGCCAGTTGTTGACCCAGAAACTGCGCCTGACGTTTTACGCCATCGAGGATTTTGCCCTGTTGCCCGCCCCCAAAAGACTGGTTCGCCGGCTGGCATTGATGGCGGAAGGCTACGGTGCCCGCACCGCAAACCATCCGCAAACCATCCGCCTGCAGCAGGAGCAACTGGGGCGCATGCTGTCCATCTCACGCCAGACCACCAATCAGATACTCAAGGATCTGGAAACCCGCGGCCTGATCCGCCTGGTGTATGGCGGCATTGAAGTTCTGGATCTGGACGCCCTGCAACAGCTGGGAAATCTGCCACCAATGTCAGGCAGCTGACAGACTTGCGGTAACCCATTGGTTAGGCTGACCACATGAGTGGCAACTGACCATAACAAACAGACAAGGAACCCGGCATGAAAACCCTCAACGAACAGCTGATCCAATACGCCGAATACCATCGTGACAAACGCAATATCCTCACCCACTTTATCGGAATCCCCCTGATTGCGGTGGCGGTGGCGACCCTGCTGTCACGCCCGGAATGGCATCTACTGGGCCTCAGCCTGACCCCCGCCCTGCTGGTGGCCAGCGCCGCCTCGGTATTCTATTTGAAACTGGATCTGCGCTTTGGCCTTACCATGGCGGTTGCTCTGGCAATAAGCCTGTGGATCGGCCAGGCCCTGGCTGCACAGTCCACTGCACTTTGGCTCAGCGCGGGGCTCGGGCTGTTTGTGGTGGGCTGGATCATTCAGTTTGTGGGCCACATCTATGAGCGCCGTAAACCGGCCTTTCTGGATGATGTGGTGGGTCTGGCCATCGGCCCACTGTTTGTCGCCGCTGAAGTCGCCTTTCTGCTGGGCCTGCGCAAAGAGGTGCAGGAAGCCGTGGAAGCGGTCGCCGGCCCTGCCGTCATCAAGCAGGCCGCCAACGCCCGACCAAACTGACAGCCACCTGCAAACACGCTCGGCCACAGCGCCGGGTGTGCCCTCCAACGAATTAATTCACCAGACTGACCTGCACCTGTCACTGCCTTGTCACCAGATCAGCATACCCACGCAACATAACCCACCTAGGCTCAAGACTCCGTTTGAATCCTTAATTTTGCTTGGAACAGAATTTTTTCGGAGAATAGACCTATGAAAAAGCAACTGATAGCAGTGGGGTTGATCCTGTCTGCGCTGTTAAGCGGGGCAGCCTTTGCCGGCAATGGCACAGGCAAAGAAACCGGCCGCGCCGCCCACCACAAACACCCTGCCCAACAGGGCAAGCCTCACTGGCTGTTCAACTACATCAAAGGCGGTGCCGTGCAACTTGGTCCGCGGCCGTTTTATCTGCTGGAGGAGCTGGATGACAGTGCCCTGAAGCAGGCCCTCAAGCAATGCGAGAAAGGTCCGTTTTTCAAAACCGACTTTTCCATCGGGCACCGCGGCGCCGCATTACAGTTCCCCGAACACACCAGGGAATCCTACCAGGCTGCCGCCACCCAGGGAGCCGGTATCATTGAATGCGATGTAACTTTCACCAAAGACAAACAGCTGGTATGCCGACATTCACAATGTGACCTGCACACCACTACCAACATTCTGGACATTCCCGAACTGGCGGCCAAATGCAGCGTGCCCTTTACCCCCGCAGATCCGTTGTCGGGTACGCCGGCGCAGGCCAGTTGTTGCACCAGTGATATCACCCTGGCGGAATTCAAAAGCCTGTGCGGCAAGATGGATGCCTTCAACCCGGCTGCCACCACCGCGCAGGAATATATGCAGGGCACGGCCGACTGGCGCACCGACCTGTACGCCACCTGCGGTACCTTGCTGACCCACGCCCAGAGCATCGAATTAATCAAGGAACTGGGCGCCAAATTTACTCCGGAGCTGAAATCCCCCAGTGTGGAAATGCCTTTTGAGGGCGACTACAGTCAACAAGATTACGCACAGCAGATGATCGATGAGTACAAGGCAGCCGGCATCGCGCCGCACCAGGTCTGGCCTCAATCCTTCGACCTTGACGATGTAAAATTCTGGATTGAACAGAATCCGGCGTTTGGCAGGCAGGCGGTGTTTCTTGATGCCCGCATGTATGAGTCCAATGATTTTTCCCCCACTCTGGCCTCCATGGAAGCCTTGAAAAACCAGGGTGTTAATATTGTAGCCCCGCCCATGTGGGCGCTGTTGACACTGGACAACAACGGCAACTTAATACCCTCGGAATACGCCATCAACGCCAGAGCGGCCGGCCTGGACATCATTACCTGGACTCTGGAACGGGATGGCCCGCTGAGCGGCGGTGGCGGCTGGTACCATCAGTCCATTCGCGATGCCATCAACAACGATGGTGATACCCTGCGGGTTTTGCATGTATTGGCCCAGGATGTTGGCGTCATTGGTGTGTTCAGTGACTGGCCGGCAACCACCACTTACTACGCCAATTGTATGGGGCTGTAATCCAATCACCGGTGGTGCCGAACACGCCAGCAACCCCTGGTGTTCGGCACCACCCCATCAAAGGTTATATTTCACTGACCACTTTATTTCACTGAACGTGTCATTCGACTGAGCGCAGATCCCGCTGCTGCTGTTCCCGAACCAGGCCATCAATTAGCCCCCGCTGCTCTTCAAAGCGCCAGGGCAGCTGCTTACGCTGCTTTATATCAAGCCAGTCCCAGCGCACAATTTCCATTGTGTCTATGGGGCCCACGGGGCTGTCACCGTTGACGTAGCAGCGATAAAGATGAAATCCGTTGTCCAGGGTCAGAATCCTGAATTGCGCCGTAACGTCCAGCCCGGTTTCCTCCAGCGTTTCCCGCTCCGCGGTACAGGATGCCGTTTCCCCCGCTGCCGCGGTCCCACCGGGCAGCGCCCAATGGCCATTGCTGCGCTGCTGCACCATGAGCAGCTTATCCTGTTGCAGGATCAGGCAACCGGCGTTACCCACCACCTCATCATTCGCTGCCGGGCGGCACTCATGACCGGTGCGCTGACAGGCGATCAACAGCGGCGTGACAATTGACAGTAAAAAGGCAAGGCAATATTTGCGGTTCATTCAATCCCTGAAACAGCACACGTCATAAAAAGTGCGCTCATTATGGGGCAGCCGCCTGACAAGGTCCAGAAACCGAGGCAGCCACACGCCCCTGAACACCTTCTGACTCCAGTTTCGTCAGCCAGTGGCCCGCCTGGGTATTCACACCGCCGGACAAGGTTGCGTTGGCAAACGCCCGGTAGGCCGCGGCCTTTTTACCAAGGCCGTACTCACTGATACCCAACATAAGATTTGCCCGCCCCACATAGCGCGGCCCTATGCCCGCCTGGCACAGTTCTCGAATCACCCCATTCATCTCACCCCAGCGGGCTTGCTCCATCAATTGTTGTGCCCAGTACAGAAACAGTTCCGCATCCCCGGACAACCTGGCGGCCCTGGCCAAGGCAGCCAGCGCCCGCTCCCGTTCTCGTGCCTGCAACCAATATTCAAATAATAGCCGGTAATGGTCACCACTCTCCGCCACCACCCCCGTATCCAATGCCTGCTCCAAAACCTTGGCGCCGGCATAGGGATTACCCTGGGTGGCGTGCAGTCCCGCCAACAACAGAATATTCTGTTGGCTAAAGGTAATACCCTGCCATTGCGCCATCAGCAGATAATCCAGTGCCGACAGGTGCTGCCCCAACTTCAACAGTACCGACACCAATTGAAACCAATAATCTGCCTGGCCGGGGTAGTGTTCCAGCAACCCCTCCAGAATTGCGGCACTGCGTTGGTAATCCTGGATGCCATAGGCCAGCACCACCATCCGTTGGTACAACCCCTGTTGCTCTGGTGATGCCAACTGCAACAGACGATCCAGGCAATCGGCCACTGCCAGGTAATTGCCCAACATGGACTGGGCACGGCCATAGGTAAGCAATACATCGGGATCTGAAAACGTTTCCCAGCTCCCCAACGCCTGCAGGGCTTCGAGAGCCTGGGCCGGTTGCCGGGTATGCAGATAAACCTCCGCCAGTTCGCGCCGCAAGTCCGCCTGCACGATGGGTGCAAGGCCCTGCGCGGACAGGGCGGACTGGTAGTAGGCGATGGCTTTTTCATAGTTTCCCTGCTGAACATGGTGCCGGGCCAACTGGGAACCGGCACTGGCCCTGGCATAATCCTGTTCGATATCCGCAAAGCGTGCTTCCAGCTCGTCGATGGAGGCGGCGGCCGATTCGCTCAGCGCCCGGCCCGGATTCAACAACAGCTTGCTGCGATACTGTTGCGCGCCGGCGGTGCCGGACAGGGCCAGCAAAACAACTATGATCAGTACTTTTCCGTATCCCATCCTCGCCATGATTAATCCAGGTAAGGGCTGTTATCAGGATAGTCGCGCCAGAACAGTTCAATCTTTTGTGTCAGAACGATGTCCCCCTGCTGCTTCAGGTTACCCATGTCATAAAGCCAGTCTTCCACGGCACTTATCACCGATTGCTCGAACACCCCCCCGGGTTGGGCATCCAGCACCCGCACATTGGCGGTGCGGCCATCCGCCTTCAGGGTAAACGCCACCAATACCCAGCCATCGATCTTGTGATGCCAGGCCCGCTCTGGAATGTTCGGCCGTCGCGTCGCCAGCGGCACCACCTCAATATACCCTTTGCCTTTTTTACCGGCATCAAATCCAGCGGCGCTTACCGGCACAGGTCCACTGGATGAGGGAGCAGGCACATCGGGTGTAAGGGCCTGCCAATCCGGCTGCGCCGCAAGCGGCGGCGATGGCAACGGTTGACTGACCGGCGTCAGCGCCATGACGGGCATCAGGTTGCTGGTGGAGGCGGGCTCTGCTGCCGCTGCCGCCTCGGCCTGGGTCTGCTCCTGCTCAGGTTCCGGAGGCGGCAGCTCGACAAATTCCATACGCGTGACCGCCTGATCGATTTGGGTCGGTACGGCCTCGTCTGCCAGCAGTCGCAGCATGAACACAAACAGCAGCACCGACATCAGCAGGCCCGCCAACGCACTGCCCACACAGCGCAACATCATGGCGGCGCGACTCTCGACGCCACGGCGATTTTATCGATGCCGGCCAACCGAACCTGGTCCATCACTTTCACCAAAACACCGGTATCGGCTTTTTCATCCGACTGCACCACCACGGTTCCTTGAGGGTTTTCCGCATGCAGACGGGCAACGGTGGCTTTCAACGCCCGGACGTCAATCGGGCGGCCGTCAATCCAGATGGAACCGGACTCCTCAATGCCGATCAGTATATTGGCGCTCTCCTGGCGCTGTGCGGTTTCAGCTTCCGGTGTATTCACCGTAATGCCAGCTTCTTTCACAAAGGAGGTGGTCACAATAAAGAAAATCAACATGATGAACACCACATCCAGCATCGGTGTCAGATCCAGTTCTGTTTCCTGATCCGGCCTTTGGTGTCTACGCACGGCGCTCAGCACCTCCCTCGCGTACAACTGTGCCGATCTGCAGCGAATCAGCAAAACGATCCAGTGCTCTGCCCGCCAGCCGTTGCAGTTGCGCCGACATATACAAACCGCTGATGGCAATCACCAGGCCCGCCATGGTGGGCAGAGTCGCCCTGAACACACCCCGTGCCACACCCTGAGCATCACCGGCACCATGCAGGGCAATAACATCAAACACCGCCACCATACCGGTGACCGTACCCAGCAATCCCAACAGCGGGCACAACAACACCAGCACTTTGATAATGGGCAACGGCGAATACAACTTAAGAGACAACTCAGCGATCAGGCCCCGGCGTACGCAATGCGCCTTCCAGGATTGACGATCCGGCCGCTGCAACCAGGCCCGGCGCAATGTGCGGGCGGACACCCGCAGAGTGAAACGATAGAACCACAGGCGCTCGAAGATCAGGGTCCACATCAGGCAGGACACCATCAGCAACAACCAGATCACCGGGCCGCCCTGATCGGCAAAAAACTGTAACCGCTGCAGGTAATCATTCACCAGCATGCGCCACCTCACCTTCCAGTTGCCGGGCCAGCAAACCGGCACTTTGCTGATCCAGGCGCTGCACGAGGTTACGTGACAACGACACCACAAAACTGTGGGAGAACAACAGGGGAATGGCCACCACCAAGCCCAACACCGTTGTCATCAACGCCTGGGAGATTCCGCCTGCCATCAACTTGGGATCACCATTGCCAAACAAGCTGATGGATTGGAACGTCAGAATCATACCGGTTACCGTACCCAGCAATCCCAGCAAGGGCGCAGTGGCCGCCAGCAGCTTGATAAAGTTCTGCCCACGCTCCAGCGCAGGCAACTCCGCCAGTACGGATTCATCCAGTTTGAATTGATAGTTTTCATCCCGCTCGACGCGAAACTGACGGGCTTTAATCAAAACGCGCCCCAGCGGGTTATCCTCCACCGGCGCCTGCAGATGTTGCAACTGCGAATTGACTTTAACCGAAACCCACAGCAGATAGCTGATGCGCCACAGCGACAACAACACACCCAGCCCCCCCAACACCAATATGATGATGCCAATCAGGCCGGCCTGTTCGATGCGATCACGTAACGACACGCTGGCCCCCAGTTGCCTGATCAGGGCACCCCGGGTTGGATCAACCACTAAGGTGGTGAGGGTTGACGGGTGCCGGTAAAAATCCTCAATCGTACTCTGATACCGGCTGGCCGGTTGCGTGGCCGGCAACAGCAGCTCGGCGTTTTCCGGGATGAACTGCAGGAACCCAGCCGCGGTAAAGGTGGTGAATGCCCCCACCCTCACCAAGCTCCCGGAGCGCACCTGACCGCTCACATCCGTATACACGCCTTGGTACTGGCTCACTGCGGCGGCCAGCGTCATTTCCTCCTGCAGCAGCAGCCACAGGGATTCCAGATCTTCGATTTGCGGAAGAGCGTCCAGGGCTGACAGGCGCTGCAGCTCGGCTTCGCGCTCCGGTCGCTGCGGGACAACCAGGGATTGCTGCAGACTGGCATGCACCTCACCGGCGATACGGACAAAAGCGCCCTGCAGAGCACGCAGATCCTGTCCTTGCTCCTGTAACCGGGATTCAAGTTGCTGCACCTCGGCGGTCAGATCCGCCAGCTCATCCTGCAGTGGTTGCAGGGTTTTCATCTGCTGCCGTTTTTCAGCCCGGGCCCGATCCAGGCGCGCTTTCTGCTGCGCCTGTTCCTCAAGAAAGCGTTGTTCCCTGGCGCGCAGCTCGGCCTGCTGTTGCGTCCGCTCCTGTTGCAAGCGTTGCAGTAATTCGGCCAACGATCGGGCTTCTGCCTCTTCAACCGCGGCCACAGCAGAACAATGCATCAGTGCCACAGCGGCGGACAGCAACAGTGAGGACAACAGCGTCAGCAATCTATTGCCCATCACCGGCCTCCCCGCGCTGCCCGCTCAACTCGACTGCCGCCATCGGTAACGGCAGCAACCTGGGCGCAACCTGGCCACGGGCCACCCGTATCCCGTCACCAATCACGCGGGCGAAGCGGTCCGGCAAGGGAGCCCATTGGCGGCTGGCGGCATCCCAATAGCCCACGGTGGCTGCATCAGGGGTAAGGAAATAGAGCGCCGTGCGCCCTACCCGCAAACACGCCACACTCAGTGATTGCCCCTGCCACTGGATCTGATCCCGGTAGGCTTCCAGAGTATTGCCGTATTCCAATTCAATCTGGAACGCTTCCATCACCAATTGGAATCGATCCGCCAACGACAAGCTGACATCCTGCACCCGCTCCCGGAGCATCAATACCGAGTCAATGCGTTGCTGGTGATGAAACGGCAGGTCCAGCACAATAAACTGTTCCAATGCCTGCACCATGCTGGCCAACAACGGCAGCAGCCGCTGCTCGGTGATTTGCCTGGTTTCCAGTTGATGGAGCAACACCGACCTGCGTGCTTCCTGCTGCTGCAATGCCTGAGTCAGGTGTTGCTTCTGCACCTGAAAATAATCGCTGTCCAGCGCCAGTTGCCGGTATTCCTCCAGCATCTGCCGGGTGCTGTCTGCCACCTTATTGATTGTTTGCTGAGATTTGACGGCCTGCTGATTGATGGCACGGGCCTCATCGAGACTGTGCTCCAGACTTTGCGCTGGAGCCTCACCGGCCACCAGCACCGTGCAGAATACCGATAAAAAAAACCTGATTCTCATTACCACCCCATCGGCAATACCTGGCTGAGTTATACTGTGTAAACTTTAGTGCAACGATACAGGGAATGGAAATCACTAACTGTTGGCGGCCGAATCAACCTCCACATTGACCGCAGGAACCAGATTTCGTACCAGGGCCTGGCGCACCTGATCCAATTTGATTGGCTTGGACACGTAGTCGTTCATACCGGCCGCCATGCATTCATCACGGTCCCCATCCATGGCATTTGCTGTCATGGCAACCACCGGCAGCTGCGCCAAGGCATCTATTTTCCGAAGCTGCCGGGTTGCATCATACCCATCCATCACCGGCATCTGCACATCCATAAACACAATGTCCACTGTCTGCTCGCGCAGAAAATTCAAGGCTTCCAGTCCATTGTCCACCACATCAACCGTTTGAACACCGAGCTTCCTCAGGATCCCGCCAGCCACTTTTTGATTGACTTCGTTATCTTCAACCACCAGCACCCGATAGGATGACAGATCCACCTTTATGGGATCACCGTCGTGATCTTCCAGCTCCGCTATCTGTTCAGGACTGGCCGTCTCACAGGGAAGGCTGAAACAGAATTCACTGCCCTGCCCTGGTGTTGACGTTAGCGCCAGCTCACCGTCCATCAACCGTACCAATTTACGGCTGATGCTCAAACCCAAGCCGGTGCCACCGTATTCCCGGGTGGTGGTACCATCGGCTTGCTGAAAGCTGTCGAACACCGCCTCCTGCTGGTCCGCTGCAATACCAATACCCGTATCCAATACCGAAAACCGAATGCGCTGCCCATCCGCGTACACTGAGTCCAGGCGCAGCACCACACCGCCACGCTGAGTGAACTTGATGGCATTGCTGATCAAATTGGTCAGCACCTGCCATAACCGGGTCCGGTCGCCGATGACATAATCCGGTACGGCCGCATCCACCACCACCTTGATGGTCAGGTGTTTATTTTTCACCTGTTGGCTGTAGAGGCTGCACAGATCCTCGGTCAACTCCCGTAAACTGAATGGTTTCTTCTCCAGTTCCAGTTTGCCCGACTCGATTTTGGAAAGGTCCAACACATCGTTGATCAGGTCCAGCAGGGTTCTGCCGGAGCGGCGGGCAATGTCCACATAATGCCGCTGTACCGCATCCAGCCCCGGCTTATCGATCAGCTCCAGCATACCCAGAATACCGTTCATGGGTGTGCGAATTTCGTGACTCATGTTGGCCAGGAATTTGGAGCGAACCTGAATGGCCTGCTCCAATTGCCGGTTAACCTGACTCATTTCCTGCAGGTGACGTTCACTGACCTTGGTTTCCGCCTGAGCCACTTCCTGCTCCCGCAACATTTCAAAGTGACGGCGTTTCAGCTCATTGATGCGCCCTGCCAGGCTCATGGAAAACAGCATCAGTTCCGCCGCCGAACCCACTTTAATGGCCAGCGGAGCCAGAAAATAGAACGGCACCAGATTCAAGGAAGACAACGACGTAAAAATCACCGAGGATAAAAACATCCCCTGCCCGAACACAAAATAGGACGCCGCCTGGTAACCGGTCAGATAACGGTATAGCGCAACGGGAAACAGCAACAGCACGGTGAACATCACCAAGGACACATTAATCTTGGCGGCCACGGTGGGCGAAACCAGCATTTCAACCAGCAGAGCCACAGCGGGCACCCACATGTAGTATCGATAGAACCGATCCAGCCTGGGCAGTTCAGCCCGGGTCTGCAGAAAACTGCGGGTAAACTGGATAAAGGCCACCGCCATGGCGGTGGAACAAAAGTAAATTCCCTTGTCCGCAAGAAACAGGTTTTCAGGAAACAGGATACCGGCATAGCCATTGAGCGACGCAATAAAGCCGATTTGCAGAACAACACAAATCACGTATTCCAGATAAATACGCTCCCGTACCACCAGCATCAACAGCAGGTTATACATCATCATGGCGAACGCGATTCCGTAATAGCCACCGTCCAGCCACTCGGTGCTGGTATTGAGCGCCACCAGCCCGGTTTCCGTGGACAGATAAACCGGCAGGGACAAGGAGCTGGTAGACTGTACCCGCACATACACTGTCTGTTGCTGGCCTGCAGCCAGCTCCAGCCGATGCAGGTAATCCTTAACGGGATATTCCCGCTCCTGCAGCGGCCGATGATCACCTGCCTTGCGGTGTACAACCTGGTTGTTTTGGTCCAGATGATAAAAGTCCACGAAATCCAGCAGCGGATACCTAACCTGCAGGGTCAGTGTGGTGGAGTGTGGCAACGCATTGCGGATGGCGATACGCAGCCAGTAGGCCGATTCACTGTAGCCGAATTGCAGAGTATCCCGGTTCGTATAGGAATAGGCCGACACCGGCTGCAGCAATACATCCTGAATCGTCCACCGGGTCGATGGGTCTTCTATGAAACCCACCTGCTGCACCAGGCGCTGGGAAAAATCCTTATGCCCGATATCAACAACAGGCGTATCCGCCTGCACCACAACGGCACAGCTCATCAGCAACAAGCCGGCAAGGATTCTCAGCGACAAGCACCACCGACAGTTCCGGATCTGGGCCATGATTTCAACACATCAATGAAGTTACTTTTCAATTGTTTTAAGTCTAGCCGAGACTGACGGCATGACGGCAATTGCGCTTTTTTATTGCCAACGGATGTAAAAACCTGAACCGCACTGTGGTGATGAAACAATCAGAAATACTCTAGATCTTGGCCTGGATGCTTTTTCCATTACAATTTTATGACTGTGAATTCTTGCTAAAAAGTCAGGTAGTCTTTTGCATACGTCCTCAAACAATGCGGTTACCGGTTTGGAGAAGCAGCTGGGCTTACTCCTCTACCAACCCTATAAGCTCATGATATTTCTGCCGATTCTCATCTTCAGCACGAATCTGATCGGCGCGCTGGTGGTGGTACTGATGGCCCTTGGCCTAAATCGGTTTGCCCGCATGCTGCCGGTACTCTGGGCACGGATCAACGCGCTGTCGTCGCTGTCCCGGGTAAAAGTCAGTGGCCGCCAGCATGTAGACCCACACCAATCTTACGTGATCGTGGCCAATCATCGCAGCCATTTTGATATTCTGGCGGTTTACGGCTGGCTGGGAATCGATTTTCGCTGGGTTATGAAGCAGGAACTGCGCAAGGTACCCGCCCTGGGTATTGCCTGCGAGAAGCTGGGCCATGTGTTTGTGGACCGTTCCGACAGCGACAAGGCCCGCGCTTCCATCGAACAGGTAAAAGCAGAAATCCGCGAGGGTACCTCCATCTTCTTTTTCCCGGAGGGCACCCGCACCGAGGGTGTCCAAATGCTGCCGTTCAAACGGGGGGCTTTCAAGCTGGCAAAAGAGTTGGGGCTACCGGTGCTGCCCATCACCATTAACGGATCAGGAAAAGTTCTGCCCGCGCGCTCCCTGAATCTGGTGCCGGGCAACGTTGAACTGATCATCCACGCGCCCATCCCATCAGCGGATGCGGACGAGCAGGAGCTGTCCTGCCTCGCCCGGGACCGCATCGCTTCCCACCTGGAAAGTCCCTGATCCAATCAACGCAAATGCGGGCAGTTCAATATAATAAACGTCTGTTTGCCTTCCTCTATCTCGGAATCCGGCACCACGGCATTGCCGCCCAGTTCAGCTGCCGTGTTGCGGGCCAGGGTAGCCAGCTCTTCGGCCATTTTTTCCTGATTGCGGTTCACAAACCAGATTTTATCCAGTACCTGACTGGTGGTACGACGCACCTGCTCACATTGTTTGGTCTGAAACGGCTTCAGAACCAGAATATCTTCTGCTGCCGGATTCAGATCCACCCAGCTGCAGGCACTCAACAACGCTGTACCCAGCGCGACCACCGCTATCGATTTAATCGTTTTCATATCACTCCCATTGTTTACAGGTTGTTTCACATCAAGCGCCAATGGTAAAACAGCGCCACCCAAACCGAAACAGGGGGCCAGGCAAGGCATTGCCATTTTTGACCATAATTGCTCACCAGTAGACCCTATTTTTGCTCCGCAAGCGCCCCCTTTGCCGTGTTTAATCACTCCTGTAAGCAAATACAACCAACACAGCACTTCAGGAGCACACTATGCACAACCTCATCAGCAACTTCAAAATCACCGCCCTCGCCCTGGTGGTATCGTCATCTCTGCTGGCCACCGCCTGCACTTCTCAGCAGACGAAACCCGATACCGCCTATACCCCCAGCCAGGAACCCGAGCCCACCGCTATCAGCACCAGCAGCATCAGTCTGCAGGCGCTACCGGATACCCTGGCCACAGATCCCCAGCTTGAGCCTGAACAGGCACCCGGGATGGAGGCGGTGGATGGCGACCATGCCATGGCTGCCGCCGATACCGACAGCAGGCCGGCTAAAACGCTGTTTCTGTTTGGCTTTGACCAAAAGGATCTGGACACGGATGCCGAATCCCTGCTGCGCCAACACGGGCAATTTCTGGCAGCCCATCCGGAGATGAAAATCAGCATCAACGGCCACGCGGACCCCCAGGGGGATGCCGAATACAATCGCTATCTGGCGCAACAGCGGGCAGATTACGTAGCCCGGCTGCTCACCGACGAAGGGGTCGGCAAGGAGCAGATTCTGGTGCGCAGCTGGGGTGCGGAAGCACCGGCTCCGGCCGCCACCCACCACCGGGACAACCGCCGCGTGGAACTGATTTACGAGGATGAGTATCTGGTCAACTACCAAAGCGAATAAACAGCGGGGCACTGCCCATCCCCCACCGCGAACAGGCCCGCCGGCACGTTTTGCTGAGCGGGCCTGTTGCATTCTGTGCTAAGGTGCAGGTTTACCTTTAATCAACTACCTGGCACCACGACAGACATCTATGAGCACTCAATTCAGTGTCGAACAGATCAAATCCGGTTTTGCCCAGTCCGGTTATATCTGTAACGACAGCATCGCCATGACCATGTTCCTGGCCTATCAATTGGAAAAACCGGTGTTGGTGGAAGGCCCCCCCGGCGTGGGCAAAACCGAACTGGCCAAAGCCACCGCCCAGTTCCTGAATTACGAGCTGATTCGCTTGCAATGCTATGAGGGCCTGGACGAGGCCAAGGCGCTGTACGAGTGGAAATACGGCAAGCAACTGCTGTATACCCAGGTATTAAAAGACAAACTGGGTGATCTGCTGAAGGGCGCCCACGGCCTGGCCGAATCCATCGATCGCCTGCATGAATTCGGCGATATTTTTTACTCGGAGCAGTTTCTGGAACCGCGCCCGCTATTGCAGGCACTGCAGGCGCAACGGGGCACGGTGTTGCTGATCGACGAGATTGACAAAGCGGACAATGAATTCGAATCCTTCCTGTTGGAAATGTTGTCGGATTACCAGATTTCCATTCCGGAAATAGGCACCATCAAAGCCCGCCGCCATCCCATCGTATTCCTCACCAGCAACAATACCCGGGAGCTGAGTGACGCCCTCAAGCGGCGCTGCCTGCACCTGTTTATCCCCTTTCCCGACAGCGCCCTGGAACGGGATATCATTCAGACCCGGGTGCCCGGCATCAACGAAAAACTGCGGGCACAGCTGGTGGGATTCGTACAGGAAATCCGTAAACTGGATCTGAAAAAGCAACCCGCCATCAGTGAAACCATCGATTGGGCCCGTACCCTACTGTTGCTGCACGCCGAGGCGCTGACCCCGGAGATGGTGGAAACCACATTGAATGTCTTGTTGAAACATGAGGATGACATCAATAACGTCAAAGACGACATGCGAACCCTGTTCAACAAACTGTTTAAACGCTAGAGACCGCCATGGATCGTATTCTGGTGGATTTTATCAAAGCGTTACGGGGCAACGGAGTGCGCATCGCCACCTCCGAAACCCTGGATGCCATTCACGCCGTTGATCTGGTGGGCTACCGTGAACGCAGCCGACTCAAATCCGCCCTCAGTGCCACCCTGGCCAAATCCGAAGAAGAGAAAGCCCGCTTTAACACCTGCTTTGATCAGTTCTTCCAGTTTAACGATCTGCAAACGCTGGCCCAGCCCCCTGCGCCGCAAGCGCCACCGGGCAACCGCCTGCAACAGATGCTGAACGGCGCCCAGCCGGCTGCTGAGCAGGCCCAATCCCCCCTCGGGCAAATGCTGATGGCCGGTGACAGCGAGGCCATTGCAGCGGCCATGGCGCAGGCGGCCAGCGCTGCCAAGGTGCGGGATATCAGGGTCATCACACAAAAGGGCCTGTACGGGCGACGCATGATGATGGCCATGGGGCTGGAAGCAATGGAGCAGGAGATGTGGGCGGCAGAAGCCGCCACCGATGCGCAACAACAGGCCCTTGGGGATGCCTTGCGCAAGGCGCGGGAACTGCTGCGGGAAGAGGTCAAACACTATGTGGAGCGCCAGTATTTGTTGCAGGCCAGCGGCGACAGCCGAGCCCTGCGGGAATCCGTAATGCGCGAAACCAGCCTGGAAAACCTGCGCGAGTTCAAGGACGTGCAGGGGCTGGTGCGCAAGCTGGCCAAACGCCTGGTGGCCACCCATTCCCGTCGCCGCAAAATCTATCAACGGGGCAAACTGGATGTCCGCCGCACCATTCGTCACAACATACCTTACAGCGGTGTCCTGCTGGAAACCCGCTGGAAAGCCAAACGGGTGGACAAACCCAAGGTCATGGCCATTTGCGATGTCAGTGGATCGGTCAGTCAGTATTCCCGCTTTCTGCTGATGTTTCTCTACAGCCTTACGGAAGTGATTGCCAATGTGCGCGCCTTCGCCTTTTCATCCGACTTACAGGAAGTCACCCAGTGGTTTCTGCGGGAGAATCTTGACACCGCCATCGAGCTGACCCTCAAAGAGGTTGGTGGCGGTTCCACTGATTACGGCCGCTCTCTGGACACCTTTACCCATCAATGCCTGCAGCAGGTGGATCACCGTACCACGGTAATCGTGCTGGGTGACGCCCGCAACAACTATGGGGACCCGCGCACCGAACTGTTGCAGGCGATTCACAACCGGGCCCGGCAACTGATCTGGCTGAATCCGGAAAGCCGCTTACGCTGGGGCAGCGGTGATTCTGAAATGAAACGCTACAAGCCCCATTGCAGCTGGGCTGAACCCTGCCAGTCCCTCAATCAGTTGGAGCGCTTCATTAGCAATCTGCTGCGTTATAGCCAATAATGAAAAGAGCTTGCAGCGGACTTCCCCCCCCAAAAACCTGTAGAACGAGATTTGTTATGTCGGATCATCCAAAAACCCTGCCCATCCCTCCCGAAATTCAAAACAGCGATGCCCAGGAACTGGTTAGAGTGTGGGATGTGGACGGCAAACAACACGTCTCCATCAGCAGCGCGTTGGGTGGCTCACCGAAACAATTCGGTCAACTGCTGGCGCAGATCGCTCTCTACAGCGCCCAGATTTATGAACAAAACGAAAAGCTGGAACGCACCGACTGCCTGCGTCAGATCCTCACCGGATTCAAGGAGGAAGTGGCCAAGGAAGTCACCCGACAAGGTTGAGCTGGCCCACGGAAAAAAAGAAAAAAAAGGGGAAGCTTCCGCCTCCCCTTATCACCGGGATAGATAGATGCATAATCTATCTGTTCATCAGATTACTCCGCCAAGGTCTGAGGTTCATTGAGTTATATCAATAACGCCACACCCTTTCCTGCTTGCAGCACGATTTACTGCAGGAAAGTGCCGAACAGGCTCAGCATCACCGTGCCATTCACCATACCCAATACCGCCCCCATAAACACATCGCTGGGATAATGTAACCCCAACACCACCCGGGCCAGCGCTGTCAGCAAGGCAAACGGCAGCAGGAGCAACCCCAGGCCCGGGACCGCATAGGTTAGCAGGATGGTAAATGCCACCGCATGCATGGTGTGGCCGGATGGAAAACTGTAACAATCCAGGGTACGCGCGCCCTGGCGGATACAGCGATGGCTGACAAAAGGCCGAGGGCGCATGGAGCGTTTCTTGATGTAGCGATAAATGTAAACTCCCCAGGCCGCCATCAGGATCATCAGAGCTGTGATCACAAACCCCTCAGCCCCCATAAAAACGGGGAACAGCAGCATCAGGCCATACCAGAAAATACCATCCCCCAAACGACTGATGGTGCTGAAAAAGCGGTGCAGATGGGAATCCCGAATCCACCGGTTCAAACGAATACAATACAAGGCATCCACATGCCCCATTTTTTCAACTACGGCGGCCACGGACTTTTCCATTATCAACACCTCAATTGGTTTGCGGAATGGCTGCCCATTCCTCGGCTAGATCGGATTCCCTCAACAACACTTCCTTGTGATCGGCCCAATGCACCAGCTCGAATTGACCGTCCCTGGATTCGATCAACGCCGTGCAATGTTCTACCCAATCACCATCATTGCAGTACAACACCCCCTCAATGCGGCGCATACCGCTTTGGTGAATGTGGCCACAGATGAAACCGTCGTATTTGAGTTCTTGTGCTTGACGAGCGGCGATGGTCTCAAAGCGCCGGATAAATTGATTGGCCTTGCCGATGCGTTTTTTCAGATAACCTGCCAAAGACCAGTACGGCAGCTTGAAAATACGGCGCAATCCATTCAACAACGTATTCAATCGCAACAGTAAAGAATGGGACAGATCCCCCACCACATACCAGAACACACCGGCATGTAAGGCGCTGTCGAATTCATCGCCATGGCTGACAAAGAAACGCCGGCCATCGGCACAATAATGCACCCGGTTCCGATGAATCTCGATGCCCGCCACCATCTGGCCGCAGAAGCGACGCATCAGGGCATCGTGATTGCCCGGGATATAAATCACCCTGGTTCCCTCGCGGGCCAAAGCCATCACCTTTTCCACCACCTGTTCGTGCAGTGGCGTGAAATTTACCCGCCGGCGCATGTGCAACAGGTCGATGATGTCGCCCACCAGATAGAGATACTCCATCTGACAGGTTTCCAGAAAGTCCAGCAAATACTGTGCCTGACAGGCCGCGGTACCCAGATGGACATCGGAAACAAACGCAGAACGGACTTGGGTTTTGATCATATCCAGCCTCCTGTTGACCAGCAGACTAGGCGGTTTGCAGGGCGTTTTTCTGACAAAGTCATGAACAATTGATGACAATGGAATGCCCACAGGCTCGACAAACGCGCCCTGCGGGCCTACCATCCCGACCATCAAGGATTAACAGGCAGGAACCCCATGAACCACTCTATTCGATTGATTTTCCTTTCATTACTGGCGCTGCTCGGGGCCTGCGCCAGTACCCAGGTGGAGGAAAGCTGGACCCTCCCGGGTTATGCGCCGCCGCCGGCAGAACAACGCAAAGTGCTGGTGGTCACCCTGGCATCCACTGAAACCATACGCAAGGCGTTCGAACTGGCCTTTGTAAAAGAGTTGGAGGAAAACGGAATCCTGGCGGTGCCCTCATTGCAGTGGATGCCGGACAGCACGCAAGTGAACCGCGACAGCTTGCGCCCCATTGTCGCGCAGAACGGCATCACATCAGTGCTGGTCAACAGCCTGCGCGGCATCGAAACGTCCAAGACCTATCAGCCGGCGGAGCAAATCGGCCCCGGGGATAACCTGTATCGAAACTTTGATACCTATATGGTGTACAGCAGCAGCGGACAGCATGAAACCGGAAGTTATGCGGAAATGACCGAATACCTGCTGGAAACCAACCTGTTCGATGCCCGTAATGAAAAACTGAGCTGGTCGGTCAGAACCCGAACCACCGACCCCACCAGCCTCGAGGCCGGTGTTCGTAGCGTGGTTTCCAAGGTGATTCAACAAGCGGAAAACGACAACGTGTTCTGAAGCAATAGAACCGGATTCAAGCCAATAAAAAAGGGTGCTGAACGGCACCCTTTTTTATTGGCCAGCGGTGAATCGACAGGCTAGAACATACCTGATAACAGCATGTGACAAGCGATACTGGCGATATAGCCCAAGGCGATGGCCCAGCTCCATTTGAGGTGACTGAAAAAGGTGTACAACCCCTTGGACTGCCCCATCAACGCCACACCGGCCGCCGACCCCACAGACAGCAAGCTACCACCCACACCGGCGGTGAGGGTAACCAATAGCCATTGGTTCAGGTCCATCTCGGGGTTCATGGTCAACACCGCAAACATCACCGGAATATTATCCACCAGAGCCGACAGCACACCGACGATAATGTTGGCGGTGGTTGCCCCCCAGCCTACATACATGATGTGGGAAACTTCCGCCAGAAAACCCAAGGTGCCCAAGCCGCCAACACAGAAGATCACACCAAAGAAGAATAACAACGTATCCCACTCGGCCCGCGCTACCTTGTTGAAAATATTGAACTCAGCCGGGCCCTCGGCGGAATTCTGGGTAATCTTAATGTAGTAGGAAAACAGCAGCAGGTAGCTGAGGCCCGTCATCATGCCCAGGAAAGGCGGTAAATGCAGAAACTGCTCAAAACACACCGCAGTGGCAATGGTGCACAGAAACAGGACACAGATACGCCGGGCACCGCGCTTCATACTGACACTTTCTGCAATGGGGGAAGGGGTCACTTTTGGCACCACCAGATTCATCAATATCGCCGGTACCAGGAAATTCACCACCGCCGGAAGGAACAGATTGAAGAACTGTACAAACTCCGCCTTGCCGCTTTGCCACACCATCAGCGTGGTGATGTCACCGAACGGACTGAAGGCACCGCCGGCATTTGCTGCGATGACGATATTGATAAAGGAAAGTGAGACAAAGCGGGGATTATCCGCACCCACCGCCAGTACCACCGCCCCCATCAACAACGCCGTCGTCAGGTTATCGGCTATGGGCGAGATAAAGAACGCCAGCCAGCCGGTGATCCAGAACAGTGTGCGGAAGCTGTAGCCTTTCTGCACCAGCACCGAACGCAGCTTCTCAAAAACATTACGCTCCGTGAGCGCGTTGATATAAATCATCGCAGTGAGCAAAAACAGGAACAAGGCCGCGTATTCATTGACGTTGTGGTCCACCGCCTCGTCCAGCAGCTCCGGGCCGCCCTCCACTGAGCCGGCAACAATCGCCACCAACACCCAAATGATCCCCGCCGCCAGGATCACCGGCTTGGATTTGCGCATGTGGATGAATTCCTCGGCAATGACCAACGCATATGCCAACACAAACAACACCACGGCCGTGATGGCCAGAGGATGAGAAATCATGTGTAGATTGCCGGAAGCCCACACGGGGCCAGCCCCCAGCAGGGCGAACAGCAGCACCCAAAAGCGATTGAGTTTCATCGAGCTAGTCTCCTTAATTTGCCGCGCGCTATTGTAACGGCATATTCATCAAAACAGTAATGCCGATCACAAAGAATCGCCTTATTCCGTTAGACAGGAGTGTAGACAATAGCGGCGGATACGACCGCTCAGAACTTCCACAGGGTAAACTGACTGGTACGTTCCCTGGCTCGGACCAGGGCCTGATCCCGCTCTTGGGGGCTGAATCGGGTCCAGTTACGAATATCATCCAGAGTCCGGCCACACCCCAGACACACATCGTCGTCATTCAGACAGCAATTGCGGACACAGGGCGATGGAATCGCCTCCTGGGTAGGTCTGTCTTTGCATGATCCGGGCATAAGCCACCAAAGTCTGTCAGATTACTTTCCAGTATAGCCGTCTCACTGCTGTATCCAAACCTCAACCCGGCGGTTGCGATGCCCATTGGGGCTGTCCGGATCGGATACCGCAACTGCACTGCCCGCCAGGGCCGATATGTTGTGACGAATGCCTTCTGCCCGCAGCGCCCAGCGCACGTTTTGCGCCCGCAAGCGGGACAGCGAAGACTGGCTGGCGCCGGTAACCGGGTTGGAAAAACCCACCAGGGTAATCCGGCTTTCCCGGTGTTCCGCAGCGGCCAGGAACGCCGCCAGACGCTGCACGTCCAGCTTGGATTTGTTATCCAGCGCTGAACTGCCATCCTCAAAACGGATATTCAGATTCAATCGCAACAACCCCGTCAAACGGCCATCCGCCGCATCCAACGACATGGCATACAGGGCCTGTGCCACATAACCGGTCCGGGCCACAATGGACTGCCCGGCATTGCTGTGAACAAAGGCAAGAAAATCACTGACCACCGGTTTCCGCTTGGCCGCCGCTGGGGTATAGAAATAAAGGCGACGGGACAAGGGGTAATCTTCCGTCGCCACCGTCAACTCACTGGGAATCAATGGCAGAGCAACACCATCCGATACCGCCAGCGCCTTGGCAGAACCGATACTGGGCAGCGCCACGAAGCCCACCGCATTGATATCGGAATTCACTGCCGCGGTCAGATCATCATTGGATTCATAGCGCCGGGATGTGCGACTGAGGGATGCGCCACTCAACACCAGGCGTTTAAAGGTGTCGAAGGTCCCGGAATTATCGTCCCGGGCGTGCAGTTTTATAACACCATCACGGCCGCCCAGTTGCGACCAGTTGCTGAGCTTACCGGAGAAGATGTCGCGCACGGACTGCAACGGCAGCTGCGCAAGAGGGTTATCCCGATGCACGATAATCGCCAGCCCATCGATGGCAACAATGTGTTCGTTCTCCAGACTGAGCATATCGCCCAGCGCTGACAGGCTCATCACCTCCTCCTCCCTGATCGGCCGTGATGATGCCCCCAGATCCGCGCCACCGCTGGCTAATGCTTTGAAGCCGGTGCTGGAGCCTTTGGCGATAACCGGAACCGAGACCACAATGCCATGCTCTGTGCCATCCAGGCGCGCTGTCACTTTACGACTGTGCGCCTCCGCGGCGGACTTCACCACCACATCCGAAAAACCACGGGACTTCAGAAAACCCGCCACCAGCGCCGGGGCAAGTTTTTCGCCCACGGTATTCGAGCCAACGATACTGAATAACTCTATCTCCGCCGTGGATTGCGCAGCCTGCTCCAACGCCTGCTTCCAAGCAGCCATTACCGAAGCTGATCCCCCCATCAAACAAACAATCAACAGCACCCTGGCCAGAAAGGCAGATCCATTGCCATAAAAAAACATCACCATAACAACCTCTCGAACAGCCGGCACAAGCAAACGCGCCATAATGCATGGCGCAACGACAAAGTCTTTCTGTTACGGCGGCGGATTATAGTGACTGCGGATCTATCTGGCGAGGGCGATTCGTGAAAGTCATACGATTGTCATGGGAGTTGATCAGCTTTGTGCGGCCAACAACTGAAAGTCTTCGGCATAGTTGCGTAACTTATCAACCATGCGATCACGCTGGCGTTGCGACAGGGTTTTATCCAGTTCCAAATACAGTTGCACCACCAGCTCACTGTTGTGATCCAGTTTCTCCTGCAGGGCATCACTGCGGCCAAAGCGAGGATTGGAAATCAAGGTTCTGAAGGCCTGTTCGTAAGCCACGCGATCTTTGCGCAACGCCAATACACGCCTGAATTCCTCTTGCCAGGCCAGCCGCGCCGCCTCTATTTCCGGCCCCATCAATTCAAACTGGCCGGCCCAGTCGCTGATCTGCCCGACCTGATCATCCGACAATCGCCCGGTCCAGCGTTCGGCGTATTTTATGACTTCCTTAAAGCGCTGCTTGCGTTGTTTCTCCGGGGGCGCTTCAATGTATTCCCGACGATAGGTTGCATTGTCTTCTTCAAGACGCTGGAATAACTGTGCAATCTGCTCATCACTGGCGGTTGCCAGTAGGTCGATCAAATCATTCAACATGCGATCCATCATTGCTTCGGCAAACACTTCCGTCTGCTGTTCGATGGCTTCGATATCCGCTCGATTCAGGCCCGCTTCGGCTTTATCGGCCACCTGATTCAGAAACACTGCGTAACGGGGTAATTGATCGCTGCGGTGCCAGGCCAGATACGCCTGCAGACGATCCTCGAACAGGGTTTCCTGATGCCGTTCCAGCTCGACGTAATCATCCAGGTACCAGGGGATCAGCCAATCCAGCTGATTATAAGCAAAGCGCACGCCGCACCCGCTCAGTACTATGCTGAACAATACAACCAGACTGAACCGAAATGAGCGTCGCTGCATCGAATGACTACCTTGTTCACCCCTGCGCCGGGATGGAGTGTTAATTGATGGAGGCTCCCACGCCTTTACCAAATGGATTGACCTTAACGTAAGACATCAGTTCCATCACCGCCTCGTTGTGTTCCTTTTCCAAGGCCCACATTTCCTGCTCGTGGCGGCGCTGTTGCTTGCGGTCCAGTGCTTGCCAACTGCTGTGGGTGGGAATGTGCCGGGTGGCGTTGTAGATCTCGAAGACAACCGAAAAGCGGTGCTTGGTATCACAGTCCAGGGGCAGATTATCCAGCAATACGGCCATGCGTATGCAGCCCTCGGTGATCGGGCACTGGCTGTCCAATACCGCCGAGGCGATCACATTCAGGCTTTCATGAATATGATCAAGACGGTTTTGCTCATGGCGGGCACGCTGCTGCTCCAGCTCCTGGCGCATCTGCTGTTGCTGCCGATTGATGCGCCACACCTTCCACCACAGCCCCGCCGCCACCGCGGCGAGCACTACAACCACCCCGCTGAGGGCGGCAAATAACCACATCATGATTCAATTACCTGACTGATTTTATGGGTTGAGGGGCGAATTATACCACGGAGCTCAGGCCCTGGGCCTGGCAATGGGAAGCTGTCGAGCCTGCAGGAACTGCTCGGTGGCAGCCAGTGTCATGGGGGTTTGCAGAAAGAAGCCCTGTAAGCCATGACAGCCCATTGCCACCAGGCGCTCCATCTGTTCACGGGTTTCCACCCCCTCCGCCACCACCTGCATGGAGAGCGCTTTGCCCATACTGATAATGGTTTGCACGATGGCCAGGGCCGCTGCGTTGTCATGCATATTCCAGACGAAACTGCGATCAATTTTAAGCTGGTCCACCGGTAACCCCTGCAAATAGGATAAGGACGAATAGCCGATGCCGAAATCATCCAGAGCCACATGAACACCCCGCCCCCGCAGCCGCTCCAACTGCTTGCTGGTCCGCTCCACATTAGCAATTAACGCGTTCTCGGTGATTTCTATTTTCAGCATATTGCTGCGCAAGCCCAGCTCTTCAATGCGCTTCAACATATGCAGAGAAAAACGTTCCCGCAGCAACTGATAGGGGCTGATGTTGATGGCCACGCCTTCAAACGACTCCGGCAACCCCAACTGCTGCCAGTGATGCACGTGTCCCGCCACCGTGCCCATCACCCAATCCCCCAGTTCATGTATAAGGCCACACTCTTCGGCCACATTGATGAACAGGTCAGGGGGCACCATTTCACCGTTATGGCACCAGCGGGACAGGGCCTCCAGGCTCAGAAGCTGCTTGCCGGGGCCAAAAATAGGCTGATAGTACACATCCAGCTGGTGGTGACGCAGGGCATGGCGCAGGGCCGTTTGCAGCGTAAAGCGCTTTTCCGCCTGCTTCTGCATTTCGCTGGAGAAAAAGGAAACCCGGTTGGCAGACTGGTAGCGGGCCTGTTCAAATGCGCTTTCGCCCTGACGCAACACTTCCAGGCTGCTGGTCTGATGCACAGGAAACAACACCATGCCCACCGTCACTTCGGTATGCACCAGCTTACCGTCAATCTCAAAGGGGCGCGCCACCGCCTTCTGAATCTGATCCGCAACGCCCCGGCAATAGTCAGCCGCCAGCTGGCCATCATCCGATATTTCTGACAACACCAGGGCATAATCATCCCCACCCAGCGAGGCCAGGCTGTCTTCACGGCGTTTGATGCGGGCAAGGCGCTGGGCCACCTTGCGTAACAGTGCATCGCCCACCTGATAACCCATGGTGTCGTTGATGGCCCTGAAGCTGTCCAGGTCCACATACAACAGCGCACTGAAGTACTTGTGCTTTACCGCCCGGGCCATTTCCTGCTCCAGAATCTGCAGCAGCATCTTGCGGTTGGGCAGTTCCGTGGCGCTGTCGAGAAATTCAAAGCGGTGCAGGGTCTGGGCCTGCTCCGAGCGCACCTGTTCCAAAAGCCGTTTTTGACCGATCAATCCCCGCACCCGGGCGATCAATTCATCCTGCAGAACCGGCTTGCAAACATAGTCGTTGGCACCCCGGTTCAGTAACTCGATGCGCCGGGAAGGCTCGTCATAGGCGCTTACCGCCAAAATGGGAACATCACCGTGATCACCGCACTGACGGCGCACATTGTTCACCAGCCTGATGCCACTCATGTCGCCGGTCAGGACCACATCCACAATCAGCAGATCGTAAGTGTTCTGCTGAAACCGCTCCCAGCCCTCCTCGGCGCTGGCCACGCAGAGCACATCCAGCCCCACCGAACCCAGTATGTGGGACACGGTCTGTTGCTGAACCAGGGAATCTTCTACGTACAACACGCTGCCGTTGAGGGGTTCATAGCGGCTGTTATAACGCCGGATAAAAGTCACCAGCTCTTCCACCGCATGGCGGTGAAAGACTTCGGTTGCACCGGCTTTCAGCACTTCGGTAAGGGACTTCTCGTCGTATTCCGAGGTAAACAACACGATGGGGGTATGCTGGTAACCGGGGATTTTACGCAGTTGCTGAATGAAATGGGTGGCTTGCATATCATCCGGAAACAGGGATACGCAGACAAAATCGAACAACAATTGGCGCGCAGCATACAGCCCTTCCCCACCATTGGAGAGGCAGTGACAATGCAAACCTTCCATGACCAGTTGCTGTTCCAGGATAGATCGAAAGGTTTTGTTTCCTTCCACACAGAGGATACGCATCCAATCCCTCGAATCGATCGTGCCGGTGAAATCCTTCCACCGTAACTTACCGCCAACATCGACCTGACCGGCACACCAGCCCGGCCCACCTCACTGCTTTACTGAAGCATAGTTCCCCCCACCACGATTGCCAATGCCGGAGGTCGGAGAATCGGCGCTGAGTAACGTGCGCCCCTCAGGGCTGGCGGCGCCCTCTGTTGTTACCCCTGGCCGTACATCAGGTCCACCGCTAAAGCAGCCAGGGCAATCAACAGGATAATGCCCAGCATGGCGCCAACAAATCGCTTCACTTCTACCGGGATTCGGTGCTCTTTTTCCATGGGTGTTATTGATCCTCAAGGATTTTGGCAATTTTACGGTTTCGAAAACCTCACTGTGCCATTTCTGATCGAGTGTGGCCCCCTTACACTAATCCTGTATCTGCCCCAATACAATCACACTAGCGTCAGGTGTCTATGAAAAAGGTCAACCTTTTCTCCGCCATCAGCCATTACCGGCTGGACAACCAGCCCCATATCCAGCTGCTGTTGCAGGGCCACCCCACCGGGCGCCACCTCAAGGGGCGGGAATTGATGGATCAATATGCCTCGGGCCAGCGTTATGTGCTGATCACCAGTGACGACAACCCCTTCGATGAAGTGCTGCATATCTATCTGCTGGATCTGGAACTCAATGTGCTGGACGAAATGGACTTGTCACAACCCTATACACCTGGGATCTATCAACCGCAACACCAATACGGTGAGCGCCTGGAGTTTACGTTTTTTCCTGAAGGGTTATGGTGCCTTGAAGTGCGCGAGCACCCGAAAAGCAAGCCACTGAACTTTGACCACTATCCGGTACGGCGCCCCATCAAACTGTGGGGCCAGCAATATCTGCGGCTGCATCGGGAACAGTTTCAGGTAGCCTGATTCTGCAGGCACGCCCGGTATAAGTCCGCCATGGATTGATCAAAACAGGCAAACACCACCCGTTTGAACATCAGGTAGGATTCCAGACAGCGCTCGACTTCGTCCACCGCCACCGCCACTGCCTGGGCTTTCGGGTAGCCATAGACACCGCAACTGATGGCCGGAAACGCAATGGTACGAAACCCTTCCCGCACTGCCAGGGTCATGGCTTCCGAGTAACAGGATCGCAGCAGATTGGCTTCATCCTGGTCGCCCCCCTGCCAGACCGGCCCCACCGTATGGATGATGGCCCTGGCACCCAGATTAAACGCCGGTGTCATCACCGCCTGCCCGGTGGCACAGCCTCCGATTCGGCGACAGGCCGCCTGCAACTGCTGCACACCGGCGGCGCGATGTATGGCGCCATCCACGCCACCACCACCGGCCAGTTCGCGGTTGGCGGCATTAACAATGGCATCCACTTTCAGAGTAGTGATATCCCCTACCCAGACTTGAATTCGGTCATCCATGACGCGCACTCATATCATTGAAATCAGTAAGAACCCCATGACCCCCAGCACCACCACGGTCACGCCTACCATCAGATAAGGCATCCAATCCCGGCGGATCACGTTTACCGCCGCTGGTTGCCGCAATTCCTCCACCGGCTCATCGGTAGCCGCCACCGGCTCCAGATCCCGCTCGACACATTGCTGGAGGAGCTCCCGGCGGCGGCGGCGGTATTCAATTTTATTGAACGCGCCATCGCAATACTGGCGTGCAATGAGACGCATCTGCGGCGCCAGCTCTTTTTCTTTTTGCGGGGTCATCATTGTACTTTCACCGCGATCACCGTGACGTTGTCGCGAGCCCCGGCTTGCAGGGACCGATCAATCAGCAGGTGCGTTGCCGCCTCCACATCGCCCCCGCTCAGCAGCCCGGCAATTTCAGTTTCGTCAATCGCCCCATAGAGCCCGTCACTACACAGAAGATAGATGTCATTACTCTGCAACTCAACCAGCGTAACATCAATGTACAGGGTTTCACTTGCACCCACCGCCCGGGTGATGACATTGGACGCCGGATGATTCTGCGCCTCCTGCTCTGAAATCATGCCCCTGGACAGCATTTCATTCACCTGGCTGTGATCATCTGACACCTGCTCCAGGGTTTGATTACGATATCGATAAAGACGGGAATCCCCAGCCCACAAACACACACCGACATTCTCACGCACAAAGAACGACACCACGGTGCTGCCCATGGTGCGCCCCTCGCAGTGGGTGCGGGAATAGGTACGGATTTTATGATGCACTTCCAGCAGGGTATCTTCAATGGTGTCCACCACATCGGATAACGGCTGATTCACATCCAGGCGCCCGAGGGAAGCAGTGATCATCTCACTGGCGACTTCACCGGCCTCATGCCCTCCCATGCCGTCGGCCACTACCCACAATCCCTCGTTGTTGCGGTTGAGGAATGCATCCTCATTCATGTTTCGAACGGCGCCGCAGTGAGTTGCTGCGCTACTTAGCCAATGGGTCTGCGCCATGCAGTTTCTTACTCATTCTGAATTTCGTGTGTATTGTTACAGTTGTTGCTGAAAAAGGCCAATGGTGTGATCGCATTCAATGGTGTGCTCCACCCGCACTGTGCCCAGCCCCCCGTTAATAAAGAAGTGTAGCACTGTGCAGCCGGCAGATAACCACTAATCAGATGGGCCGGGGCAACGCGTTCCGAACCGGCACTGCTCCACAGGCTATAGGCCGACAAGCGTTGTTGCAGCAATTCGTGCAACAGATAAGGATATCCCTGCCCCGGGCTCTGTTGCGGCGGTATAAACAAGGCCAGCGGCCGACCCGGTTCCCACTTACCCGCAGCGCGATGATGACACTCTAAAGGCCGCAGTTGCTGCAGCCGATGCTCGATCTCGGTAAACGAATGGCCCGCCTGCAGTGCCTCCACGGCAAAGGCCTCCAGGGCGTCAAACCAGTCCGCCGCCTCCAGCAATGGTGCGGTTGGCAGCGTATCCGCCGCCAATGGCTGTGCCAATACCAGGGGATAATAGCGCCCCACCTTATCCACACTGGGCACCATCACACCAGCCCAAACCCGCTGATCCAAAATGCCCTGACTCAACACAAAGCGCCATACCGGGCTGGTCAGATACACCTCCAGCCAGCCATTGCCCAATGCCTCCTGGGACGCCAGCAAACTGCGTTGCATCCACTCATCCCAACCGACACAGAATGCCAGCGGCAGATTACGGGTTACAAAATCCCGCTGTTGTGGCAACTTACCATGCAGACCCACTGCACTCGCTTCATTCATGGAATACCGTTCCTCGCTTGCAACACCGGCCGACAGACACTAGATAGACATGCACCGGATAAAAACTGCAGAAAAATTGATCACCCTGGGCTTTTTACTGATGGCCTGCACCGGCTGTACGCGCTATCAGGACATGGCCGACAACGCCGGCCTCAAGACATCAATTATTGAGGGCACAATCTACCGGCACCGAATCTACCGCCATCAACCGTCCGGCCCGGAACGCCCCCCTGAACGCTGGCACGTGTACATTGAAGGCGATGGCCGGGCGGTGACCGCCGCCGGCACCCCCAGCCTGGACCCCACCCCCCGCACCCCATTACTGTTACCCATGATGGCCCTGGACCCGCAACCGGCACTGTACCTGGGGCGGCCATGCTACTTTCACACCAGCGACCCTCGATGCAGCCCCCTCAACTGGACTCTGGCCCGATACAGTGAAGCCACCGTCGCCAGTATGGCCGCCGCCCTTGAAAAAGCCCTGGGTACCGACACTCCGGTCACCCTCATCGGTCACAGTGGCGGTGGTACTCTCGCCGTGCTGCTGGCCCCACGGCTCCCGCAGGTGGATCAGGTGGTGACCCTGGCAGGCAACCTTCAGGTGGGCAAATGGACTGCTTATCACCACTACAGCCCCCTGACCCTGTCGCTGGACCCCGGCCGGCTGCCCCCCCTGCCCGCCGACATCCGACAGTATCACCTGGCAGGAGCCCGGGACCGGGAAATTCACTGCCACTGGATTCGGGAATACGCCGAAACTCAACCGGGTTCACACTTTCAGCAGGTCAGTGGTGCCGATCATCGCACAGGATGGCCCCCCTGGTGGACACTGATCAATTTAGAACCAACTATTAAGACTCAACGATGTGACAAAGTAACGAGGTAGAGTTCCGCCCCTGAGGGTATACTTGTTCTCATAACGGATTCATTTGAGGTGAAAAATGCGTGCTCCTAAAGGATTTCAGCTGACTGCAAGCGGTTTTTGCATTGGCTTTCTCAGTGTCATACTCAGTGCCTGTGCAACCGCTCCCAATCAGCCCGGTAACGGTCAGGCCGCTGAAACCAAAAATGCCGACGATCTCCTGATCATTGATTGCCTGCTGCCTGGCCAGGTGAAAAAACTGGGCACCCAGACCACCTTCCTGACCGCTCGACGCCCCATCAAAACCACTGCCACCGACTGCGAGATTCGCGGTGGCGAATACGTGGCTTTCGACCGGGCGGATTATGCCACGGCCTTGAAGATCTGGTTGCCGGTGGCACAGTCCGGCGACGCCGAGGCCCAAACCTATGTGGGTGAGATTTACGAGAAAGGCCTGGGCCTGAAACCGGATTACCAGGCCGCCTCCGTTTGGTACGAAAAAGCCGCCAAGCAGAATTTTTCCCGCGCCCTCATCAATCTGGGCAACCTGTATGAAAAAGGCCTTGGCGTGGCCCAGGACAAGGCCATGGCCCTGAATCTGTACCGTCAGGCCGCCGGCCTGCAGAGCGATGATCTGCTGTATGCCTCCACCGTGGAAGTTCGGGCAGTGGACCAGAAAGAACTGATTCGACTGAAAGATGAAGTGGCCTTCAAATCCCAGCAACTGGCGGCGGCTGAAGGCCAGCTGGCCAACCTGCAGGCAGACCTGGCACAACGTAAGCAGGCCCTGGCCGCTGCCGAGCAAACACAGAAAAATGCTGAACTGGCCCTGTTTGCCCAGGAATCCAAAGCCATTCACGAGCAAAGCCAGGCGTTGATCAAGCAATTGAAATCGGAATTGAGCCACGCCCGCCTGGCGGTAGACAATCAGCAACAGCAGTTGGCCGCCGCCAACCAGCAGTTGAACCAGATCAGCAATCAGGTTGCCAGCACCAACACCAGCATCCTGCAGTCGGAAACCCTGATTGCCAGCGCCGACACCATGCCCATCATTGAGATTATCGATCCCCCGATGACGCTGATGCGGGGCCTGCCCACCATTCCGGTGAAAGCGTCCCTCAGGCAAAAAGAAATTGTCGGTAAAATCAAAGCCCCCAATGGCCTGAAAAGTTTCAAAGTCAATGGCCGGGAGCAAACCATCGACGAATACAATCTGTTCTGGGTGAACGTACCCATTGACGGCGACCGGAAAACCGTGAAGCTGGAGGCCATCGACACTAACAACAATCGGGTGGCGTTCAATTTCAGTGTGGTGCCGGACCAAAGCGCTGTTGTCTCATCCGTGCCGGATACGGCGCAACCGCTGGCGGTGAAATCCGGCCTCAACCTGGGCAACTACCATGCCTTGGTGATCGGCAATAATGACTACCGCAGTTACCCCAAGCTGAAAACCGCCGTCAATGATGCCACCGAGACTGCGTCTGTGCTGCAGGAAAAGTTCGGCTTCAAGACAACCGTTCTGAAAAACGCCACCCGTTACGAAATTCTGGCGGCGCTGAACGAGCTGCGGGAGCAACTCACCGATCAGGACAACCTGCTGATCTACTACGCCGGCCATGGTGAGCTGGATGACAAAACAGACAAGGGTTTCTGGTTGCCGGTGGATGCAGAACAGGGCAACTCCCGCAACTGGATTTCCAATGCCGCCATTTCAGACATTCTTAACACGCTGAAGGCAAAGCACGTTATGGTGGTGGCGGATTCCTGCTACGCCGGTACCCTGTCCGTAGCCGCCATGCCGCGGGTGGACGAATCCATGCCCGACGATCTGCAAAAGGAATGGATCCTGGCCATGTCACAGGCCCGTGCCCGTACCGTATTGACCTCCGGCGGTGTGGCGCCGGTGCTGGACGGTGGTGGCGACGGGCATTCAGTGTTTTCCCGCGCGTTTCTGGACACCCTGCGTAAAAGCGATGGCATCATCGAGGGCCACTCGGTTTATCGTGAAGTCCTGAGCCGGGTGCAGACCAAAGCCCGCAGCCTCAATGTGCAGCAGGTTCCGGAATACGCACCGGCCCGCTACGCCGGTCATGAGGCCGGGGAGTTTTTCTTCAATCCGGGTACCACCATCTAACGCCAGCAGGGAAGCCAATGTCCAGCCGCGTTCTTTCCGCCTACTTTGACGACTTTCGCAAAGGTAAACGGCAACGGGAAGAACTGCGGCAGTTCATGGAAGATGCCATACGCAAGGACCCTATTCGACGGGGCCATTTCATGGGCTGGCTGGATCAGGCACAATATGAGCATCCGATTCCGGTGACGGAATTTCTGTTGCTCAGAAGAGAGATTGAAGCCACCTTGGACACTGACGATGAAACCCGCATAGCCCCACCACAACAACCGGTAAAAACCGCACCGGATGCGGAAACCCTGGTGGCCGGGGATGAAGGCGCCACTCTGATTGCCCCATCTACCGGTGACGAGGGTGACGCCACCGAAGTTTCCAGTGGCAGTCAGCCCAGCGATATGGCCCGCCTGCACGATGTCCCCACCCTGATTGCCGCGCCCGGGGGGAAGCTCCCCGATCCCGCACCGGAGCAGCCAGAAGACGCCACGGTGGTGAGCGGAACCCATGCTTCCGTGGCCGCAACACAACAGTCCGCCGCACCCACGCCCGGCGCAGCGCAGGCAACCGCTCAACCGGCGCGCTCAGGCAAGCCCCCGCTGATCCCGCCCACCTGGCTCTGGGGCAGCGGTGTATTGATTAGCATCACGCTCCTGCTTGGCTACTGGGCATTGCAGCCCATGACTAAAGTGATCCGGGTTGAACCTGCCGAGCCCACAGTGGAGGCGGACACCCCCGCTGCGGCGGCTTTGCCTGAGCAACCGCCGCCGCAGGACATGGCCCCCGCGTCAGAGCCGCAGCCACCAGCCGGCGAAGCGCTCACCGCTGCCGAACAAGTACCCCAGTCAACACCGGCACCTGAAGCGAATACCACAGCAACCTCCGTGGCGCCCCCGCTCACCGGACTCAGCGCGCAACAGGCATTGGCGCTGTTACAACAACGGATCGGAGAAGGCTTGTTGCTGCCACTGGATCAGCCAGGCAACGCCCAGGAAGTGTTTGACTTTATGGAAGCCGAGCACGCCGGATCAGCGGAGTTGTTGCAAGCCCGCCAAGCGTTGAAAGACACTTACCTGGCAGCCAGCAAACGGGCACAGGGCAAAGCCCAGTGGGATGATTCGCAGACTCTGTTGGATGCGGCGTTTGAGGTGTTGAATACTACTGCTCGATAACCCGATTACGCAGCAGCATAATACGATCATCATTGGGAAACAGTTTCTGGGCCAACGCCAGATGCTTTTCCACATCTTCCTGCCGCCCTTCCAACGCCAATAACTGAGCGCGTTTGAAGAACCGGTTCTTGACCCGGTTGATGCCATCCAGCGCCGCACTGTGCTGTGGGTCCACCTGCAGCACCAGCTGATAGGCTTCGAACGCGTTGCTGCCCTGGGGCGACACCAGCCGCCCAACTTTGAAATGGGCTTCCGCCACCGCCATCAAGCGCTCCACTTTAGCCTGCTCCTCTGCGGACAGGCCACCGGCAGCGGTTTCCACACCGGGCTGGGCCATTTTCTGATCACGCTGCAGCTTGAACCACATACCGCCACCAATGGCCAAAACCAGAATCACCACAGCCATGGCTGACCACAACACCAGGTTATTGCGCTTGCCCGCAACCGGCGCCACGGCGCTCTGCAGATCTTCACGAAACTCTGCCGCGGTCTGATAACGGTGGCCCACATCCTTGCACAGGGCTTTCTTTAGGATCCCGTCAAAAGCCTTCGGTAGCGCAGGATTCTGGCTGCTGGGGCGTTCCGGTTCGGCAGACAGTACGCTGTGCATAATGGCGTGGGTGTTATCGCCGCTGAAAGGCTTCTTGCCCGCCAGCAACTCATACAACACCACCCCCGTGGAAAACAGGTCGCTGCGGGGGTCCACCGGCTGCCCCTTGCACTGTTCCGGCGACATATAGGAAGGGGTGCCCAACACGCTGCCCATCTGGGTCAATTCAGCGTTATCCACCCGGGCAATACCAAAATCCGCCAGTTTGATCTGGCCGTTATGGGTGATGAACACATTGGCCGGCTTGATGTCACGGTGCACAATGCCCAGTTTGTGGGTGTAATCCAGGGCACTGAGGATCGCACCAATAATATGCACGGCCTCTTGCGGACTGTACTTGCGACCATCCTTCAGCAGCGTTTTCAGATCGTGGCCTTCCACGTATTCCATTACAAAATACGGGGTCCCCTTATCCTGATCAAATTCATAGATCGAGACGATATTGGCGTGATTGAGACGGCCCACGGCCTGCGCTTCATTGCGGAAGCGATCCAACAACTCCCGCCCCATTTCCGTATCCAGCAGGGACGCGTGGATGGTCTTGATGGCCACCGGCCGGGCAATGTTGGGGTCAAAACCTTTGTAAACCACCCCCATTGCACCTTTGCCAAGCAATCCCTGGATCTGGTATTTGCCGAGTGATTGGGGTTGGCTCATGGGGCGACATCCTGACCGGTCTGGTTATGGTTAGTGTTAAGCGTAGCAAGGGTCACAGACAAAGGGGCCAAATATGGCCCCTAATGTGCTGAAAGTGTGAGGATTATAGCGCCTCAGCCCTGTAATTCGTAGACGTGGTAGGCTTCCGGCAGGTATTGATCAATGGTGGTACCCAAATAAGAGGCGTTATCCGGGATGCCGTCCCCGGTGGCAAACACCCGGAACTGGCGCGACACCTTGGTGACGGTCATATCCGCCGGAACCTCCGCCCACATGTAAATGGTGCGACGCGGCATCAGATATTCCACGTGGATGATATTGGCGCTCTCAGGCAGATCGATGTTTTGGACTTCTTTGGAAATGGGGACTTCAAACTTATGGATGGTTCTCATGTAATACTCTCGGTCAGAACGCGTTCAGGCTGATCACTGGCTACCGGCAGGGGCCGTCACACCAATGTCTTGGTCGGACTCTATAATAAGCCCAATGATTGCCAATACGATGATCAACGTCAAACGATTTTGCAAACCGGCCGATTGCACGCCTCAGGCCAGTAGACCGTACAGAGCATAAAGCACGATCCAGGACCCCAGCCCCATCAGCAGGCACGGACCCAGGTTGGTTTCAACGGTGGAGGTATCTTTGAGATCGCTACGCAACAGATCCTTTCGCACGCCGGCTTTGTCCTTGTTATGAGTGATTCGACGGTAGACTTCTGTCATAAAAGTAGTCGATGGATCATGGTTTCGCACGCAATGCACCCTGTTTTTGATCGCATTTTCTGTTTTAATCTTCTATCAAATCCAGATAACAAAAAAATGACAGCGGATCAGGAGCAAGAGGGGTATGGCCACTTGGAAGTCCCGGGTTGAAGGCTGGTTTGGCCGGCTGGCGAATCAATTGTACGATCATCCGATTCGTGCCTTGCTTTGCCTGGTGTTGGTGATCGGGGTCAGCGCCACCCAATTGCAGTACATCTACTTCGACACCTCCACTGAAGGCTTCCTCTCCCCCGACCACCCCGCAATCCGCGATTACAATGCGTTTCGCGAGGAATTTGGCCGTGATGAGCTGGTGATCATCGGTGCCCGCACAGAGAACGTGCTCACACCCGGGTTTGCAGCCCAGTTCCGGGCTCTGTACCAGGATGTGGATCAGGGGTTACCCACCACGGAATCGGTGGATTCCCTGATCAGCGCGCGCTACGTACACGGTGCCGATGACGAGCTGATGGTGGAGGATCTGTTTGAACCCTGGCCGCAAAACCGCGAGGATTTTGCCGAGATCCTGCGGCGTATCAACAGCAACAACCTGTACCAGGGATTATTCGTTAGCCGGGATCTCAGCATGGCTACCATCGTCATCCGGCTGCATTATCTGAAGGCCGATACTGACCTGGAGCCCGGTCGCGCCCAGGCCCGGGCGGATGCGCAAACCGCTGGGTTTCTGCGCCAACTCAATGAGATTCTGGATCAGCATCGCGAACGGGGCATGACCCTCTATGTGGCCGGCTCACCGGTGGTCACCGACCTGCTGCGCACCAGTATGGTAACCGACATGCGCACCTTTTCATCGTGGATCATTGGCACCATTGCCTTACTGCTGTTGGCCCTGTTCCGGCGTATCAGTGGGGTCATTCTCCCCTTGATTGTGGTGCTGCTGAGTGTTGTGCTGACCATCAGCCTGATGGGCTTTTTTCGCCAGCCCCTGCAATTGCCCACGGCCATGTTGCCGTCCTTTCTGATCGTGGTGGGCATCGGTGATTCCATCCACTTCCTGAGCCTGTTTTACGCGGAATTCAACCGCACCGGCCACAAGCGCAACGCCATTGTGCATTCACTGGAACACAGCGGGCTGGCAATGTTCCTCACCAGCCTCACCACGGCGGCGGGCATGGCTTCTTTTGCCAACGCCGATCTACTGCCGGTGTCCAATCTCGGTGTCTTTACCGCGGTCGGGGTCATGGGAGCATTCCTGATCACCATTGTTGTGTTGCCGGCCAGTCTGCGCCTGCTGCCTCTCCGCACCAAGGCCCGGGGGCATTCGCCCCACACCTCGCCATTTCTGGATCGCGTGATCGATGGCGCCACCCACGTCAGTTTCCACTTCCCCAAAACCGTGGTGCTGGTGTGCAGCCTGCTCATGGCAGGCGCACTGGTGCTGGCCTCGCACATGGAATTCAGCCACAACCCAATGAAATGGTTACCGGATTCCATGCCGCAGAAACAAAGTATTCTGGCCATTGATGGCGAGCTCGGGGGCAGCATTTCGCTGGAAATTGTAGTGGATACCGGCACGGACACAGGTGTCTATGAGCCCGGGTTCCTGAAGAAACTGGAGCAACTGGGCGCGGAACTGGCGGCCTTTGAAAACGCTGATTTCAAGGTCAACAAGGTGCTGTCCATCACCGACCTGGTGAAAGAGAGCAACCGCGCCCTGCACGACAATGATCAGGCTTATTATCGCATTCCCGACGACCGCGCCCTGATCGCACAGGAGCTGTTCCTGCTGGAGCTGAGCGGATCGGAGGATCTGTTTCGCCTGGTGGACCGGGAATACCGCAAGGCCCGCATCACCCTCACCCTGCCCTGGATCAACGCCCTGCTCTACGCACCGCTGATGGACACCCTGGAAGAGCGTTTTCATGCCACCCTGGGAGAGGAGTATGACGTCACCATAACCGGTTTAATTCCGCTGTTGGGCAGCACCCTGAACTCGGTGATCCATTCGGCCGCAGAAGCCTATGTCATCGCGTTGGTGGTGATCAGCCTGCTCATGATTCTGCTGCTGGGCAACCTCAAGCTGGGCCTGATCAGCATGTTCCCCAACATCCTGCCCATTGCCATGGTGATTGCGTTGATGCAACTGAACGACGTGCCCTTTGATATGTTCACCATCTTGATTGGCTCCATCGCCATCGGACTCTGTGTGGATGACACCGTGCACTTCATGCATCACTTTGGCCGCTATCGGGAGCGCGGCTACGGGACCAAAGACGCCATCGCCCACACCCTGCACACCGCGGGCCGGGCCATGCTGGTCACCAGCATTGTACTGTGCAGTGGTTTTCTGGTGCTCACGCTGTCGCAACTGAATAACTTCACCCACTTCGGGGTGTATTCCAGCATTTGCATTGTTCTGGCGCTGATGGCGGATTTTCTGCTGGCCCCGGCATTGATGACGTTGCTCAATCCGGTACAGCCCGACACGGAATAAGGTGCCCTAGGGGTCGGATTTCAGAAAACGCTGATCATCGAAGGTTTTCACCAGGTCGGGAAAAAACACCGTGACCGAGGTCACCAGCATGCCGTTCATAAAGCCTTCCGAATACAGCAGCGGCACCACAAAAGCCCGCTTATCCCACAACGCCAGCAATGCCTTCTCCGGTAACAGCAGCCAGAATAACCCCAGCAATAAAAGGCAATTGAGCAACGTAGTGAGCAAGGTGCCGAAAAAACCGAGCCCCAGGATGTAGACAAACAGATTGCGGGTCGGCAGCCGCTCAATAACGCGCAACAGGGCGTAGGCCAGGGTTGCGGGAATCCAGGCTGAAAACAGCCAGTCCCAGGGCAGGGATTGCCACTGGGCGGTTCCCACCAACACCAGCAAAGCCAGTGCCAGCGCACCGGTGGCAAGCGCAAAGCACCAACCAAACACCAGGGTGATGGTGGTCATCAAAAACGGGTGGAAAGAAAGCCCCGGTATCACCTCAAACTGAAACGACCAGATCAGGCATAACGCCACCAGAGATCCCAGCAAAGCATGTTGCCTGGCGGGTACCGACAATATGGCCTGCCAGGGCGCCCGCCACAAAGCCAGCAACAGCAACACACTGCAAACCAAGAACGCCGGCCACAGGGGCAGGCTCTGCATAAGCTCAGATGAAAACGTCATATTACCGCCCCCTAACCTTGCCAACTGCGTCTAAAATTCAGGATTTCATCTTCCCCGGCCCACGCAAAATCCACAAGCCTGTCTATCATTAATCAGGGCCAGCACCCTATTCCGATCCGCTCAATCTAGCACGAGAAGTCAACGATGAAATTGATCACCAACATGATATTGCTGCTTTCTGCTTTGTTTATTGCCACCGCTCAGGCGGAGGATGAGGAAGCCACCGCCCCCAATGAAGAGGTCATTTATGTTGAGCTGAAACCCGCCTTTGTCACCAATTACCAATCCCACAAAATGGGTTATCTGAAAGCCGATGTCACCCTGCAGGTAAAAGGCGGCCTTACCGCTGACGCCATCAGCCGCCACAAACCGGCCATCCGGCACCACTTGGTGATGCTGTTCAGCAGTCAGAGCGAAGAGGCCCTGAGCACCATGGAAGGCAAGCAGATGCTGAAGGAAGCCGCCCTCAACGAACTGATCAATGCCCTGCAGGAAGAAGGGGAAGCAGCGGATGTGCAGGATGTGCTGTTTACCAGTTTTATTGTCGACTGAGCCGGCCTGTTTCATTGCACCGGCCCAATAAGCAGATGAAGTACACGGGCGCAGATGAAGTACAAGGCTGGCTGTGACATAATCAGCGGCCCATTTTAACGACGTATTCTGCATGTCCGGGCACCGCCACAAAGACCTCCTCAACGGGCCGATCGTTCCCACCCTCACCAGCATGACCATTCCCACCGTGTTCGGGATCGTGGCCATTCTGATGTTCAATCTGGTAGACACCTATTTTATCGGCCTCATTGGTACCCAGGAGCTGGCGGCGGTCAGCTTTACCTTCCCGGTGTCCAATGTACTGATGAACATCTCCATGGGCATCGGTATCGGCACCGCCATTCACATCTCATCCCGTATCGGCCGCGGCGACATCAGTGAGGCCAGGCGCACTGCCGCCCACGCCCTTACGTTAGCACTCACTATCGCCATACCGATCGGAATCATAGGCAATCTCACCATTGACCCTCTGTTCCGCCTGATGGGCGCCAACGATCACTCCATTGATCTGATCCGCGAGTATATGAGCCTCTGGTACGGTGGCTTCTTCCTGCTGGTGGTGCCCATGGTGGGCAACAGTGTGATCCGCGCCACCGGCGATACCCGCACCCCCAGCATCGTCATGGCCATCGCCGGACTGGTGAACGGCATCATGGACCCCCTGCTCATCTTTGGAATCGGCCCATTTCCCGAACTGGGCATTCGCGGTGCCGCCATTGCCACCCTGATCGCCTGGGCCTTATCGGCCAGTGCTGTGCTGGTGGTGTTGGTGCATCGTCGCAAGCTAATGCGGTTCAGCGATATTCTGGGCCGCAAGCGGGAACACTGGGCCTCCATTCTGCGGGTGGCTCTGCCGGCCACGGCCACCAACCTGATGACTCCCCTGGCCGCGGCGGTGCTCACCGCCATGGTGGCCCGCCATGGCCATCACGCTGTGGCCGGCTTTGGTGTGGGCACCCGCATCGAAGCCCTTGCCCTGGTGGTCATCATCGCCCTGTCGTCGGCATTAACCCCTTTTGTGGGCCAGAATTTCGGCGCCCGCAATGGCCAGCGTATTCGTGAAGCCGTGCGTATGGTACTGGCCTTTGCCTTTTTCTGGGAGCTGGGCATCGCCGTGCTGCTCTATCTGACCGGTGACTGGGTGGCCCGGGTATTTTCCGACGAACCGGCCACCCACTCCGCCATCGTCTGGTACTTGATTCTGGTGCCCATCTCCTATGGCTTTCAGAGCCTGGTCATTCTCAGCTGTTCCACGCTTAACGCCCTGCAATTGCCCCTGTTTGGCACCCTCATCAGCGTCATTCGCCTGTTCTTGCTGACCGTGCCGTTGGCCTGGCTCGGCTCCAGTCAGTTTGGCTTCACCGGCCTGTTCGGGGGAATTGCCCTGGCCAACCTCATTGCCGGTGTAGGCACGGTGGTGTGGTTGTCGCGCCAACTGCCCAGGCTGTCGCAAAACGCCGCCCCGGCATGAACATTGTCTGTTAATGCAAGCCCGGCTTCTTTAAGATGGACACAGGCTCAGAACCCAGGTTTAACACCATGTCACGAGAGGAACATCGCCGCTCATTCAGCCGCGCCAGCAATACGGCCCATGGCTACTTCAATGCGTTATTCGATTTTTCGTTCACCAAGTTCATCACCGTGCAGATGTTCCCCGTGCTGTATGGGGTGATTCTGGCCTCCACATTGATCGGCGTGGTGTATTTTACCGTGGAGGCCTTTCTGACCTCCTGGTGGCGGGGCTTGTTTTATCTGTTTGTTGCCGGGCCGGTGGGGTTCATCACGGTGGCCACCATCACACGGGCGTTAATGGAATTCTACCTGGTGGTGTTTCATATTTATGAGGACATGGAAGAAATCAGGATCATATCAAAACGCTTCTCCGGATTGTCGGAAAGCATGGAATCCGTGGCCGGTATTACCCGCCGCCTGCCGTTTCTGAATGGCACCAACGGCAGCAAATCCACGAAAGAGCACCCGGATAGCGGCAGCCAACGGACCCGGCGCCGGCGCAACAATAAAGCAGAGCCCCTCTAAACCCGGGTCTGCAAAGCCGGGTCTGCCGGGCAGGCTGGTTACTGCCGGCCACCCAGCAGGATGCGCACCGCGGTACAGGCATCTTCCAACTGATCAAGGTCGGGCTCCTGGCCAATGATCATCTCACTGAACACACAGGATTGCCCAATACGGCACATAAAGTAAGACAGGCTGGCGACGTTCATGGCGGGATGAATGGTGCCCTTGTCGGTTTCCCGGGTAAGCAGATCCGTGTTCAACTCCACCATACGGTCGTGATAGGGGCTGTTCTTTGAAGACAGAATACTCAAGGCATACTGGCCATCGGCGTGCAACCAGTTACGCATGGGTTGGTAAGTGAGGATTGCGGTGTTGACCTGGCGGAACACATCCACCACGTATTCCACCCCGTCGCCGGAGCAGGATTGGCGGGCCTGCATGACGGTGGGCTCATACAGGGACCACATGATCTCGCCCATCAGCAGATCCTTATTGCCGATCCAGCGAAACAACGTGGCACGACTGACCCCCAACTCTTCCGCCAGCTCACCTACGTTCAGTTTCTGGGTCATCATCCAGTTTTTCTTGGCCAGATTGAACGCGTCCAAGGGGGTCGCCCGACTGCGTAAGGTTTTGTCGGACAAGGCCTTGGACAAGGGTGTTTTCTGGTTTGACACGCTCACCTCTACACTCCAGTGGATTACGAACTGCAAACCGGGATTTTACCCCTTTTCTCGCAATCAATCCGGCTCAGGGAGCACTCAATTTCAGGCAGTGGCCTGATTCTGTGAGTATTCTTCCAGTTCGCGTTCCTCTTCCACCTTAATTGCGTTGAGGCAGGCATCGATTGTGCTGCTGATCAGGGTGGAATTGCGGATCATCTCCAGTTTGGGCCAGGTGCTGATTTCACCGCTGCGGATATAGCGCGCCACATCCTGGGGTGATGCATTGGACAACACCTTGAACGCATTCAAAGGCTGACGTGGTGGCACGATATTGATATCACCCTGGTAGCGCTGGGATACCACGGAATGGGCTTTGTCCACCAACAACGCCAGGCTGCGGTTACTGATCCGGTTTTTGGTGAAATCAAGCAACTGGTTGACGTTGTAGCGTGTATTGCTGATCACCATATCCTTGAGGTAGGAACCAATGCTTTTTTCGCCGGCTTCGGCCCGGGACAGGAACGGCAGCACATGGGGATTGGTCTGACTGACAATGGAGTGGTTCACCCCGTAAATACGGGCCAGACGCTGAATGGGCAAATCGTTCTTGATGGAGCCGTCCACCCACTGCCGTGAGGGAATATAGGGCACCTTCTCACCGTTGATGTTCTTGGCCCACAGCATGACCGGTGGATAGACATAGGGGATGGCGCAGGACGCCAGCGAGGCCTTGCGAATCAGAACGTGGGGGGATGTCACGGCGTTGAGCAGGCGGGATTCCTGATGGGGATCCGCCGGTGAAACGGTAATGTTGATGCGCCGGCCGGTGCGTTGATAGGCTTCTTCGAAGGTCAGATCCTGAACGTTCCGTTCCAGACACAATTCCAGCTGTGCCGGATCCAGTAAGCCTTTACCCCGTAATGTACCCCGCAGGCCTACCACCCGGAACGCTTCCGCATAGATGTATTCCGGGTCCAGCATGGCCTGCAGTTCATCGTCGGTGTGGGTTGCCACCACTGAGGCCATGATGGAACCGGCGCTGGAGCCGGATATGATGCTGGGCAACAGTTGGTTGTCCCACATGGCTTTCAACACCCCCAGATGGAACATACCCAGGGCGGCGCCGCCACTGAGCATCAATGCGGACTCACCGAACGCCTGATGAGTCCGTTCAAAGAATTCCAGTTTCTGCACCAGGGAGAAATTGGGGAAATCGGTTTCACAGATCCATTTGAGGCAGATGCAGACCTCTTCCAGATAATCCGTGATGAGCTTCTTGGTGCCGAAATAGCACTGCTGATAGAGCATGGGGTTGGCGATGCGCCCCAAATTGCCGTGCAGGCCTTCATTAATGTAGAACACCAGCTGGTTGACATCACCACGCTGACGGGCCGTGCGCAGCTCATTGAAGCGCAGGCGAATCATTTTGTAGTCGTAATGGGGGGAAGCATCCTCTTCGCGCCACTCTTCGTTACCCGACAACCGGTCGTATTCCCGGGCCGCATCAGACCAGGACTGATAGTCTTCAGCATGATCCATTGCTTCCAGACAGGCTTTCAAAGCTCGCTTCATATCGTTAACCTTCCCCCGAACCACATAAAACTTGTGTAAAAAATCAGGCAGTTAAGCCGTTATATTTATGCTCCTATGTTTAACACCGATCCTGCTTGGTTTCACCTAAATCTTCTTGTCAGTTTATGCAAGATTTGCATCATTTTGTAAACCGGCGACAGGCGGCTGAGAACCGGCAGCCACCCCCTTATACACCAATAAGGCGAAGTATAGACCAACCGGCCTGATTGTAAATTCCGAAAAGAAAACAGACAGTTAGACCTTAGTCTAAGGGCATCGCTAAAGCCTGAGAACCTTGCGGGCGAACCAGCATGAAGCCTCAATGGCGAGCCCTTGATCCCGCGCCCATTGGGCCGCCGTGGTGACCAGTTTGACCGCAATACCACTGCCCCTGGCTGCTTTGGGGACGAAGGTATGATTAAAATCCACCCGGGAGCCCCCCAGCAACCGGTAGGTGAGCAGCGCCTGCTGACCATCACAGTCCGCCACAAAGCTGCACTGTTCCGGCTTGTGTACCACCTGATAGCTGCTCACCGGCCACCTTTCACTGATCGGACTCAAGCAAATGCCCGGCCAGGCGCTTCTTCACATCCGCCGGGATGGGTACGGATTTACGGGTGTGTTTGTCGAAGTTCACCATGGTGGCGGTGCCGGTGGCTTTCAGCTCCCCTTCCTGCCAGGCTTCCTGGCCCACCAACACGGAGGAGGTACCGATGCGCAGAACATAGGTCCGGATTTCCACTGGCTTACCGAAAAACGTTTCCTCCAGGTACTCGATCTCGATCTTGGCCAGCACCAGGCTGACTTCTTCGGTGGAAAGGTTGGGGTTGAAAATTCTCAGAATGGACTCCCTTCCCTCGAGGAACCATACCGGAACAACGGTGTTGTTGATGTGGCCCATGGCGTCGGTATCGCAAAACCGTGGGTTAATCAGCAACGAAAACATGGCATCTTGTTTAGTCATTTTTTAATTCATATCCTTGGCACAAGCTTGATCAAAAAACAATCTGATCAGAAATGTGCGGTGAATTATACACCCAGATTGCGTTGGCTTCCTCCCTGCACCGCAAATTCCGACGCTCAAAGCCCCCTTTTCCGAAACCGGGTGCAGCATGGGTGAAGAGCCCTGCATTCCACGCTATAGTATTGAAATTCCGACAACAATCAGGAAGCAACACTATGAACGACCCCCGTGCGCCAATCGTGATGGTGTTTGCCGGCCACGACCCCTGCGGTGGTGCAGGGATTCAGGCGGATATCGAAACCCTCGCCAGCCTGGGCTGCCATCCCTGCACCGTCATTACCGCCCTCACCGCTCAGGACACCGGCGGGGTGAAGGATTTTGCGCCGGTGGACGCCACGTTTATGGTGGAACAGGCCCGCGCCGTGTTGGAAGACATGCCGGTGGCCGCGTTTAAAATCGGTATGACGGCCAGCGTCGATATCATCGAAGCCATCCACATTCTGCTACAGGATTACGCTGATATTCCGGTGGTGTTCGACCCGGTGATGGCCGCCGGTGGCGGTGGTTCACTGGCCCGGGAGAACCTGATTGAAGCCTTCCACGACCTGTTGATACCCAACGCCAGCATCGTCACTCCAAACACCGTGGAAGCCAAAACGCTGTGCAGCGATGCAGATTCCCTGGACGCCTGTGCGCAACAGCTGATGGCGCAAGGGGCCGAATACGTATTGATTACCGGCGGCCATGAGGCCCAGCCCCGGATCGAAAACCGGCTCTGGGGCCACCGCCAGTTTCTGGAATCCTATCATCAGGACCGGGTTCCCGGTGAGTTCCACGGCAGTGGCTGTACTCTGGCATCGTCCATTGCCGGCTACCTGGCACACGGCGCGTCCATGGCCAGCGCGGTACGGGATGCCCAGACTTACACGGCCAAAGCCATTGCCCATGGCCGCCGCCTGGGGATGGGGCAACTGATCCCGGATCGTTTGTCCTGGTCTTCCAAACATCATTAGCCCCTTATTCTGTTCACCACAACCGGAGCCCGTGCCATGTTGCGTGGTCTGTACGCCATAACCGATCCCCACCTGACCCCGACGGCCACCTTGTTGCATCAGGTGCAGGCGGCCGTGCGCGGCGGTGCACAGGTGATTCAATACCGTGACAAGAGCAGCCCTGCGCCGCTGCGTCTGCAGATGGCACAACAACTGCGGGCACTGACCCGCGAGATGGGTGCACTGCTGATCATCAATGACGACCTGTCGTTGTGCCTGCAATGCGACGCCGATGGCGTACATCTGGGGCAGGAGGACACCCCGGTAGCATCGGCGCGTCAGCAACTGGGCCGCAACAAAATCATCGGTGCAACCTGCCACGGCTCCCAGGCACTGGCAGAAGCCGCCATCGATCAGGGGGCAAATTACCTGGCCTTCGGCCGTTTTTTCCCCTCCCGCACCAAGCCCGATGCGCTGCCGGCGGACCTGGAGGCATTGCGGCCTTTCCTGCAGCGCTGCCCCCTGCCCACCGTTGCCATCGGCGGCATAACCCTGAATAATGCGACCCCATTAATAGACGCAGGCTTCAATATGCTGGCGGTCATCAACGACCTGTTTGATCGTGCCGACACCGAACAGCATTGCCAGCGCTACAGCACCCTGTTTCAATAGAGCTGTTACATCAGCCTGCACCATATAACCATGCATAGCACCCGTCAGGAATTCCATCATGAGCCGATCTGAAACCCTCTTCGCCGCCGCCAAAACCCATATCCCCGGGGGCGTGAACAGCCCGGTACGGGCCTTCAAAGGCGTGGGTGGTGATCCCATCTTCTTCAAATCCGGCAAAGGTGCCTATCTGATAGACGAAGATGACCGTCAGTACATTGATTATGTAGGCTCCTGGGGCCCCATGATCCTTGGCCACGGCAACCCCACCATCATCCGCGCCGTGCAGGAAGCCGCCGAACGGGGCTTGAGCTTCGGCGCGCCCACCGCCATTGAAGTGGAGATGGCCTACAAAGTCTGCGAGGTATTCCCGGGCATGGATATGGTGCGCATGGTCAGCTCAGGCACCGAGGCCACCATGTCGGCCATTCGTCTGGCCCGCGGCTATACCGGGCGCGATAAAATCGTCAAGTTCGAAGGCTGCTACCATGGCCACGCGGATTCGTTGCTGGTAAAAGCCGGCTCCGGTGCGCTGACCCTGGGGGTGCCCAATTCCCCCGGTGTGCCCGCCAGCGTGGCCGAGCATACCCTGACCCTGGAATACAACAACATTGACCAGGTGAAAAAAGTCTTTGCCGAGATCGGCAACGAGATTGCCTGCATTATTGTCGAACCGGTAGCCGGTAACATGAACTGCATACCGCCGGTACCGGGTTTTCTGCAATGCCTGCGGGACGTGTGTGATGACAGTGGCGCGGTACTCATTCTGGATGAAGTGATGACCGGCTTCCGGGTATCCCTGCAAGGCGCGCAAGGTTATTACGGCGTCCAGCCCGATTTGACCACGCTGGGCAAGGTAATAGGCGGTGGCATGCCGGTGGGTGCCTTCGGCGGCAAACAAGCCATCATGGATCACATCGCCCCCACCGGGCCGGTGTATCAGGCCGGTACGCTGTCCGGTAACCCGGTGGCCATGGCCGCGGGCCTGGCCATGCTGGAAGGCATTTCAACCGAGGGTTTTTACGATGCGCTGAGCAAAAAAGCGGCGGCGCTCATGGCTGGCTTGCAAGAGGCAGCGGACGCCGCCGGCATTGGGTTTACCACCAATCAGGTAGGTGGCATGTTCGGCTTCTTCTTCAGTGAAGAAAAAACCATTTCCCGCTTTTCCCAGGTCACCCGCTGCAATCTGGAGCGCTTCCAGAAATTCTATCACCTGATGCTGAAAGAAGGGATCTATCTGGCCCCCAGTGCTTACGAAGCAGGCTTTGTGTCCTCCGCCCACGGTGACACTGAATTGGAACAAACCATCAAAGCGGCCGCTAAGGTCATGAAACAGCTTTAATTTTAAAACCGGCTGCGGATTCAGTGGCCATCACCGCTGAATCCCACCCCGGCACTACCTCTATCGCCTCATAGCCCGCCACGCCCTACCCCCTATTGTCTCTTTTCGCATACCCCTCAAGAGGTACACCCGACGTATTCTTGATCTCAATCAAACCTGACCCGCAATGGCCCTCTACACTTTAAGTGAACCAAGGAGAGCGCCATGAATTCCCCTGAACCAACACAAGCAGACAAAAAGCAGGAATTGCTGCTGTTTTTATTTTTGACGGTGGTACTGGCCCCGGCCATTGCCGTTGCCGCCATCGGTGGTTACGGATTGTTTATCTGGATTTCACAGATGTTGTCTTGATCATGGACGTTTCCCGCAGACGCTTTCTACGGGGGGAGGTAACCCCTTCCCTGCAGCGCCCGCTGCGCCCGCCCTGGGCCATTGACGAAGATCATTTCGTGGCCGGTTGCAGCCGGTGTGGTGATTGCATTCAGGCCTGCCCGCAGCAGATCCTCATCCATGGCGACGGCGCTTATCCCACGCTGGATTTTTCGCAGCGGGAATGCACATTCTGTCGCGCCTGCACCGACGCCTGCTCCCTGCCGCTGTTTAACCCGCAGCAAACACAGCCCTGGCAGCAGGTGGCAGAGGTGGGGGAACACTGCCTGACGCACACCGGCATCGTCTGTCAGAACTGCAAAGACGCCTGCGAGCCCCGCGCGATTGTGTTCCGTTATCAGGCCGGAGGTATCGCCCGGCCACACATCAATCTGCAGGATTGCACCGGCTGCGGTGCCTGCATTGCGCCCTGCCCCAACAACAGCATGAGCATTGTTTCGTCCATCAACCCAGCGAGTTCACCAGCATGAGTGACGAGTTTCATATCAGCAGCTTCATTGTTCAGTCCAAACCGGACTGCATGCAGGTTCTGATCGATCAACTGATGAATCTACCCGGCGTGGAAGTCCATCAGACCAGCCCGGAAGGCAAGATTGTGGTGACACTGGAATGTCAGCACACCGGCGAAATCAGTGACACAACGGCAGCCATTGGCCGCATGCCGGGTGTCTTGTCCTGCAATATGGTGTTCCACCAGATCGAGCAGGAAACCGATAACAGAATCCCCACGCATACACCATAAGAAACTGGAGAGAGGTTAGCCATGGCTACCGACCGTCGTACCTTTTTGAAAATGCAGGCCGCAGCCACCGCCGCGGTCGCCGCCGGCATCAGCACCAGCACAGAGGCCACCAACCTGGTGGCTGACAGTTCCATCACCGGCCTTAACTGGAACAAGGCCCCCTGCCGTTTCTGCGGCACCGGATGCAGCGTCAACGTCGCCACCAAGAACGGCAAAGTGGTGGCAACCCACGGTGACATTACCTGCGAGGTCAACCGGGGCCTGAGCTGTGTGAAGGGTTATTTTCTTTCCAAGATCATGTACGGCAAGGACCGGCTAACCCAACCCCTGCTGCGCATGAAGAACGGCAAATTCCACAAGGACGGTGACTTCACGCCGGTCAGCTGGGAACAGGCCTTCGACATCATGGAAGAAAAATACAAAGCGGCACTGAACGCCAAAGGGCCGGAAAGCATCGGCATGTTCGGTTCCGGCCAGTGGACGGTGTGGGAAGGTTACGCCGCGGTGAAACTGATGAAAGCCGGCTTCCGCTCCAACAACATCGACCCCAATGCCCGTCACTGCATGGCCTCCGCCGTGGGCGGTTTTATGCGGACTTTCGGCATCGATGAGCCCATGGGCTGCTACGACGACATCGAGGCAACCGATGCCTTCGTACTGTGGGGCTCCAACATGGCAGAGATGCACCCCATCCTGTGGACCCGGGTCACGGATCGACGCCTGAGCGCACCCCACGTCAAAGTGGCCGTGCTGTCCACCTATGAGCATCGCTGCTTTGATCTGGCGGACATGCAGGGTATTTTCACACCCCATACCGACCTGGCCATTCTGAACTTCATCGCCAACTACATCATTCAGAACAACCAGGTCAATCAGGATTTCGTCAACAAGCACACCAATTTTCGCCGCGGCATGACGGACATCGGCTACGGCCTGCGGCCGGAACATCCGCTGCAGGCGAAGGCCAAAAACGCAGACAAGGCCGGTGCCTCAGACCCCATGACCTTTGAGGAGTACAAGGCTTTTGTGGCGGACTACACCGCGAAAAAAGTCAGCAAGCTGTGCGGCCTGTCGGAGAAACAACTGACGGATCTGGCCGAACTGTACGCCAATCCCAAGACCAAAGTGGTGTCATTCTGGACCATGGGTGTCAACCAACACACCCGCGGTGTGTGGGTAAACAACCTGATCTACAACATTCATTTGCTGACCGGAAAAATTTCCACCCCCGGCAACAGCCCGTTCTCCCTCACCGGCCAACCCAGTGCTTGCGGCACAGCACGCGAGGTTGGCACCTTCAGCCACCGCTTGCCGGCAGACATGGTGGTGGCCAATCCGGAACACCGCAAAATCGCCGAAAAGGAATGGCAGCTGCCCGCTGACCTGATTCCACCCAAACCCGGCCTGCATGCGGTGGCCCAGAGCCGTGCTCTGAAAGACGGCAAGATGAACGTGTACTGGATACAGGTGAACAACAACCTGCAGGCCGCCGCCAACATGAATGAGGAAACCTATCCGGCCTATCGCAACCCGGACAACTTCATCATCGTCTCGGATGCCTATCCCACGGTTACCGCCCAGGCTGCGGACCTGATTCTGCCCACCGCCATGTGGGTGGAAAAAGAAGGTGCCTACGGAAACGCCGAACGCCGCACCCAGTTCTGGCACGAAATGATCCAGGCACCGGGCGAGGCCAAATCCGATCTGTGGCAGGTGGTGGAATTCTCCAAGCGCTTTACCACCGACGAAGTCTGGCCGCAGGCAATGCTGGATAAGAATCCGAAGTACAAAGGCAAAACCCTGTTTGATGTGTTGTTCGCCAACGGCCGGGTCAACAAGTTCCCGCTGTCGGACATCAAGGAAGGTCACAGCAACCACGAGTCCAGTCACTTTGGTTTCTACCTGCAGAAAGGGCTGTTCGAAGAGTATGCCGCGTTCGGCCGCGGCCATGGCCACGATCTGGCGGAGTTCGATGTCTATCACGAGGTACGGGGGCTGCGCTGGCCGGTGGTCAATGGCAAGGAGACCAAATGGCGTTTCCGCGAGGGTTCAGACCCGTACGTGAAAGCCGGCAAAGGGTTTGAATTCTACGGCAAACCCGATGGCAGGGCCGTTATTTTCGCCCTGCCCTATGAGCCACCGGCGGAATCCCCCGATGACGAATACGATATGTGGTTGTGTACCGGCCGCGTACTGGAACACTGGCACTCCGGCTCCATGACACAACGGGTACCGGAGCTGTATAAAGCGTTCCCGGATGCCAAGGTCTTTATGCATCCTGATGATGCTCAGGCAAAGGGATTACGCCGTGGCGACGAAGTAAAAGTAGTATCCCGTCGCGGCGAAATGCGCAGCCGGGTGGAAACCCGGGGCCGCAACAAGCCGCCCCAGGGGCTGGTGTTTGTGCCCTGGTTTGATGCCAGTCAGCTCATCAACAAGGTGACACTGGATGCAACCGATCCCATCTCCAAACAGACGGACTTTAAAAAGTGCGCTGTCAAAGTTGTTAAAGCGTAAAGGGGACCAGACACATGAAACGAGTTATCACACTAGCCATCATCGCCCTCTGCTCCCTGTCTGTACTGGCGCAGGAAAACGTTGCCACCTTGCGCGGCAACGCTGCGCTGGACAAAGAAGGCGAACCACCCGCCATTGCCAAACCGATGAAAGACGACGTCAAACGGCACCGCAACTATCCCATGCAACCGCCGGTGATCCCCCACAACATCCAGGGCTACCAGGTGGACCTGAAGGTGAACAAATGTTTGTCCTGTCATGCCCGCAAGCGTGCCGAAGAAGCGCAGGCACCCATGATCAGCGTGACCCATTACATGGATCGGGATGGAAACTTTCTGGCCGATGTTTCCCCGCGGCGCTATTTCTGCAACCAGTGCCATGTAGAGCAGACCGATGCCCGCCCATTAGTGGAAAACCAATTCAAAGATATCGACAAGATCTTGCAGGAAAGCAGCAAGTAACAGGAGCCTGACATGATCAATTGGATAAAACACTACTGGCGCATCCTGTGGAAACCCAGCAAGCACTTCAGCCTGGCGTTTCTCACCGTGGGTGGCTTTATCGCCGGCATCATGTTCTGGGGCGGTTTCAACACCGGCCTGGAGCTTACCAATACGGAAGAGTTCTGCATCTCATGCCATGAAATGAAAAACAACGTCTACCAGGAACTGCGCGGCACCATTCATTTCAACAACCGCTCCGGAGTACGTGCCACCTGCCCGGATTGCCACGTACCCCATGAATGGACCGATAAAATTGCCCGTAAAATGCAGGCTTCAAAAGAAGTCTGGGGCAAAATATTCGGCACTATCAATACCCGTGAAAAATTCGAAAGCAAGCGCCGGGAACTGGCGGAACACGAATGGAAACGGCTGAAAGCCAACGACTCACTGGAATGCCGCAACTGTCATAACTTTGAGTACATGGATTTCACCAAACAGGGGCAACGGGCGGTGAACCAACACTCCACGGCCCTGGCCAGCGGCGAGAAAACCTGCATCGACTGCCATAAAGGCATCGCACACGAGCTGCCGGACATGGCCGGCGTGGAAGGCTGGTAATATTGCACACCCGGGCTGGCAGCTTTTTACTGCCAGCCCTTTTCCCTTGAATTCCCGTCCCCATCTGGTTAGTTTTTAACGCTCTGATCATTTTTTGTTTTGGGGCAACCTCCATGCTTAAGCGCATTCTCACCACCTTTTCCCTGGGCCTGATACTGCTGTCAGCCAATCCGGCGCACGCCCAAACCATGCAGATACCGGAAGTGGGCGCCTTTCTGCCGTCAATTGTTGATGTTAAACCGGGCAAGCTGTCCCCCGTTGACGGGCTTTGGTCCATCTCCAGCCTGGATAAGGTAGTGCGCATCGATCGCGGGCGCATCTACGCCATCGAAGGTTGGAACCACCTGCTGGTTTTCAAAATCAAACCCGGCATGGTGGTGATCAAGCAGTTCAAGGAAGAAGGGCAAGGAATGTACACCGGCCAGGATCTGCCATTGCAGGGCCCGCTTAAAGCCATGCTGACCGGGGACCGTATTCTGGATGTAACCGTGGCCGGAGCCATGGGGGAAGTCCGCTATCAGATGATCCCGCAACAACTGGACGATCCGGACGCCTTCAACCGACTGGTCAAGGATCTGCGCAAGGCCGGCCGTTAATCCTCACGGCTCACCGTGACGTTCAAGGAACCGCTGTTATCGGCAAAGTAGGCCGCGGCATCGTTTGCCATAAAGTACAACGGGCCATCCTCGGGTGCGGTGAATCGAAAGCCGGGACCAACGTAAAACGGCAAGGCCTGCTTGCCGATTTTGCCGATCAGGGCACCATGGGGGTAGCCGGCCACTGTTTGCCCCCCGGCATCCCAACAGCCCAAGGTGTACATCCCCGCCCCGGTTGGGTCGGTGGCCTTACAAAACTTACCCATGCTCCACTGCCCGCTGGCTTCAATGCGATAGGTTTTACCCCGTTCGATCTGCACGCCCGCTCCCATCCACTGTTTGGGTGACGCCGCAACCACCAGCGCGACCTGCGATTGCAACGGCTTGGCAAGGGGATATTCGCTGAAACCGTAAACGTCCATTTTACTGGCCTGCCGCTGTTTAAATTCGGCCTGCGATTGCACGATCCGCTGTGCCAAGGCTTGCTTCTCTGCCGCCAGCCTGGCCTGCTCCGCTGCCTTACGCCGGGCGGCTTCCTGCTGTTTTTTTTGTTCGGCAATACGCTGCTGTTCCTGCTCTCTGGCCAGGGCTTCTGCTTGCTCTCGCGCCTGCTGTTCGCGCTCCGCTTGAGCCAGCCGCTCCTGCTCCTGGCGCTGTCTTTCCTGCTCTTGCTGCTGTTTAAGCTGTTGTTGTACCAATGGCTGTTGTGCCGGTGGTTGTTGCTCTGCCGACTCGGTGGGTGTCGACGCCATTAACGCCGGCCCATCACCACCGCTCCCCATGAAGGTGTAACCGGCCCCCGCCATGATCACAGCCCCCAGCAACGCCGCCGTGGCCAACACCACACCCCGGGAACGGGGCGCACTGGAAGCAGACGGCAGGGCGGAGGGTGGCGCCGGCGTGGCGGAGTGTGCCGTCGGGGAAACCACCACGGTGGCATCCGCCGCACCCGCCCGCCCGCTAAGCTCATCTATCCACTGCTGCAGAGTCTGCGGGCGCTCGCTGGGGCGAAAACACAAGGCGTGATTCACCGCCGCCAGCAGCGCCGGGGAATACTGCGGAAAGTGGGCGGGCTGCAGAACCGGCTGCGGATCCGGTTTGCCATCCAGCAGGGCCCGGCTGCGGGTGACCGCATCAATGGGATTAACACCGCTGATGGCGCGAAACGCGGTGGCTCCCAGACTGTATATGTCGGTCCAGGGGCCCTGTTCCTCGCCTTTGGCATGATACTGCTCAAAGGGCGCGTACCCCGGCGACACCATGGTGGTCATGGTGCGGCTTTCGCCTTCAATGGCCTGGCGCGCAGAACCGAAATCCAGCAACACGGGGCTGTCATCCTGCCGGATATAAATATTATCGGGTTTGATATCGCGATGAATAAATTGTTTCTCGTGCACCTGCCGAAGGCCATCGAGAATCGGCAGCAATACTCCCAGCAAGCGGGCCTCATCGAAGGTGTGCTCGCTACTGAGAACGGCTTTCAAGCTACGGCCTTCTTCATAGGCCATGACCATGTAGCCGGTGTTGTTTTCCTCAAAGACCGTGTGTACCCGCACGATGTTAGGATGCTCAAACCGCGACAGCACCCGGGCCTCATCAATGAAGCGGGTCAGCCCCCAGCGAAACAGCCCCTGGTTGTCCGCCGAATCAGGATGCACCGTGAGATCAGCGTCGCGGGTGGCGAATTCGGTGGGCAGAAATTCTTTGATGGCAACCGCTTTATCGAGGTTTTTATCCCGGGCCAGATAGGTGATCCCGAAACCACCTTTACCCAAAACAGATTCAATTACATACCAGTGGATGGTGGTTCCGCCGGGCAATGCAAGCCGATGCTGGGGTTGATTCAATGCCGCTCACCTGATCAGGAATGAGCCCGTATTGTTAAACATGTACCGGCCCGGCACAAGGCCACCAGCAACGGCAAGGCCAATGCCCAGATCACCCCGATTGAGAGCAATGCGGTGGTTAGATCCGGTGCCAACACAATACCCTCCACCATGGCCTGCGCCGCCAGGTACGCCAGCGGCCCCCCGCAGAAAGCGCAGCCGGACAACCACAGTGGCCGAGCCACCAGCCAGGACAACGAGGAATAAAAGGTGGTGGCAAAGGCCGGCCACAACAGCCACATCGCCAATGGCGGAACAACCGGGTGTACCTGACCGGCACTGGCGGGCAGCACCAGAAGGCCACTGGCCAGTAATACTACGTCCACCAGGGGCCCCAGCAACGTTGCCAGCAGCAACGTGACCCCATCCCGCCGGCGCTGCCGGGACTGCCACAGATGCCAGCTCACCACCCCCGCCACCGCCAGGGCTGACCACCACCAGCGCTGCTGCGCCTGCAGGCTGAGCACACAGGCAAACCAGGCTAGGTAATACAAAATAAAGTTGGCGGCTTTTTGCATGGTCGGAGTGAGCCTGAAGTGGTTGTTTAGACTACTATTCCTACCATCTGCCGGCAGTCAGGGGCAATATCGTCCAGAATTCGTTTCAGTTCCTTGATTAAAGTGCGTATAATCGCGCCTCTTTGAAATTCGCCCCACCTTATAGGCTACACCCCATGTCCGACACCGAACCCACCACCAGCTTTGAAACGCTGGGCATGCCCGACTTCGTCCTTAAAACCCTGAGCGAGTTGGGTTACGAATCGCCTTCCCCCATTCAGGCTGCCAGCATTCCTGTGTTCATGAGCGGAGCCGACCTCATCGGACAAGCCCAGACCGGAACCGGTAAAACCGCTGCCTTCGCGTTGCCGGTGCTGGCACAACTGGATGACGCGCTGCACAAGCCCCAGGCGCTGATTCTCACCCCCACCCGGGAGCTGGCCATTCAGGTGGCGGAAGCGTTTCAGCGCTACGCCCGTTACCGCAAGGGCTTTCGTATCGCTCCCATATACGGTGGCCAGGATTTCCGCCCGCAACTGAAGTTGTTAAAGCAGGGAGTACAAGTGGTGGTGGGTACACCCGGCCGGCTGCTGGATCATCTGCGCCGTGGCACCCTGGACATCAGTGAAGTGAAAACCCTGGTGCTGGATGAAGCCGACGAAATGTTGCGTATGGGGTTCATCGATGATGTGGAAGATATTCTCAGCCACTGCTCCGGTGAGCAACAAACGGCGTTGTTCTCCGCCACCATGCCGGCTCCCATCAAGCGCATTGCCGACAAATACCTGACCGAGCCCCAGCACGTTCACATCCAGGCCAAAACCGCCACGGTGGAACGCATTGATCAGAGTTACTGGCTGGTGGACGGCCGTCAGAAACCCGAAGCCCTGCGCCGCTACCTGGAGACCCGAAACTTTGATGCGGTCATCGTATTCGTGCGCACCCGTGAGAACGCCAATGAGGTGGCCGAGAAGGTAAACGCCTGGGGCTACCGGGCAGAGGCCATTCACGGTGCCATCAGCCAGAGCCAGCGGGAGAAAACCATCAACGGCCTGAAAAAAAGCCGCTTCGATATTCTGGTGGCAACGGATGTGGCGGCCCGCGGCCTGGATGTGGACCGTTTCAGTCATGTGGTGAACTATGATATTCCTCACGACAGTGAATCCTATGTGCACCGAATTGGCCGTACCGGCCGCGCCGGTCGCAGCGGCGAAACGGTATTGTTTGTCACGCACCGGGAAAACCGCCTGCTGAAACTCATCGAACGCCACACCAAACAGAAAATTGAACGGGCCCACATCCCCAACAATGATGTGGTATTGCAACAGCGGGTAGAGCGCTTTAAACAGCAGGTTGCCGAACAGGCTGCCAAGGCCCCTTCCGCGCTGATTCAATCGGTGGTGGAACAATGCTGCCACGATCTGGAGATCGAACCGGAACTGTTGGCCGGCGTGCTCATCAATATGTTGCACGCAGAGCACCCGCTGGAACCCAAAGAAGAGATCAAGCAGGCCCGCGAGCGCAGTGACAGCGATGGCAAACCCCGCCGTGGGGAACTGCGCAATGATGAAGCGCCCATTGCAACCGCGCCCAATCCGTTACAGGACTTCCCCGATGTGGAAATGGAGCGTTTTCGAATCGAAGTGGGCCGCCGTGGCGGCGTGACGCCCCGTGATATCGTCGGTGCCATTGCCAACGAGGCCGGTATCGAGAGCAACTACATCGGCGACATCATCCTGCGCAACGAGTTCTCCACCATAGACCTGCCTTCCGGGATGCCCAAAGAGCTGTTCAATCAGATGAAAAAAATCCGGGTGCGCGGTGCCCCCATTCGGATTACCCGCTACGGTAAAGAAGCACCGGAGCAGGCAGCAGCCGGCAGTGGACGGCCGAAGCGCGATGCTGGCAAAGGGGAATTCAAAAAAGGCGAATTCAAGGGCAAGAAAAAATTCGCCGATAAGAAAAAGCCCGGCGCTAAAAGCCGCTTTGGCGACAAGCCGCCGGCAAAAAAGAGCAGCTTCAAGAAGTCAGAAGGCGGTAAGTTCAAAGGCGGCAAACCCAAACGCTAGGCCTGTTGTCACGGCGGGGATTACCAGACCGCCTGGGCGTTGGCCCGGGCGTGCGCTGCCCCTTCCCGGTCCCCCTGTTTTTCCCGTGCCTGGGCAATCACAATCCAGGCTTCCGCCTTGGCGGTCTGTTCGGCACCACGGGGCTGGGCCGGCAGCAGGGAGACCGCACGCTGCGCCATTTGCGTGGCACTGCGGTATTGCCCCATGGCCAGGCGCGTTTTGGCTAACGCCAGATACAAAGAGGGGGAACGGGGCGCCATGCGCACACCCCGCTCCAGATGATTAACGGCCGCCCCATAGTCTCCCTGTTGCCGGGCACGCTCGCCCTGCTGCAACAGATTGTCCGCCGCCGCCACACCGGTCAGCAGGCTCGATTCACTCTCAATCAGCGCTTCATCACTGATGTCGGTGGGCACGGTTCGCACCGCGCAGGCAGCCAAACCCAATAGCAGAAAAAGCAACGCAATTGGTTTCATGTACATTCTACCGTATCCATTTCTTGAACCAGTTTAACACCCGCCCCCCGGCACCACAGGAGACCTGTTCTGCAGGCACGGTATCCTTACGCAGCGGCAAATACAAGGCGTTATCACAATGGGCCGCGGTCCGTGCCTGTTGCTGGGGATCGATCCACACCCAGTCAATATTTTCCGGCTGCGCTGCCTGCAATGGGATCTGCGGCAAGGCCGCCATGGTATTGGCCCACACCGGCAAGGCGCCGGTGGCACCGGTAAGCGGCGTAGGTTGGTTATCATCAATCCCCATCCATACCACACCCAGATAATTGCCACTGAATCCGGCGAACCAACTGTCACGCTGATCGTCACTGGTGCCGGTTTTACCGGCCAGATGCAAATCCGGTGACAGCCAGCGGGTCGCGGATTTACCGGTACCGGAACGGACGGTCTCCTGCATGGCATGGGTCAGCACATAAATATCGGCACTGGTAAAACGCTGTTCCACTTCCAGCTCGTAACGCTGCAGAGGCTGCCCTTGCGCGGTCAACACCGAACGGATGGTGCGTAACGGCGTAGCAAATCCTTCCGTGGCGATGGTCTGATACATTTGTGTCACCTCAAAGGGCGACAGACTCACCGCCCCCAGCGACAGCGCCGGTACCCGGGGCAGCACCTTATCCTGCAGGCCCAAACGCTCCATCACATCCACCACCCGGTCAATACCGACATCCAATGCCAACCTGGCGGTGGCCTGGTTATAGGAATGGGCCAGCGCCACCACCATGGGTACCTGGCCATGACTTTCTTTTTCGAAGTTCCGCGGCGACCACAACGTACCGTTGGGCAACACATGCTCCAAGGGCTCATCCTGCAACAGGTTGCCCAAATGATAACCCTGCTCCAGTGCCGCCAGATACACCGCCGGCTTGGCCAGTGAACCAATGGGCCGATAGGCGTCCAGGGCCCGGTTGAAACCTTCATAACGCACGGCCTGTCCGCCAATCACCGCCGCCACTTCGCCGGTATTGCTGGAGGTGAACAGACCCGCCACCTCCAGACCCTGCAGGTTTTTTCCGTAACCGTTTTCCAGGTTCTGGATCTGTTGCTGAGCCGCCTGCTCCAGACTCTCCTGGGCCCAGGGGTCCAGTGTGGTGAAGATACGCAGGCCTTCACTGCGCAGGTCTTCATCCCGGTAGTCCTTGCGCAACTGCCGTTTCATCAGATCCAGAAAGGCAGGGTAGCGGGCATCTTCGTAGAGGGGCTTTTTAATCACACCCAGGGGTTGCTGAACCACTTGATCGTAGCTGCGCTGATCCAGCACCCCCTGCTGCAGCATGATCTGCAACACCTGATTACGACGCTCCAATGCCCGCTGCGGATTACGCCGCGGATCATACCAGCTCGGGCCCTTGATCACCCCCACCAGCAAGGCCATCTGCTCCGTACTCAACTCCCGTAACGGCACGCCGAAATAGAACAGGCTGCCCAACCCCACACCATGGATGGCGCGCTTGCCGGCCTGCCCCAGGTAAACCTCGTTCAGATAGGCTTCCAGAATCTCCGTTTTGTCGTAATGGAAATCCAACAGCACCGCCATGATGGCTTCGATGCCCTTACGGCTCAGGGAACGCTCACTGGAGAGATAGAAGTTCTTCACCAGTTGCTGAGTCAGGGTGCTGCCCCCCTGGCGCACCTCGCCGGAAGCCAGGTTGGCCACCAGGGCGCGGGCAATCCCCTTGATGGAAAGGCCGAAGTGCTCGAAAAAGTCACGGTCCTCCACTGCCAGCAGCGCCTGCAACAATTGTTTGGGCACCTGATCCAGTTTGACCAGCACCCGGTCTTCATTGTGAGCCGGATATATTCCCCCGATCAGCGGCGGCTCCAGGCGCACGATGCTGCCGCTTTGATTGGACACATCCATGCCACTGACCCGCCCCCCGCGCAGATTAATGCGCACTTCCCGGGAGGGCTCTGCGCCTTCCCAGAAATCGAATCCACGGGTCACTATGGTGTATTCACGCTGGTTGGTGGAAAAGCTGCCGGGGCCGGGGGTGTCATAGACGTGGCGGTAGTTCAGCAGGCTCAGTTCAAAGGCCAGTTGCGCCTCCGTGAGGGGCATGCCGTCATACAGCTCCAGCGGGCGCCCATAGACCTTGGCGGGAATAGACCAGCGCTTACCTTCAAAATGATTGGTGATGACCGCATCCAGATAGATCACCCCTATCACCGACAGCATCAGCCCCACCAACCCCAGCTTCCACAGCAGGGGCCACCAGCGGACCCCGCTTTTGCTCGGTTTGCGGCCGGATTGACTGCGTTTTTTTGCCACCGGTTTTTTGCTGGTGGCGGCCCCCCGCTTACGGGGCTTGCGGGCTGGACCGGGTTTCTGCTTGTTGTTGCCGTTGCTGGACTGGGGCTTACTGCGCTTGGCTGGCACCTGTCTTTTACCTCTGGACTGGACTCTGCGGCCTTACCGACCTGATTTTTAACGAAAAGGCCGGTAGTATACGCCCTACCAACCGCAAGCCCCAGTTAACAGGTAGCCAATCTCATGAATAAATACAACGTCTACGCCATCGGCAATGCCCTGGTGGACATGGAATTCGCCATAGATGATGAGTTTCTGACCAGAATGAACATCGACAAGGGTGTCATGACCCTGGTGGATACGGATCAGCAGCAGGCACTGTACGACGCGCTGGCAGGCCACACCGGCAAGATGGCCAGCGGCGGCTCCGCAGCCAATACCATCATTGCCGTGAGCCATTTCGGTGGCAAAGCCTTCTATTCCTGCAAAGTGGCCAGCGACCCCGCCGGTGATTTCTATGTGCAGGACCTGGTGGCCGCCGGTGTCGACACCAACCTGCACCAGCAGCGCGAAGACGGCATCAGTGGCAAATGCATCGTCATGATCACACCGGATGCCGAGCGCACCATGCACACCAATCTGGGCATTTCCGAAACCGTTTCCGAAGCCGAACTGCATACTGACGCCATCAGCGCCTCCGACTACGTGTATCTGGAAGGCTATCTGGTTACTTCCAACAGCGGCCGGGCAGCCGCCATCAAGGCCCGCGAAATCGCCGAGCAGAGCAACGTCAAAACCGCCCTCACCTTTTCTGACCCCAATATGGTGCGCTTTTTCAAGGACGGACTGGGGGAAATGCTGGGCGGTGGCGTGGACCTGCTGTTCTGTAACCGCGAAGAAGCCCTGACCTGGGCAGAAACCGACAACATTGAAACGGCGGCGGAAGCCCTCAAAAGCATCGCCAAAAGCTACGCCATCACCCTGGGCAAAGACGGCGCCCTGCTGTTTGATGGCAGCACCACCATTCAGGTTCCCGCCACCCCGGTGCAGGCAGTGGACACCAACGGCGCCGGCGACATGTTTGCCGGTGCTTTCCTGTATGGCCTCACCCATGGCTACTGTTACGAGCAGGCGGGTTTGCTGGCCACCAAAGCAGCCGCGGAGCTGGTCACCCAGTTCGGCCCTAGGCTTAAGCCCGAGCAACATAAATCCCTGCTGGGATAAGCAGTTAGCGTTAATTCACGGAAATTTATCGCCGCTGTCCATCTTTGACTACACTTAAATCAGGTAGCACATTGCAGCGGCGCTTTCTGTGCTTCCCCCGGTTGTGCTTTTGCGCAGCACGCTACACTGTACCCAAAGTAAGAAACAGTCGAGGGTACGCCACGGTAATTGTCATCATAATCAACTATCGGGCGTAACCTGACCCAAGGTTACTGATTCAACCTGTTGAGATTAGCGGGCACCTACATGTTTCTAGAGTCCAACTTCACTGAGTTATTTGAAAAGACGGACAATCATTGCAAAGCATTACTTTCCCTGGCGCTGGAAGGCATCCCCTCCTTGGGGGACAGCCTGTCCTATGAAACCTTCGATGATTTGTTTGCCGGGGATGCCAACCAAAACCGCGCCTTCGTCATTGAACAGGGGGCGGTGGGTCATGAACAGGAAGGCAAAACCCTGTTCCATTACGACGAAGGCGACATCATCGGCCTGGAGCGGGTGGAAGGCATGCCCCACCCCAAATATTACGCCGAATCTCCGGTGGTGCTGCGCCCCTACGATCGCGAGGCCCTGTGGCAGGCTGCCATGGAAAACACCGGGAAAGCCCGCCAGTGGGGCGACTACCTGCTGGCCGAGTGCAGCCGCCACTCGGCGGTGATCGCCTCGCTGGATACCCCGACCGACAAAGCTTCATTGGGGTTCCAGACCTACGCAGAAGGGGAAACCATTATTGAGGAAGGCACCGAATCCGATTCGGTGTATTCCATCGTGGAAGGCCACGCCGAAGTATTCGTGAAGGGTATCAAGGTGGGGGAAGTGCTGGAGGACGAAATCTTCGGTGCCATGTCCCTACTCACCAACAGCCCCCGCACCGCCAGCGTGATTGCGGATTGCCGCTGCCTGGTGATGGTGGTGCCCCGCCACCAATTTGAAACCATGATCAAAACCCATCCGCGCATTTGCCTGAGCCTGATGGAGAACATGGCGCGACAGATCGTGGCGCTGAACCAGCAAATCACATCCAACCACAACGCATAGCAACCGGCAGCGCTGCCGGTTGCACAAGTAAGGGAAACAGATCGACATGAACGCTGAAGTCAAATCTTTGGAGCGGGCTTCCCGCTTCACCCCGCCGCCGTTGCAGCAGATAAAAGCCGTCAACCGCTTGGCGCGATTTTACTTCCAGCCCCAGTTCCAGGGGCTGGAAAACGTTGATCCCCTGAAACCCGCCTTGTACGTCTGCAACCATACTCTTTACGGTATGCTCGACGGCCCCCTGCTGTACGAGAAACTGTATGAAGAAAAAGGCATATTGCTGCGTGCCCTGGGTGACCATTTCCATTTTAAAATTCCGCTTTGGGGCAAGCTGCTGAAACGAGGTGGCTCTGTCCCCGGCACCCGTGACAACTGTGCCCGCCTGATGCAACAGGGCGAACACGTTCTGGTGTACCCCGGGGGCGGCCGTGAAGTGGCCAAGCGCAAAGGTGAGGAAGGTAAGCTCACCTGGAAAACCCGCACCGGATTTGCCTACATGGCAATGAAATACCAATACCCGATCATCCCGGTGGCGGCATTGGGTGCCGACGATGCGCTGGATATCGTCTGGGATGCCTATGATGTTATGCAAAACCCACTGGGGCGGTGGCTACTGAAGCACGATCGCAACAAGACCCTGCGTGATGGCGAGCTGATTATGCCCCTCTGCAAGGGCGTTGGCCCGACGCTGGTTCCACGCCCGGAAAAGTTCTATTTTGCCATCGGCAAACCCATTGACACCAGCGCCTATCGCGGCCAGGAAGACAACAAGGAAATGCAGTGGCAACTGCGCTACCAGGCCATGCTGGCCATTGAAGCCCAGCTCAGCAAACTGCAGGAAGTGCGCAAGCGCGATAAGGATATGGGGGTACTGCGCAGGCTGTTGACCAAGCGCTGACTGACCCTCCACGGGAGCAGGGGGTCACAACAACGCCACCAGTAATCCACCGGACAACCATACCAACGCAACCACCACCAACACGGACAAAACCCGGTCGGTGAGCGACGCAGCGTTGTCATGATGATGGTGGTGATGCCCGTGACGGGCGGAATACCACAACCAGATCAACACACCGTTGATCGCAAGTAAAACCACATTCAGCACCAACTGATAGTTCAGCTTGAAGTATTCACGATCAGCAGGGGCGGTCACTGCCGTGTAATCCGGCAGCATGCCCCAATAAGCAAGCGCATAATGCATCACCAGTGCGGCGATCACGATGGCCACCCACATCAGCGCAAGCAGGTACAGCGCCATTTTCCAACCATAGTACCGGGCATTAATTCGCAACACCGGCAACACCACCAGATCGGAAAAAATAAAGGCCATTACTCCGGCAAAGGTCACCCCCTGCCCAAACAGAACCGCCGCCAGGGGAATGTTGCCCATGGAACCGATGAACGTGAAAAACGCCGCCAACGGCCCAACCAGAGTTTGTGCCAGCACCGCAAGGAATCCCGGGTTGGCCATGTCGTCACCGGATGAACCCACAAACAATGCCTGAAAAAATGCATCCGGCACCATGGCCGAAATAATGCCCGCCACCGTAAAGCCGATCAGTACATCCCGCCACACCATCTGCCATTCCATGACATAGGTCTGGCCGATTTTCTGCCAACTCTGGTAACGCAAGAATTTTTCCTGCCAGCTCAGGCCGGCATCGTCATCGGCCTCTGACTCATCAGCATCACTCTGCCGCTTGCGAGCCTGTGCCACCAACCGTCGCGGCCGGGTCACCCGTATCAAAAACCAGGTAATCAGGATCAGGATAATGCCGCCAACATACTCCCCCACCACAAACTGCCAGCCAAGGAACACCGCAATGACCATACCCAGCTCGATCACCAGATTGGTGGAAGCCAGCATAAAGGCCATTGCCGGTGCCAGGCCTGCACCTTTATTGAAAATGGCACGCGTGGTTGACAACGCCGAGAAGCTGCAGGAACTGGAGATAAAACCGAAAAACGTGCCCAGCAGCATACTGCGGGGCCCTGCTTTGCCCATGGCTTTTTGCATTCGCTCACGGGTAATGAATACCTGCACCAGACTGCTGATCAGGTAGCCGAGAATAAACGCCCATAACGCCATCCAGAAGAAACCCACGCTGGTGATGGCCGCTTCATGCCAAAGTTCAAACCACGCCGGATACGGATATTCCAAAACTGCCTCCCCATTGCGAAGCTCATGATCAAACTAACATGCATTGGAAACTGAACGCAAAACGCTGAAAATTGAATGTTGGGGCCTATCACGTTAGGGTGAGGGGGTATCTGGCCAATGAGTGGCCATCTCACGTCCCCACTGCGATCGTGGTATGGAGTACCGCGGTGCGTAGCTTTTATCACCAGCGAGGAAATTATGAATACGAATTCAGAGAAAGGCTATGTTGCTCTACTCGGCTGGAGTCTTAACGCGGTGGAAGCCGCCGCTGATTTTGATCGACGCTACATTGTCGTCGCCCCGGATTGGGCCAAAGACTACTGTGGTCAGCACGATATCCCTTACATGCCGTGGAACTTTGAGCGGATCAATGAGCGCTCCATGGAAATCGCGCAAAAACTGCAGGAGCTGGGGGTGGACGTGGCCATACCCCTGTTTGAGGAAACCGTGGAATGGGCCGGTGCCATCAATTCGGTATTGCTGAACAATCCGCGACTGCTGGGCCAATCCATGCTCATGCGCGACAAGTCATTGATGAAACGACGTGCGCAGTTGGGTGGTATCCGGGTGGGGATTTTCGAAGAAGCCCACGACCGGGATGACGTTATCCGCTTTTTGCGCCGGGTAAACCAGACCCTGCTCAAGCTGGATGGCGACCCTAACGATCCTATTCATTTCAAGGCCTTCGACAAGGCAGGGTGCCTGGGTCACCGGGTGATTCGTACCCCCGATGACGTGGACACGATTCCCGACGAAGAATTTCCTGCCCTCATTGAATCCCACCTGGATGGCTGGGAGTTCGCCGTGGAAGCCTGGATTCATGACGGTAAAATCCGCTTTCTGAACATATCCGAGTATGTGTCACTGGGATACTCCGTGTTTGTACCCGCCTCCCCGGAGCTGGAAAAGCATCGTGCCGCCATCACCCAACAGATCGAGAAACTGATCAAGGTATTTGATATCGAGTTTGGGGTGATCCACCCCGAGTACTTCCTGACCAGCGACGGTGAAATGTATTTTGGCGAAGTGGCGTACCGACCACCGGGCTTCAAGGTGTTTGAGCTACTGGAGCGGGTTTACGGGTTCAACGCCTATCAGGGCATGATCCTGGCCTTCGACCCCAAAACCACAGAGCAGGAAATCACTGAGTTCTTCCCCAAAGAAGTGGAAGATGCCGACGGTTACGCCGGTTGCTTTGGTGTCTACCCTCGGCGCCGGGTTGTCAGCAGGCTGGAAATTCCCGAAGAGACCGAGGATCATCCTTACTTCGAATCCCATGAGCTGACACCGCCGATGGAAGAAACTGTCACCAAGCGTACCGCATTTGGCACCCATTGGGGGCTGGTGTACTTTAGGGGCGCAGACGCCGACGAGATGTTCACACTGTTAAAGCGTCAGCAGGAACTGGATTTTTATGTATAAAGCACTAAAGTCTGCTCAATCGGTTACCGGAGCGCACGCCCTGGAATGACACAAGTGGATACCGCTGACCCGGCCAAGCGCCAACGGCTCAGCCAGGATTTAGACGCCGCCATTGAGCGCCTCGCCAACGCCCGCGATTTCGCCAAACCGGCAAAACTTATGCCGGTGCTGGATCTGGCCCGCCGCCTGATGCTGGCGGACGGCTTCGCCGAGATTGAGGCGCGCTCCCAGGCGCTGGAAGCGGCCGGCGTGTTTGCCGGTACGGATTGGGCCCAGCCGCACATTCTGTTACCAGCGCTCACCTGTCATTCTCTGAAGAGCCCCAGCAGTGATGTGGTGGTGATCGAGGCGTTGAGTGAACTGCGCCTGCTGGCCATCGCCATGGGCGATGTGGTGCACGCCAAGGTGTCCGCCGAGCAGGCCCACCACTTTCTGACCCAGGTGCTGGCGATCAATCTCAGCATGCTGTTTACACCGATGTCGGAAGCTGAGCGCGAATCCCAGGGGCGACTGGCCAAGGTGCCCCGCGCCATGCTGACCTACCTGGCGGAACGCATTGGCTTTGAGTACGTGATGGATCAGCTGATCGCCGAGATCTGGCGTATCCTGCGCCAGCGCCCGATCCAGGTGGATTCTGTAAAGCAAATGGTAACGCAGATCGCCATCTGTCGCGGATCGGCCAATCTGAACCTGAACAACACCGGTCTCGGCACCGAGGCGTTGATTCAGGGGGCGGATCGCCTGGTAAGCAGTTTGTTTGGCCCCACCCAGTTATGCCGGGAAGATCCGGGCGTGGTGGTGTATGCCGAGCGCCTGCAGCACCTGGACAGCAGTGCGCTGCAATCAGAAGCGTTTGGCTGTTCCCGGGCCATGCACGACACCGGCCTGGTGTCGCCTTACCATGCTGTCCTGCTGCGCACCCTGTGCGAATCCCAGCCCCATTTGATTGTGGATGCACTGGGCCTGTCCGGCACCGGGCGCGACAGCCTGTTGTGTTATCACGACCTGGTCAAGGCGCTCATTGAAGAGGCTGTCACACCCCATACCCCACAGGCCATTTACGGCCTGACCTTGATGTTGGAGCGCGGCATTCTCTACCAACCGGCGGTGGCACCGTCATTATGGCGCCAACTGAGCCTGGGCTTATCCCCCTGGTCGCAGCAGCGGCTGAACCTGGTGTTCGGCAGCGCCGTGTCCCCCCGCACCCGGTTACTGGAAGGGGTTCTGCTGATGCTGGGGTTGCCTCTGGGTATCGGCCAGGGCAACAATCCAACCTGCCAGTCGGCGCGGGCCCTTTCAATCTGGTCGCACATCGATCCGGATTTCCTGCTGCAGTTGATCGCATCGGCCGCCCGCGATGACGAAATCATCATGCACTTCGAAGGCCAGCCCATCTCATCGGCCCCGGCGCTGGAGGATACCGCACGGCCCCTGCCCATCGATCTGGATCCGGTATCTATTTTGCTGGTGCCCCACCTGGATTTTATTTACGGTGCCATGGGGCGCCTGTGCGCGGGCCGCGAGGGGGATCCCCATCGTTGGATCAACCCGGAGTTCCATGGCTGGCGGGTATGCCGGGGCTTTCGCATCAACGTTAATGTAGCCACCGGTCAGCTGGAAAATCTCGAGGATTTCTTACGCCATTTCTACGCTTATTACCATCCTTACTACAACGGCAATCAGCCCTTGATCCATCCGCAACCGGCGGGCATTGCCATTACCGACAGTGCCGCCCGCTTTATTGGCTGGCACGCCATCACCATTCAGCGGGTGGCCCTGGATCCGAACGGCGTCATGCGGGTGTATTTTTACAACCCAAATAATGACAGCGGTCAGGACTGGGGGGATGGCGTGGTGGTGTGCACCGCCGACAACGGCGAGTTGTACGGTGAGTCTTCACTGGAGTTCGAGCGTTTTGCTTCGCGGGTGTACATCTTTCACTATGACACCCAGGAACCGGGCGAACCGGATAAAGTGCCCATGGAGAACATCGCCACCATTCAGGGCTACATCCAACGCAGCTGGGGTAAGGAACGCTGTGCCGAGCTGACGCTGCAGGCCAGCCCGGGGGCCCCCCAGGCCTGAACCCCCATAATCGGACCGCCCGGCTAACTTACCACCAGCGGGCATCCATACATGGGGTGCTCGATCACCTGGGTTTTTACGTTGAATACGCACTCAATCAGATCCGGGCGCATTACCTCCGCCGGTTGCCCCAATGCCACCGAACTGCCGTTATGCAGCATCATCACCCGGTCGGCAAAGCGGGCCGCCAGATTCAGGTCATGGACAATCACCAGCACCGTGACGGCTTTGCCACACACTTCCCGCACCAACTGCATCAGATCCAGCTGATGGGACAGATCCAGGGCCGAGGTGGGTTCATCAAGCAATAACAGGCGATGGCCCAGTGCCTCCGGCTGCCAGATCTGCGCCAGTACCCGGGCCAGCTGCACCCGTTGCCGTTCGCCACCGGAGAGGGCCGTGTACTGCCGCCGGGCCAGGTGTTTCACATCGCATACCTGCATCACTTCTTCGACAATGGCTTCATCCTGTTCACGCCCGCTGGCATGGGGCATGCGCCCCATCAGAATCACTTCGTGGGCAATGAATGGAAAGCTCAGGCTGGAAGCTTGCGGCAGCACCGCCCGCAACCGGGCCAGATCACTCAGCGCCCATTTCTTAAGCGCACTGCCATTGAATTCAATGTCGCCGCTGGCGGGCTGCCACTCTCCGGACAACAGCCTGAACAGGGTGCTCTTGCCGGCTCCGTTGGGGCCCACCACGGCGATGCACTCCCCTTGCGTTACCTGCAGGTTAATCCCTTGCAGCAGCCAGCGGTCACGCAGGTGGAATCCCAACCCTGCCATCCGCAATACCGTATCAGACACCATAGAGTTGCCCCCTGCGCCGCTGCGTCACCAGAAACAGGAAGAACGGTGCGCCCAATACGGCGGTGAGCACACCCACCGGCAACTCCAGCGGCTCCACCACCAAACGGGCGGCGAGATCCGCCAGGCTCAGCAACGCCGCCCCCAGCAGGGCCGAACCGGGTAGCAGCCAGCGATGATCCGGGCCCAGCATCAGGCGCACAATGTGGGGCACCACCAGGCCGACAAACCCGATCACCCCCACCGATGCCACCGACACCCCCACCGTCAGTGCCGCCAGCACGATGACCACAAAGCGCAGACGCTCAACCCGGATGCCCAGATGGCGGGCCTCGGATTCCCCCAACAGCAACGCATTCAGGCCCCGCCATAATTTGGGTATGGTCAGCAGCGACAAGAGGGTAAACGGTGCCACCCAAACCACCTTTTCCCAGGACGCCACGTTGAAACTGCCCATCAGCCAATACACCAGATTGCGCAGCCGCACGTCCTCGGCGGTGGTGGCCAGATAACTGATGCAGGCGCTGGTCATGGCATTGATCGCCACCCCCGCCAGCAACATAGTGGCAACGGAGGTTCCCAAGGGGCCTACCCCCAGGCGGTACACCAGCGCCGTCACCAGGGTGCCGCCAATAAAGGCAAACAACGGCAGATTCCAACTGGGGGCAAACCAGGGCCAGGACCCCCCCAGCACGATGGCCACCGCGGCGCCCACCGCCGCCCCGCCGGACACGCCGATCAGGCTCGGGTCAGCCAGGGGATTACGGAACAGGCCCTGTACCATGGCACCGGAGAGCGCCAGGCAGGCACCCACCAACAGGCTCAGACACACCCGCGGCATGCGAATCTGCCAGATCACCAGATCAGCGGTTTCCAGCCCCGGTCGACTTGCCACCTGCCCGGTCAGCACCGGCACCAGGTCCGCCAGCGGGACGGCCACCGAGCCCAGGGACAGGGACAGCAGGACGCTCATCAACAGCAGGGCCAGCAGCAGAACCAGAAAGACAAGGGGTCTGGAGTAAAACATTAAAGGACATCACTAAACCAATGAGCCGGGTATTATAAGGAGGCAGGAAAGGCAGGGCCATGAATAAAAAACCGGGGGCTCTGGAGCCCCCGGTAATCGCACCACGAACTGTGAGTGAGAACATGAAAGGCAACGATTCAGCACCATTCAGGTGTAGAGAGGAGAGAGGGGCCATGACAAGGCACTGAGCCATTCTTTCCAAACAGGTTCTTCACAACACGGAAATAATGATAATAATTATCATTTACCGATGCAACACTTTTTCGAAAAAGAATTTTCGTATACGCAAGGTTTACCTCGCCATGGTATCGTTCTACCCTCTTTCAGCGCGCATCACAGAGGGGTAATACCATGACAGTCCTGTGCCAGGTACACGAGCTAGAAGAAGATTCCGCCCGCGGCTTTGAGGTGGACGGCCAATCCGTATTCGCCGTCAAAAAAGACGGACAGATTTACGTTTACGTGAATGCCTGCCCTCACATCGGCATTCCACTGGAATTCCAGCCGGACGAATTTCTGGATATGGAAAAACGATTTATTCAGTGCGCCAACCACGGCGCCCTGTTTGAAATCGAAACCGGCGACTGCATTGCCGGGCCCTGCGCGGGCCAGGCACTGCAAGCCGCCCGCTTTGAAATTGACGGCGACAGCGTTCGCCTGGTTTAGACCAATCGCATTACGGGGGCTTTATGGATTCCACCGGCATCAGTTTTACCGCCCTGTTCACCGGGCACGTGTGGTACGAAAACGGGATGTCCACCCGTTTCTTCACCTCACCCCGGGCCAGGCTGTTGTATAAGGCAGCGCAACCTGTGGAGCGGGCCAGCCAGCGCTTGCTGGGCGTGACGATCCACGACATTCTGTTGCAACGACACCACATCATTGATCATCGCATCGACTGGCTCATCAAACATGAGGGTGTCAGCCAGATTCTGGAAATCGCCTGCGGCTATTCACCACGGGGCTATAAGTTGTCACGCAAGTATCCCGGCCTGAAATACGTGGAGGCGGACCTGCCTCACATGGCGGCACGCAAGCGGGCACTGCTGCAACAACACGGCGGATTTGGCCCGGACCATCAGGTGGTGGGCTGCGACGTATTCGATACAGGCAAACCCCATGGCCTGGATTACGTCATGAACAACGTACTGGACCCCTCACGGCCGACGTTGATCATCACCGAAGGCCTGGTGAACTATTTTCGCCTCAGTGATATCAGTCAGGTCTGGCGCCGGCTGGCGCAGTTGGGCCGGACTTTTCCCAAGGCCTGGTACATCACCGACCTGGTCCCCAAACTGAAGCAACCCTGGGCACCGCTGATCAACGCCGGCACCGGTATGCTGGCACTGGCCACCCGCGCCCATGTGAATCTGCATTTCAGAGGCTCTGCACAAATTGAGCAGGGATTACGGGACTGCGGTTTCAGCAAAGTCGTTGTTTTTAAACCGGAACAATTCCAGGACATATTGCCGATACCCCTGCCCCGGACTGCCGCCGTCGCAGGCAAACGCGCCAACAGTATTGTGCGGGTGGTGGAATGCCAGATTCATTCTGACTGAACCATTTCGTTCCATTAAAGAGCACAAATCAAAAAATGGGCCTGTTTATGGCCCATTTTTGTTTCGTTAGTTTCTAATAAAGCGCACATCGCCGGCTTTTCTTTGGTGCACACCCCATAAAGTTGCGCCCCAACTTAAAACAAAAATTCGAAAAAACCCATTCTGCTTCCTCTTTCGTCTGTTTTGGTCAACTTGGCATGCATGTTGAAACCCTTGGCCCAGGAGCTTCGGTACTTAATTGATTTGGACCACTTTCATATTTGGAGTAAGCAATGAGAACATCCGGCAAAAAATGGCTGCAAGATTTCTCCCTGAAATCGCTGGCCAAAAGCTTAGTAATTGGGGCTGCCGCAACCGGCATGATGAGCGCGCCACTGCAGGCGGAAGAACTGGAACTGGAAAAGGAAGATCTTAAGTTCGGCTTTATCAAGCTGACCGACATGGCGCCTTTGGCCATCGCTTACGAAAAACGCTTCTTCGAGGACGAAGGCTTGTATGTCACCCTGGAAGCGCAGGCCAACTGGAAAATCCTGTTGGACCGGGTCATCACCGGTGAATTGGATGGTGCCCACATGCTGGCAGGCCAACCGCTCGGCGCCACCATCGGCTTCGGTACCCAGGCCCACATTATTACCGCCTTCAGCATGGACTTAAACGGCAACGGGATCACCGTTTCCAATTCTGTATGGGATGAAATGAAAAAGCACGTGCCCCATGAAGATGGCAAACCCGTGCATCCAATCAAAGCGGATTACCTGAAGCCGGTTGTTGAAAAATACAAAGCAGAAGGCAAGCCCTTCAACATGGGAATGGTATTCCCGGTGTCCACTCACAACTATGAACTGCGTTACTGGCTGGCGGCCGGCGGCATCCACCCCGGTTATTACGCACCGCACAAAGGCGACATCTCCGGCCAGCTGCAGGCCGATGCGTTGCTGTCTGTGACACCGCCACCGCAAATGCCCGCCACCCTGGAAGCCGGCACCATCTACGGCTATTGCGTAGGGGAGCCCTGGAACCAGCAGGCGGTGTTCAAAGGCATCGGTGTCCCCGTCATTACCGACTACGAAATCTGGAAAGACAACCCGGAAAAAGTATTTGGTGTGTCCAAAGAGTGGGCCGACAAAAACCCCAACACTCACCTGGCAGTGGTAAAAGCCATGATCCGCGCCGCGAAATGGCTGGATGAGGACAACAACAAAAACCGTAAGGAAGCCGTGAAGATCTTGTCACAGCCCAACTATGTGGGTGCGGACTACGAAGTGATCGCCAACAGCATGACCGGCACCTTCGAATATGAAAAAGGTGACAAGCGTTCACTGCCTGACTTCAACGTGTTCTTCCGCTATAACGCCACCTATCCCTATTACAGCGATGCCATCTGGTACCTCACGCAAATGCGTCGCTGGGGGCAGATTGCCGATGCAAAACCCGACAGCTGGTATATGGAAACGGCGAAAAAAGTGTATCGCCCCGACATTTACATGAAAGCAGCCAAGCTGCTGATTGCAGAAGGCAAAATGAAAGCAGAAGACTTTCCTGCTGATGACGAGGACGGCTTCAAGTCACCACAATCAGAGTTCATCGATGGCATAACGTTCGACGGTACCAAGCCTAACGAGTACCTGTCCAAGTTTCCCATCGGCTTGAAAGAAAAAGACAAGCTTTAAGTAACCAGTGCCGGGGCCAGCAGCTAGGGCTCCGGCAACGTCGCGTAACAGGAGGCACATGCAATGACTGCTCGGGTAATGAATCTGTTTGAATCCATTGGTTTTTCCTGGCTGGTGTCTATTATGAAGTTGTTCACGTTGCAAAACCCCAAAGAACACATCGACAATCTTATTCGCTCTCTGGGTGTTCCCCTGTTTGCGTTCGCAGTTTTTCTGGGCATCTGGCACATGGGTGCGTCTCAGGTTGATACCAGCCTGGGTAAAATGCCGGGGCCGGCGGCGGTATGGGAACAGACCATCGGGCTCTGGGAAGAACACAAAGCTGAACGGGTTAAAGAAGCCGCTTTCTATGAGCGTCAGGAAGAACGCAACGCGAAAAAACTGGCCAAGAATCCTGATGCCACAGTAAAGATTCGGGATTACACAGGTAAACCCACCTATATCGACCAGATTTTTACCAGCCTGTTGACGGTCTTTGCCGGTTTTCTGCTGGCCAGTGTGGTGGCCATTCCCCTGGGCATTCTGTGTGGCTTGAGTCAAACCATGTACACCGCCATGAACCCGATCATTCAATTGTTCAAACCGGTTTCACCCCTGGCCTGGCTGCCCATCGTCACCCTGGTGGTGAGTGCACTTTACGTATCGGATGATCCGCTCTTTGCCAAATCCTTTGTCAACTCCGCCATCACCGTTACCCTGTGCTGCTTGTGGCCCACCCTGATCAATACCATTGTTGGGGTATCCTCCATCGATAACGATCTGGTGAACGTATCCAAAGTATTGCGTCTCAACTGGCACACCAAAATCATCAAGATCGTGCTGCCGTCCTCGGTTCCCATGATCTTTACCGGCTTGCGTTTATCTCTGGGTGTGGGCTGGATGGTACTGATCGCCGCGGAAATGCTGGCGCAAAACCCCGGCCTCGGCAAGTTTGTCTGGGATGAGTTCCAGAACGGCAGCTCTCAGTCCCTGGGCCGTATCATGGTTGCGGTGATTACCATTGGCTTCATCGGCTTCCTGCTGGATCGCCTGATGCTTTCCCTGCAGAAATCATTTTCCTGGGATAAAGACGCCATCGTGCGTTAATTGGAGGACAGAATCATGCAAGGTTATCTCACCATCGAACAGGTGCACATGGATTTCGATACCCCCAAGGGCACCTTTAAAGCACTGGACAACGTCACCCTGAAAATTGACAAAGGGGAATTTGTTTCCCTCATCGGCCACTCCGGTTGCGGCAAATCCACCGTACTGAATATCGTGGCAGGGCTACTGGTATCCACCCAGGGCAGTGTGTTGCTGGACGGAGCAGAAGTGAATGAACCCGGCCCGGAACGAGCCGTAGTGTTTCAGAACCACTCCCTGTTGCCCTGGCTGACCGCCTACCAGAATGTGGAGTTGGCGGTGAAGCAGGTGTTCAAGCGCTCCATGAACAAAAAAGAAATGGACGAATGGATCAAACATAATCTGCATCTGGTGCATATGGATCACGCCATGCACAAACGCCCCGGCGAGATCTCCGGTGGTATGAAACAACGGGTGGGAATTGCCCGCGCCCTGGCCATGAAACCCAAGGTCTTGCTGATGGACGAACCGTTCGGCGCCCTGGACGCGTTGACCCGGGCGCACTTGCAGGATTCCGTTATGGAAATCCAGTCCGAGCTCAACAACACCGTGATCATGATTACCCACGATGTTGACGAAGCCGTGCTGCTGTCTGACCGGATTGTCATGATGACCAACGGCCCGGCGGCAACCATCGGTGAGATACTGGAAATCGATCTGGCCCGACCACGGCACCGGCTGGAATTGGCGGACGATACCAAGTACAACCATTACCGTGCCGAAGTGCTGCGCTTCCTGCACGAGCGTCATTCCAAACCGGATGCCGCGTAATTGATTGGCGTGAATGCTTAAGAAAGTTTCTGGTGTTCTCCGAACCAACAAACGCAACCGAGGCACATCGGGTTGCGTTTGCTTTTTTCGCTTTTGTTTAACGCTTTTGTTTAACGCTATTGATGGGCGAGCTGTTCCGGCGCTGGGCCATCCAGAACCCACTCATGTAACACCAACGCCAGCTCCGCCACCCGGGTTACCGCATCCACCGACAGGGTTGCACCACTGATACCATCAATTTGCCTGGACAGACCATCTCCCTGCAGCGTTACGTTGGCAAACTGCCGGGTAAACGAAGGCTCATGCACTTCCCCGCCCCTCTCCTCACGGTACACCAGAATTCTCACCTCAATAATGGCATTGTTTTCCACCACCAGGCCCATGGTGATGGGCATCTCCTTACCGATTTCATCGATGATCCAGGCGGTACGGGGGCCTTGGTGCCAATAGCGGATACGCCCGCCGGGGTAAGGGTGACCAAGGATCTGGTTGATCCGTTGCTTCAACGGGCGCTTCAGGCGCAACATGCTCCACTGCGGCTCATCCGCAAACGCCTGGGCCAGAAAATCCTCCTTGCTCATGTGCATAATCTGGGGAATGCCCAGCGCAAAAGCACCGGGCACTGCCACACACCAACTCAACATCAGAGCACGTACTACCAACATCATGTTAATTCACCAACCGTTCCACACCGGCAGCGCTGATGATTTTCTGCTGGTACCAACCCACCCGTTCACCGCGCAGGCGCGCCTGGGCTTCGTGATAAACCGGGTTAACGGCAATGGAATCAGGCATCAGCCAGTTATACAGTTTGGAAGAGGGCTTGATCCAACCGTAATAATTGAGGGTATACCACAGGCCGTAATCCATATCGTACTGCTCCCGCACCGGTGCCGGCAGATTAACGGCGGTGGCCACCTCCTGCACCCAGAGCGGGAACGCCAGCAGGATTGAATTCTGATTGAACAGATCCTCTTTCAGGGCTTTGGCGTTTTCGGTTACCGTCAATTGGGGGCTATACCACATGGTTTCGTTGTAATCGACAAACGCAGCCCAGTCCCTGGGCATGGCACTCTCCGGAATCCCGAACATCATATTGAACAGTTTTATCTCTTCGTAGAACTGAGCTTTCTCGTTGTCCGTCAGCGGTTCTTCATATTCCTCATACATACGTACCAGCGTATCCCACAGGGTGGCCGACACCCAGATCATGGCAGAGACTTCATTGGCACCGTAGTCACTGCCTTTCTTGAAGGCACCGGCTTCGTAAGGGATTTGACCTTCGATGGCATTGTGGATCTTGTGTACGGTATGGGCGGCGGACATCACCTGGGGCATACTGCCGTAAACCAGAGTGGACACATAGATAAAGGTACGACGGCCACGCTCCAGGGGATCGTAGCGCACAATGGAATGCTCATCGATGCCGGCGGTAATCCAGGGGTGGGCAGTTTGCAACAACAGTGCGCGCCCGGCTCCCATGGCCGCAGGGGTAACCCGGGAGGTCAATCGCCACATCATGGAATCCGGACCATACAACCCCACCCGGCTATCCGGAATGTCACCATGCACTTTGAATAATTGCGAACAGAAATCCTGATCGTTGATCCAGCGCGGCAACGGGGCCTCGCCATTGCGCGGAACCAGTTGGTTGATCACCCCCCCATGCGGGTTGGCTGCCAGGCGGGCTGTACGCGGGGCACTGGCCTCCACATCAAAACCCGTAGCGCAGGGGCTGCTCAGAAAGCCGGTTTCGGCCCGCACCATCTCCATTTCCACCCGGGCATTGGGGTTTTCCATGGCAATCTCATCCGGTAACCGGTAGCTGCCCACTTCCATATAATCTGCGTATTCGATCTCCCAATCCGCTTCCTTCAGCTCGGTCACCCGATCCGCATCGGTTTCGATTTCAGCATTAGCGCTGGCCGGCAACGCCCGTAACCAGTAACCCAGATTATCCATGGGCAGGTTTTCGCGTATCGCCTCCGTCAAATCCCGCGCCGCCGGATCAATGACGTTGACCTGAACATTGCCCTCCCCTTCATAGCCGGACAACACCGCCCTGGTTTTCCCCACCGGCGAATCGGGTCGCAGTGACAGCTCATACTCACCATCAATCTGACGGTATTCGAACCAGGTTTTCTGTTTGCCTTGCTCACTCTTGATGCTGATCTCCCCTTCCACGGACCATTCGTTGAGCGTTTCCGGGTCAGCGGGGATGAATTCCTTCTTGGGTAAAACAGATGAACAGCCTTGCAAGGCAAAACCAATGATCAGGGTACAGGGTAAAACGAGCACTCGAAGGGCCTGCATACAGCCAACCTCCCACTTATAGGTCTATTTGCTTTGGTTGTTGTTATACGAATCGTTATTTGAACTGCTATCTGAACGCTAACGCCCTTCGATGCTAACCCGAACGAGACATTTTATCAATATTGTCCCAGAGCAATACCGAAGGAATACTGTGAGGTAATGGCAGGTGAGCGCGGACTCAATGCGGGTTTGTCATTAAAAACACGCAGTAAGAAACAACAAAGCCGACAGGATCTGTCGGCTTTGTTGTGGGTAAGTACTTAAAATTAGTGAGTAAGAACGGAATTAACTCATGGTGCCATCCACAATACGGTCAAACACCGTAAGCCCATCCCGCATGCCGGCATTGCCCAAACCATGGTTGGGGAAGGCATTGGTAAACAGATTCTGCTCACCGTGCAGAGCCATATAATTCAGCACCACCGTCTCCACCAGCAGGTTAGGGTTGTTGGCCGCCGGGCTGGAAGCGGTTTCCACCGAACCATCGGCCCGGAACCAGCCGATCTGGCGGCCGGCTACGTTACCGGTCATGGCAGCTTTCCCATTGGGGTTGTAAACCAGGAAGAAGGACGCCGCGGTGGAGGAGTTATCGCCGGTCCAAACGCCCTTGCCACCGCCATTAGGTGAATCGTCGATCATGCCGTTGCTGGCCACAGAGCCATCACTGAACACATACAGGAACAACGGCACACCCACCCGGTGGGCGTATTCGATACAGGCACCCATACAGCGCCCGGCCCGCAGATCACGCATTTCTCCAGTGGCACGATCACCGGTGTGATAATCAAAACCGCCCATGGTGACGGTACCGGCACCACTAAAGCCGTTTACCACCAATTTCATCACCGACGCGGTTTTGCGGAACTCGCCATCGCCACTGAACTCTCCGGAGGAAAATATGCCCGCCGGGCCGACAATGTCCGGATCCCCTTCCGGGTTGAGCGTGGTGGGATCCCCATAACGATCCGCCAGATCAGCGCTTTTCACGTAACCACAACGGATCAGATCACGAATCACTTCTTCCCGGGTCACAGTGGCATTAATAGCCTGATTCGCCATTTTTTGCTCACTGATGCGAGCCACGGATTCCATAACGCTGACCACATCCGCCTGATCCAACAGCCCCACCAGCTTGCCGGTATCCACCAGGCCGGTGACATCACTGGGCCGATCCACTTTCGTGGGCCGTACACTGCCGTCAATCATCATGGCGGGGGCCATGGAATTACCACCGGAATCGGAACTGCGGGAACCAATCAGCGTCAACAATTCACCGTCCGCGCCAGCCCGCCAGATGCCGTACATGGGGTTATGGGGGTTATTGCCGGTGTCGTTTTCCGAGCGTGCCGGAATCACCGCCCCCTCCACCAAACCCAGCGCTGCGGCGGAGGCTTTTTCCCGAATACCCCGCCCCAGGGCGCTGTCGGAGTGGAACAGTAAGCCCATGGTGTTATCGATAAAATCGCTGAGATTAGTGTTCGGGTTCATGATGCTGGGCACCATATCACCGGGCAGCCCCATCTTGTTGTAGCCGGCGGTGCTGATGAAATCCTCCTGCCCACCCTGCTGACCCACCAGCACGTTGGAGCCGGCGATGTTGGCACCACCGGCCAAATCAAAACAGATAAACGGAATCTTGCCCGCACCTTGCACGGTAATACCGCAGGAATCCCGTAATGTGGCGATGTCGTCAGACAAGGCTGCATAGGCGGCTTTGGGGTTGGCAAACAACCCCATCAAACCCGGACCCATTACACCCGCGGCACCGGTCATCAACCCTTGCCGAATAAAATCACGGCGTGACTTGGGCCGTTGATGGTCGGGATACAACAGCGGGGTATTGGGATCTAATGTATTTGGTTTCTTTTTCATGTTGCTACCCTCACTGTACCAGTACGGCGGCCGAGCCAAGCGCGGCGGCACAGGTTGCTTTGACGATCTTCTGGGTTTCGGTGGCGCTTTCACCCACGTGGCGGCCCGCCAACAATACAATCAGATCATCCAATTCGGTTTTCATTGCTGCCTCATCCGGCTGAGAGAAAAGGCCACTGCCCACTACTTTATCAAAGAGCGGATTAATGATCGCGTCGCGCTCTACCGTGGTATCGAATGCGGAACTTACCCCCACACCAAAGTTACTGACAAAGCCCGGGAAGAACCCGTCCCGCAGGCTGGTGTTGTCCACCAGGGCGCTGCAATACTCAATGGCCATCTGCGCTACCGCCATCTGGTGGGAGGACAGGAACGTCTCCGCGGAGCTGGTGGTGGGCAGTTGCTGTTTAACGATATTGTAAGTGGAGACCACATCGCTGTTGGTAATCGGCACGCCGGTAATCTTGGCCATGGAGGCATTGATTTCCGCAAAGTTACGCAGCCCCACGTCCGGTTCCTGTTCCGACACGGTGGGGGCTAAAGGGCTTACGGTGGCCTCTACCCGCACATCGGAGAAACCGCCGATCTGCTCAAAGGTGAGGAAGAACTCATCGGAGTTGGACCCTCCCTCCATGGGCAATACCGTACCAATGGCAGACAACACCTGGCCTGTTTCCTCGGTGTACAGGCTGGAATCCAGCGTAGTCTGCAACTTGGCATAAGCCTGGCCCACCGTGGGTTCTTTACCGTTTATACCAATGCGCATGCCCATCAGCGGAATGGCGTTGTAACTGGATTCCGGGGTGGTGGTGCCCTCCCCCTGAATGCGATACAGGTAAGGATCGCTGAAGAGGTAACTGTAGCTGTCGAAAACGGCTGCCTGGAACACTACATAGCTGTCGTATCCATCGTTAATGCCGGTAAGATCTTCGCAGTTTTCACCCAGGTCATCGCACTGTTCCAGCTTAAACAGCAGGAAGTACTTTTCGCCCACACCGGCATCAAAGTTGGTGGTAATTTCATCCTGGGACAGGGCACGATCATACACTGCCGCAAAGCGAATAATTCCTTCCCAGGGATGATCGCCGGTGGCCTCATTGCCCATGATGAAAACAAAGCCGTCGTCCCAGCCACTCAGATTCCCTGCAGAGGTGGGGTCCGCATCGCCGGTGAACTCACCGTTGACGTAAATACGGCGGCCATTAATGGGGTCGAAGGTCACCACCACATGCTGCAAGGTGGCCTGCAGACGTTCGTCATCATCCGCTGTGGACAAAGCCGGATCGCCGTTGCCGCCGGTGCTGGAACTGCGGTGCAGGAAGTCATAGTTATAGAGGGTTTGCCCCAGGGTGAAATTACGGCTGGTATTGCCGTCGGAATAGGTCATGATCCGGGCCGGGCCTTCCTGGGTCACATTGGCCGGCGCCACCCAGGCTTCCAGCGAATAGGCGTTGCTGGACTTGATGCGGGTTGCCAGTTTGCTGCTGGAAACGATCGTGGCCTGGGCTTTACCACCGGGCAGAAACTGGATGCCATTGCCACCCACCCAATTGTAATCGCCGGTCAGGTCCAGGTTCATGGCAGGATCCACGCCACTCTTGTCCAGCACCAGGGCACCGTCACCTTCAGAGAATTCCCACATGGCAATGGCGCCGGTATCGATGCGGCCACCGCCACTGGCAAGGATACCGTCACGCTCCAGAATCAGGGCACGGCTGGTGACCCAACTGTCGGGCACCGCATCGGGGTTGGGGATAGCATCTTCAAAGGCCTTGATGGCATCCAGCATTTCCTGGGCATTGGCCATACAAGCCTCACCACAGTTGTGGAACTCGCTGCGCTGTCGTACCACAAACCGCGACAGGGCTTCCGCCAGCACCCGATCCTGAACACCGTCTTCGATATCAATTTTACTGCGGGAGGCATCATAGGCCTCATTGATATCGGCACTGGCAAAATACGGTTGCTGTGGTGTCAGGGCATCGGAGCGATGACAACCATCACAGTTGTACTCGGCGAACAGCGGATAGATATAGGTCTGGAAGGCATTGACCGCGGTGGCATAGTCGGCGGTGCCGGCAACCGGCATCTGTTTGGTCACCGTAATCTGGTATTCGTCCGGTGCCGTCAACTGAATTTCGGTGCTGCTGGAGCTGACACCGTTGATCCAGCGATCCACATAATCGGTCATCTCCGAGGCACAGGCTGCTGTGCTGGATAACCAGCAGGCATCCCAGTGTCCGTTGCCGGCATTCTCAACAAATTGGTTGTCCGCCGGGTTGTTGCGGTTGATGCCTATGCCCACCGCCTGGGCATAGGCCTGGTTGACATTGTCCGGATTGAGGAACTTGGTTTCACTGCCATTACCATGACAGTTATTGCAGGTTTTGGTACGCAGCTCGTCGTAAAAGTATTGCTTGAAGCGACACGCATCCTCGGTGCTGCACACCGGGCCGGTGTAGGTGCTGGGCCCGGAGGTGACCTGGTCATCACTATTGCCCAGGCCGTTATTGTATTGCTCATTGGTTTCCGTTGAGGCGCCACCGCCGCACCCGGACAACACCAGGGCTGCCAACATCAACATCGATGTCAGCCAGGTTCGGGTATTCAGTTTGCTTATCACATTCATTTTAATTCTCCACAGTATCCAGTCAGGCCGTTACAACACAGGGGCTCAATCGCCACGGCAGTAGGCTGCGGCATCGACGAACGCAGTCTGCAGGTTGTAGTTACTGGCTTCCAGGTTGCTCACCATGGATGACACTTGCGAGTGATCCGCACTGGTGGTGGGTTCGTGCAAGCAAACGGTTGTAAACACTTTCTTCACCTGGCATTCGGCAAAGGCGTCGGAATGGGCCAGCTCAGCCCCCATGGACTTGGCGCCGCTGCCGGAACCGGTATTGCCGGTAAAGGGCGTTGCATTCCAGCCCAATACGGAGTTGGGGCCTTCGCGCCAGTAGTTGTCCCAATTATCATTGGGAGTGGCGTATCCGTAGCGGAAATTATCGGCATTGATCAGGTACTTGGGTTGCACCGAATTGGCAGTGTATTGCAGCCGCCCCGCTTCGGTGCCTTCCTCACCGGTCCAGTTGTAATAGGCAAAGGCCTGCGCCAACGGGTCCATACCGGAATGACAACCCACGCAACGGTTGAGGAAAATCCGACTGTCACCACCGGGGCTGCGGGAGACATCCTGACGAATGCGATCCGGCGTACGTGAGGTATCCTGCACCTGCTCCAGATCGCGGCACATAAAATTCATCATGGTAAAGCGGAACATGGCGCGGTTGGTACCGGCCACAAAGAACGCTTTGGCTGCCGCCCGCGTGGTCATCACACCAGCGGTGGCGGCGGAATCCAGCGCCGTGACGCTGGACTGGGTACGCCGTTCCAACACGGCCGGATCCCCCAGGTTTTCACCACTGGCCTCCAACTCCACGTAATGATCGTTGGAATCGTTGGAGTACGGTGAAATTCCACCGATGGCACCCACATAAATCACATCATCGTAGAGCACCTTGCGGAAATCATCGCCATCGCGCACCAAACCAATGACCGTGGCGGTGAAATCGTTCAGGTCCGCAAACAGGGTCTGCTCCTCGTTGGTCCAGGGCGTTGCCATGTTTTTCAGGGTAACGTTGTAAAAACCGGATGAATCCAACGCCAGCTCGGCGGCAGCCTGGGCAGCGGCGTCACTGTCGGTCACATCATCGTTGTCAGCGTCCATGATGGCCATCATGGCGTTCAACTCAGCTTCTGTGGGGGGTACGCCGGCAATGCGGTCGTACATGCGTTTGGCCTGATCCCGCGCCCCGGCCTGGGCCAGGGATCCGGTCATGGCAATGGCCATGCCCAGCATGACGGCACCCGCGCTGCGCGCTAGGTTTACCTTTCTCATTTTTAACATGGTGCTACACCTATCATTCCTGGCTGATCCAAATTGCAACAGCGCACAGACCACTTCTTGAAGCTTAATCATCATTCTTTATAACTGGCTGATATTTAGACAAACGGGCCGATTCCGCGTACTAACGTTGTTGTCCCATTGCCTGCCTTCAACCATATTTATTCTTGTTGACGCAGATATACAGAGAGTACTGTTTCAGTTTAAACACCGGATGACTGGGTAATGCGTGACCGGTATCGCAAACTGACTATTCACAGAAAAGAGAATACCCACACTGTGAATCAGTCCAAACTTCCGGCCAGGTAGGACGTGCCAAACTTTACATACTGACAAGAACGCAGCCGGGCAAATAGGGTGCCACCGCCCCTTGCCATGCATTTTGGAATAAAAAAATGAATAGTTATGTCCTGAATTCCGGGTTCAAGGTGAACCTGAAACGAGCCCGCATCCGCACCCTGCTCCTGTTGCTCTTGGGGGGCAACCTGTTGCTCAGTGGCTGCGGCAGCGACGATAAGTTGCCGGGGGGCACCAATCCGGGGGATCAGGATCCATTGTCTCAGGGTACGCCTCTGTTTTTTATTGAGCGACGCATTACATCGGCCGCCGATGAGCTGAGCGACCCGATACGCTTTATCGGCGGCGGCCGGTTGATCAAGAAGGCCCGCGCCACTTTGAATGCCCCGGAGGAAGATCTGGGCAGACGCATCTGCTCCGGCAACTGTGATTTCCGGGATCTGGATGTGTCCTACGACGGCCTCTATCTGGTGTTTTCCGTGCGCCGGGAAGATCCCGATGAGGATGACAACGTTGAATACACCTGGGATCTGTACGAATACAATATCGAAAACGACACCTTTCGCGCGCTCATCAGCAATGACGACACCTCCAAGGTCAATCACGAAATCACCCCCCGCTACCTGCCCAGCGGCGACATTGTCTTTGCCTCCACCCGGCAAAAGAAAACCCGCGAAATCAACCTCGAAACCAGCGGATTCGGCTCCTACTCCGGCCTGGAGGAAAGCCGCCAGCAACGGGCTCTCAACCTGCACGTTATGTCCGCCGATGGCCAGAACATCCGCCAGATCACCTTCAACATGAGCCACGATGCCTATCCGGCGGTGTTACCCGACGGCAGCATAATGTACACCCGCTGGGATAATTTTGGCCGTAATGCCATGAACCTGTATCAGGTTAATCCCGATGGCACCAACAATCGCATCGTCTACGGCATGCACAGCCATGACACCGGCAGTGGCGGATCGGACTTTCAGTTTATCAAATCCAATGTCCTGCCCGACGGTGACCTGTTCGTGCTGGCACGGCCCATGGGCAGCGATTATTACGGTGGCGACTTCATCACCATCGACTATGAGAATTACATCGACAATACCCAGCCCACTGCCCTCACCAATGGCAGCGGTCCGGCCCAGAGCAGCATCACCGACACCAACGTGGACACCAACAGCACCTACTCCACCGGCGGTTACTACGCCGACTTTCATCCACTGTGGGACAACACCAATCGCGCCCTGGCCAGCTGGAGCCTGTGCCGCGTGGCCAACGGTGAGCTGATTCTGCCCTGTAACAGCAGCACCATGAACGCCTCCGGCGCCACTCCGGCCACCCCCGCCTACGGTATCTGGATGCTGAATTACAATGAAAACACGCAGACCCCAATCATTGCCGGCCGCACCGGGATAGTGATCACGGATATTGCCCTGGGGTACAGGCGCACCTCTCCCAGCCGCTTTTTTGATGATCAGGATTACGCGGCCAACAACTGCCTGTTGCCCAATTACAAGCTGGACAGCACCACCCAGGTGGACCTGTGCCAGAACCAGGAAGGGGTGCTGCATATCCGCAATGTGTACGAAACCGATGGGGCCCTGCTCTTTGCCGGCACCGACATGAGCGCCACCTACAGCGCGCAGGCCAACCCCTCCACCACCAGCGCCGACAACCGCATTGCGCGCTTTTTGCGGGTCATCAAAGGGGTACCCGAAGCCGACCGCGACATTCGCCAACCGGATAACGAGGCAATCGGCCGAGCCGGCGCCCAACGCATGAAAGAGATCCTGGGCTACGCCCCGATTGAGCCCGACGGCTCGGTGAAGGTACGTGTTCCGGCCAACGTACCCCTGATGATCAGCATTACCGACGACGGCGGCAAGCGACTCACGGCCCGCCATCAGAACTGGATCAGCGTGCGCCCCGGTGAGGTCCTGGAATGCAAAGGCTGCCACACCCGCAACAGTGAAGAACCCCATGGCCGCTTCAATGCCCAGCCGGACAGCACCAATGCAGGGCAATTCAACGGCTTCGCCTACACCGGCGCCACCAATGAGATTGTGGCCAACGTCAACGGCGCCAATGGGGACGGCCTCAACCCCACCATGGCGGAATCGAAGTTCGCCTATATCGAATCGGTGCTCACCACCGCCGACGAGATGCTGAAGCTGAACCGGGATCCGCGTTTTACCTTCACCTGGCTGGATAACGACCCCATGGCCGACATCACCCCGGCCGACCTGGAGCTGGAAAGCAGCACCCCGGAACGGCTGGCCGATGCCCCCTGGTACGCCAATATCGAAGCCTTTGCCAACGATGACGACTTGCTGCCCATCAACGCCTTCTGCAACAGTTGGAACTATCGCTGCCGTATCCGCATCAATTACCCCGACCATATCCAGCCCCTGTGGGAATATGCCCGCACCAACCTGGCCACCGATGGCCAGCCCGCGGTCTGCACCCGTTGCCACTCCCGCACCGACGACCTGGCTCAACCCATGGTGCCGGCAGGCCAGCTGGAATTGACCAGTGAATTGGACAATTCCAATAACAACCGCATCCGCATACGCTCCTATCTGGACCTGTTCTATGCCGACGTAGCACAGGTGGATGACGGCATGGGCAACGTAGAGGACTGCACAGTGGATACACCACTCTTCGATGACGACGGCGAACCGGTGTTAGATGAAAACGGTATTCAGGTGGTAGAAACCGATTTCTGCCCTGCCACCGAAGGCCCCTATGTATCCCCCAACGGCGCCCTGGCCAGCAGCCGCTTTTTTAACCTGTTCGGCACCGGCGGCAGCCACGAAGACTATCTACACCCTGCGGAACTGCGCCTGATCGCCGAGTGGCTGGACATTGGCGGACAATACTATAACGACCTGGGTGAGGCGCCGGAAGCCAACTGATAAAGCCATTGCGGTGGGTAGCTGCACCCACCGCAATGCTATAGAATGGCCACAAAACAAGACCTTATCTCAATCCAACAAAAAAGAAGGCGCCCGACTTACTCCATGACTGTCCGGATTCTGTTAAGCATTATAATCCTCTGTTGCGCGGGCATTGGACACGTTCAGGCCACAGAATACCCATCGGTTAAGGTCGCCGAGCCCTACCTTGACCTGCATACCGGACCCGGCCGCGGCTACCCGGTAACCCAGATTGTGGAACGGGGTGACTGGGTGGAAGTCATGGTGCGCCGTACCGACTGGATCAAGGTTCGCAACCGCAAGGGCTTTGAGGGCTGGGCACACCAGGACGACATGGCCAAAACCCTGGACCCTGACGGCGAACCCACCGCCATTCGTACCGTTGGCGAAGGCGACTTTATACACCGTCGCTGGGAGGCCGGATTCAAAGTGGGCACCTTTGCCGGCGCCCGCACCAGTGATGCCTACCTGGGCTACTATTTCACCGACAATCTGTCCCTTGAAGCCACCCTGGGGGAAGCCTTCGGTACCAGCGTGGATTTTCAGTTTCTCAACCTGAGCCTGACACACCAACCCTGGCCCCAGTGGCGCTATTCTCCCTACATCACTCTGGGTGGCGGCGCCAAACAAACCAGTTACGCCAGCACCGAAGTGCAGTTGAGCAGCCGTACCGATCAGACCCTGCACGCGGGCCTGGGTTTACGGGTTTATCTGGCGCGCCAATTGATGGCCCGCTTTGAGTATCGCAATACCGTGATACTCACAGACCAAGAACAAAACGAAGAGAGTGACGAATGGACAATCGGTTTATCCGCCTTTTTCTGAGCGCCCTGATTCTGACCCTGGGCGCCACCACCGCCAGCCATGCGGAAGAAAGCATTCTGCAGGAGCCGCCGGTCATTGATCCCAACGTGGTGCGCCTGGGTCTGAAGGACGCCGATATCGACGATGAGAATTTTGAGGTGGGCTTGTTTCTGGGCTATATGAGCGTGGAACATTTCGGTACCCATGAACTGTATGGTGTCCGTGGCGCCTGGCACGTCAATGAGGATCTGTTCTTCGAAGCCAACTACGGCATGACCACCGTGGGGGACACACCCGCCGAATACGTCAGTGGTGAGATCACCCTCGCCACCGACGATAACCGGGATTTCACCTACTACAATCTATCCATGGGCTTCAATCTGCTGCCGGGAGAAGTGTTCATCACCCGCGATTGGGCCTTCAACACCTCCATTTACGTGCTGGCCGGCGGCGGCACGGTGGATTTCTTTGGCGAGAAGGAATTTGCCCTCAACCTGGGTATGGGGCTGCGGCTGATTGCCACCGATGCGCTGGCGGTGCACGTCACCTTCCAGGACATCATGACCGACAAATTAAAAGAACTGAGCGATGGCAGCGATGGTTCTGCACACAACATGCAGTACACCACCAGCCTGACGTATTTTTTCTAAACCGGGGGCTCCATTCATTGTATGAGGCATACCGCTATGACGAAACCTGACCTGATCCGCCTGCTGGCAGCCGTGCTGTTGCTGCCCGGCCTGCTGCTGGGCAGTAACCTGTACGCCAAATCCGAGCCGCTGCAAGGGCCGGCACCGGATTTCACACTGCCCCTGGCCGGCAAAAAGAAACTCAAGCTTTCCCAACTGCAGGGCAATGTGGTGATGATCAACTTCTGGGCTTCCTGGTGCGGCCCCTGCCGCGAGGAAATGCCGCTCATTGAAGAGCTGTTTCAGAAGTACAAGAAACTGGGCTTTATTGTGTATGGGGTCAATGTGGATGCCAATCCGCAGGATGCCCAGGCGCTGTTGAAAGAAACCGGCGTGAGCTTTCCGGTTGGGTACGATACCAAGAACCGGGTCAGCCAGTTGTACAACGTGGATTCCATGCCCAGCACCGTGATGGTGGACCGCAAAGGCAACATGCGCTTCCTGCACCGGGGCTATAAGCCCGGTTACGAAAAAGATTACGAAAAACAGATCCGACAACTGATTCGCGAATAAAAGTGTTGATTGAATATGCCTTCATTGCACAGCAATAAATGGTTTCAAGCGCTGCCTCTGGGAGGCCTGCTTCTGCTGCTGGCCCTCGGTGGCTGCAGCCCGATTCAGCCCTGGGTAAAACCCTATGAGCGCAACAATCTGGCGGACCCCATCATGCAGTTCAGTATGGACCCGGTGGAATCCGGTTACATGCACCATGTCTATCAGGCGCGGGAAGCGGCCCGTGGCGCGGAAGGTGGCGGCGGAGGCGGCTGTGGTTGCAACTAATCCCCTTGCCTGCCTGCTACTGGCCCTGATCAGCGGCAGCCTGTGGGCTGCGGTCCTGCCCGCCGATCGCGCGGATGTGATGTACCACAGTTACGATGGCGGTGGTGTTAAAATCGACGGCCCGGCGGTACTGGTGCGCAAAAGTGTTACCGATGATGTTTCCGTCAGCGCGCAATACTACGTGGATGAAATATCCGGCGCCTCCATTGATGTTCAGGTCAACGCCAGCGAGTACGCCGAAGAACGCACCCAATACGACATCGGTGCCGACTACCTGCTCAACAAAACCATAATCTCCGTGGGCTACTCCAACAGCTCCGAGAACGATTATGAAGCCGATACCTACTCCCTGGGCATCAGCCAGGATTTCTTTGGCGATCTCAGCACCCTGAGCCTGAGTTACGCCATCGGCAACGATACCGTTGGCAAAAGCACTGACCCCACCTTTGAGGAAGACAAGCGCACCCAGTCCTACCAGTTCAGCTGGACTCAGGTGATGACGAAAAACCTGCTGATGAATTTCATCTACCATGCCATTACCGACGAAGGCTACCTCAACAACCCCTATCGTACTTACCGCTATGTGGATGGCAGTGGCGCCAGCTACCTCACCGAGAAATATCCGGAGACCCGTACCAGCCATGCGTTTGCCGTACGCGGCCGCTACTACATGCCCTACCGGGCCGCCTTTGGCTTTGAGTACCGCCGCTTCAACGACACCTGGGGTATCAATGCCTATAACATGGACCTGGGCTATACGCATCCTATCAATGATCACTGGATCATTGACGTTCACTATCGTTACTACTCTCAGAATGAAGCCGACTTCTACTCGGACCTGTTCCCGACCGCCGACTTCCAGAATTACATGGCACGGGATAAAGAGCTCAGCACCTATACCAACAACACCATCGGCTTTAAGGTATCCTACGAAATCGACACCGGCTGGAGCCATGACTGGCTGGAAAAGGCATCAGTGAGCCTGGCCTGGGACATGATGAGCCTGGAGTACGAGAACTTCCGGGATGCCCGCCAAACCAATCGCACCCCCGGCACGGAATCCCTATACAGTTTAGACGCCGATGTAATTCGTTTCTTCATATCCGCCTGGTTCTAAATACCGATCCGATATAACGGGGCAGTTTTCTGCCCCGTAGCCTGACAGTTAGTTTCCCACGTCATACACTTAACGGAATTGAGAATTTTCGCTTCACACGGGCAAAGCAGGACGCATTGCTGCAGGCAGGTATTTATGGACAAAACCATCCTTCTCTGTGACAGAGATAGCCAACTCCAGGACATCTACAGTGATGCCTTACAAGGCGAGCCCATCCAGGTCATCGGCTGTACCGATCCCGATAAAGTACGAACCCTGGCCCTCAATCTCAGGCCGGATCTGGTTCTGCTGAACGCAGGCTTCGACAACAACGGCTACAAAATCTGCAAGTTACTCAAACAGAACCGCCTTACCCTGATGCTGCCGGTTCTGATGCTGAGCGATGCCCCCAATGTGGAACAACGCCAACGGGCCATGGAAGCCGGGGCCATCGACCTGATTCAACGCATCAGCTCTCCCTTTTTCACACGGGAACGCATTGTCGGCGTTCTCAACGAAAGCCAACGATTTGCTATGGCCAACCGTATGTCTGAATATCAGTATCAAGTTCTGGTGGCTGAAGACAGCCCCTCCCTGCAACAATTTTATCTGGCGGTGCTTACCGAATTGAACTGCAACGTCACCCTTTGTGATAACGGTCGCGCCGCCTGGCAGCAACTGAAAGGGGATCACGAATTCGACCTCATCATCACCGACCTGTTTATGCCGGTGATGGACGGGAAAGAGCTGTGCAACCTGGTTCGCTCCCACCATGAGTTCGACCAGACCCCCATCATCGTTATTACCACCGAACAGGAAAAGCCGGTGCTGTACGACCTGCTCAACCTGGGGGTCAGTGATTTTATTCAAAAGCCGTTCCGGGAAATGGAATTGCGCAGCCGGGTACAGGCTCACCTGCGCAATCGTATCCTGGTACAGGAACAATTCCGCCTGAATCAGGAATTGATTGAAATCAGCGCCCTGCTGGAAGATAAAATCGCCGAACGCACCCGGGAAATATTCGACACCAACATCGAAACCATCTACAAACTGGCCACCGCCTGTGACCTCAAGGACGTGGACACCGCCAACCACATTGCCCGGGTCAAGGATTATGTGGAGGCCTTCTCCCTGCACCTGGGTATTGATCAACGCACCGCACAGGAATACGGCTATTCCAGCATGATGCACGACGTGGGCAAGCTGGGCATACCGGACTCCATACTGCGCAAACCGGGCCCCCTCAATGATGCCGAGTGGGAAATCATGCGCACCCACCCCGTCAAGGGCAAGGCCCTGCTGGGTAAGCGCCCGTTCTACCAGCACGCCTGTGATATCGCCGTCGCCCATCATGAGCGCTTTGACGGCACCGGCTACCCCTATGGCATCACCGGCAAGGATATTCCGTTGAGTGCCCGTATCGTCGCCATCGTCGATATCTATGATGCCCTGACCAGTCGCCGCCCGTACAAAGAGCCCTGGCCGGTGACCGAAGCCTACCAGGAGCTGAACACCCTGGCGGGCCACCACCTGGATCCCTACCTGGTCACTGAGTTCCTCAAACTGGGTCAAACCGGTGCGTTGCAACGCATCAGTGAACAGTACGCAGAGGCGTCCTGATGGCAATCTGTTTACCGGTGACCACATAGCCGTGACAGGGGATTAGCGGTATAATCCCGCCTTCGACACCCACAGTATGTAAACAAGGTTACCTTATCCATGGATGTAACAGCCTATATGACCCAGGTGGGTCAACAGGCCCGTGCCGCGTCGCGTGAAATGGCCAAGGCCAACACCGGCGTGAAGAATGCCGCGCTGATGGCCATCGCTGCCGCCATCGAGTCCCAGCGCCCGGCGTTGGCAGAAGCCAATCGGATCGATCTTGAAAACGGCCGCGCCAATGGGCTTGAGCCCGCCATGCTGGATCGACTGGAGCTGACACCGGCACGCATCGACGGCATGATTGAGGGGCTCCATCAGGTGGCTGCCCTGCCCGATCCGGTGGGCGCCATCAGCGACATGAATTACCGCCCCAGCGGCATCCAGGTAGGCAAAATGCGCGTCCCCCTGGGCGTTATCGGCATAATCTACGAATCCCGCCCCAACGTTACCGTTGAGGCCGCCAGCCTGTGCCTGAAATCAGGCAACGCCACCATCCTCCGTGGCGGCTCCGAAGCCATCAACAGCAATCAGGCCATAGCCCGTTGCATCGCGGACGGCCTGGAAGCAGCCGGCTTACCCCACAACGCGGTACAGATTGTGGAAACCACGGATCGCGCCGCCGTGGGCGAACTGATCACCATGCCGGATTACGTGGATGTGATCGTGCCCCGTGGTGGCAAAGGCCTGATCGAGCGCATCAGCAACGACGCGCGGGTACCCGTCATCAAACACCTGGACGGCATTTGTCACGTTTACATTGATATCGAGGCAGACCCCGACAAAGCCATCAATATTGCCCTGAACGCCAAAACCCACCGCTATGGCGTGTGCAATGCCATGGAGACCCTGCTGGTTCATGATCAGATTGCGGATCTGATCCTGCCGAAGCTGGCGGCATTGTATGCCGAAAAGGGCGTGGAGTTACGTGGCTGTGCCAAGACCCAGAGCATCATCAGTTGTGTTGCAGCCAGCGAAGACGACTGGTCAACAGAGTATCTGGCGCCCATCCTGGCCATCCGCGTGGTGGACAATATCGACGCCGCCATTGACCACATCAATACCTACAGCTCCCAGCACACCGAAAGCATCGTCACGGAAAATTACACCCTGGCCCGGCGCTTTCTCACCGAGGTGGATTCCAGCTCGGTAATGGTCAACGCCTCCACCCGTTTTGCCGATGGCTTTGAATACGGTCTGGGCGCTGAGATCGGCATTTCCACGGATAAGATCCATGCCCGCGGCCCGGTGGGCCTGGAAGGGCTCACCTCGCAAAAATATATAGTGTTGGGCGATGGTCATATCCGCAACTAACGCCACCGGCGTTCTGGGCGGCACGTTCGACCCGATTCACACCGGCCACCTGCGGCTGGCCTGGGAAGCAAAATCCCGCTTGGGCCTGGATTTCGTGCGCCTGGTACCCTGCCACGTACCCACCCATCGCGAATCGCCCGATACCAACGCCAAACACCGGCTCACCATGGCCGAGCTGGCCTGCATCGGGGTGCCGGGCTTTGAGGTGGATAACTGGGAAATCACCCGCAACGAACCCTCCTACAGCATCAGCACGCTGCTGCATGTACGGGAACAGATTGGCGAGCAGGCACCACTGGTGTTCATCATGGGAATGGACGCGTTCAACCAGTTCAGCAGCTGGCATGAATGGCAAACCATTCTCAAGATTGCTCATCTCTGGGTTGCCCACCGTCCCGGCAACCGCCTGCCGGAGGACGACACCACCGAGCACCAGTTGCTGCAACAGCTGCAAAGCCCGGCGGACGCATTAAAACATTGCCCATCGGGCAAGATTCACGTGCATGAAACCACGGCGCTGGATATATCCGCCACCAAACTACGCCAACAGATCGCGGAAGGCATTACCCCACGTTTTCTGTTACCGGACGCGGTCTGGGCCTATATTCAACAAAACACACTTTACGGCTACAGGAACGATAACCAACCCAATGACTGATCTGCAGACATTAAAAGACATCGTCATCGATGCTTTGGAAGACATCAAAGCCAAAGACATCGTGACCCTGGATGTCAAACCCCTCACCAGCGTGGCGGACCTGATGATTGTGGCCAGCGGCACGTCCAACCGCCATGTCAAATCCATTGCCGACAATGTGCGGGAAAAAGTCAAACACAACGGTCTCCAGCCACTGGGGGTGGAAGGCGAAGAAGCCGCCGAGTGGGTACTGGTGGATCTGGGCGACATCATCGTGCACATCATGCTGCCGGACACCCGCCGTTTTTACGACCTGGAAAAACTCTGGAGCATGTCTCCGGAACAGCAGGAATGATTTACCGCTCACCATGCGCGTTCGCCTGATCGCCGTGGGCACCAAAATGCCCGCCTGGGTTAACCAGGGCTACGAAGAATACAGCAAGCGCCTGAACCAGGACCTGACCCTGGAGCTGGTGGAGATCGCGGCCGGAAAACGGGGCAAGAATGCCGACGTGGAACGCATCACCCACAAAGAAGGCGAGCAAATGCTGGCGGCGGTTCATCCCCAGGATCACATCATCACTCTGGACGTTCCCGGCAAGCGGCTTTCCACTGACCAACTGGCCAAGCGTCTGGGGCAACTGCTGCAGGGCGGCCAACACGTCTCCATTTTGATCGGCGGGCCGGAAGGATTGGCCCCCCAATGCAAGCAAAAAGCCCGGGAAAGCTGGTCTTTGTCGGATCTGACGCTGCCTCATCCTCTGGTTCGTGTTTTAATTGCGGAACAAATGTATCGTGCGTGGTCTATTTTAAAAGGCCATCCCTATCACCGATAAGCGTTTCTACCACCAGATCAGAGGCACCCGGCGCGCAGCATGCCAAAACCCATTACCCTGAAAGATCACTACCGCGAAACCCGAGTGTTTGCCCGCCGAGCGGTGGTCTCCATTTTTGTGGTGATCTTGCTGATCCTGGCGCTCATATCCCGCATGGTGTACCTGCAGATACTGCAGTTCGAAAAATACTCCAGCCTGTCCGATGAAAACCGGGTCAGCATCGAGCCCGTTGCCCCCACCCGTGGCCTGATTGTGGATCGCAACGGCCATCTGCTGGCTGACAACCGCCCCAGCTACTCGGTCAGCATCACCAAGGAGTTGTGCCCGGATATTGAGGACACCCTGCTGAAGCTCTCGCGCCTGATCGAAATGACCGACAGCCGGCTGGATGATTTCCGCAAACGGCTGGCCCAGCGCCGGCGCCCGTTCACCCCGGTGGCGGTGAAGTTCAAACTCAGCGAAAAAGAGATTGCCCTGATTGCCGTCAACCAGCATCTGCTGCCGGGTGTGAGCCTGGGGGCCAACCTGGTGCGACATTACCCCCAGGCGGAAGCCCTGTCCCACGCCATCGGCTATGTAGGGCGCATCAACGAGGCCGAACTGCAAAAGCTCGATGCCACCAATTACAGCGCCACCGAACACATCGGTAAAACCGGGGTGGAAGCCTTCTATGAAGATCGCCTGCACGGCCAGGTCGGTTTTCAGACCATTGAGACCGATGCCCGCGGCCGCATCACCAAGGTGCTGGAACGCACCGACCCCACCCCCGGGGATAACCTGCAACTGTTTATGGATCTGAACACCCAGCTGGCGGCCGTTGACGCTCTGCAGGGCCGGCGCGGTGCGGTGGTGGCTATTGAGCCGCAAACCGGAGGCATTCTGGCACTGGTCAGCGTACCGGGATTCAATTCCAACCTGTTTGTCACCGGAATTGATTATGCCTCCTACGATGCCCTGCAGAACTCGCGGGCGCGCCCGCTCTTCAACCGGGCATTGCAGGGCCGTTATCCACCCGGCTCCACCATCAAACCCATTGTTGGCCTGGGCGGCATCGAAACCGGCGCCACCACCTGGGATTATTCCATCTACGATCCCGGGTTCTACAAGCTGGAAAACGATGCCCGCTTTTACCGCGACTGGAAAAAGTGGGGCCACGGTGTAGTCAACCTGCACGACGCCATCGTCCAGTCCTGTGACACCTATTTCTACGAGCTGGCCTTTAATATGGGCATCGATGACATCCATGATTTTATGGCGCCCTTTGGTTTCGGCAAGCGCACTAACGTGGACCTGATCAACGAAAGCAAAGGGCTGCTGCCATCGCGCTTCTGGAAGAAAGCCACCCGCAATATGCCCTGGTTCCCGGGGGAGACACTGATTACCGGCATCGGGCAGGGCTACATGCTGGCCACGCCACTGCAGCTGGCCCTCTCCACCGCCATCCTGGCCAACAAAGGGGAAAAAGTGCAGCCGCGCATGGTCAAAGCCATTGGTGGCCTGCCACTGCCCACGCCGGACGTAGGTGACCCCATCACCTTGAAGAACCCCGACAACTGGGATCGCATCATCGAAGCCATGCGCGATGTGGTGCACAGCGCCAAGGGTACGGCACGGGGAATCTCCAAGGATCTGCCCGGCTACGACCTGGCGGGCAAAACCGGTACGGCACAGGTACTGGGGATCAAACAGGATGAAGAGTACGATGCCGACAAGATCGCCGAATGGCACCGGGACCACGCGCTGTTCGTGGGCTTTGCTCCGGTGAACAACCCCAAAATCGCCATCGCGGTGCTGGTGGAAAACGGCGGTGGCGGCGGTTCCACGGCGGCCCCGGTTGCCCGGCAGGTATTGGATGCCTATTTTGAATCCCTGCAACAGGATGCCGATGTCCCAACCACAAGGGCGGTGCAAGCACCATGAGTCGATACGATTTCCAGCATCAACTGGGCAGCAGCCACTCACCGGTGACCCGCCGCATCAGCCTGATGCAGGCCATTCACCTGGATGCACCCTTAATGGGTGGGCTGTTGGTTTTGGTCTGTGTGGGCCTGTTTGTGCTCTACAGCGCCAGCGGACAGAGCATGGATACCCTGATGCGACAACTGGTGCGCATCACCGCCGGCTTTGCCGCCATGATGGTGATGGCGTTCATTTCACCCCGCACCTACAAACGCTGGACACCCTGGCTGTTCGGCATCGGCCTGATCCTGCTGGTGGGCGTACTGGTCACCGGCACCCAGGCCAAAGGGGCGCAACGCTGGCTGGCCATCCCCGGCACCGGGGTTCGCTTCCAGCCTTCTGAAATCATGAAAGTGATTGTACCCATGATGCTGGCCTGGTACCTGGCGGAACGGGCGCTGCCACCGGGCTGGCGCCCCGTGCTGCTGTCTGCTGTATTGATTATGGTACCCACCGTGCTCATTGCCAGGCAGCCGGACCTGGGCACCTCGCTGTTGATCGCCAGCTCCGGATTCATTGTGCTGTTCCTGTCTGGCCTCAACTGGAAGTACATTGCCGGGCTGACCGCTGCCGCCGTACCCGCCGGAGCCGGTATCTGGATGGTGATGCACGATTACCAACGCCAGCGGGTACTGACCTTTCTGGATCCGGAACGGGATCGCTGGGGTGCCGGCTGGAACATCACCCAATCCAAAACCGCCATCGGCTCCGGCGGCTGGGAAGGCAAGGGTTGGCTGCACGGCACCCAGGCGCACCTGGACTTCCTGCCGGAAAGCTCCACGGATTTTATCATTGCCGTACTGGCGGAAGAGTTCGGCCTGCTGGGCGTCTGCGCCCTGTTGATGATCTATTTCGCCATCGTGGCCCGCGGCATGTACATCGCCATGAATGCCCAGGACACCTATTCGCGCCTGCTGGCGGGCTCCATCACCTTAACCTTCTTTGTGTATGTGTTCGTCAACATCGGCATGGTCAGCGGCATTCTGCCGGTGGTGGGTGTGCCCCTGCCCATGGTTTCCTATGGCGGCACCTCCATCGTGACACTGATGGCCAGCTTCGGTATCTTGATGTCGATCCATACCCATCGCAAACTGGTCTCCACCTGAGCACAAAACCGACTCAACATTGCACCGACACACGTGACAGGACACTGATGTATTCATTCAAATCCAAACCCAAATCACCTCTGACCGTACTCAAACTGTGCTGCCTGGGCCTGTTTTTCCTGTGTCAGGGCCTCTACGCTGACAGCCGGGGCTACCTTGATCATCCCAAGGCACAGCAGTTCGTGGCAGAAATCCGGCAGGAAGAAAGTTACCCGGCAGACAAGCTCACCACTTTGCTGGCCAGCGCTGAAAAAAACCAGTCCATTCTCGACGCCATTGCCCGCCCGGCGGAAAAAACCAAAACCTGGGCCGAATATCGCCCCATTTTTCTGACTCAGGATCGCATCGATCAGGGGATCCGCTTTTACCGGGAACACCAAGCAACCTTCATCCGTGCCGAACAGGAATTCGGGGTTTCCCGTTATGTGATACTGGCCATCATCGGCGTGGAAACCCGTTACGGCAAACACAAAGGCAATTACCGGGTGGTGGATGCCCTCGCCACGCTGGCGTTTGACTACCCTCCCCGCAGCCCGTTCTTTCGCAGTGAACTGAAGCATTTCTTGCAATTGGAACAAGAAGCCGGCATCGACCTGATGAACGCCCGGGGCTCCTACGCCGGCGCCATGGGTTACGGCCAGTTTATCTCCAGCAGCTATCGGCATTATGCGGTGGATTTCGACGGCGATGGTCACCGGGACCTGATCAACAACCCGGTGGACGCCATCGGCAGCGTGGCCAACTACTTCAAACAACACGGTTGGCAAGCTGGCGCCCCGGTGGCCAGCCTGGCCCGCTACCTGGGGGACAACACCGGCGCTGAGCAACTGCAAGCGGTGTTACACAGAGGGCCGAAACCACAAAAGCCGAACTTGACTATACTGGAGATCAAACAGGCCGGCCTGATTGCCGATGCCGGTGACGACACCCACTACCGGGACAGCGACAAAGCCAACGCCATGGCGTTTGCAGGGGCCGAGGGTGAAGAATTCTGGATTGGTTTGCAGAATTTCTATGTGATCACCCGCTACAATCACAGCCCACTGTACGCCATGGCCGTATACCAACTGAGTGAAGAGCTGAAAAGACGATTGTCATCATGAAACCACTGCTGCGCCACCTGCCCCTGCTGACCATGATTACGCTGCTGGCCGCCTGCAGCACCCACCGCCCTTTCACGCCGGGCCCGTTCGAGGAACAGGACAGCGCGCCGTCCGGGGTCCGCGACTGGGCCAGTATTCCCGACGCCAAACCCAAGTGGGAACCCCGCGCCCGCTATGGCAATCACTCCCCGTATGAGGTGTTCGGTAAAACCTACTTTGTTCTGCAATCGGCCGAAGGCTACCAGGAAACCGGCATCGGCAGTTGGTATGGTAAAAAATTCTCCGGCCGCCCCACCTCCAGCCAGGAACCTTACGATCCCTATGCCATGACCGCGGCCCATAAATCCCTGCCCATTCCCAGCTATGTGCGGGTCACCAATCTGGAGAACAATAAGCAGATCATCGTCCGAGTGAACGATCGCGGCCCGTTTCATGATGGCCGTATTATTGACCTGTCCTATGCGGCAGCCCACAAGATCGGGTATGCCAACAAGGGCACCGCCCGGGTCAGGGTTGAGGCCATCCCGGTCAGCTCCACGCCATCGCCCAACGCCGCCAATCCGGCCGCCGGCACCGCAATCCCCTATCGGGATGTTGAAGACACCGGTACCCGTGAAAACTACTACATTCAGGTGGGAGCCTACCGCGAGTTGAGCACCGCCAAATCCATGCAGCAACAGTTGATCGCCGTGACCAATGCTCCAGTTGGTATCCACTCGTCCCCGGAGCGCGGCACCAGCGGCGTACACCGGGTACGTATTGGCCCTTTTGTGTCTGAGCAGGCAGCCCAGCAGGTACAGAACCAACTGCAAGACACGGTGTCAGACCCCTTATTGATCAGGCGTTAGACTGGCGGCTGTGTTACCATCCGCTGAGCCTGAATTTACCTTCGTTTAGACCAAAACAACCCGTTTAAGATTGCAAAACACGTAACTATGACTCTTATACCTACTCGTTTCAGCGGGCTTTGCGCCCTGTTCACCGCCCTGTTTCTATCCGCCCAGTTGTGGGCCGCCACCCCCATGATTCCGGCGCCGCCCACCCTGGCAGCGAAATCCTGGTTGCTGATGGACGCCAAAACCGGCTACATCATTACGGAATACAACGCCGATCAACGGCTGGCACCGGCCAGTCTGACCAAAATGATGACCACCTACATTGCCTCCGAGCAACTGGCCACCGGCAACATCGGCTACGACGATATGGTGCGCATCAGTGAGAAAGCCTGGCGCAAAGGCGGCTCCAAAATGTACATTCGGGAGGGCACCGAGGTAAAACTGGAAGATCTGCTGCGCGGTGTCATCATTCAATCCGGTAATGACGCCAGCATCGCCGTTGCCGAATACATCGCCGGCAGTGAAGACGCCTTCGCTGACCTGATGAACCAAACCGCCTACAGCCTGGGCATGAACAACAGCAACTTCGTCAACGCCACCGGCTGGCCCGCCGAAAATCACTACACCACAGCACGGGATCTGTCGTTACTGGCCCGCGCCACCATCAACGATCACCCGGAAGACTACGCCATCTATTCGGAGAAGGAATTCACCTACAACAATATCCGCCAACCCAACCGCAATTCCCTGCTGTGGCAGGACGATTCGGTGGACGGCATCAAAACCGGCCACACCGATGAAGCGGGCTACTGCCTGGTGGCCTCCGCCGTAAAAGACGACATGCGCCTGATTTCAGTGGTAATGGGTACCCGTTCGGAGAAAGACCGGGCGGCGGAGAGCCAGAAGCTGATCACCTATGGTTTCCGCTTCTACGAAACCGTGAAAAGCTACGACGCCAAACAGGAATTGCTGGCCTCCGAGATCTGGAAAGGGGACAGCAACAGCATCAAGTTGGGCACCGAAGAGGCCATCTGGCTCACCATCCCCCGCGGTACCGCAGACGACATCACCGCAGACATTGAAGTGCCCGAGCTGCTGATGGCCCCCATTGCGGCCGGTGAAAAAATCGGCACCATTCAACTGACCCTGAACGGCGACACCGTGGCCACCAAGCCCTTGATTGCCCTGGAAAGTGTGGAAGAAGGCGGCCTGTTCAAACGCCTGTGGCACTGGCTGGTACTGATGATCAAGGGCCTGTTCAGCTAGCGCCCTGTTCCCAAACCAAGGGACCACCTAGTTTTATTAGGCCCCAGTTGCCCCCATATTCATTCACCGGCGGGTGGGCCCTGGCATAGCCTGCCCCCCGCCGCTGGATTACAATACCTCTTATCCATTGCCAGCGGATTTATTTACGGTTTTATTTACATAGGTACAAACAATGGGCATTCAGGAACACCTGTGGGAATTTCCCTGTGTTCACCAATTGAAAATCATGGGCTTATCCAGTCACCCCATGGTGGATATCGTGGCGGAAATCGTCGGCCGCCACGCGCCGGACTTTGACCGCGACAGCATTGCCTGCAAGGCCAGCAGCAGTGGCAAATACACCTCCGTTACCGTGGCGGTGCGCTTCACCCACAAAGAACAGGTGGAAGCCGTGTTTCTGGAGCTGCATGAACGTGAAGAAGTGGCCATGACCCTGTAATCATGGTTGATGCAAGCGACACGGTCATGGTGCGGGATTTGGGCCTGGTGGAATACACCCGGACCTGGCATGCCATGCAGACCTTTACCGAGCAGCGCAGCGAGCAAACCCCGGACGAGATCTGGTTGCTGCAGCACCCGCGGGTGTTTACCCAGGGGCAGGCCGGCAAGGCGGAGCACGTACTGGCTCCCGGCGACATTCCGGTGATTCAGGTGGACCGCGGCGGACAGGTCACCTACCACGGCCCCGGCCAACTGGTGGGGTACCTGATGATCGATCTTCGACGCCGCAACCTGGGGGCCCGGGATCTGGTAAGCCGCATTGAAAACGCCCTCGTGGCCACCCTGGATGAACTGGACATCCCCGCCGCCCCCCGGGCCGATGCACCGGGGGTGTACACCGATGACAAGAAGATTGCCTCCCTGGGGCTGCGCATTCGTAAAGGCTGCTCTTTTCATGGGCTGGCACTCAATATCGATATGGATCTGGAGCCTTTTCAACGCATTAACCCCTGTGGCTACCAGGGTATGCAGATGACCCAGGTCAGCGCCTACCGGGCACAGGCGGATTTCGCTCACATCCGCTCACGATTGGCCCACCATTTACTGGACCAGCTGGGATATACTAGCGGTCACAACGTAACAGGATTAGATGCAGCAGTATGAGTCAGCACACTCCCGGAGATGCCTCCGACGCCCCCCGCAATACCGTCACCCCGCGCAAGAAAGTCGTCCAGGGCGAAAAACTGCGCGGCGCTGACAAAGTGGCCCGCATACCGGTGAAGGTCATCCCCACCACCGACCTGCCCCGCAAGCCGGACTGGATACGGGTGCGCGTGCCCGCCAATGGCGAAGTGCAACGCATCAAGAACCTGTTACGTCAACAAAAGCTCTACACCGTGTGCGAGGAAGCCTCCTGCCCCAACCTGCCGGAATGCTTCGGTGGCGGCACCGCCACCTTCATGATCATGGGCGACATCTGCACCCGGCGCTGTCCGTTTTGCGACGTGGCCCACGGCCGCCCCAACCCGCTGGACCCGGATGAACCCGCCAACCTGGCGGATTCGGTGGCGGCACTGAATCTGAAATACGTGGTGGTGACATCCGTGGACCGGGACGACCTGCGCGATGGCGGCGCCGGCCATTTCGGCCATTGCATTCGTGCCGTGCGCACACGTTCCCCCGGCACCAAAATTGAAGTGCTGGTACCGGATTTCCGTGGCCGCATGGACATTGCCCTGGACCTGCTGGCGGCCGATCCTCCGGATGTCTTCAACCATAACCTGGAAAATGTGCCCCGCCTGTACAAGGCCATTCGCCCAGGCTCGGATTATCAGTGGTCACTGGATCTGCTCAAACGCTACAAGGAGCGCATGCCCCATGTTGCCACCAAGTCCGGCTTAATGGTGGGGCTGGGTGAAACCAACGAGGAAGTCATGGCGGCGATGCGCGATCTGCGGGCCCACCAGGTGGACATGATCACCATTGGCCAGTACCTGCAACCCAGCAAGCAGCATGCGCCGGTGGATCGTTTTGTCCACCCGGATGAGTTTGAACAGTTCCGTCACTTCGGCGAAGAGCTGGGTTTCGTCAATGTGGCCAGTGGGCCCATGGTGCGCTCTTCCTATCACGCCGACCTGCAACACAAAGGCGAAGACGTCAACGCCGTGCATAAAGCCAGCCTGAATCATACCGACGCTCACTGACCCGGGAACCGCTGCCCCATGGAAACGGCCTTTGCCCCGCTGGCCCAGTGGCTGGGGGAACATCAGGACTGGATACTGATCGCCATCGCCGTTATGGCGTTTCTCGAATCACTGGCGGTGGTGGGCATCGTGGTCCCCGGCGTGGCGCTGTTGTTTGCCGCCGGTACCGCCGCCGGCAGCACCGATATTGATGTCATTTGGGTATTGCTGGCCGCATTCTGCGGCGCGGTGGCCGGCGATGGTCTCAGCTTCCTGCTGGGCTATCACTACCATGCCTTTATCCGCCGAATACCGCCCTTCAAAACCCATCCCCAGTGGATTGATAAAGGGGAGCAGTTTTTCGCCCGCTATGGCTTGATGGGAATCGTCATCGGTCGTTTTGTCGGCCCCATCCGCCCGGTGATGCCTCTGGTGGCCGGCTTTATGCAGATGCGGCCGGTGAATTTTTTCAGCGTCAACATGCTCAGTGCCATCGCCTGGGCGCCATTCTACCTGATGCCCGGTTACCTGGTGGGGGCCAGCCTGGAGGGGACAAACGCGCTCTCCGGCCGCCACCTGCTGTTCCTCAGCATCATGATCGTCGGCGGCTGGCTGCTGGCCCAGTTGCTGTGGTGGACCCATGACCATATCCGGCAGCGACGCAACAAACTGCTGCTGGCCATGGTGACCGGTAGCGCCTGCCTGGCACTGTTCATCAGTTTGAGCCTGGTGATGCAGTTGGACCAGGTAACCGACCTCAACCAGCGCTTCAGCCACTGGGCCCTGAGCCTGCGTCACCGCTGGCTGGACGATTTCTTTATTGTACTGACCCAGCTGGGCTACCGTGCCCCCATGACCCTGTGGGGTGTACTGGTGACACTGGCCCTGTTGCTGCAGCGCAACACCTACGCCGCCACCCTGTGGGTGGGCACCCTGCTGCTGGGGCAAACCCTGCTGGTGGGCCTGAAACAATGGATCGCCTGGCCCCGCCCCAATCTGGTGGCGATGCCACCGGAATCCTGGGCCTTCCCCAGCGGCCACACCACCATGGGCCTGGTGTTCCTGGGCACCCTGACCATCCTCTGCCTGCCCGGGGTGCCGGGGCCGCGCCAAAAAGCCATTCTCAGTGCCGTATGCATTCTGGCCACCACCATTGCCGCAGCACGGCTTTACCTCACCGTACACTGGCCCACGGATATCCTGGGCGGCCTGCTGCTGGGCGGGATGATCCTGGCCTGCCTGCACACCCTGGTCCTGCAGCGCCCGTTCCGCACTGTTCGGCCATGGCCACTGATCGCGGCCACCCTGGCCGCCTGGGTGATCAGCCTGTTCACCTGGGTCGTGCCCCATTACGGAGATATTGTTCACCGTTACCTCCCCTTAAGCCTGAGCTAAACCATGGAAAACAAACGCAAAGGGCTGCTGTTTCTGCACAGCGCCATCCTTATTTTCGGCGGCACTGCCCTGTTCGCCAAACTGATCGCTTTACCCGCCGCCGACATTACGGTCTGGCGCAGCTTTGTGGCGGTGGCGGTGATTCTGATCCTGCTGTTGCTGCGCCGGCGGCCACTGGGTCTGCAGCGGCCACTGGATGCCGCGATCATGATGATTGGCGGGGCTCTGCTGGGCCTGCACTGGGCCACTTATTTTCAGGCCATGCAGGTGGCGGGCATCGCCGTGGGCATGGTGGCCATGTATACCTATCCCATTATGATTGTGTTTCTGGAACCGCTGTTCAAAGGGCATCGCCCCCAGCTGGGGGACGTCATCTGCGCCCTGGTAATGTTGTTCGGTATCGTACTGCTGGTGCCGGAATTCGATCTGGCCAACAACGTCACCCAAGGGGTCTGCTGGGGGATTCTGTCCGCTGCCCTGTTCGCCCTGCGCAACGTCATCCAGGGCCATTATCTGCGAGGCTACAGCGGTGAAACCAGTATTCTGTACCAAGGCATCATTGCCGGCGTCGTGGTGATCCCGTTTGTGACCAGCAACCCCCTGCAGATCGACGGCGAAAGCCTGTTCAAGCTCATCCTGCTGGGGGCTCTGTTTACCGCCCTGCCCCACAGCTTTTTTGCCAACAGCCTGCGCTACCTGAAAGCCAAAACCGTAGGCCTGATCGGTTGCCTGCAACCGGTGTACGGAGCAACCCTGGCCTATCTGGTGCTGGCAGAAGAACCGGGGTGGACCACCATTATGGGGGGCACCATCATCATCGGCACCGCCGCGTTTGAAACCTACCGCGCCTGACGCCTGGCCCCTGCTTACCCCTGCCCCTGATAGAATCATTCATGTCTTGTGTTTGTAACTTTTTGTATATATCATGGCGCCACTCCCTCGGATCAGCCTGTACCGATACTATCCATAGAAAGCGTGCAACTGATGTGAGGGAGACCAATTCACCCCTTTGCACACCAGACCCAATCGCCCAAGACACCTACCTCCACCGGGCCGCCATAAATCTGCCGCGCTTTGTCAACAGTTTCGCCAAAGCCCTTGATGCTGTTACATAAATCAACATGAAATGGCAGTGAACTGCTTTGCATTTTTTGTAACTTGAGGATTACAATCCATAAAATTAAGCTACTAAACAATCCATTTACTTTTATCTATTGGGAATAGCCACACGCGCCTATGGCAGTCCGCACACAAAAACTGATCACGGATGATCTGCACGTCGGCATGTTCGTCTCGGGCATCGATCGCCCGTGGCGGGAAACGCCATTCCCGATCCAGGGTTTTCACATAGAAAACCGCGCCCAGCTGGAAAAAATCCAGAGCCTCTGTAAATGGGTCTACGTGGACGTGCAGAAGTCCCGCACCCTGAGCACCGTTGCTCCGGCCCAGGATTTCAGTTTTGTCTCCCATTACTTCGAAGAGAAACAACGCAAGAATGGCCGGGAGCTACTGAATCTGCGCATTCGCTCCATGCAGAACCAGGCCCCTTACAAGCGACTCACCAATCTCAATACCGAAATGCGCCAGGCACGCAGAGTACATAAACGTATCCGCGACCGAATCAAACGCACTCTGCGGGCATTGACCGGTGAGGGGCGCCTCAGTATTGAAGATCTGCGGGATGTCTCCAACGAACTGGTGAACAGCGTCATTCGCAACCCGGACGCCTTCGCCTACCTGTCACGCATTGATTCCCACAGCGAAGACGTCCTCAACTACAGCATTCGCGTTGCCTCCTGGGCAGTACTGACCGGCCGCCACCTGGATCTGACCCGGGAAGCCATGTCGGATCTGGCCCTGGCGTCACTGCTGTGCAAGATCGGCTACACCACCATTCCCCAGGAAATCCTGCGGGTAAGGGGCACGCCCACTCCGCACATGAATGAGATGCTGAAGTGGTCCCTGGTGAAGGGCGTGAAACTGCTGCGCACCAGTGATCACTTCAGCAGCCGGGTTGTTAAGCTGGTGTCCCACCACCTTGAGCGTTATGACGGCAGCGGCTTTCCCCGCGGTGTGTCCGGCCGCCATATCCCGTTCATGTCCCAGGTCATCGGGCTGGCGGATTATTACGAAAACCTGGTGAGCTACGATTTCCGTGATGAGCCCCTGTCGTCGGCAGACGCCGTACGGGAACTGTTCAGCCAGCGTGACGTATTGTTCGATGCCGCCCTGGTGGAGGAATTTATCCAGGCCATCGGCTTGTACCCCACCGGCTCCGTGGTCACGCTCAACGATGAGCGACTGGCCGTGGTGATCGGGCAAAACAAGGCCCGGCTGAAACCCAAATTACTGATTCTGGAAGATCAACGGAAGCCCTGGCAGATATTCAAACGTCGCATCGTGGATCTGGCCAACGCCACCGGGGAGGATTTTATTGTGGCCAGCCAACCGGCACTGCCCCCTGACAGCGAGCACCGTAACCGGCATTATTTCCGGCATGCCACCTCGTTCTGATTAGCTGCCTGTTGCCTGCCCGGTTTCCTGTATGATAAACAACACCCGTTCCATCCATCGGACCAACAGGCAGTAACCGACAAACTCTGCTAAACCTAATAAAAAAACAACCAATAATACGGCTCCAGGGTAATCCCTTATCCAGCATGTCCCAACTGATCATCCGCACCGATAACCTGATCATCACCGATCCCGCGTTAAAGCACGAGATCGAAGACGTGCTGAGCTCCGGTTTCAGGCTGCTGCGTTTTCCCGATTATCTGGAACAGCACTTCGCCCGCAGCTACCGCAAGCTGGCGCTCAAGAACATGCTCTCCAACGCAGTCTATCTGCTGGGGCTCTATCTGGTGATGGGCATTGTGGTGTTCATTCAGTTTGCGGATCAAGAGAAAGGCTGGTTCACCGGGGCCTATATTATTACCGGCATCGGGCTGGTGTTTATCAATGTCTGTGCCCGCCTGCCCATCATGGATCGTGCTTTCCACTGGTATACCGGAATCACTGCCATGGTGATTCTCACCTCGATCATGGTGAGCGCCACCACCATCACCGATCCGGTGGGGCTGGCCGGTATCCACGCCATCAATATCTATGTGGTGATCATTGTCTACGCCATGTCGAAAATGCGCTTCTTCAATACCGTCATCTGGTGCCATTTGGCGGGGCTCACCACCCTGCTGATGACCCGCGCCTTTGACCTGCACTACACCCAGTTCGAGTTTCAGACCTTTTTTGTCTTTGCCAATGTCATCGGTATGGGCATCGCCTACATTATCGAACACCGGGAAAGGGCCATGTTTCTACAGGGCCTGCTACTGGACATCGACAAAGCGGAAAAAGATTTATTGAATCAGTACCTGGAGCGATTGTCGCGGGAGGATTCCCTCACCGGGCTGGCCAATCGACGCTATTTCGACGAGCGCCTGAAAATGGAATGGCATCGCTGCCTGCGCGAGAACAAACCGCTCTCGGTGATTCTGTTGGATATTGATTACTTCAAACAGTACAACGACCATTACGGCCATATGGCAGGGGATCATTGCCTGGTGGAGGTGGCCCGCGCCCTGAAGAAAGAGGCCAGCCGCCCTGCTGAGCTGGTTGGCCGCTATGGGGGGGAGGAATTTATTCTGCTGTACCCCAACATTGATGCCACCCAGATCAAAAACACCTTGGTGCGCATCCAGCAACGCCTGCTTGATTTACACATTCCCCACGAAGGTTCTCAGGTCAGGAAAGTGGTAACCGCCAGCCTCGGTGCCGCCACCGTGTATCCGGTGAAAACGCTGGATCCGGAAAAACTGGTGAGTGCCGCCGATCAGATGCTCTACAAATCGAAAGAAAACGGCCGCAATGGCTGGTCCAGCACCCAGCTGTCCCATTGCGAGCCGGAACAGCAGACCCTGATCAATCTGGGTTAACCCCCCCTTGGTCGCCCCGCCCCGGCATAGTAAGATGCCTGCCCGGCACAATAATAAAAACAGAGGTCTGGCATGAAGCGAATTCTGGCGATCACCGCCTGCGTGGTACTGGTAGCAACCGCTCTTTTCTGGTGGACCGGATACGTCAGTTCGGCCCGGCAAGCCCCGCCTGCGGCTGGCTCCGACCCGGCACCGGACACGCCCGGCTTCCCTGCAACCGGAACTTCGCCAACGGCACAGCATCATCCGTCCGCGCCCCAAAGCGGCCCCTACCGGGTACAGATCGAAGGCGCCAGTCTGCAAGTGGATGCCCAGGGCAATCTGGTACCGGCCCCTCAGGTACGTCAACTGTTCGATACCCTGGCCCGTCAGCAGGGGCAGATACCGGCTGATTTGTGGAAGGATTCCATTCTGGATGCCTATCGCGACCAATTGGGAAACACCGCAACCCAACAATTGGAAACCCTGCTCAAGCGCTATGTGGAATACAACCTGGCCTTGCAAATGCTGCCCATGGACGGTGTGGCGAGCCTGGCCGGGGCGCTGGATCATGTACAACAGATTCGGGATGAGTATCTGGGTGAAGCCAGCACCGCCCTGTTCCGCGACTGGCAACAGATGGAATCCTTTACCGAGCAATATGTGATGCAGGTAGTCAACAGCCGGGATGTGGTGCAACTGCGGCAAACTCTGCAAGAACAGGTTTATGCCTTACCGGCCAGCGTACAACCACGCGCCCAGAAAGTACTGGATCAAAGTCAGGATCTGTTCGCGGCCCTGCCTTCGGCGCAGACGGATTCCGCCACACTGCAAAGTATCGCCGAGCAAACGGCCGCCCTGGCCCTGATGCAACCGGATTTCACCTTCGGCGAGCCCAGCGCGGAATTCATGGAGCAATACCACCAATACAACTCAGCCAAACAGCGCCTGCAACAACAGGACACCATCACATCGGAAGACGACCCCAGGTTGCAGCAACTGCGGCAGGAATATTTCTCCGGCAGCGACGTATTGCGGGTAAAAACACTGGACCGGGCGCAGATGTATTAAGCAGCATCATTCGGGCAAGCTACTGGTATCCACCCAGTAGCGATTGATACGCGCCAGTGTATTGACAAAATCCGTGTACACGATGGGTTTGGTGACGAAACTGTTGGCACCGATTTCATAACAGGTGTTGATGTCTTTGGGAACAGTGCTGGTGGTAAGAATCACCACCGGAATTTTTCGCCAATCCGGATCAGACTTCAATTGCCTGAGCACTTCAACCCCATCGATGCGCGGCATTTTCAGATCCAGCAAAATCAAATCGGGAAATTCCCTGTCCCGGTCCCGTTCATGCAACATCGCGATAATGTCCTCACCGCCCGGCAATCGGAACACACGGTTTTCCGGATTGAACATCAGCAAGGCATCCACAATCAGATCCGCGTGATCATCATTGTCTTCAACTATCAGAATATCAATCGCTTTCATTCTGCTCCTCCCGGTTGGCTTGCGGCGCCGGAAAGCGTAGGAAAAATGTTGACCCCACCCCCGGAGTTGATTGTAACACCACCGTACCCTGATGTTTTTCCATGATTGCTTTTACGATGGCCAGGCCCACACCAGTGCCTTCACCTAACGAGGCATCCAGCCGCTCAAAGATTCGAAAAATCCGCTCATGGTGACGGCTCTCAATGCCCAATCCATTATCCCTCACTGCCACCTGGGTGCCGCTTTGATTCGGGGTGCATTCGATTTCAATACGCGGCGGACGTTCCGGATGCCGGTAATGCACGGCGTTTTCAATCAGATTCTGCAGGCACTGAACCAGCATCTGCTCGTTGGCGTACACCGGCCCATGAGCAGCCTCCAACACCAGCTCACACCGGCTCTCCTGTAACTGCGTGGATAAGCTGTCCCTTACCTTATCCACGCAATAGGTCAATTCACACCACTGACGCTCTACCGGGGCCTTCACGATCCGCGACAATGACAACAGATCATTCAATAAATCCCCCATATGATTTACATTCGCCAGCACCCGTTGCATGCGGTGGGTGTTCTTCGCATCCAACTGCGTCGCCATGTCCCGCAACACACTCTGGGTAAATCCACCGATGGTTACCAATGGTGATTTCAAATCGTGGGCTACCGTGTAGATGAACCGTTCCATTTCGTCGTTTTTTTCCACCAGCGTCTGATTGGTTTTCTGCAAATGCAATTGCAGATTCCGGGCCTCGGTCATATCACGAATAATCGCGGCAACCCCGTTAATACGCTGTTGAGAAATAACGATGGGTGAAAGGGCTACCGACGCATAGCAGGGTTCATCCCCTCGGGCTTCAGACCGGTTAAGCCGAATCGTCACCGGTTCAACCTTCCGCCCCTGGCAAACAGCTTCAAATGCTCGCTGCAACGGCTGGATTGAGGTATCCAGAGGCCCGCTGGTGTAAACAATATCGGTGAGTTTATGCTCTGCGGCGGCGTCAGGCTGCCACCCCAACAGGGTGAGCGCGGCCTGGTTGCAGGACATCACCCGCCCGTTGCAGTCCAATCCCAGAATAATATCACTGGAGCCGCGCACAATGGCTTCGAATTGCGCACGCACTCCCAGTTCCGCCATGCTCTTTTTGCTGAACAGCCAATACAATACCAGCAGCGCAAGCACCACCAGTAATAACACGGTATCGATCAAAAGCAGGTTGACCTGGCGTTTCCACACCAGTGACGCCAACGCCGAGATGCGCATGGCCGACACCAGGGTAAGATGACGCACACCAGCCCCCTCCGGCAGGAGTATATCCTGCTTCAGCGCGAAGTAACGTTCATCCGGGTGTTGTGGACTGCCCACCCTGAAAAACTGACGATAGGCGATCTCCTGCGGTGATTCCTCGTAGGACGATTCCCAGGATTCGTTCAGCCCGTACTCAAATTCAAAATTACGGGTGGGGTCGGGGTGCAGCAGGAACTGGCCGTTCTCATTGAGCAGGAACACGGCCAGATCCCGGCTTACGGATTTGACCAGGGCATCGAACATGGCCTGAAGCTTGAAGTTGACCACGATCATGCCAAACTGCCGGCCGTCAGTATCGTATACGGCCTCCACCACACGATAAGTGGGCCAGGCAGGTTGCTCTATAACACCCCATTCCCGATTCAGGTTGATGCTGGAGAAATACACTTCGCCGGGCTTCAGGTTCAGGCTTGCCTGGAAATAATCACGGTCGCCCTTAACCTGTAACTGGGCATCCGGTATCACCTCAACACCTTGCCCGTCCTGGTTTACCCGCACCAGCTCACGACCATTGTCCGCCAGGCCAATGTAGCGGATCTGAGCAATATTGGGGTTATTGCGGGCGTAAGCAGAAAAGATGGTTTGCAGGCGGCTGACCCAGACCGGGTACGGTGTCGCCTCCCGCGGATCAATGCCGGCGTGTTGAGTTGCCCGCACAATGCCCTGTACCGGTGGCGTGGCGTGCAGGAATCGCACATGGCGTTCGGAGTCCAGCACGCTGCCCCGAACCACGTCTGCCTGCAACTCCGCAATACTCACCAGGTGTTCGGCGGTATCACGGTAAACCGACGTCTCCGCCCGTTGATAGGAAAACCAAACCAGTAACAGGAAAGCGAGAAAGACGGTGATCAGACTGGCAGCAAATCCTTTGTTGTCCAGATAAAACGTTGTCACAGGTCACATGGCCTTATGGAGACATCCTGACCTGAGTATAGAAGCCCTGCGCCGCGCTTCCAATGTCCGGCTTTTTACGATTCGACTCAGTGATTATTGTCTAATAGGGCACCAGCTCCAGAACATTGGCTACAAAGCGTTCCATATCGAAATCACCGGGCTGGGCACTGAAACCAAATCGAACAATGACCACATCACGGGACGGCACCGCCACCACATAGCGATCGAACGAACCGGCGAAGGCAAACGTATCCGGTGTTAAGCTTGGGAACAGGTTCTGCCCCAGATTCAGCCAGATGCCGGCCCCGTAATCGTAATTGGTAACACTGGGGGTCAGAGAATACGCCACCCACTGCGGAGACAAGACCGGCTCGCCGTTGAGCTCACCTTCGTGCATGTACAGCGAAGCCAGTGCCGCCCAGCCCCGTGTGGTAAGGTACACACCTTCCCCCAATAAAGGGGTCTCACCATCGGGTGAAAATTCCAGTACGAAATTTTCATCCAGATTCCAACCGGGATCAAACCACTGCTCCTGCCGCACCAGCGCACTGGCAATGTTCATATAATCGCCGCTGGAATAATTGAACGTGGTATTCGGCTCCCGGGCATAGGGCTTGATGGCGGCATAGGCTGCCGGATCGGCAGTATTGTAAAACATTTGCCCCTGATCGTTGTTGTCACCAAGGGACGCCTCGTTCCACAACAGACCACTGCTCATCCTGAGGCTGCTGTCCCAGGTAATGGCCGCCCGTTGATCCAGCTCCCAGCCGGGCAACAACAGGGCATCCTGCACCGCCAGCTGACTTTGCATTGCCAATCGACCCACCAGCAGGTTGGCAAAGCTCTTGGACATGGAGAAGCCCTTGAGGGGGGAATCGGGACCCAGGCCATCCCGATAGGCTTCAGCAATCACCTGATTGCCGTACAACACCAACATGGCGGTGGTGTGCTCCGGGGCTCCCACCGCTATTACCGAATCCAGATAGCGCTGTAACGCAGAATCCGGATTGGTCTGATCCACAAAGCCGGTTGCAGGAACGGCCGGGGCGGAATAGGTCGCGGAGGGTAAGGGTGTGGCACCGTATTCATTGCGGCAATCCACGGAGGTCGTATCTGTGAGGTGACGGGCCGTTTTGGTACTCAACCAGGGAAACCAGAAACTGTTCACCCGCACCTGGCCCGGCTCCAGTGTCACTTTCCAGCTGGGTTGAATGAGGGGGGCAACGTTGGTGACATAACCCACTGCGGCCCCTTGTTCATAGCCTTCCAGCCATAGCGAAGCACACACGTTTTTTGCCACATAACGCCCCAATAGAGGCAAATCCTTGGCGTTATCACATCCAGCTAATAAGCACGCCAGGAATACAAACATCCCTGTTTTTCTGATCATGACATCCCCAGTTGTCACTTCCCCATATTTCATCGCCAACTTTAATAACATTGCGGTGCGGACACAACCCGTAAGGAGTCGTGACGGCGCAATTGGCCATAATGGACATATGGGGCCGCTGGATTACAGAATGCATACAGTATTTGAGTTCATTTTTGATTCCATTATGGTTATTTTTATTCATATGCGAACAATAACGAAAACATAATCGCTGATGCGACCAAGGAGAGATCACCATGGCCCAAGTGCCACTGAGGGATGGAGAACAACTCAATGTTATTCGGCTGGGGCGGGGCAAGCCGGTGGTGCTGTTACACGGCTTTGGCTCCCGAGGCTCCCACTGGATTCCCAACGTACTGCCCTATACCCACCAGTTTGAATTTTTTCTACCGGATTTACGTGGTTTTGGCCGCTCCCATCACGCCAATCTCGACAACCTGGACGTCTTTGAGACCTACGCCAACGACGTCCAGGATCTGCTGGATCATTTCCAACTGGATGACGTCGTGCTGGGGGGTGTATCCACGGGGGCCTACACCTGCCTCACCTACAACCAGGTACATGGCTTCGACCGCATCGGCAAATACCTCAACATCGAACACGGTGCCAACAGCGCCCATTGCCCGGGCAAAGCCAATGGCATTTTCGGCGCACAACAGGCTGAATTATTCCAGCGTTTTGAAGAACTGCTGCAGCTCGCCAGGGAAGCCGGCAACGACGTGGGTTACTGGCAACTGCCCACTGAGATTCGGGAACGGTTCCGCGATACCGTGTCCCTGATCTATTGCATTGCCATGTATCGTGGCCTCACTCAGCGGGTGATTGAGTTGGCCGCCCGCTATGCCGAACCCCTGTTGACGCGCCACATGATGCCCGTTGAGAAATGGCAAACCTATCTCAACGTGATGCAGGCCTTTATGCACGGCCGCGACACCCGCCAGACCTTATCCGCGATCCAGGTACCCACCACGTTGATGATGGGGCGGCAATCCCGCTACTTCAGCCTGGAATCACAGCAGGAGCTGGCAGACCACATTCCCCACGCCAGAGTCGTCATTTTTGACAAGGCCGGACACGCCCCCATGGTGGATCAACCGATTAAATTTCAACGGGAATTTGGGCGCTTCCTTAAAAGCGGGGATTAAAAAAGCCGTTTTTAGAAGCAAACCTTTTTAAAGAGTGGCGGAAACAGAGAAATTTTCCGCCTGCTCCCGTTTCCCCTTTCCTCCCTTCAATCCTTTTCTACACTGAATAAGCAAGCCCGATTTTTCAGGATTCCACGACCCACGTAAAAAGGACTGAACATGCGCGTCAATATGCCGGTGACCCAAAAAGAGGTCAAGCTGGCCCCAGGCCAAACCATCGTATCCAAAACCAACCCCAAAGGCGTTATCACCTACATCAACCGGGATTTCATCGAAATCAGTGGCTACTCGGAAGCGGAGTTGATCGGGCAGGCTCACAACCTGATACGGCATCCGGACATGCCACAAGCCGCATTCAAAGATCTGTGGGCTACGGTACAGGCCGGCAAACCCTGGCGTGGTATGGTGAAGAACCGCTGCAAGAACGGCGACCACTACTGGGTGGAAGCCAACGTCACCCCGGTCTGGGCCAATGGCGAAGTGGTGGAATACATGTCGGTGCGCCACGCCCCAACGGCACAGCAGGTGCGCGACGCCGAGGCGCTTTATGCGCGCCTGAACGCAGGCGAGAACGTGGAGCCAGCACCCCAGGAAAAACTGTTTAATTACTTTCGCCAATTGCCCCTGAATGCCAAGCTGGGCTGGATCGTCGGCAGCTTCGCAGCGGTCATGGTAGCTGATTATCTGGTTAGCGGTCAGGCTTTGCCCTGGCCCTATCTGCTGACCCTGGGCCTCGGCGTGTTCGCCCTGTTCCAGTTCCTGCAGCGCTGTGTCATCAATCCCATGCAGGTCGCCTCGCAATCCCTGCTCAAAATCAGCAGCGGCAACTTTGATGTCAATCTGCCCATTGATCAAAACGATGAGACGGGGCGAGTGCTGCAGGGCATGCAGTGCATGAAAATAAAACTCAACTTTGAACTGGAGAATACCCAGCGCATCGCCAGCGAAGCACTGAGGGTTAAGAACGCATTGGATGTGTGTAACACCAATGTGATGTTGGCCGATCAGGATTACAACATCATCTACATGAACGCATCCCTCGACAGGATGATGAAAGTCGCCGAGCCTGACCTGAAAACAGCGCTACCCAATTTCGATGCTGATAAACTGATGGGCTGCAACATGGACATGTTCCACAAAGACCCATCACATCAACGCAAGATTCTGGATCAGGCCAAATCCACCCACAGCCAGGAAGTAAAAGTAGCGGGCCGCACCATCGTCATCACCGCAACCCCGGTGTTCGATGATAAAAAGCATCGCCTGGGAACGGTCATCGAGTGGTTGGATCGAACCGAGGCCCTGCGCGCCGAAGAAGAGCAGCAACGTATTGAACAGAAACGACTGGACGCCGAACGCAAGATCGCTGATGAAAACGCCCGCATCCGGCAGGCACTGGATTCGGTGTCCGCCAATGTGATGGTGGCCGATACCGACCTCAATATTGTCTACACCAACCAGGCCGTACTGGACATGATGCGCAATGCGGAATCGGACATTCAGAAAGAACTGCCCCGCTTCAGCGTCAATAAATTAATGGGGGCAAACATCGACATTTACCACAAGGATCCCAGCCATCAACGCCGCCTGCTGGGGTCGCTGAAGGAGCCGGTCAGCTCCGGATTCGTATTGGGTGGGCGTCATCTGCATGTACACGCCAGCCCGGTGAGTAACGATGCGGGTGAACCCATCGGCACCGTGGTGGAATGGCAGGATCGTACCGAAGAAGTGGCCATCGAGAAAGAACTGGATCATATGATCCGATCCGCTGCCATTGGCAATCTTTCACAACGGGCCACCACCCAAGGGCGCAGCGGCTTCTTCCTGGGCCTGAGCCAGGGCATTAACCAGTTGCTGGATATCTGTGAAGACGTGGTCAGCGAAATGGTTAACGTCATGGAAAAAATGGCCGAAGGCGATTTACGCCAAACCGTCAACAAGGAATACGAGGGTGAGTTCGGGCGCCTGAAAGACAACGTCAACAACACCATTCACCGACTGGTAACCATCGTCGGTGAAATCAATGAAGCATCGGCATCCGTATTACAGGGTGCCAATGAAATTGCTCATGGTAATGCCGATCTCAGCCAACGTACCGAAGAACAGGCTTCATCCCTGGAAGAGACCGCCTCCAGTATGGAAGAGATGACCAGCGTGGTAAAACAAAGCGCCGACAATGCCCGCCGGGTTGAAGAACTCTCCAACGTTACCCGCACCAACGCCACGCGCAGCGGTGAGGTGGCGCAAAAGGCGGTTGACGCCATCAACGCCGTCAATGAAAGCAGCAAGAAGATTGCCGACATCATCAGCGTGATCGATGAAATCGCGTTCCAAACCAATCTCCTGGCGCTGAATGCCGCGGTGGAGGCCGCCCGCGCGGGTGAACAGGGCCGGGGCTTCGCCGTGGTGGCCGGAGAAGTGCGCAATCTGGCGCAACGTTCCGCCAACGCCGCCCGCGAGATCAAGGAACTGATCAGCCTGAGCGTCAGCCAGGTGGAAAACGGCACTACCCAGGTCCAGGAATCCGGACGCATGCTCAATGAGATCATTACTTCCATAAACGATGTCAGTAAACTGATTTCAGAACTGGCGCAATCTTCACAGGAACAGACATCAGGAATCGAACAAGTGAATGTGGCGGTCAGCCAGATGGATGAAATGACTCAGCAAAACGCCGCGCTGGTGGAGCAGGCCTCCGCCGCCAGCGAGGCCATGGCTGACCAGGCTCGCCGACTGGGAGAACAAATCGCCTTCTTTAAAATCAGTTAACAGCCGGGCACTATGTGACTCAGCAATTGATGACTGGTATTAACTGGGGGCGATGAATGACCCGTCGCCCCAGGTGAATAAGGAGGGTATGGTTACTCATTAGAAGAGCCAGCATTGCGACAATCCATTGCAATGAGGTAATCGGGTTGGTGTTGAAATTTGCAGATTGATAAAAAATAACGGCAATGCAATAAGCCGACACAGTAGCCCATGACATGATAAAACCCGCCCAGAAACGATTGGTCTCTTTGATAACAGCACCCAGTGTGGCAACGCAGGGGGAATAAAGCAATACAAAGAGCAAATAGGAAAACGCACCGGCTGCACCATTGAATAAGGTGCTCATCTTTGTGAGTGTGGTTAACGTAACACCTTGTTCTTTTGCTGCAATATCTTTATTCGTAAATTCGTTGACCTGAATTCCCAGGGGATCGGCTATTTGAGCCGACAGATTCCATAAATTCTTGGGCACACTCCCCATAGCTTCGCGCAAAGTGTTCGTGATATGTGCTGGATCCGGCGGTTGCCTGTGACTTTGTGTTTGATCCAATCGGGTATAAAGGGAATCCAGCGTCCCTACGACCACCTCTTTTGCGAATAAACCGGTAAAAAGTCCAACGGTAGCGGGCCAGTTGTTCTCATCCACTCCCATGGGCTTCAGAATCGGTGTAATTTGTTTGCCAATGGTACTTAATATCGAGTGGTTGTTCTGGTTGCTGTAAAACCGACCATCGGTACCCATACTGCTCAATAGGTTCATTAAGAACGCTACAATAACAATGGCTTTTCCGGCTCTTAGCATAAACCCTTTTAATCGCTGCCAGGTATGCAGATAGATGCCGCGAGCGGTAGGCAAATGATAGTTCGGCAGTTCGAGAATAAATGGCGTTGAATGGGTTTTTATCAGAAATTTTTTTAGAATCAAACCTGTTAACAGGGCAAGACCAATGCCGGACAAATACAATGCAAACACTATATTCTGACCGTTTTCAGGAAAGAAGACAGCGGCAAATAGAACGTAGACGGTTAAACGGGCACCACATGACATAAAGGGTGCCATCATAATGGAAAGTAGACGGTCGTTTTGATGATCCAGCGTTCGCGATGCCATCACTGCGGGTACATTACACCCAAAGCCGACAATTAAAGGCACGAAAGCTTTGCCGGGAAGCCCCATACTCACCATCAGGCGATCAATGATAAAAGCGGCGCGGGCCATATAGCCAGAGTCTTCCAGAAAAGACAGAAACAGGAACAAACATGCAATGGTGGGTATAAACGACGCAACCAACTGAATGCCACCACCCACCCCATTTGAGATCAATACGATCAACCAGTCAGGGCTGTTCACCGCGCTTAGAAGTAACGCTGTACTCTCTACAAATAGGGCTTTTGCAATGCCATCGAATAATTCAATAAAGGCACCCCCTATATTGATAGTGAACAGAAACAAGCTGTACATGACACCAAGAAAAATTGGAAAGGCCGACCACCGGTTCAGCAATAATTGATCCAGCTGCCATGCTGGCCTGGAATCATCATTTAAGTGTTGGTGACAGCAGGCTTGAACAATATTATCAATCTGTTGATATCGGTCGCTGGCCGTGACCTGAGTAAAATCATTACCGGCCGTTCCTGCTGGGCTTGCCCAATACAAACTGACTACTTCTTTCAGTGCACTAATACCCTGACCCTTACTGGCATTAGCGGGCACTACCGGACAGCCAAGCGCATCGCTTAAGGCGGTGCAATCAATGTTGATATTCTGGCTTGTAGCAACATCCACCATATTCAAGACAACGATAACTGAATGGCCGTTGGCGAGTAGTTGAGTGGTTAAAAATAGGCTCCTCGCCAAACAACTGGCATCAATCACATTGATCAACAGGTCATGGTTACGTTGCTCTAGGTATTTGCGTGTGATTTGGGTATCTAACCCTGTGTCTCCCTCGGGCTCGTTAAGATCGTACAATCCAGGGAGGTCAATGAATTCAAACACACGATCGTCAATGCGGGCCTGGCCGGACTTCTGTTCAACTGTAACACCGGGCCAGTTTCCTACTTTCTGGTGAGCGCCGGTAAGGGCGTTAAATACGGTGGTTTTACCACTGTTCGGGTTACCGACCAAACTGATTTTGGGCATCTTTCTCATCGTTTAATGACCCTTAAGCCTGATGCCTCCTGCTTGCGTAAGCCTAAGCTGAAACCCCGCAGTCGAATTTGCATTGGGTCACCTAAGGGTGCTATTCGCTCCACACAGAACCAGGTACCCACCGTAAGCCCCATGGATTCAAGATGCTGTTGGTAATCATGTGGTACATCACGGTACTCAACAAGCTGGGCTGATTCTCCAGGTTTTAATGAACAGAAAGAAATAGTCATGGTAGGAGCCTATCGGGCAAATGATAATGAGAACTATTATAATATGACTTGTGTGATGGTTGTGTTGATCTAAATCAAGAGCGGTACACAGCAATGGGTTAGCCTGCGCCTTCATGAACGTATTGGTTGTAGGTGCAGGATTAGCTGGGCTATCAGCGGCGTGGCATTTGGCGGCGGCGGGAGTGACTGTCACCGTAGTGGAGGCGCGCGAAGGTGTCGCCTTGGAAACGAGTTTTGCAAATGGGGGCATGCTCACACCAAGCATGGCGGATCCTTGGAACCATCCTGGTGTGCTTGGTAAACTGCTACGCTGGTTAGGGCGTCAGGATGCACCCATAGTTGTGCGATGGTCGGTGCTGCCAGCCCTATGGCGCTGGGGGTTGCTGTTTCTTAAAAACTCTTCGAGCAAAAAGCACAGCTATCATACCATGCTGAATATGCGGCTTGCGCACTATAGCTTGATCACACTGTCAAAACTCGCGGAGCATTTGCCCTCAACTTTCGAACTTGCCAAGAAAGGTACGATTAAGTTGTTCAGTGATCGCACTGAATTAAACTACTTTCATCGTATTGCACAGGCCTATGAGCAAGAAGGGCTTCGGTTCCAGTTACTGTCCGCAAATCAGCTTGAATCGTTGGAACCTTGTTTAGCAGGTTCAGCTGGTCAATTCGCCGGTTCATTGTTTTACCCCAATGACCAGTCGGGAGATGCTCATTTATTCTGTCGCTCGCTCGCCCATGGGTGTGAAGCTAAAGGCGTTCAATTTCACTTTAACGCGCCTATCACTAAACTGAATGTAAAAAAAGGTCGGCTGGTAGGTGTTTCCGGCACCCTGGGTGATATCAGATGTGATGCCTGCGTATTGGCGGCGGGTGCCACCTCGCCAATGCTGACACAGGATCTTGGCTTTCATTTACCACTACAGCCTGTCAAGGGGTATTCTATTACGCTTGAAGGACAGCAGGCGCTTTATCCTGAAAGACCTTTAATTGATGACCATTATCATGTTGCGATAACGCCGCTAGGTAGTCGATTACGAATTGCGGGAACCGCAGAATTAGCCGGTTTTGATAAAACGCTGGTCGCTCAGCGGATCAACCTGTTACGTGATTATGTATCTCGTTTGTTGCCAGACGTTACGGTGCCAACAAATTTTGATGATTGTCAGGCTTGGGCCGGGCTTCGGCCCATGACACCCGACGGTATACCGTTGCTGGGCAAGACACCCATTCAGGGTTTATATCTAAACAGTGGTCATGGTCATTTGGGGTGGACCGGGGCTGCGGGTTCGGGCCAGCTAATCGCCGATTTGGTATTGAAACGTTCACCCATGATAATGACTGAACCCTATGCTTTGAGTCGATTTCATTAACCCCAGGGTCTACTGACTCGGATGGGAAGTACAATATGATCAAGAATTCGCTGTACAACGGTATCGAGCAAATCGTCTATTGTTTTCGGGTTTGAATAAAATGAAGGCATGGCAGGCAATATAGTGGCGCCATACTGGGAAAGGGTAAGCATGTTACTCAGATGAATAGTGGAAAGCGGCGTTTCTCTTGGAACAAGAATAAGTTTTCCGTTTTCCTTAAGTACAACATCGGCGGCTCGTTCAATTAGGTTGTTGCTGGCACCACAAGCAATAGCGCTTAGCGTGCCCATGCTGCAAGGGCAAACCACCATTTGTTTGGGGGCTGACGAGCCGGAAGCGACAGCGGAGAACCAGTCGTTCTCCGTTGGAAAGCGTACAGTGTCGAGTGAGCAATCCAGGCGTTTCTCCAGGAACGACGGAATGCTCGAATCGGTCTTGGGAAACGTTGCATCAAATTCAGTTTCCATAACCACTTTACTTGCGGTAGAGAACAAACAATAAACCGTCATTTTTTCACGGGCTAAAAGCTGTAATAAACGCAGGCCATATTGAGAACCGCTGGCACCTGTAATTGCAAGAGTAATCATTGTTCTGTCTTGTTCCTGCCTTTTATCGCTTATGTCGGATTCGATCCATCTTTTCATAATTTTTTATTATGTGGTTGATGTAGATCAACAAGCTATAGGGTGCTGAGATTACCATCGTACTTCGAGAGGAAGTATTGATGGGATTTTCAGACTTACGGGATTTTCTAAACCAGTTGGAAGATGAGCGTCAGTTGGTGCGTATTAGCCAACCTATTAGTACAAGATTAGAAATGACAGAAGTATCGTCACGGGTATTGGCACAAGACGGGCCAGCCCTTTGGTTTTCTGCTCCCACGGGGTTTGATATTCCCGTTGTAACGAATTTATTTGGTACGCAAGATCGTATAGCCAGCGCTATGGGGTTGGCGAGTCCAGCCGATGTCCGTCTGCTCGGCCGTTTGTTGGCGGAACTAAAAACCCCGAAGCCACCCGAAAAGTTGCAAACCATTTTTAGTCAACTGGGGTTACTGAAAAGCGCGTTGCATATGCAGCTTAAAGAGAGCCGCCACGGTGCTTGTCAGCAAGTGATTGTTGACAAAAAATCGGTTGATCTGGCGCAGCTTCCGGTACAATGGTGCTGGCCTGAGGATGCTGGGCCACTAATAACCTGGCCTTTGGTAGTGACCAAAGGGCCGTTAAAGCCGCGCTTGAATGTTGGTGTTTACCGTTTACAGGTTATTGGCCGAAATCGTGTTATTGTCCGCTGGCTGTCACACCGTGGTGGTGCGCTGGATTATCAAGCCTGGCAAAAAAAATACCCCAAGAAACCCTTCCCTATTAGCGTGGTTATTGGTGCTGATCCGGCCATGTTGTTGGCTGCGGTCACGCCTATTCCCGATACACTTTCTGAATACTCTTATGCAGGGTTACTGCGGGGCGCCAGAACTAATTTGGTGAACTGCATTGGTAATACCTTAAAAGTACCAGCCAATGCCGAGTTTGTATTTGAAGGTTATCTAATGCCCGGTGATGAAGCCATGGAAGGGCCTTTTGGTGACCACACAGGGTACTATAATGAGCAAGCCAAATTTCCCGTGATGACGATCGAACGTATCACTCATCGTGCCAATCCTGTGTATTTAAGTACCTATACCGGACGGCCTCCCGATGAGCCTTCGGTGCTGGCGGAAGTGATGAACGAGCTTGTTGTGCCAATGCTGGCTGAGCAATTCCCCGAAATCGTGGATTTTTATTTACCACCCGAAGGGTGCTCTTATCGCATAGCGGTAATCAGCATTCGCAAGCAGTATCCAGGGCACGCACAACGAATAATGATGGGAGTCTGGGGTTTTTTGCGCCAATTCATGTATATAAAGTACATCATCGTTGTTGACGAGGATATTTGCACGCGGGATTGGTCTGATGTCATTTGGGCCATAACCACACGTACTGATCCACGCAGGGATTGCACCATTATGGATAACACGCCCATTGATTATTTGGATTTCGCTTCACCGGTATCGGGGCTTGGCTCCAAACTAGGTTGGGATGCCACCAATAAATGGCCAGGAGAAACGCAGCGAGAATGGGGTATTCCTATTCGCCAGAGTGATGCTGTAGTTAGAAAAGTTGATCAGTTGTGGGAAACATTGGGGGTGTAATCGTGGAACTGGTGTGTCCAGCAGGCAATTTTCCTGCATTGAAAGCTGCCGTTGATAACGGCGCTGACGCAGTTTATCTTGGTTTAAACAACAAGACCAACGCTCGTTTCTTTCCGGGATTGAATTTCAAAGCGACTCGCCTGGAGACGGTTGTTGACTATGCAAAATCGCGGGGAGTGAAGGTTTTTCTGGCCATTAATACCTACCCTGAAGAAGCCATGTTTCGACATTGGTGTGAAGCGGTGGATTGTGGTGCCGAGCTGGGTGTGGATGCTTTAATAATCGCGGACCTCGGAGTACTCGATTATGCCACGGAACATTACCCGCAGATCAATCGGCATTTATCTGTTCAAGGCTCTGCCACCAATAAGCCTGCGCTTGATTTTTATCACTCTAATTTTGGCATAAAGCGAGCGGTTCTGCCTCGTGTGCTTTCCCTAAAGCAAGTACAACGGCTTGCGGATAAGTCCAGTGTTCCATTAGAAGTGTTTGGGTTTGGGTCGTTATGCATCATGGCGGAGGGTCGCTGTTATCTGTCTTCTTATTTGACGGGGGATTCGCCCAACAATAGTGGCGTCTGCTCGCCCGCCCACGCGGTGCAATGGAAAAACAAGGGAGATCAATTGGAAACCCGTTTAAATGGAATATTGATTGATGTCTATGAGCCCGATGAGCCGGCTGCGTATCCAACATTGTGTAAAGGGCGCTTCCATATTAACGGCAATCTGATTCACGCATTAGAGGAGCCCACCAGTCTTAATGCCTTAAATCTAATTCCTGAGTTATCCGCTGCAGGTATAGCGGCGATCAAAATTGAAGGCCGCCAACGCTCACCCGCTTATGTTGCAGCGGTAACCCAGGTATGGCGAGAAGCATTGGATGACTTTGAAAAAACAACCGAACTTTGGCAGCCTCAGCAACGTTGGATGCAGTTACTATCAGATTTGTCTGAAGGGTCACAGACAACATTGGGAGCGTACCACCGATCATGGCAATAACACCGCAAATATCCGTAGCACCCGTTCCCTACTTTTGGTCACGAAACGATTACCTGGACTATTACGCACGGATTGCTGAACTACCGGTTGACGTTGTTTACGTGGGGGAGACAGTCTGCTCCAAACGAAAAGCACTGTCGATCTCCGATTGGCTTGATATCGCCGCTGTGTTACGGGATCTAGGAAAGCAAGTAGTAATGTCCACGCTGACGCTTATTGAATCAGAATCAGAAATCAGTTATCTACGGAGCCTTTTAAAGGCATCAGACTATTGGATTGAAGCTAACGATATGGCTGCCGTGGAAATAGCTCATTCACTGCGGCGCCCCTTTGTGGCAGGCACCGCCTTAAACGCTTATAACTTAAATACCTTAAAGTGTTTAAGGCGGTCCGGGATGCAGCGTTGGCAACCACCTGTGGAAATTTCCCGAGATGCCCTTAAAGCCCTATTGCTAGGACTTTCTAAAGAGAGTGAGCTGAATGGGCTGGAAACAGAATTGCTTGTTTTTGGCCGAATTACCCTTGCTCATTCTGCTCGCTGTTTTACCGCACGCTCAGAAAACCGACCCAAAGATCAATGCGAATTTCGCTGCGGCGCTTATGCCGAGGGGATGCCCTTATACAGTCAAGACAACCAACCCTTGTTTCGGATTAATGGTATCCAGGTCCAGTCCGAAGCCAGCTGCAATTTGCTGGGTTATTACAATAAAATGTTGTCTTTAGGGATAACTCATTACAGGGTAGCTGAAGGTGATATGGCAATAGAGCGCCCCATTTCGATTCTGTCCACTTATCGGCAAGGAGTACCCGTGCCCGTGGAAATCGAGGCATCAACCACCTGCAATGGTTATTGGTGGGGGAAACCAGGGTTTAATCTGGTTCTGCCAAATGAATAAACCGGTTTAGCTTTTTGCTGGCGAATCGAGCCACACCCGAGAGCTCGGTTGCATATAACAGATTTTTAATCTGCAGGGCGAGCTCTGTATCCCCCTCAATGCATAAGCGGCGTTGAAAAAACAAAGTGTCCGGATCCAGTTCGTTATTTGCAAGTTGAATAAACGCTTTTAGTGTCCCTCTAATACTCGCATCGGAGTTCATCGGAGTTTTAACCAGTACCGGATAATGCTTGCCCATGGTCACGAACCAATTCAAAGGTATGTCTGTTATTTCGATTTCCAGCCAACGTCCTATTAGACAGTCTAGTTCACCCGTTGCTAATGCTTCTGCGAATGCATCTCTCATAATCCGTTCCATTATGGGTTGAATCAGCGAAAAAGGTGCATGGTGTAGCTGTCGCTTAAAAAACGGATGTACAGCACGAAAGGTTTGCAGTGGAAAAGTTGGCGAGAAGGGGCCTTTAGCTGGCATTTAGACAACTCCTTTGTGTTGGTGAAAGAGCCCATCTGAATACTATAAATACCAGTCGTGGTGTGCTACATAATGATATGGATCAATAATCCCCGAAAGTCATTCTGATTTTTCATTCTTAAATAGATGGACAATCACACACTGAATGTGTTGCTGCATCTCTGCTGTAAACATAATAAGGGGAATTGTAGTGGTTTGGATGCTACGTGATTTTTTGCTTGGGCTTGAAGCTTTGGATTGGACACTGAGACCATGGCAGGCGCAAACACAGCCAGCGAGCCATGGCTGACCATGGCTGGCTGGAAGAACAAATCGCCTTCTTCAATATCAGTTAAGTGGCGTTTCCACGTTAAAGCTGACACGGATGGGCGTGATACCATTGCGGAGCACGCCCTGTACCTCTCCTTCAATCCAGACATTGCCGCGGGATTGAATGGTAAGGGTACCCTCGGAGATTTCATCGTAACCGGTCAACGTCGTATTGGCCCAGTAGGAACCGGCAAGGATCACCATGGCATCTTCATTACCATAGGGCTCGATGTTGTATGTTCCTTCCGCCATTCGCCCTTCGGTACGGATCGTTACCAGCAACGGCTGACCCAAAACCTTGGTGCTCAACACCAGGGAATCACCCAGATCCGTTTCTGAATACTGCACACACACCAGATTCGACGCCACCACATCCGGCAACAGGGGCGAGCTTACTTCAAACTCGCCCATATTGAACTGCGCCAGATTATCCATTTTTTCGAACTCACGGATCTGATTGTCGTAGCGCCATTCCATGGTGTCGTTGTTGATGACCTGCAATGGTGCCAGATCATGGTTATATCCGGTGTAGACATTACCGGTACGGGTAATGGCATCCACCTCAAAGGCGCGACTGCAGTCCACCATGGTGGCACTGGCACCGGTACCCTGAATCATAAGAGTAGAATAGAAAGTTTCCCCATCAAATTCTTCGATCATGCGCCACAGACCCTGGGTGTTGGCACTGCCTGACGTTTTACGTACCACATCATCCTGTGGCTGTTCCTCACCACCGCAGCCGGGCAGCATGATCACAGCCGACGCCAGCAGAGCAGGCATCGCGCATCGGACTATCCTATTTTTTTTCATCGTTTCAAACCTTCGTTGTTATTGTTATGCCGCCATCAGAAATCATTCATCAGAATGTTTTCGATATTGCGCTCTGCCAAAGCCGAAATAGTCAGGGAAGGATTCACCGCACCCGTGCTGCCATTGATCATGGCACCGTCCATCACATACAGACGGTCATAACCATTGAGACGACCGTAAGCGTCCGCGGCCTGTCCCAGAATGGCACCGCCCAATGGATGTGCAGTAAAGGAATCATTTACATCCGGCACCACACCCAACAAGCCGGGCAGAGTCAGGCTGGCATCCGCAATCCGGTTGTTCATCTCACGGGTAGCCGCCACCACATCGGCGTTACCCTCCCGTGGCCACAACAAGGTGGTGGAATCCGTCGCCGGATCGTATTGGAAACGGCACCGGTTAGTCATATCAAAGCCCATGCCCAGGGAACCAATGGCGGTCAGGTTCACAGGCACATGCAGGGCATACCAGTTTTCCATGGTAATGGGAGGGCCAAACCGATCGTCGCGGATGATGCCCGCAGAAGGTGAAGCCTGGTACAGCCCCTGCAATTCACTCACCGTGCGCACCACCGCAGTATCACCGTTGGTTCCCCAGCCTTCGCCAATGAATTCATTGAGGTTAGGCAGGTCACCCAATTCACGGGCCTTCAGCAACAGTTCAGTGGTGCCGATGGAGCCGGCAGCCATAAACAGGTAGTCACAGGATAACGTGAACTGATCAATGATCTCCCCCATGGGATCAATCTGCTCGATCTCCACCAGGTAGCGACCGTTACTGTCCTGACCCAGGCTTTTCACCTGCATACCGGGATAGATACTGGTGTACCCACTCTGTTCTGCGTATTTCAGATAGTTCTGCGTTAAATCAAACTTGGCACCGTTGCTGTTGCCATGATTACTTTCACCAATTGAGGCAGAAGGCCGGCTGCGGTAGTGAAACTCCTTACGCACCACATCCCAGTTCCAGATGCCGTCAATGCGCTCCGGCTCATAACCCGCCAGGCGCACCTGTTTATCCCAGACCCGGGAATGGCCAAATGACGGCTTATAATAAAGATCATCCGGCAGCGGGCTCAACCGCAACATCTCGCGCACGCGAGGGTAATACACGTTGCGCATTTCTTCATAATTCACCACATTGCCGAAGATGGCTTCGAAATACTGACGTTCCGGTTCAATCATCACACCGGTAAATACTTTCGAGCCACCACCGACGCAGGCGCCACGCCACACGTCTATGTTTTCGTATTCTGTTACGTCCAGCAGACCACCGAATTTATCAAAACTGGTGGTCAGGCCAGTCAGCATTTTCGCGCTGGTACGATGCCAATAGGCACGGCCATCCGGGAAAAAATCATTGGGATGAATTTTACGCCAGGGGTCGATAGGCCAACGACAACCCCGTTCCAGTACGGTGGTTTGAATGCCGGCCTGAGCCAGACGATAGGAAGAGATGGCACCGCCAAAGCCTGACCCTATAACGATGGCCGGGGTATAGGCCGGGGGCCGGCTGACCGGATTGAACAGTTCAGGAACCTGTAAACGGTATTTTTCTTCGGGGGTAGCGGCAGCGGCTATTTGCGAAGCCGAAGCCAATGCACCGGCGGCACCAACAGCGGCACCGGCTTTGAAAAAATCGCGACGTTTCATTATTGTTATGATCCGTATTGTTGTTGTCAGTTAAGAGCTGTGTTTCAAACGGCAGGCTCAGTTTCACCCGCAACAGCCTCATAGTACTGAACAGCTAACGAAATCAATTGTTAATACAGGGGAAATATTAAACCGGGCTGGCCCAATACAACCGAAGCAGGCAGGCTTTCTTTAAAAAATGAGAACAATCAAAACAAAAGGCGGCATAAGCCGCCTCCTTTATTGCAGAACATAACGAGCTCTGTTTATGTCACGCTTTAAGCGCTGACCACGAATAAAGCCACGACACAACCCAGCGCCAAAAACCAGAACAGGGAGCGCAATGTGGGCTTGTCCGCAATGTAGGTAACGCCATAAGCAATGCGCAGGGCGATGAAATTAATGGACAGCAAATCAATCCAGTATTGTGGCCCCCCGGCCAGATGCGCCACGATCACCGCGGCGACAAACCCCGGTAATGCCTCGAAGGTGTTCATCTGCGCCCAATTGGCGCGGGCGCCGCGCCCTTCCAGTTCTCCCAGCCAACTGCGGGGCTTGCTGTTATCAAAGCCCCGTTTGCTGGCCTTGGCGATCATTGTGAATGGATACGGCAACAGAATGGCCACCAACACACACCAGTATGCAATTGTCATGTTTCCCCCTAATCCTGATTTTTTATGGATCGCACAGGCCTGCCATCAACGGCCCACTGGGCATGTCGCGTTATGACTGCGTCGCCATTGTTGCCTTTGCAACAAAAAGCCCAGCAAGGCACGGCCCGTGCCTTGCTGGAAATATCTCACAAAATCAGAAAGATATCACCATAAGCGCAAATGATTGCTATTGGCGCGGCTTTTGCTGAATTGTTCATGCCTGTCACTCTCAGTGCAATGGCCAGAATAGAGACTAGTAGCGTCAAAGCGGGATACCACCATGTATATCTGTCTGTGTAAGGATGTCACCGACCGTCAGCTGCGGGAAAGCATACGCCGGGGGGCTTGTAGTTTTGGCCAGGTGCGACGCCACTGCAACCTGGGTGGCAAATGCGGCAAGTGCATGGGAGAAGCCAGACTGATCGTGCAGAAAGAGCTGATGAATCAGGGTCAAACCTCAACTTCTGCCTGTGGAAACCGCTGAAATTTGGTATGGTAGTGCCCCTTCGGAGGTGAACTGTCATGCCCGCTGTCGACCCCATTCTTTTATCCATTGCCCAGATCAGTACCTTTGTTCAGAATCAGGAACGCACCAATGCCACCGGCTTCTTTTTCAAACGCGATGAGCGTCTTTACCTGATTACCAGCCGACACGTGGTCATTGATGAAAACAACAATCACTTTCCGGACCGGATTCAGATCAAACTCTTCACCAACACCGATAACCTGGCCCAGTCGGCCAACTTTTCCATTCCGCTGTACCAGTCCGGCAAGGCGCAATGGATTCAGGCCAAAGACAGTTCCGGTACCATTGACGTGGTGGCAATCGAACTGAAACAGAATGCCCTGCCCGGCAGCGTTTTATATCAGGCGTTTTCCCCCCACACACTGTGCCAGCCGGATACCAAAGTGGAAGTGGGAACACCGCTTATGGTGGTGGGATTTCCGTTGGGATTTTCCGATACCCTGCATAACCTGCCGGTGGTGCGGCAGGCCATGCTGGCGTCATCCTTTGGTTTGCGTTTTCAGGGCATGGGTTACTTTTTGACGGATGCACGTACCCATCGCGGTATCAGTGGCGCACCGGTGGTGATGCGGGTGGAATCAGGCCCGGCGGAGCAACCGGAATTCCACTGGTTGCTGCTGGGCGTGCACTCCTCGCGTCTGGACGTGGGCACCCGGGATCTACAGCTGGACGAAGCATTGGGGTTGAACTGCGCCTGGTATGCCGACATCCTGATGACCCTGACCGAACCGCGCGCCGCTTGATACTCTTACAACTGCACCGGTAACGGCCTGGCGATCACGATTTCCTGAGCGCTTAAGTCACATTGCCAGGCCATCACTTCCACGCCCGCGGCATGGGCCTGACGTAAGGCTGCGCCGTATTTCGGATCGATATGGTCCGCCGGCCTGGCAACCGTTACGCCGCTGTGCTGCACACAGAAAAACAGTACCGCACGATGACCCTGCTGCACCATGGCTTCCAGCTCACGCAAATGTTTGCGGCCACGTTCGGTGACCGCATCCGGGAAATACCCGATGTCGCCCTCACCCAGGGTCAGGTTCTTGATCTCGACAAAACACCGCGCCGCGGCCGACTCCAGCAGCAAGTCAATTCGGCTGTTTTCCGCGCCGTATTTCACTTCGCTGCGAATAACGTCGTAACCATCCAGTTCAGGCACCTGGCCCGCCGCTATGGCTTCTCTCACTAACCCATTGGCGCGGCCGGTATTGATTCCGGCAATGGCACCATTGCCCACCGACACCAGCTCCCAGGTGTGTCGGTATTTGCGTTTTGGATTGCCGCTGTCAGAAATCCACACGGTGCTGCCGGCTTCATTGCAGTTCTTCATGGAACCGGTGTTGGGGCAATGCACGGTCAGTTCAGTACCGTCTTGCAGGACTATATCCGCCAGAAAACGTTTGTAGCGCTTCACCAGCGTGCCCTGAGTCAAAGGGGGATCAAACTTCATAAGGTATCCGGATCATTCAAATTAAGCGATAAAGGTGGCGATTCGATCGATGGCTTCCTGCAGGCGCTCCTGGCTGGCACTGTAGGCAATGCGAATGTAACGACTGGCCTGGTGGGCACCAAAATCGAGGCCCGGGGTCACCGCAACCCCGCAACCGTGGAGTAACCGCTGGCAGAATTCAAAACTGTTATCGGTGATGGCGGAAACGTCACAATACAGGTAAAAGGCACCCTGTGGCCGGCAGGGAACCGAGATCCCCAATTCCGGCAAGTGCTCCAGCAGAAAGTCCCGCCGCTGCCCCATAATGCGGCGACGGTCTTCGTAGAGCGCCTGCGTATCCTCGCTGAAGGCCGCCAGCGCCGCATACTGGGCCACCGTCGGTGCCGCCAGATAATAGTTCTGCGCCAGTTTCTCCAGATCCGCCACATGCTGCTGCGGCGCCACCAACCAACCCAATCGCCAGCCGGTCATATTGAAATATTTGGAAAAGCTGTTGATCACAAACAGGCTGTCCTGTTCATCCGGCAGAGACAACGCCGTCACCGGGTCCTGATCGTAAACCAGACAATGGTAAATTTCATCCACCAGCAGGGCGCCCTGCCGCGCATCCACCGCTTGTTTGATGGCGTCCAGCTCGGCCAGCGGAATCACGGTGCCGGTGGGATTGGACGGCGACGCCACCCAGGCAGCACGGGTATCGGCTTGCCAGTGCTGTCGCACCAAACCGGCCGATAACTGATAGGCTGTGTCCGCGCCCACCGCAATGCGTTGTGGACGAGCACCCACCTGGTGCAGAAAATTATCATTGCAGGGGTAACCGGGATCGGTGAGCAGCACACCATCGCCGGCATTGAACAGTAACGCCGTGAGCAAGCCGATGGCGCCGGAGGCACCGGGGGTAATCAGTATTTGGCCCGCCGGTACATCAATCCCGAATTTACTTTGGTAAAACCCGGAAATGGCCTCGCGCAACGCCGGCAACCCCAACGCAGTGGTGTAGCGGGTTTGCCCCGCCTCCATGGCGCGCACCCCGGCAGCCACAACCGCCTGGGGTGTCGGAAAGTCCGGCTCACCCACCTCCAGATGGATAATATCGCGGCCCTGCTGCTCCAGTTGCTGCGCCTGCTCCATCAGCACCATTACGTGGAATGAGGTAATGCTGTCCAGTCTGTCTGCCAGTTTTCGCAAAGCTGCCATCCCCTTGTCATTGTTTTTTCATAAAAGTGGTAAAAGATCACACCCACATAGTATTCCATAGCCCTGAAAATGGGGTTATGATCGGGCGCTTGTCGTCGGAGGACGGCGATTCTGCCCCATATAACACGCAGTTATATTCGGCGGCCGCCAGCCTGAACAATGAACTAACAGGCCCGATGATTACAACCCTGAGTGGATTGGCCCCGGCACCACAGGATGGAAAGCCTAATGTGGAATACCATAAGGTCAAGCAATATCAAGGATTTGCCAATCTTGGAATTTGCTGATATAGATTAAAGATTGAGCAGTTGCGAGGAATACGCTAATGGCAACAAGAAAAAAGAAAAACGTCGTCGAGCTTTCACGTTCCCATTTCGAACCCTACGAGCCGGCGAAAGACGAAGAGTACATGAGCAAAGGCCAGCTTGAGCATTTCAAGCAGATTCTGCTGAACTGGCGCCAGGAACTGATGGAAGAAGTGGACCGCACCGTTCACCACATGAAAGATGAATCCATCAACCTTCCCGACGCGGCTGACCGTGCCACCCAGGAAGAAGAATTCAGCCTTGAACTGCGTACCCGTGATCGCGAGCGCAAACTGATCCGCAAGATTAATCAGGCACTGGATTCCATCGAGAAAGAAGAATACGGCTGGTGCGATGCCTGCGGTATCGAAATCGGCATCCGGCGCCTGGAAGCACGACCCACCGCAACGCTCTGCATCGACTGCAAAACGCTGCAGGAAATCAAAGAGAAACAGTGGGGCACCTGATCCAGCATCTCTGCTCAACCAATTCAGGCACGGTTCGATCACCGTGCCTTTTTTGTTGTAGCACCCGGCACATTCCGTTCCAACCATGAATCAGCCCGCCCCCGACAGCACTTACATCGGCCGCTTTGCCCCCTCTCCCACCGGCCCCCTGCACATCGGCTCCCTGTTGACGGCAGTGGCCAGTTACGCCGATGCCAAAGCCCACGGCGGCCAATGGCTGGTTCGCATGGAAGACCTCGATCCGCCCCGGGAGATGGCAGGCGCCGCCGATCGCATTCTGGAAACGCTCCAGCACTTTGGTCTGCATTGGGATGGCGACGTGCTGTACCAAAGCCGGCGACAGGCACGCTACCAAAGCACCGTGCAACAGCTTCTGGATCAGGGTTTGGCGTACTACTGCACCTGCTCCCGCGCGCAGATTCAGGCGCGCAGCGGTTCCAACACCTATCCCGGCACCTGCCGGGGCTGCAGCATCCCACCGCTAAAGCCCCATGCTATCCGGCTGCAGGTCAAGGATGCCGATATCCATTTCGAAGACGCATTGCAAGGGCCCCTGCACTGCAATCTGCAACAACAGGGCGGCGACTTTGTTATCCAACGCAAAGACCACCTGTATGCCTATCACCTGGCGGTGGTACTGGACGATGCCGATCAGGGCATTACGCATATCGTACGCGGCAGCGATCTGCTGGAATCCACCTTTGCTCACTGGCACCTGCAAACGGTGCTGTCCCTGCCGCACCCGCACTACGCGCACCTGCCGGTCATCGTCAATGCAGATGGACAGAAACTTTCCAAGCAGACCCATGCCGAGCCCATTCCCCTGGCCGCGCCGGCTCCCTATTTGATGTACTGCCTGCAGACCCTGAGTCAGCAACCGCCGGCAACACTGAACGGCGCCAGTGCCCATTCCATTCTGCAATGGGCCTGCGAACATTGGCAGCTAGAACGGGTACCGCCCGCGCGCTATCTGCCGCAACAGCAGATCCGGTAACCGTTGCAGGCTCCGACCCGAGAGACACCACAACTCTGACTTTGCACAACCCTGCGTCCTCACGTACCATCAACAAACGTCTTATACTGGTTATTGTCATGTACATTGATCGGCTGGTTCTCATCTTTATCGCTGGTGCCTACGTGCTCTCGCCCTCCCTTATGCAATGGTGGGCAGAAAGCGGAACGGCCTGGTGGCGCCCGTTTATCGTATGGGGCCTGCTGATTGCCGTTACATTCTGGATTGCTCGGAGTCGGGATCTGGATGGATTTTAGTGTTGCCCAGCTGTTCGGTATCGGTGTTGGATACCTGCTGCTGTTTTTCCTGGTTGCCTACCTCACTGAGCACGGTTATATCCCTGCCCGCATTGTTCGCCACCCGGCCACCTACGTGTTGTCGCTGGGGGTGTTTGCCAGCGCCTGGGCCATCTACGGTGCGGTCGGCTTCGCCCACGATTTCGGCTACAACTTTCTGGCCTATTACCTGGGTATTTCCGGCGCCTTCATGCTGGCACCCATCATTCTGGCGCCCATTCTGCGGCTTACCCAAACCTACCAACTGGGCTCCCTGGCGGATTTACTGTCCTTTCGCTACCGCAGCCCGGTAGTGGGCGCCGTGGTCACCATCACCATGCTGGTGGGCATCATGCCGCTGCTGGCGTTACAGATTCAGGCGGTTTCCGATGCGGTCCACATTCTGAATGAAGATACCTCCCAGGAGATGCTGGCCTTTGTCTTTGTTTTGCTGATCATCATGTTTGCCATTCTGTTCGGCGCACGCCACATCAGCACCCGGGAAAAACACGAAGGCCTGGTGGTGGCCATTGCCTTTGAATCCCTGGTCAAGCTGGTGGGTTTCCTGTTGCTGGGGGCCATCATTCTGATCGATGTGTTCGGTGGCCCCGCCGGCCTCAACGACTGGCTGTCGGATCATCCGGAGCAGTTGGTGTCACTCTACCAACCTCTGGAGGAAGGCCCCTGGCGCGCCCTGGTGGCAGCCTTCTTCGTGGCCTCAGTGGCCATGCCCCACATGTTCCATATGGCGTTCACCGAAAACCTCAACCCCCGTGCCATCATGACCGCCAGTTGGGGCTTGCCCCTGTATCTGTTCCTGATTGCGCTACCGGTGCTGATTATCGTCTGGGCGGCGGCCAAACTGAACATCTTCAGCAATCCGGAATACTTCACCCTGCTGGTACCGCAGGCGCTTGAATCCCGCTGGCTGGCCATTCTCGGCTTTGCCGCGGGGCTGTCTGCCGCCAGCGGCGTCATCATCGTCTGCACCCTGTCGCTGTCGGCCATGTTTCTCAATCACATTGTGTTGCCCATGGCCCCTTTCTATCGCCGCAGCAACCTGTACTCCTGGTTGCTGTGGATGCGCCGCCTGCTGATCACCGCCATCATCCTGGTGAGCTACGGCTTTTATGTGGTCATGCAGAACAAGCACACCCTGTCGGAATTGGGCTTTCTGGCGTTTGTGGCCACCATGCAGTTTGTACCCGGCTTATTTGGGGTGCTGCTGTGGCCCAAAGCCAACAAAGACGGCTTTCTTGCCGGTCTGGCCGCGGGCCTCAGCGTGTGGTTGTTCGGCCTGTTGCTGCCGGTACTGCTGGGGATCCAGTTCCAGATCTCGGCACCACTGCTGTTCGATGACCTGTTTCCCACCCCCAACAACAGTTACATGGTGGCCACCTTCGCTATTTTCATCAATTCCACCATTTTCGGCATCGTCTCCATGCTGACGGAATCGTCCCCCGCCGAAATGCAGGCCGCAGAAACCTGCAATGTCGACAACCTGCGGCGGCCGCAGCGTTGGGAGCTGTCCATCTCGTCGGCCCGCGAATTCATCGGCCGCCTGTCAAAACCCCTGGGGGCCAGCACCGCCCGCCGGGAGGTGGAACTGGCGCTCAACGATCTGGCCATGAGCCTGGATGAAACCCGCCCCTATGCCCTGCGCCGTCTGCGCGACCAGCTGGAAAGCAATCTGTCCGGTTTGCTGGGCCCGTCGGTGGCCCATGAAATCATGAACGGCTCGGTACCCTATGTGATTCAGACCAACAACACTGACAGCCAGGACATTCATTTTATCGAAAGCCGGCTGGAAGAATATCACGACAAGCTCACCGGCCTGGCCGGTGAGCTGGACAGCCTGCGCCGCTTCCACCGGCAAACTCTGCAGGATCTGCCGGTGGGGGTCTGCTCCCTGGGTGGCGACGGTGAGGTGCTGGGCTGGAACAGCGCCCTGGAAGCCATTACCCGGGTGTCACCGGATCAGATCCTGGGCTCCCAGATCAGCCATTTGCCGGAACCCTGGAACTCCGTCTTCAGCCAGTTCATCGTCAACGAATCCCGCAATCAGCAGGTGGAAGTGGAGCTCGAAGGTGTCCACCGCTGGATCAGCCTGCATAAAGCAGCCATCGGCCTGGGCAAGCTCAATCAAGCCAACAGCGGACAGGTGGTGGTGGTGGAAGACACCACCGAGGTCAAGATGCTGGAACACCATGTGGCCCACAATGAGCGCCTGGCGTCGGTGGGGCGGCTGGCGGCCGGTGTCGCCCACGAAATCGGCAACCCCATCACCGGCATCGCCTGCCTGGCGCAGAACCTGCGTTACGACAGCAAGCAACCGGAAATACTGGACAGTGCCGATCAGATTCTGGATCAAACCAAACGCATCAGTCGTATCGTACAGTCATTGGTAAGCTTCAGTCACAGCGGCACCACCGAAGTGGCCATGGAGCCGGTGTACGTCTTTGAGTGTGCCCAGGAGGCCATTGACCTGCTGAGCCTGAACAAAGAGGTCACTCAGGTCAGTTTCACCAACCTTGCCGACCCCAACCACTGCGTCAAAGGTGATCAGCAGCGTCTGACGCAGGTGTTCATCAACCTGCTCAGCAATGCCCGGGATGCCATGTCCGGTGGCGGTGAAGTCAAGGTCATCAGCCACGAAAAAGACCACACCATCGTCATTGACGTCGAGGATAACGGCAGCGGCATTGCGCCGGAAGTGCTCAAGCGAATTTACGAGCCCTTTGTCACCACCAAAGATCCGGGAAAAGGCACCGGCCTGGGTATGTCGCTGGTGTACAGCATTGTTGAAGAGCACTACGGTCAGATCGCAATACATAGCCCACTGGATTCCGAAAAAGGCGGAACCCGTGTTACCATAACTCTCCCCCGCTATACCCTGTTATCCGGGGAGAATTCCGAAGTCGACCACGAGGAACAGCATGAGCCACATCCTGATCGTTGAAGACGAAGCAGTCATACGTAACGCCTTGCGTCGTCTTTTGGAGCGAAACGGTTACCAGGTTAGCGAAGCCGGAGCTGTACAGGATGCTATCGATGCTTTTAAATTGGGTGATTTCGATCTTATCGTCACCGACCTGCGCCTGCCCGGCGCCCCCGGCACCGACATCATTCCCCAGGCGGAAGGCGTGCCGGTACTGGTAATGACCAGTTACGCCAGCCTTAAGTCTGCCGTCGAATCCATGAAGATGGGCGCTGTTGATTACATCGCCAAGCCCTTCGATCATGACGAAATGCTGATGTCAGTGGAACGCATTCTGAAAGAAAAGGCACTGGAGCGGGAAAACCACGCCCTGAAATCCCAGATCAGCCGCGATTACCCCTTGAACGGCATGATCGGGGAATGCGAATCCATGCAGGTGTTATTCAAGAATATCCAAAAGGTGGCGCCCACGGATTCCACCGTGCTGGTACTGGGTGAATCCGGCACCGGTAAAGAACTGGTGGCCCGGGCTGTACACGACCAAAGCCTGCGTCACGGCGGCCCGCTGATTTCAGTGAACTGCGCCGCCATACCGGAAACCCTGATTGAATCCGAGCTGTTCGGCCATGAGAAAGGTGCCTTCACCGGTGCCAATGCCAATCGCAAGGGGCTGGTGGAAGCGGCCGACGGCGGCACCCTGTTCCTCGATGAAATCGGCGAACTGCCGTTGGAAGCCCAGGCCCGCCTGCTGCGTCTGCTGCAGGAGAAAGAAGTCCGCCGTGTAGGCTCAGTACAATCCAAAACCGTGGATGTGCGCCTGGTGGCGGCGACCCACCGCAACCTGAAGTACCTGGCCAGAGAGGGCCGCTTTCGGGAGGATCTGTATTACCGGCTGCACGTGGTGGAGCTGAAGCTACCGCCGTTGCGGGAACGGGGTGCTGATGTTGAGAAGCTCGCCCGCGAACTGCTGGCCCGCACCACCCGGCGCATGGCCAAGCAAGAGATGTCGTTTACCAATGATGCCATTGCCGCCATCAACAAATACAGTTGGCCGGGCAATGTGCGGGAACTGGAAAACGCCATTGAACGGGCCGTGATCCTGTGTGACGGCCAGGTGATTGCGCCGGATTTGTTGGCGCTGGACATGCATTCAGAGCCTGCCTATCAGCTGGATGATGACGTTCCCCTGCCCAAACCCATCAACCGCAACAATCACGATGACGTGGAAGACCCGGCTGAAGACCTGTCCCTGGAGGACTACTTCCAGCGTTTCGTGTTGGAACATCAGGAACAGATGACCGAAACCGAATTAGCCCAGAAACTGGGTATCAGCCGTAAATGCCTGTGGGAACGCCGTCAAAGACTTGGCATCCCCCGTAAAAAGCCCGCCTCCCGCTAAAGACAGAAATCCGACACACTTCCACCGGTAACACCTGTCTAAATTTTGACCTTATGTTACGGATTGTTACTGCCTGCACCCTGCACAGTGACCAAACCATTCCTGCGCCCCTTACCCACTGAAGGTTTTTCCCATTCAAAACGTTGAAATGTTAACAAATTTAACCAAGCGTAACGGGCGTGTTACTTGTGTTCCCCTACACACAAGTGTTACCGACCTACACACCAGCGGGAACACTTACACAGTCACCCGGTAACAGAATATTGACCTTTTGCCCTGTTTACATCCCGTAACATTCATAACTACATGTTATATATGAATATTTTTATTTTGGACCAAGTTGGCACGCGCCCTGCTATATATCTAGCGTACCAACAAGGGTAAGCCGAAATAACTAATAACAATAATAAAACGGCACCCTTGAACAGTCGAAAGCTATAAAAATAATAATAAAGCTCGGTGGTCACTTTTTAAGTGGCATACAGAAAGATGACAACCTTCGGGTTGTGAGCCATAACAAGAACAATAATAAATGGCTTAGATTGAAAAATCCCTCTTACTGCCACAACCACCAAAAAAACGAAAATAAAAATAAGAAATGCGATAATAACAATAAAAACAGATCGCTAAACAACAACAATAAGAGTCGGCACAAAGACTGGGCCTTCGGGCCCAGTCAGAAAAAAGAATAGAGCTTCTATAAAAACTACTACAAGCATGAAGCGTAAGGGAAAGTCGAAAGGCTTTCCCTTTTTGCTTTTAGGATCACCCAAAAAACCCTACCAACCTGCCAAATAGGCGTCTAACCTATTGAATGGAGTGTATTACTCCGGTCAGTCGGTGTTAGAATCAGACCCCAACCAACCCAACCGTTCAATTAATACGGATACGCGACCCGCAGCATGCCTAAACGGCTTATTAAAAAAATCAAAGGCCTCCTCTCAGGCAACACGGAAACCCCCATTGCCAGAGTCATTCCCCGGGGCGAGCACGACTTTCCGGAAGAAGACATTCGCCGCAGCGTCCTCACGGTACTGGATGGGTTGACCGATGCCGGCTACGAAGCCTATCTGGTGGGCGGTTCCATCCGTGACGGCCTGATTGGCCTGCACCCCAAGGATTTCGACATTGCCACCAGCGCCACCCCTGAACAGATCAAGGCAGTATTTCCCCGTAACTGCCGCCTGATCGGCCGGCGCTTTCGCCTGGCCCATGTGCGCTTTGGCCGGGAAATACTTGAAGTAGCCACCTTCCGGGGCTGTCACAGCAAGTCGGAAACCAATGAAAACCACTCATCCCAATCGGAAGAAGGCATGCTGCTGCGGGATAATGTGTTCGGCACCCTGGATGAAGACGCCGTGCGCCGCGACTTCACCGCCAACGCCCTCTACTACCGCCATACCGATGGCGCGGTACTGGACTACGTGGATGGTTACGAAGACATTCTGCACCGTACCCTGCGCCTGATCGGCGATCCGGAGCAACGCTACCGGGAAGACCCGGTGCGCATGCTGCGAGCCGTGCGCTTTGCCGCCAAACTGGATTTTGATATCGAACCCAAAACCGCAGCCCCCATTCGCGAGCTGTCTGATCTGCTGGGGCTGATTCCCGCGGCACGCTTGTTTGAAGAAGTGCTGAAACTGTTTCTGGGTGGCTACGCCCAGGCAGTCTGGCCCTTGTTGGTGGAGTATGAGCTGGCCCGCTGGCTGTTCCCGCAATCGGTACCTGAGGTCAACAACGAACCCGGCATGCAGGCAATGATTGATTTGGCCCTGCGCAACACAGACCATCGACTGGCGCAAGGCAAACCGGTGACACCGGCGTTTCTGCTGGCGGTGTTACTGTGGGGCCCGCTGCAGATGGCCTGGAAAAAAGAGCAGGAAAAGGGTACCCATGCCACCCCGGCACTGCAAAAAGCCATTCAAAAGGTCATCAGCGAACAAACCCAGAGTACCTCCATCCCCAAACGCTTCGGCATACCCATGCGCGAAATCTGGGAACTACAGGGTCGGCTGGCACAACGCTCACTGAAACGCTGCGAGAGCCTGGTTCAGCACCCCCGCTTCCGCGCCGCCTACGACATGCTGCTGCTGCGGGAAGAGGCCGGTGAAATTGAACCCGGCCTGGGCCAGTGGTGGACCCAATACCAGGAAGCCGATGCCGAAGAGCGGGCCAACCTGTGCCAGTCGCTGGGTGGCAGCAACAAACCCCGCCGCCGTCGCCGTTACAAGAACCGCCGCCGCAGTACACCGCCCAACCCATGACGCAGCAGGTTTACATCGGCCTGGGCAGCAATCTGCAACACCCCCTGCAACAACTGCAACGCGCCGTTGACCGCATCCGCCAGATCCCCCAAACAACCCTCGTGGCCGTATCCCCCTTTTATGGCAGCACTGCCGTTGGCCCCGGTGAGCAACCGGATTACGTCAATGCCGCGGCCTTGCTGGAAACCCGGCTGCAGCCCCATGCCCTGCTGGATCAGCTGCAGGCCATCGAACGGGAACAGGGGCGCGCACGGGGCCCACAGCAGTGGGTAGCCCGAACTCTGGATCTCGATGTGCTGCTGTTTGACAATAAGCAGATCGAAACCGAACGTTTACAGATTCCACACCCCAGAATGACTGAACGCAATTTTGTCTTGCAACCTCTACTGGACTTGAATCCGGACCTGGCCCTGCCGGATGGCCGCAGGGTTCAGGATTTGATGGCGATGCTCGACCACCAGGGTCTGTGGCCCCTATGAAATTCATCGTGGTGGAAGGCCCCATCGGCGTGGGTAAAACAACTCTCACCCATAAACTGTCCGCCACGTTCGGTTATGACCTGCTGCTGGAGGGGGCCAATGAAAACCCGTTTCTGGAACGTTTCTACCATGATCAGAAGCAATGGGCGTTACAAACCCAGTTATATTTTCTGTTGCAGCGCGCCGAACAACTGAATGCTCTGCGCCAGAACGATCTGTTCGAACCGGTGCGGGTGGCGGATTTTCTGATTCATAAAGATCGCCTGTTTGCCGGCCTGACGTTGGATGATGATGAATTCAGCCTCTACGACAAGGTTTACCAGCATGTCATTTCCAGCATTCCGTGCCCGGATCTGGTGATCTATCTGCAGGCACCGGTAGACCAGTTACAAGCCCGCATAAAAAGACGGGGCATCGCCTGCGAACAAAACATCACTGATCAGTACCTGGCCCGGCTCAGTGAAGCCTATGTGGATTTTTTTCTGCGCTACGACGAATCGCCGTTACTGATCGTCAATACCGAGCACCTCAACTTGGCAGAAAGCACCCGTGACTATGAAAATCTGGTGGAGTATATTCTGTCCATTCGCAGTGGCAGACACTACTTCAATCCAGTTGCCGGCTAATCAGGAACGCGGTATTTCCTGAAAGAACAGCAACTCAGAAGGAGCAGCACCAATCATGGCTATTACCCTTTCCACCCTCAACAAACTCAAGCAGGAAGGCAGCAAATTTACCTGCCTGACGGCCTACGACAGCACCTTCGCCCACCTGGCCAGCAACGCCGGGGTGGAAGTGTTGCTGGTAGGGGATTCCCTGGGTAACGTACTGCAAGGCCACGACAGCACGGTGCCGGTTACTCTGCAGGATATGATTTATCATACCGAGTGTGTCAAACGTGGTAACCAGGGCGCTCTGATCATGTCGGATCTGCCATTCATGACCTACGCCACCGAAGAACAGACCCTGGAAAGCTGTGCCGCCCTCATGCGCGCCGGCGCCCATGTGGTCAAAATGGAAGGTGGTGAGTGGCTGGCGGGCAGCGTTAAAAAATTAACCGAGCGCGGAGTGCCAGTGTGCATTCATTTGGGCCTGACCCCGCAATCGGTGAACAAGTTTGGCGGCTACAAAGTGCAGGGCCGCGATCCGGCGGAACGGGAGGCGTTGATCCGGGATTCACTGGCGGCGGAACAGGCCGGCGCAGCGATCCTCTTGTTTGAATGCATTCCCTCCGACCTGATGGAGGAGATCATGTCCAAAGTATCCATTCCCGTCATCGGCATTGGTGCCGGGCCGGCTTCCGATGCCCAGGTGCTGGTGATGCACGACATGCTGGGCGCCACCACCCGCAAACCTGCCAAATTTGTGAAGAATTTTATGGCCGCGGGTGACGGCACCATACAGGGCGCCTTCAGCGCCTACGTGGCGGCCGTGAAAGATGGCTCATTCCCCGCAGCGGAGCATGGTTTCGACTGATGAAAACAGTACACACCATCAAAGAACTGCGCGATCACGTGCACCAACAGCGCATGGCGGGTAAACGGATCGGATTTGTACCCACCATGGGCAATTTGCACGCCGGGCACATCACCCTGGTCACCGCAGGCCTGAAGCAATGCGATGTCATGGTATCCAGCGTTTTTGTAAACCCCACTCAGTTTGGCCCGGGCGAGGATTTCGATAAATACCCCCGCACCCTGGAGGCGGATGCCGCCCAACTGCAGGCCGCCGGGTGCAACCTGTTGTTCGCGCCATCGGTGGATGAGATGTACCCCGGTGACCAGGACCAATGGGCCAAAGTGGTGGTCACCGAGATCACGGAACGTCACTGCGGTGCCGCCCGGCCCGGCCATTTCGATGGGGTCTCCACCGTCGTCACCAAGTTGTTCAACATCGTCAAACCCGATGTGGCCCTGTTCGGCAAGAAAGACTTTCAGCAACTGGCCGTAATCAAGCGCATGACCACCGCCCTGTGTTTTGATATCGATGTGATTGGCATTGACACCGTGCGCGAGGCCAACGGCCTGGCCATGAGCTCCCGAAACGGCTACCTGAGCGTCGATGAGAAAGAACGTGGAGCGGCCCTGTATCAATGCCTGTGCTCTGCCAAAGAGCGCATTCAGAATGGCGAGCGGGATTACGACTCCCTCTCACAGCAGGCCCACGCAACCCTCAGCGCCGCCGGCTTCGAGCCTGAGTATTTCAACGTTTGTCGGGCCGATACGCTGGCACCGGCCACAGCGGGCGACAAGGATCTGGTGATCCTGGCGGCCGCCAGGATGGGCAAAGCGCGCCTGATCGATAACATCGACTTCAGGCTGCAGGATTAAGTCGGCGGTGATGGGGTAACCCCGCCGACAGCAACGCCGCCAGCAACACAAACCCGGACGACACCAACAGGCACACCGCCAATCCATGGGACTGAAACAGCCAGCCGGACAACAGCGTCCCCATCAGGCGCCCCATGGCATTGGCCATGTAGTAAAATCCCACATCCAGCGATACGCCGTCCGCGTCGGCGTAATGGACAATCAGATAACTGTGCAGCGAGGAGTTAATCGCAAACACCACACCGAACACCAGCAAACCGATCAACAGGCTCCATTGCACCGCCACCTCCAGCCACAGCAGGGCAGCGATCAACGCAGGCACGATAGACAGCACCAGGGCCCAACCCAGGGCATCACGGCCATCCGGTGTGCGGCCGGTCGGCGCGGTCAGGCGCGGTGCCTGAGTCTGCACCACGCCATAGCCGATAATCCACAGGGCAAGAAAACCACCCACCTGCCAGTGATCCCACCCCAGGCTCACCGCCAGATACACCGGCAAGGCCACCACGAACCAAACATCACGCGCCCCGAACAGAAACAGGCGGGCCGCTGACAGAGTATTCACCGGGCTGCTTTTGGAAAAAATCTGGCTGAATTTAGGGGCGTTTTTCGCTTTACCGAAATCACGCCGCAGCCTGGCCATACTCAACAGCCAAATCAACGCCAGCGCCACCGCCATGAACAACACCGCTCCCCGGAACCCCAGCACCATCAGCAACAGGCCCCCCATAAAAAACCCCGCGCCCTTTAACGCATTCTTGGAGCCGGTCAAAATAGCCACCCATCGATACAGCGTGCCCTGCGCATCAGCGGGCACCAACAGCTTAATGGCACTTTTGGCGCTCATCTTGTTGAGGTCTTTGGCGATGCCGGACAATGCCTGCGCCACCATAACCCAGGCCACGGTCAACCAGGCCGGTGGCACCAGCAACATGGCCAGCGCCACGACCTGCAGCAACAATCCAAGATTCATGGTGCGGTTCAAGCCCAGGCGCGCGCCAAGCCAACCGCCGGTCAGATTGGTGACCACGCCGAAGAATTCATAAAACAGAAACAGCAAGGCGATTTGCAGAGGGCTGTACCCCAACTGGTGGAAATGCAACACCACCAACATACGCAGGGCACCATCGGTCAGGGTGAAGGCCCAATAGTTGGCCGTCACCAGCAAGTACTGGCGCAGCTGCGGAGACAACTGGCGCAAACGCTCCATGGATCAGCCCTGATTGACGCCAGCGACTTTCAGTGCCAGCTCGGCACACCGGTTGGCATAGCCCCACTCATTGTCATACCAGGCATAGAGTTTTACCTGTGTGCCGTTGATCACCATGGTGGATAGGGCATCAATGATACTGGAGCGCGGATCGGTCCGGTAATCAATGGACACCAACGGGCGCTCTTCAAACCCCAGAATATCTTTCAACTCCTGCTCGGCCGCCTGTTGCAAAAACCCGTTTACCTCGGTAACCGAAGTGGCTCGCGCCACCTCAAACACACAATCCGTGAGCGAGGCATTGGCCAGCGGCACCCGCACTGCATGTCCGTTCAGCCTGCCTTTGAGTTCCGGGAAAATATGCGTGATGGCGGTAGCCGATCCGGTACTGGTGGGAATCAGGCTCATGCCGCAGGCCCGTGCCCGGCGCAGATCTTTATGGGGTGCATCCAGAATGGTCTGCGTATTGGTGATGTCGTGAATAGTGGTCATGGAGCCATGCACGATCCCAAGTTGCTCATGAATGACCTTCACCACCGGCGCCAGACAATTGGTGGTGCAGGAGGCGGCGGTCACAATCCGGTGGCGGGCAGGATCGTACAGGTGATCATTAACACCCATGACCACATTCAAAACGCTATCTTCCTTCACCGGTGCGCTTACCACCACCCGCTTCACCCCCTGCTCAAGATACCCCTGCAAGGCGGCGGTGGTTTTCATTTTGCCGGACGCCTCGATCACCACATCGCAACCCGACCAGTCCGTTTCAGCGATGAGCCTATTGCGCGAACAGGGAATCACCTGGTCACCGATGAGCATGTTATCCCCATCATGACCGGCCTCCTGCTGCCAGCGCCCGTGGACAGAATCAAAGTTCAACAGGTGGGCCAGGGTTGCGGCATCACCGGCCGGATCGTTTATGCATCGAAGCTCTACATCGCTTTTTTCCAGCAGCGCCCGCAGCGTCAGCCGCCCCATTCGACCAAACCCGTTGATGCCCAACTTAATGCTCATTGTGCTCCTCACTTCCCATACGTTGATGTGTAAAGCCCTAACAACAGGCCTGCGCCCGCAACGGACGCTGCCCCATGCGCTGAAGCTGCTCAAGATCGGCCTGGATAAAGGCCCCATTGGATGCGGTGGTCAGTACCAGCACCTGTTGTGCCCAGGCCGGCAGCTGGGGATTGATGCGGTAGAACACCCACTGCCCCTGGCGCCTATCCTGCAACAGGCCGCATTTACGCAGCTGCGCCAGGTGCCGGGACACTTTGGGCTGGCTGTCACCCAACGCGGCCATCAGCTCACAGACACATAACTCCCCTTCCTGCTGGATCAGCATGACGCAGCGCAGGCGGGTTTCGTCAGATAAACACTTATACAGCGATAATGGCTTCATGATCGCACCACCTTACACGGGATCTGTTTCATATATATTACTACCCATATATATGTTTTAGCGTATATATTGTGTAACAGAGCGCCTCACGCCATGGGTTCCAGTGGGATTGCCGGGGTAGCGCGCGAGGGCCAGAGAGAGGGGGCTAGTCGGAGAGGTAATACTCTACCGTAGACACCACCCGCACCTTTTTGATGTGGGGGTTATTGTTATCACGGGCGGTAATGCTGAACTGACCCTGGGAGGCACGCTTGATCTTGCCCAGGGTACTGGCAGAATCCTCCGCAAACTTTCCCGCCACCTCGCGGGCTTTCTTGGTGGCTTCTTCAATCATCTCGGGCTTGACCTCATTCAAACGGGTGAACAGGTATTCTGTCTGCGCCTGATAATCGCCCCGGGTGATCACGATACCCTGTTTACCCAGCTCCGACAGCTTGCTCATCACATTGCGCACGGCCGCAATCTGCCTGGAATACACCGTCACTGTCTGCTGCGCCGTGTAGCGGAACTGGCCCACAGGTGTGTTGCCATACTGCTGGGCCGACTTATCCGTTATGGCCGGGGCGGACAGTGTGATATCACCGGCATCAATGCCATTGGCCTGCAGGAACGCCTTGATTTTGCCGCTACTGGTATCCAATGCGCCATACAATGCCTCCAGCTCATTACTGGCTTCTGTGAACTGGATGGGCCAGATGACAATATCGGCATCGTACTCCCGTTCCGACAACCCTTTCACCGTAACCGTTCGCTCATACTCCTTAAACTTGATGGCAGAACCACCCAACACGTACCCCAGCCCCAACAGCCCCAGGCAAACAAATAATCCCAGCAGAAAGGCACCAGACGTGTTCTTATCACTCATTACAAACTCCCTTTTATGCAGCAGATAACATATGCAGTAGACAACTTATGCAGTAGACAACTTATGCGGTAGACAACTTATGCGGTAGACAACGGTTGCCGGACCGGTACTCGACTCAGGCCTTGGCCAGAATCCGATCCAGGTGATTGGCAAAGGCCTGCCGATCACTTTGGCTCAGGGGCGGAGGACCACCGGTATCCACACCACTGGAGCGCATGGTATCCATAAAATCCCTTATATTGAGCCGGCCGCGGATATTTTCCGTGGTATGCAGTTCGCCGCGGGGGCTCAATGCCAACGCCCCTTTTTCGATGGCTTCAGCGGCCAGCGGTATGTCACTGGTGATCACCAGATCCCCTGCCTGTACCCGCCGCACGATCTCGTTGTCGGCAATGTCGAATCCGGATTCAACCTGCAGAAAATGGATATGGGGGGATTTGGGGATACGCAAAAACTGATTGGCCACCAGGGTGGTGGTCACGCCCTTGCGCTCGGCAGCGCGGAACAGGATTTCCTTGATCACCACCGGACAGGCATCGGCATCCACCCATATATTCATCATTGATTCAACTCAGGCCACAGACAATAGTGGGCATTCTAACTCAAATGCCCGCGCCCATCATGTTGGTGTGAATTTCCTCAGCCGGCGGAATCCCCTCAAAAATCGATGGTTTTATCCACTGCGAAACGTTCCGGGTCAGCTCCACCGGGCCCACCAGTTTCAGGCGTTTATCGGCGATAGCCTGCTTATAGCTGATGTCCCCCATCCAGGCCTGGATCATGGTGCGCAGATCCGTGGTGAAATACACGTCCACATCCTTGCCCGGATCGTGAATACAGGTATCTACCTGGTCGTTCTTCACCACAATCCACCAGTCCTTCAGGTTTTCCAGATCTGTAAACTGAAAGCGGATTACGGTTTCCGTTCCAATCAGCTTATTCACATCCACACTGCGTTCCAGATACAGCATCAGCAGCTCAACGTCCAGATCCCCTTCCGGCATCCCCTCCCGGGCCCAGCGCATCCCCCACACACCCACCGCTTCCAACACCGGCAGCAGCTCCTGGCCGGAAGGTGTCAGAAAGTATTCATAGCCTTTCTGACCGGGGATTTTTTTCTTCATCACGATGCCACAGGCACACAGCTCATTGAGCCGCTTGGTCAGCATCGTGGGTGAAATGGAGCTGAGGCCACGCTGCAGGGTATTGAAGCGGCTGGCTCCCATGAGCAGTTCCCGCACAATCAATAGCGTCCACTTATCCCCCAGAATCTCAGTGGCTTTCGAGACCGGGCAAAATTGTCCGTATTGCATCAAATGGTCCTCTTGCTGGTTGATGCGCTAAGCACCATCAGGAGATGGTGAATAGGTCACAGGTTTTTCAGGCCTTAATACCGCTATCAATCAAACCTTTTTCTTGTTTTGCGCTAACTACAGATTAGAAAGCGCGTTACTACAGTTTGCGTAGTTAGTTACTACAGTTCTGAAAGTATTTTTACTGGCTGGCCTTTCCTATGATGGCGTTGTTGACGAGCACAAAGCTCAACCCCAGACACCACAGGGAGACGACTATGGAAACCCAATCACACACAGCCTGGTATGACGCCGCCGAAGAACTGCTTAATAATTTGGGCAGCCAGTTCAGCAAGCGCGCTTTTGATTTTGACAGCAATTGCCGGTTTGTACAAAACAATTACGACGACCTGAAAGAAGCCCGCTTCTTTTCATTAGCAATACCTGTTGAACTGGGGGGCGGCGGCCTTACCTACACCGAGTTATGCCAGATTACTCAGCAACTTGCCCAGCATTGCGGGTCCACGGCCCTGGCCTTTGCCATGCATTCCCACCCCGTAGCCCTGAATGTATTCAAGGCCAATCGCAATGACGAGCGTGCTATCGCCACCCTGAAGAAAATCGCCTCCGGTGAACTGATTATCGCCGGTACCGGCGCCAATGACTGGCTCCAGTCCAGCGGCACAGCACAAGCGGTTGCCGGCGGCTACGTGATCAATGCCCACAAGCGTTTCGTCAGCGGCGGGCCCGGAGCCCAGGTGCTGGTATCCAGCGTCAACCATCAAACCAGTGAAGGCGCAGAAGTGATTCACTTCTCCCTGCCCATGAGCAGCGAAGGCATCCGCATCCGAGACAACTGGAAAACCCTGGGTATGCGCGGCACCGGCTCCAACGACGTGATTCTGGAGAACGTCTTCCTGCCGGAAACCGCCATCGTGGCCCGGCGGCCCGCCGGTGTCTGGCACCCCATCTGGGATGCCATTCTGCCCAACGCCATGCCACTGATTACCTCCTGCTATTTCGGCATGGCCGAGAAGGCTTTCCATCTGGCGACAGAAGCCTGTCAGGGAAAACCCGCCCTGGCCACCCTGCTGGGCAGCCTGCACAACGAACTGACCGTGGCACGACTGGCCGTGGATGACATGGTTCGCAGTCACGACAATTACAGTTTCACCCCGGACCGCAACCTGACCAACGCCATACTCACCCGCAAAACCATTGCCAATCAGGCAATCCGCAACGTGGTGGACCAGGCTGCGGTGTTGGTGGGCGGCAGCGGATTTTTTCAGGGCAGCGACCTTGAACGCATCATCCGTGATGTGCGGGCCATGCATTTTCATCCGCTGCCGGAACATAAGCAGCAGGCGTTTTCCGGGCGTTTACTGCAGGGGCTGGATCCTGTCTGCGAACTGACTCAATAACCTTTTTGAATCCAGCGCAATTAACAGAGGATCAGCACAGCCTGACCCGCTGCCTGTCAGCACCAAATAAGCGCATAACAGAAAGGGCCACCGGTTGCCTCACCGGCGGCCCTTTCTGTTATAGCCCTTCTTGCTTTACCAGCCTCGATGCCAGCCGCGACTGCGCTCCGGCTCCAGGGTTTTGCGATAGACGGGATTACCGTCGATGTCCTTCAGTGTCACCGTCATCTCCGCAGAATAGGCATCAATGTCCACCTGGCCATAGAACTGCAGCCCTGCGAAGGGAGACAGATTGGGTGCCTCCGGTGCCATCTGGAAATCCACCTGTGGCCCAAAGGTATTATCCAGTTGATTGGGGCCAAAACTGCCCGCATTCAAGGGGCCGCTGACAAACTCCCAGAACGGCAGAAAATCCTGGAACCGTGCTTGGTTGGGATCGTAGTAGTGGGCGGCACAGTAATGCACATCCGCGGTAAACCACACCACGTTACTGATGCGCTTGCGCTTGATATAACGCAATAATTCCACCATCTCCAGCTCACGCCCCCGGGCCGGGCCGTCGCCGTTGGCCATGTTCTCAAATTTCTCTGCACCATCGCGCACCACCAGGCCAATGGGCATGTCGGATGCGATGACTTTCCAGGTCGCTTTGGAATGATCCAGCTGGTGCTTGATCCAGGCCAACTGTTCTTCACCCAAAAACGCGGTTTCCGCACTTTGCTCAGCCTGATCATTGGCGGAGTTGGCCGCCCGGTAGCTGCGCATATCAATGACAATCACATCCAACAGATCACCATAGGAAATCTTGCGATACACCCGCTCCGCTTCCGAGCTGTCGTGGGGGCGCATCGGTGAATATTCCAGAAACGCCTTGGCACCGCGGGCGATCAACGTGGGCACATTCTTTTCACTGTAGCGATCGTCGTTGGCAAGGTCTTTGGAATCAGACCAGTTGTTTACCACTTCATGATCATCCCACTGCCAGATCTGTGGTACCTCAGCATTGAAGCGGCGCACGTTGTCATCCAGCAGGTTGTATTTATAACGGCCGCGGAACTCGTCCAGGGTCTCCGCCACTTTAGACACCTCTTCCGTAACCACATTGCGCCACATCAATCCGTTTTCCGCTTCCTGATACTCTGAAATAGGGCCATCGGCGTATATGTTGTCACCGCAGTGAATGAAAAAATCCGGTTGCTCCAGGCGCATGGCCTCATAAATTTTCATGCCACCGAACTCAGTATTGATCCCCCAGCCCTGTCCCGCCGTATCACCGGACCACAGGAAACGAATATCACGGCGCCGCCGGGGGGCGGTAACAAACCGGCCCGCAACCGGCTCACTGATCACGCGCTCATTGGTCAGATCCTGAAACTGTACCCGTACGAAAATCTCCCGATCGCTGGGCAGCTGACGAAGATCCAGGCGCGCAGTGAAATCCGAGGTCTGCAGGGCATAGGGCCCGCGTACTTTTACCGGGTGCCGGAAATCCGGCGCCAGATCATACTCCACCAGCATACGGGCCGGGCGATCGCTGCGACTCCAGATCATGGCGCCATGACGCTGTACGTCACCAATCTGAATCCCCTGCTCCAACTTGGGCCTGACCGCATCACGGGTGATGATGGCGGGTGCTGCCAGTATCCGTGGCGCCACCACGCCGGCGGCCACCACCAAACCGGATTGACGAATAAACTGACGGCGACTGTTTTTCTTGTGAGTGGGCTTGTTTGATTCTTCTGACATGAGCAGCAATCCTCCTGTGGGCGTGTGATAGATAACGCGCACAAGGGTAGATGCGGCTTGTGACAAGAGTAGGACTATTTTATGTCGTGAAAGTGATGAGTACCTGACCGGTGGATGACGTTAGGTACGAAGCAAGCCAATGGCGTAGGTGTCGCCATCCCCCAACTGCTCCAGGAAATCTTCGGCCTTTGCAATCTCCATCACCTGGATGGTGCCGGAGGACACCGCCACATGGGCTGCCTCCATCATATTGCTGATCAGCACGGCGCCATCACCAGTGGCAACCACGGCCCCCAGATGCATGTTGTACCCGCCATCTGAGGTAAGATCGGCACCGGTCTTATTCAAACAGATAATCCCCTGCCCTTCGGCAGGTAAGCTATCACCAAAATCATAGTCGGTGATTCCCGCAGCACTATTATGAAAATCCTGCGTATCACTGATATTGAACGTTTTGTTACCAAATTCCGCGTAAACGTGCGGCGCCCTGGACTGACCGGCTGCCCACGGCAGTATTTTCTGAGCGTGGTAACACTGGATAATGTACTCCGCAGACTCAATGCAACTTTTCGGTACCGCCTTACTGCCACGCCCACCGGAAGTGACAAATCCAAGCGTACTCGTCCAAGCCATAAAATTTCCCCAAGAATAAAAAATATCGTTCGATCAAATGGTCAAGCGTCGTATCTTAACGTGCCCCTGGCCCGGAAAGAATAGCCAAAAGAAGGATTGAGTTGGTGTCCCATCTATGGCGTCATGCCACAATAGCCGGGCAATGACTCGATTCTCCGCAACCACCTGACAATATTCTGGTATCCGGAAAGATCGAACCCACCTTCATGAGCAACATGGGTATAAGCATACAAACTTATATCCGCGATAGTGGGAGAATCACCAACGAAATAATCGCGACCTGCCAAGTGACTGTCCATTACAGACAAGGCCCTGTTGCCGCCCTCCTGCTTTGACAAGTATTCCTCCTTACGTGATTCAGGGAGGCCCAGATACTTGTTAATGAATCGGGCAACGGCAATATAAGGCTCATGACTATACTGCTCGAAGAACTGCCATTGCAACACCTTCGCACGATCCAATCCCGACCCTGGCAACAATGCGCTACCCTCTGCCAAAAAGTTCAGGATCGCATTGGATTCGACAAGAAACTCCGACTCCCCAACTTGCAATACAGGAATCTTCTCATTGCCATTCATTCGGGTAAACTCAGGTGTACGGGTATCACCGGCAACAATATCGACATGAACCCATTCGTGCTCAAGACCCAACAATTGCATCAACAACTTAACCTTGTAGCAATTACCTGACTGAAGATCTCCATATACCCGATACATATCACCTCTCATAATTTTCAGCCTTTTGAATGACAAAAAAAGCAATAGAGCGTAACCATAGAGCACCCAAGCAGAGATATCCGAGCAGAAATATCCAACCCGGGGCATCTAAGAATATAGGAACCGCTCAAACTGCGATGGCATCAGACACTATATCGTAGGAATGGAATACCCGCTCCATCAAACCGTGTTGACGGGCACTGATACGCCAGGGCTCAATGTGTGGAGCGACCAAGTGATTCTCTAACGCTTCCCGGCTTGGCCACAGCTCAGAAAAGCGTATCAGGCCCTTATCAAATGGGTCTTCTGCGACCTCATAAAGAATACAACCATCCTGCTCCTGGGTTTTCCTGACGAACTCTTCCAGATACGGCAACACGCTTGCTACATTTTCTGCTGGAAACCGTAATATTCCAAATACCGCAACTTTTGCACTCATATCCACTCCCATCCGGATTCGACAATCTTAGAATACGAATCAACTTGATCATACAACCAAATCACTCAAACGGTACAACCACACTTTAACGCAAACCAGTGATATAAACACTCCCACAACTATGGAAACCAATACAGCTCCTGCCCGATGGCGTCATAGAGCTTTAAGATATCTTCTTCTTTCGGCTTGTACCAAACTTTAGCGGCGATTAACTTATTAACTGAGTTATTGGTTTTTGGGCCATAAAATACCTGCAAAAGAGACAAAACCGCTGAATACTCCGCCTCAATCTGGACCAACCTATTGGATAGTTTCTCAGAAACCTCGCTTATTACTGGCGGGGATTGTCCCTGCTCCAGCGCTATAGTTCTGGCGTTACGGTCAATCTTAATTAACTCAATATTCTTCTGTATTTCATCAAGGCTCGCTACTGCTTTTGCCAATCGCTCTACCAATTTAATTCTTTGCTGCACCGTAAATTTCTTATGATCATACTGAACTTCCCTTTCCCACGCTTTTTCGCCCAATTGGAACGACAAGAATGCACCCACTGTGCTACCCAAAAAAGCCAGTACCGCACTCAGGATGACTATCCTCATTTCCTGTTTCATACTCTATCCTTGAACCTATCGCCATAACATCTATGTTAAAAAACGAAGTGGTGAAAGAAGCCGACGGACAATAATGATAATCTCGTCAACTCCCGGTAACGATAATTACTTCTTAATTCCAATCTAATACGCAGTCAATAAAGGTGAACGGACAAACACAATTAGCTCTGTGGTCATCCATTTGCGTTACCTAATAAATTAGCTCTCAATTCGTCTGTTACCGGTGTTGGTTGCATTGTATTGGTAGAAACAATCACCTGAGTAATTTCCGCCGATAACACATCAAAGCCGGATACTGTTCCGAAAAAGCGTAAGACAATAGCATGGGTGCGTATTTCTTTGACCTGTACTTCGATCTCTATCACGTCATCCCAGGTCATCGGTTTCAGGAACTCAATTGAAAAAGCCCTGGCTGGAGGTGCGATACCCTGCTCGAATAGCTTCCTTTCGGCACCATCACCGAGGCGAGCTCGAAAAAAATCAAGCCCCGCTTCCACAATGTAATGTGCAGCTCGCGGTGTGTATAGAATCCCGCCAGGATCACAATCCCCGAACAGGACTCTGCGTTTCACTACAAATCTATCCGTCATGAGTTGGCCCTTTTCTGATTCCAGCTATCACTCCATTTTGTTAGTACCGAATATCAGCCCATACTTAGGTTCCGCGAAAATAGCCCGAGACGAAACCTTGGGAAACGCTCTAACCACAATACACATCATTACTAACCCCAGCTTTCTGAACACCCTAGCTTTCTGAACACCCTAGCTTAAGCTTCAGTTCCAGTCACTTGGTTTATCAGAGGTGTGATCAGGCGATAGCTTGCTCAATCCTTGATTCACCTTCATACAGCTCATATATTTTATTTCTGACCTTCGGATTATTCACGCAGTGTGCGATTACTCTGGCTGTATCCTCTCTGGATATGACTTGTGCATCCGGATTAACTGGACGGCTAATATCAATAGATCCCGTACCCTGCAAATCTGTTAATCGACCAGGCCTTAGAATCGTATAACATAACCCTGAGTTCTTCAGGTATTCATCAGCAAAATACTTTGCTACCAGATAAGGCTTAATTGGGCGCGGACCTCTATCTGGATCATCAGCACCACGAGAACTGACCATGATAAAGTGCCCGACATCATTATGCTTAGCGGCGTCTATCGCCTTACAAGCACCCCATAGATCAACCAGAAGTGTTTTATCCAAACCAGTACCAGCACCTGATCCTGCCGAGAAAATAACGGTATCTACACCCTCCATTACCGAGGATATATCACTTTCCAAATCGGCTTCAATCTGATTGATTTGAGGGGGCAAGCCGGATTGATCCGTGTTCCGAACCATTGCCACCAGGGAGTCGAAAGAATCATAATATTTTTCGCACAATAAGCGGCCTATTCTGCCACTCGCCCCAATCAACAAAACTTTATTCATCGTTTTATTCTCACAACGGTATGTCACTCAACTAACCGGGGAGCAGCCATGGTTACATGGCTTGCTTTCTTTGAAAGGTCGGCAACATTAAAAACCTATAATGAACGCTTAGCTCATCTATTACCTACACACCTTCACGTATTTGAAATACGTTGCCCTCTGGATCGATTCCATTACATGCGATGAATCCCGGCCCGTCCCAGGTTTCATTAAAAATTTCACCATTATATTCACCAGCGGAGTTTCGCGCTGAATCCAACGATTGCACCGTGAAGAAAAACTTCAGCGCCGTATTCTCACGCCGTATAGGTGGAACTTCAATTGATATTCCATTAGCGATCGCTGCTGGGATTTTATGTACCAAAAGTTGAATATCTGGTGATTGCAGCACGATCAGATCTTCCCGCTCATGAAGAATCTCCATACCAACCACATTCTGATAGAAACGTGCTACTCGTGTTGCGTCAACCGCATACACGAAGAGCCCCGCTCGAGCAGGCCCGGACATGTTAACTCCTTAATTAAACTGGGCAACTCCATGCTCTTCTCCGGAGTTGCGCTCAAACACTTTGCCTTCTAGTGATCTTATCACTGTTTGCTTATCCCACCAGTTGCCTATATTCTCAGGAATAGCTATTTCTTCTGTACAATATAACCCCTAACACTTTCAACACCGACCGAGCATAATGAAGCTCACCGCATAGAATGTACGAAACCTATTTGCACCGCCTATACCTTAAAGGTAAAAACTAGAATACTTTTTCGCCGGGTATTTTTGAGGCCTGCTCAATCCACTGGGTAAATAGAGCCTCATCAATTTGATCGTTTTCTTTAATATGAAAGTAGCGCGTATCTTTTTGTTTGGAGCGTTCAGGCGGCATCGGGATCAGCGATGCACCCTTAAAAAACGTCACTTTTATATACTTTGAAAAGCAATGGAAGGCAATAAACCACCCATTACCTTCAACACCATAAAATGGAGTATTCCAACGAACGGCCACCTTTGCATCAGGCACCGATCTCAGTATTAACTCGTCGAGCTTCCTACCTACATCCTGCTTCCATCCTGGCATTGCGCTGATGTATGCATCGACAAATTCGCGGCCATCTCCTTTTGATATTTGTGGATTTCCGCCAGAAAGTAGTTGAGGATTCTTTGACGAATCTTTGTCTTTTATGGACATATCGATTAGCCTCGATGGTTGCATAGCGAGACTGTAGAAAAAATCATCAAACTTCGCTGTTATCCACAGACTCCAAAAGTGATCCATTAACCAGACCACCAAACATGCTAAACCTTTATCATGACACAAAGGCGTACCAGCACTGCAATCTAATCCGAAACATCGAGTTTGTCATTATTATGATGCTTCTGATGACTTATAGGCAGAAATTTGTAACGCTCAGTCAAAGTGATTATCGACAAGCTCTTCTGCCACACGCCACATAGAAGCAGATCCCGCAGAAATGGGGCGCCCATAGCGCTCTTTCACTTGCTGCTGAGTGACATCGGCATCTACCCATGTACCACCACCTGTTTCAACATTATGAATGAGAGGCTGGAAGCGATCCAATGATTTTGCAAAGACCGCGTCATCGCTTTCACCAGATTCAAATTCCAACCAAAGATCCATAAACTCTTTTGCTTGCTCTGATGGAAGAAGCCCAAAAATACGGCGCGCCGCATTCAGCTCAAGCTCTCGCTGATGTTCGGAATTGTTTGATTCGTGAATTGGGTGATCACCTGCATCAATTTCAACAATATCATGCAATAGCAACATGCGGATAACCCTATCTATGTGGACCCCAACGTTAGCTTCTCCCGACAATACCAAAGCATACAGTGCCAAATGCCAGGAGTGCTCCGCTGAATTTTCACGCCTGGACCGATCTATTAACGGTGATTTCCTTATCACATTCTTAAGCTTATCGATCTCAATGAGAAAGGATAGCTGCTTTTCCATATCGAACCTTCTAGTAAGGTTTGAAGTGAATTTTACGTATCAATTGGCCTTGACCCAATATGCCTCTTGGTATCAATGCAATAACCGCCCAACGAATCGTCAAATGCCTACTTCACTAATTGAATCTACCTAAATACGCAGTCTTGAGTTCGATATACAATTCGCGTTACACCATCATCCTACTTGATTGATTTTCGCGGTGCTGATGTTCAAACCCAATACGCAGCATAATCACATACTGGTAAATGCAACCACCTTAGTAATCTTGGGTTTATCGTCCACAATCTGAACCGTAACTTTTTCCTTTGATTGCCCCGTCATCTCTTGGCCGTTTATATTGATGGATTCTGTTATATCCGCTGAGATTACCGCCTGATCGTTATTGATGGATATTTTTGTATTGCCCCTATCATATTTATACTCCGAATAATGGACCCACGTCGCCACAAGCATATCCTTATATTCTGCTTTAGATGGCCTCATTGTTTGAGTTTGGCCTTGAGCTTCGATATTAATAACTATCTCAATGTTGTCGCTCATTTCCTCAAGCACAGCTTTCGCATCCTTAGCGTTTATCGCTGAGTCCATCCTATCAATCAGTTGATGGACCTGTTTTTCTGTCAACGTGTCAGAAAAAGCCAACGAAGAACAAAAGAAGACAACAATGAATAATGATAATTTTCTCATGACACACCTTTTTTCATCTATTTTAGATACTGTTATTTTACTTACTTGCACATTCAACTTAGCCCCAAGCAAATCGAACGCATTCGGGTAGTTGAGCCTCATTGAAACAGGACAGGAGGCGTTAGCATTCGAATACAGATTTATAACGTTATGCCACTCGCCTTTTATATTAGATCTGAGTTATCAGGCCGAATTTCAATAGTATTATTGACGTCTACCACCGGCAGCAAATACCGACGCGCATCAATTCCGCTCTGTTCCATACGCTTATGCAGCGTATCAGCAACACTTTTGTCATCTACACTATAGTACTCAAAATTTATTCCTGCTTCTTTAAGAGCGCTTCTGGTTCTTTGGGTGAAACCACATGAATCCCTACCATAAACCACTACATAAGGATGGTCATATATCGGTGGAAGCGATTCAACTTTATAAAAGCCATAAGCTTTGAATAAGCCAACACCAACAACCACCAGAATTACCAATTTTTTCATCTTAGAAAATCCTGTACTTTACGGGCCTAACAGCGAGCGCACCAACCCCGCCTAATTACCGCACCGTTAGATGGCATATCCGGCCGAACACTCAATCATCAGAGTTCTTGCTGTGGGCGTGACTCATCAGATACAGCCCACCGGCCAACGCCAAAACCGATACTGCAAGGTATATTGCGTCCAAAGGAGTTTGAAACTTGATATCAACGACAGCTCTGAAGAACTCAATAATTACAGCCAGTATTACAACCCGAGCTATCTTGTCTTTGAGCTGATCGAAAGAACCGACGTTAAACGGATGGCTAGGGATTCTGTTTTCAGACTGGTCAATCGGTGAAATGAATAAACGATAGATGCCAGAACCGAAAATCAACAGGACGATAGCAATCAGGTAGATGTCAACGGCTATGATAATTTTAGGAATAACTGTGTCGTGAATATCACCTGTGCCGAACCCTAAATAGTACGCAATGGTGTCGGCCACGATGCCGAGCAAATCTGCGGTGCCGATTAGAAACAAAACTGCCGCACCCAAAAGGCTTGGAACGACAGCCAGCATCACTAGCAGCCGAGAGCTCCAAAGGATAAACTCAAAGCGGTTTTCCAAGTTACTGGGCAACGGCTTCTCTGGCTCTTTCTCTTCATGCATATCAGATTCCAATTAATGTTTGCGCTGATTGATCATGAGTGCGAAATCTTGCAGTTATAGAAGTTTTCAATATAAGCAGATATGCGCAACCGCGCCACTTCAATCGTCCGATAATTCGTTGGGTAAATCAATTCCACTTTTAGCCTGCTAAATAAAGACACTATGGGTGTGTTATCTCATCCGTTACTTTTGCAGCTCATGCTAATCCGCCATCGCCGGTGGAGCGAACCATATCGAGAGAAGCTCCTAACTCAGGTGACTGTCGATCACACTAGGTTCAGCAGCCTCTTTGCCAGAAATTAGTTACCGATTGACGATACAGTAATGGTGCTCAACACACTAATTTTTCAGTTAGAAACCGCGCACGTACAAGCAGGTTGAATCAAATGGAATCTTACTTAAGAGAGACGCTACCCGTGCTGGCGCATATGGCCAGCACGGGTACGCGATGACATTATTGGTGCTGTTTATCCAGGTAAATGGCGCGCAGGAAGTGATATGCCGCCCGCATCGTGGTGGCGTCATCAGGGTGAATACCGTCTCCCCTGTGGGCAAAGTGTTCCCAGGCGTTAACCAAAATGGCGCCAGGCAGCTCCTCACTGATTCTGAACGCATACAGCTCACCGAAAGAATCGTATTGCTCATTGGTCATCACCCAAGTGAGCCCGGAAAGTTGGGCAAACAGCGGCAGATCAAGATTATCAGCGCTGGTAAACTTGGCGTACACCGGCGTCATACCCAGATTCAGAACCTCCTGTCCCACCGCAATCAGACGGTCCACGGAAGCGTTTTGCTCGGCAAGGGAGCAAGGGCTTGTTAGCGCCTGGTCCATGCCGAACGAATCGGAGTGCAAGCAATCGTTGCTGAGGCTGATGATGACATAATCTGCGTTATAGCCGGCCGGACCATTGGCATCGAAGATGGTTACCCGCCGTAACGCGCGTTGCAGTTGAGTGGAATAACTGTCCCACGTGGCAGTACCACATACAGGGTTGCAGGTAATTCGGCTGAACGTGGTGGCTCCCGCCTGGCCTTCATTGCTTACCTTTGCTCCGAAACGTGACAGCGCAATACCCAAATCAACATAGTCACCGGCTCCCACCGAAATACCGAACAGCGGGCCCTGCAAATCCTGCTGTAACGGTGTATTTCCGTTGGCATAGGAAGCACCGATCAGGATAAGCGGCTTTTCCGGCAACGGGGAATAATGGAAAGCATAGGTGCTGCAGGCGAATATAGACGTGATTAATAGAACACAATATCGAGTAAAACGATTACTAAGATTCACTTGGGATTCTCCCTGATTGTTTTATAAATGACTGCAACCAAAAGATGTCAGCTCAGTTATAGGTAACTCCAGTGAACACACCATGCTGCTCGCGCCCACTGATCATTTTTTAATCAATTCAGTAATAGCACATAATTGGCCACTTGGCATAATTCTTAGTACCGGAACTCACCGGGGCGGGAGAAGACAATGTAAAGAAAATGAATAAAAAAGCATGAAAGGAAACATGAAAATGAAACAAGAAAGAGATGGCTGCGTAGATAAATAAATCGAAGCCCTTAGGAGAAGCCGTCCTAACTCAGGGCATCAGAAACTCACTCTTCGAACTGCTCTGATCGCCTAAGCCTGTGCGTAGCTTCGCACCCTTGCTTGGAGTAATTGACATGGCAACTTAACACCGACAGCAGCGGCTGAGCAATGCAAATGTCTAAACCCCAAACGCACTATTCAAAATCTGATTACCCATGACGCCAATGTCTTCAATGTTACGCTCGTTATCATGTCAGTGCATCTAACTCACCAGATGACAACTGTAATGGGAACAGTCCACTTCTCGATAAGCGAATAAGTTACTTATGTTCTCGCGCATGAGCGAACGCTACCTTACGGAAAATCTCTGCTGTCTTGAGCTTTGCTGATATGTTCTCATGTACTCTGGGGAACAGCGCGAGCCATGCGGTTGCAATACGGGGAGCCCCCTTCATCATCATGATATCAGGTATGTCCTGCTCGATTGCACGAATCACATGATCTCCCAGCATTGAGGCACTCATGCTCCCTAACGCATTAGGCGCCTTAACACCGTAATCTCTTTTCATATTCTCATAGATTCCAGCGTCATCCATGAAGCCTGGACATATAACTGAGGCACTAATAGGCCAATTCATATCCTGAGATGATGCGCGCAAAGCACGAGTAAAACCAACAACGCCATGCTTTGTTGCCGTATAAACCTCTTGGTACGCTGACGGCATGACACCAGCAATGGATGCAATATTAACGATATGGCCCCCGTTATGCTTCAGCATCTCTGGTATACATAGCCTGGTGAGGGCCATTAATCCTACCAGGTTTACTTGTACCATTTCTGAGATTTTGGATATTTCAATCTTATCGAAAGGATAAGCGTAGTCGCAGCCCGCGTTATTCACGAGAATATCCAGCCGGCCGAAACGCTTTGACGTTGCGTCTAACAAATCACGCAAAGAATCCGTATCAGAAATATCGGTAACAACAGGTAAAACATCGACGCCCGCACGCTTTACATCATTTGCTACGCTTTCAAGATCATCCTTTGATCGTGCGGCCAGCACCAGTGAGACACCTCTTTCAGCAAGCGCTTTAGCAATAAAAACCCCGAGCCCTCGGGAAGCACCCGTTATCACCGCAACCATATTCTTTTCAATTTCCATATCAGTTACCACCCATCCGTAAGCTATTTAGAGTAAGCTGCCTTAGCTTTCATGTAAGTATATACCCCACTATCCAAGAAACTGTCTATACCCATAATTATGCAGATCAACCTAAATAATTGTCGTTAAAACACCATGAATAACCAGCGCAACTGGAGTACAAGCCTATTTCTTCTCATCTAAAATGACCCTCACATATTATTCATCACCGGAAAATAACAAGTACGCCAACCAACCTTTTAAATAGTGACGTCCGTAATAAGATAGAAGCAAACCTAATAATACCAATACAACACTGTATACACTGGCGAACTTCAAACTTTCAGGCAGTGAATCCTCAAAAACCAACGTAACCAGTCCAATTGTAAGTGAACATATTCCAATGTAGGCACTAAAACTTCTGATCATAAATTCTGAATATTCCTTACGCCATACACCAGGGGCGTTGTGTAGTGGAGCCTAATATCATCTGAACCTCAGCCGCTTGTTATAGGGCTCACGCTATTGCTTGCTCCACTCGATTGCCTGCTCCAACCTGTCATCCCCCCAAAACAACTCATTACCGACGATAAAAGACGGCGCACCAAATATTCCAAGCTCTACGGCCATATTACTATTATTTCTTAGCAGCGCTTTTGAACGCTCAGTTTTTGATTCACTAAGAATTGACTCAGACTCTTCAACTGAAAGCGGCAAGCAGCTTTTCACAACGTTCCGGTTCGATATATCCTTATCCAATTGAAAGTTTGCACGAAAAACGTTCCTCACAAACTCTGCAATCCAATCTTGTTCAGAAAACCGGCACGCTACCCTTGCAGCTAACAAGCCGTTTCTGGGGAATACTGTGGGCTTTCTAAATTCCAGCTCTCGATTTCGACAGATTCTTTCTAAATCCCTCCACATATAATTACCTTTGGCAGGATATAGATTAAAAGGTGAATCACTCCAACCTTGGCTTTTAAAAATTGGGCCTAATAAGAATGGCTTCCACACCAAACTCACCCCACTTTGCGTGGCCAATTCCTCTATTCGCATTGCTGATGGATATGAATAGGTGCTGCCAAATTCGAACCAAAATTCTAATTTCACCTGAAGGACTCTCTTTTTCAAATTCCGTTCTTCTATTCTAGTATAGTGCCCCTATAAGCGGCCAAGCTGCAATTCAAAGAGAACCCGGTGTTCTCCTGGCCCATCATAATTCAAAGCAACAACGGGATTTCCTTTGTCGTCACATCCTGACGCCTCAAAACCAATTTTTTGATGGAACGCAATTGAGGCTTTATTGACGTCGGATGTTACGCATTTAACAGCAGTTACGTCCTTCACTTTGCAGTACTGGAAGAACATGGAATAAAGCGTTCTGGCTATATTTGAATGCCTATATTCTGGGTCTACACCGACAAAATGCACGTATCCTGTATCCTTAACAGAATCGGATACGAAACCAACCAAAAACCCAACAATCTTTTCTTCATCAATACAGATGAAACTCGATTCATGAAAGTAAGTAAAAAATAAACGAGGCAACATATCAGCCATATTCCGGCCACCCCACCACGAATTTAGCCTCTCAATCACATATTCATAATCTGATTCTTGGATAGTTCGATAGCGCACTTGATCTTCCTTAACTGCACTTAATTCAGTGTTATGTTGATGAGTTCACAGTTCATCATACTTCGCTCTCAATAATTGAATAAGTTTATCTACATACTTTTCGTTTGAATTGAAAACAAGATCAAACACCATATTTTTTGTTCTTCGCTCTGAACTCCAGAGCCTAATCACACCTATTATACCCCGCCACGCATAAGGCCAGGAACAGGCACAGCTTTGTAGAAAAGGCGAAGCGGAAATCGGCCGGCTTGACACAATCAGCTTGGGAGCCTTGGCAAATGCCGTTGCCGGTGCCAGCGTGGCCTCAGGTAAATCATCCGTGGGGCCTGCTTAGAACCCGGCTGGTGCTGCCGACTCTTCGATCAACGGCCGAAACAGGCGCCGGTACTCGCCAGGCGTCAACCCCGTCAACCGCTTGAACAGGCGGCGGAAGAAGGACAGATCCTCGTAGCCCACCGCCAAACTCACATCTTCTACAGATAGCTTGCCTTCTTCCAAGTGACGCTTGCCCTCTTCGATTCGATGGTTCTGCAAATACTCGATCATTGAAGATCCGGTGGCCGCCTTGAAGCGCCGCTTGAGTGTTCTCTCTGGCAAAGATGAGGCCTCCACCAACAGAGAGATAGCCGCCGGATCACGGTAATGCACTTTGAGCCACTCCTCGCACTTGCGCACCGCCGAGTCAGCATGATGAGTTTGCCGCACCAGGCCCGCAAACGGCAACTGGCCTTCTTGATGCCATTTCAGCAGGTACACTTTGGCAATGCGAAGCGCTTCGCCAACCCCTACATGACGGGCAATGATATGCAGCGCCAGATCATGCCACGAGGTCGTTCCGCCCGCCGTCACCAGCCGACCATCAGGATGGGCATAAACCAGGTTGCTCTCCGGCCGGAAGCGCACCTTCGGATAGTGCATCCGAAACAGTTCCTGATAACCCCAATGAGAGGTTGCCTCGCAATTATCCAGCAAGCCGCTCTCAGCCAACAAGACTGACCCGGAGCAGGCTGAGTAGATCGTTGTGCCCGAGCGGAACCTAAGCTTGATCCAGTCCATAAGTCCATCATAGCGGTCACTGATCACTTCCTGGGGCCCGAGCCAGATCTCCGGAAGAATCTGGATGTCAGAGGCAGGCGCATCAGCGATGGGATACGCAGGTTCAACCGGTATCCCATGGCCGCACCGGAATGGCTTCGAATCCACCGAAACAATCTGCACATCGAAGGGCTTCGACGGGCTTTCGTGCCCCACCAGCGTTTGCCAAATATTACCCGTGGCACTGAGCACATCCACCATCCCGTACAGCGCAGATCCTGCCGTTTCTGGCAATGCCAGAATCAGAACCTTCTTCTGCGGACGCGACATTGTCTACCCCCCTAAAATTAATGGCACGAATGCCCCCTTTTTGTCAGATATCCATCTGACTGCCTCCGCTACATTGCCTTACTTTACACCCAGACGCTACAGAAAAGCGCCTCCCGGTTCCCGGGTCCCCTTGGACAGATGAATAAGCGAGGTAACATAGATGAACGCACACGTGGATATACAAAACCGCAACGGTCTTGACCTGAACCAGATGGGCCAGACAGTGGCAGCCCTCAGAAACGACCCCATGTTGATTTGCACCCAAAATTGACCCACCTGACCCCATAATTTGCATCGAATTTTGACCCACGTTCAACTCATCCTGCACCCATTGATGCAGGAGCACTCAGGAGTGATCGACGTGGCGTTATTAAG